>DATJAH010000001.1:0-164611 GCA_035516425.1 Anaerolineales bacterium
ATTGCCAAGTTGGGTGGATTCTTGGCAAGAAAAGGTGATGGCCCACCCGGCGTCCAAACCATCTGGCGCGGATTGAACCGTCTTTCTGATATTGCCGCTACTTGGCGTTTGCTTCATCCATCAGATGTGGGTAATGGTTAGCTCGTTGATTCGGGAAGAGGGCCTCCTCGTGTATTATGGCCTGCCTTTGATCACCAAAGGTCAGGTGCTGGGAGTGCTGGAGATCTTTCACCGCTCGCCGCTCGATCCGGATCACGACTGGCTGGAATTTCTAGAGGGCTTGGCCGAACAGGCTTCGATCGCCATCGGCGATGCCGAATTATTCGAAAACCTCCAGCATTCCAATACCCAGCTGAGCCGCGCCTACGATGCCACCATCGCAGGCTGGTCGCATGCCATGGATCTGCGCGATGAGGAAACGGAGGGCCACACGCAACGCGTCACCGAGAAGACGCTTAATCTGGCGATGGCGTTCGGGGTCGAGGCGGAGGAACTGGTCAACATCCGGCGCGGCGCGCTCCTGCATGATATCGGCAAGATGGGAATCCCCGATGAAATCCTGCGGAAAGCGGGACCGCTGACCGATTCGGAATGGGAGGTCATGCGTAAACATCCCCGCTACGCATACGATATGCTGTCCCCGATCGAATATCTCCACCTCGCCCTCGATATCCCGTACTGCCATCATGAAAAATGGGATGGCACTGGTTATCCGCGCGGCTTGAAGGGCGAACAAATCCCATTTGCGGCGCGTCTGTTTGCGGTGGTGGATGTGTGGGACGCCCTCTCGTCGGACCGGCCCTACCGGAAAAAATGGGCGGAGCAAAAGGTGCGGGAACACATCCGGGCGCAAAAGGGCCTACACTTCGAAGCGCGCATAGTGGACGTGTTCTTCAAGATGCTGGATGAGAACCCGCCGGCATCCGCTTAGATGCTCCCGCCTTCATCCCTTCTGATGGCCAAAGCCGAATAAAACTCCCGCAGGAAATTCGAAGGATGCCTTGCCAGTACGCGCGGCTCGTGGAAACCGGCGCGCACGGCAAGCTCCCGGAACGTTTCGAACGACAGCGGATGAGGCACCCAAAGATTTCCCGCATCCACGTTGTATTCTACCAACAATAAAATTCCATTCGGTTTCAGGAGCTCACGGACGTGGCGCAAAGCCTTTTCGTGGTCCCGGGAGAAGTGCAGAGAGTTCGCCATCAGAACGCCGTTCAACGGAGATACATCGAGCCGGCGCGAAAAATCACCCGCAAGAACCTGCAGGTTTTTTGAATCCCCAAACCTCGCACGATATGAGCCTTCCAATTCCTTCAAGCGCACGGCGTCGCGGTCCACCGCGTAGATCACGGCATCCGCTCCGACCAGTTCCCGCAGGGCCAAGGTGAACGCTCCGCTCCCTGCGCCCAGGTCGGCCCATCTGCCGCCCTGATTCAAATGGGCCGGCTGTAGCAGCTGAACGTGATCAGAATGATTCACGCCTTTTCTTTTCCCATCAAGTGTGCGCGGTTCGGCATGCGGTCGCTCGACCACGGCGCATACGGCGCCATGACCAACTCGCATAAGGCCAGCAATACCACATCGTAGTTCACACGCCAGCCCGCAAAGTCCTTCCAGGCTTGCTCACGGTCCGCTTTGAGAGGCACGCCGCCGGCTGCGAGGCGATTCAAGGCTTCATCGAATTCCTCGCGCGGAATGCTGATGGGGTCTACTGGATAATGCGGGTCTCTTGGAAACTGAATTCCAAATTGCGCCGCGATTCTTCGCAAGGCGAGAAACCCGGCGCGGAGGCACAGGGCAGCCGAGACTTCATATGGCACATCCACCGCCGCCAGAGTCAACGCCGCCGAATCCAATACGGCGCCGGCCGCGGTAATCCACGAAAGCTCCAGTCGCGGCGAACGGAAAAAGACGATCATCTGAAGCGTGGAATGGCTTTCTTCGATGTCAGCAAACCATGTTTCCCAGGCCCGCCAATATTCGCCCAATTGGTCGAGTCCGTGAATGCGATGGAAACGTAACAACATTTCTTCTGCCGTCGGCGGAGTGCCCGCCCTCACTTCCAGCATGTTGACGGCTTGTTCACGGCGCGAGAACGCCGAATACATGGTCGGCAGATAGGCGATCAATAAGGCGACCATGATCAGACCCAGCATGGCTTCCGAAAAGACCAGCACCGACACGCCGAGAGTTTCAGGGATCGATAATCCCAGCGTCAACATCGAAGAACCGCTCAATCGGAATGCTTCCGACCAAGAGGATACTCCCGAGGCCCAATACATCAGTGTGTAACCGAATGCGATCAACACATACCAGAGCGGAAGCAACAGCATCAAACCGAGCGGCGCATAATATGCCATGATGGCGTCGCGCCTGCGAAAGGTCTTGGCGAGGTGCGAGATCAAATCAAAGATTTGCAACAACACGCCGAAGTACAGCTGGTTCAACCGGCTGCGGGCACTGCGCGGCAGCACAAAGGTGGAGATGGCAGAGGACAGGGTCAGCAAGACGATGATCAAGCCCAGAAGGAAGATGCCGATATGGGCGAAGGCAGGCATGGAAAACATGGGCGAAATTATAAATCAGCAGTCCGGTGCGCGGGGATACCGGATGGATTAATCGTATAATCCAACCACAACGAAAGGATTATCGTTATGAACAACCGCGAACTGGCCGACTCCTTCACCCTCATCGCCGACCTATCCGAGATCAAGGGCGAGATTATTTACAAAACTCTGGCGTATCGCAAAGCCGCGGAGAATCTGGCGGGACTCGGTCGCGATGTCAATGAATATTGGAAGGAGGGCAAGCTCGAAGAAATTCCCGGCGTGGGCAAAGCCATCGCTGAAAAAATCGATGAACTGCTCCGCACCGGCCAACTCGAATTCCTGGAAAAACTCAAAAAGGACGTGCCGGCGAGTCTCGCCGAATGGTTGAAAGTCCCCGGCCTCGGGCCCAAGAAAGTCGGGCTGATTTGGAAGGCTCTCCGCATCACGACTCTCGCGCAGCTCGAAGCGGCGGCGAAAAAAGGAAAACTGCGCGATCTTCCGGGCATGGGTGAAAAATCAGAATCAGCGATATTGGCGGGCATCGAATCTTTATCCCGTCGCTCTGGTCGCATCCCGCTTGGACGCGCCTATCCGCTGGCACAAGAGATTATTGTTCAACTCAAAAAGGTGAAGGGAGTCGTGGACGCGCAGCCCGCTGGAAGCCTGCGCAGAATGAGGTCAACGATTGGCGATCTCGATATCCTGGTCGCGGCCAGAGATTCGAAACCGGTCATGGAAGCATTCACGAATCTAGCGGGCGTGGTGCGCGTGCTGGGCCAGGGCGAGACGAAATCGTCCATTGAATTTGGCGACGGCGTGCGTGCCCAGGTTTGGGTGCATCCACCGCAGGAGTTTGGAACCGCGCTTCAATACGCGACCGGCTCGAAAGATCATAACGTGCAAATGCGACAACTTGCACTCGACAAAGGTTTGTCTCTATCGGATCATTCATTTGTAAAAGTTAAAGGCGGCGGTGAGATCTTTTGTTCAACCGAAGAAGAGGTTTACAAGACGCTTGGCTTGCCATGGATCCCGCCCGAACTGCGCGAGGATCACGGCGAAGTGCAAGCCGCCAAAGCCAACAGGCTTCCGAAGTTGATCGAAGTCAAAGACATCCAGGCCGATTTGCAGGTTCACTCGAATTGGAGCGATGGCAAATTGACGATGCTCGAGATGGCGCAGGCGGCCGCGAGGCGCGGCCTCAAGGTGATTGCATTCACCGATCATTCGGTCAGCCTCGGCGTTACCGGCGGATTGAGCATGGAAGATCACAAGAAGCAGGCTGCCGAGATCAAGAAGGCCCAGGATAAACTCGGCGACAGCATTTTGATTTTGCACGCCAGCGAGGTCGAGATCAAGGCCGATGGCACGCTCGATTATCCCGATAAATTCTTGGCGGGTCTCGATTTGGTTTTGGCTTCCATGCACACATCTTTGCGACAACCGCGCGAGAAAGTTACACAACGAACCATCCATGCCATCCGCAATCCGCATGTGGATATCATCGGCCATCCGACGGGACGGTTGATCCCTGACCGCGAAGGCGCAGACCTGGACATGGATGCGATCTTCAACGCCGCCGCGGAAACGGGCGTGGCCCTGGAGATCAATGCCCATCCCGCCCGCCTCGACCTGGACGATATGTATGCGCGCCGCGCCAAGGAGTTGGGTATCCCGATCTCCATTAATACCGATTCTCATTCCGAGGCAGACCTGGATAATTTATTTTATGGAGTCGCAACAGCCAGACGGGCCTGGCTGACGAAAGACGAGGTCATCAATTGCTGGTCGACGAAGAAACTATTGGATTGGTTGAAAAAAAGGGGGTAGAATGTTATTGTGAGGCTTGCGGTCATGGCAGGGCGTGGCAAGGTCACACTTTATATGAAGGCCGGCGAAGATTGTCGCTGCTTGGTATGACACCTCAAACGACATGATCTGCTTAAATCCCCCTGGTTCAGGCCGCGTGTCCTTTCATTTCAAGTCCTGGATCTCTTATTGGTTATTGAAATTCGAACGACGCATAAGTAAATTACCAAGGAGGCACCGATGATCAATAAGATAATGCAAGATGCGATCTGCGAACAAATCAATAAGGAGCTGTATTCTTCCTACCTGTATCTTTCCATGGCGGCATACTTTGAGAACAGGAACTTGGGCGGTTTTGCTCACTGGATGCGCGTTCAAGAAGGCGAGGAACGCGAACATGCCATGAAATTCTATGATTTCGTGCTCGAGCGTGGCGGCACGGTTACTCTCAAAGCGATCGATGCTCCGCCTTCCGCATGGAAGTCCAATTTGGAGCTGTTCAAGGAAGTCGCCGCGCATGAAGCCAAGGTGACGGGCCTCATCAATGCCTTGTATGAATTGGCGTTGAAGGAAAAGGATTATCCTTCACAGGTCTTGCTTCAGTGGTATATCAATGAACAGGTGGAAGAGGAAAAGAATGCGGCCGAGATCGTCTCGCGCCTGGAGATGATCGAAAACCGCGAAACCGCGGTTCTTCAACTCGATCATCAGCTCAACAAACGCGGCAAGGAATAAATCGTATTTTTGTAAGGGTGACACACACCTGTCCAGAACCGCAGGCGCGGGGTGGATCGCCCCTGCGGTGAAAGACAGATGAACTCCCCAAACTTACGCCTGTTCCAGGTGGATCAGATTGCCATCCGGGTCCTTGAAATTAAACCACTTTACGCCTGATCCGGGGCCGTGCAGATCGTCTCCGACTTTGCTGACTTTGACTCCTTTGTCGCTCAGCGCCTTGTGGGCTGCGCTCAGATCGGAAGTTGCGAACCACAGCGTCATCGTGCCGGGCTTCGCATTTTCGTGAAAGGTTGTCAGGGTAATCGTGACGCCGCCTTCCGGGAGGATAAGTGAAACCCACCAGTGGTCGTCGTCTTGACGGTAGTCCGTTGCGACTTTCAAACCCAGCTGGCCCTCGTAAAACGCTTTGGCCTTCGGCATATCGCTGACGCCGATGGCGAGCATCATCAGTTTGTTGACTGTTTGCATATAAGGTTTTCCTTTACGGTCTTGGTTGTAAATTCATTTTATCGCTCGCGCGTTCCGCCTCGCCGCTTCGAGAATGAGCGCCTTTAGCGCTGACTCGTCCACAAGGTCGCCTTCGTGGAAGTCGATGGCACGAACCGTCCTGCTATCCAAGCGGGTGTTGAAGAGCTTCTTCGGATCCTTCACCTGAGCGCCTTTGGGGAATGTCAGCCGCACGGCGTTCTTGAGCGTATCAGCGATGCAGATGATTCCATCATGGGACCAGACCGGGACTCCCGATGGTTTGGAGGGCATTTTCCACTTCACCTCCTCGACCAGGGCCGGGTCGGCTTTCTTGATCACGGCGCGCAGTTGTGACAATTTCCTGCCCCGCCAGTCATCCGATTGCTTGATCATTTCGTCGATTTGCTGGGAAAAAGTTTTGGCGGCCATGGCTATTCTTTTTTATCACCCTTAAAAATCCAGTGAACGCCATATCGATCGCAAGACTGTCCGTATGTCCCAAAGGGCATGTCGTGCAGGTCTTGGAATCTATCTTTTTTGGCGCCTTTGGCAAGTTTGTTAAACACGGCTTTCAGCTCCTCATGGCCTGCACCAATGACAAAGATGGCGTACGGATCGCCTTGCTTTGGCTCATACTCAGGGTCAGCCATCCCGTCAGTGGCCGAAATCTCAATATTGCCACTCTTTAGATTGGCATGGATGAGTCTCTTGTGCTTTTTTGGCGGGAACATATCTTTCATGGGTGTACCGCCAAGTTCGGTTAGCGTTAGCTCGCCGCCAAGACCTTCATGATAAAAGGTCATCGCTTCGGCGCAACTGCCGTCCAATAGAGGAAATGGGGTGCAGCGTAACATACGTTTCATCTCTTTCTTTACTGCGTTGTTAGCGTTGGTTCGACGAGCACTCCGTTTTTCGAGACCTCGGGTTCGGTACATAGGCTGCGATTGAAGCAGCATGGCCTGCGTTCGCCGGACTTAAGTTTTGACAATGCCACCTCGATCCGCCGGCTGCGCGTTCCCTGGTTGTTGGTTGAACGTATCCAGCGGAGCCAGTCCCAGTGTGCCATCGGTGTGATCTTCGTCCATAAAGCATTGGCTTTCGGGTCGGACGCTAAAGCCTTATTCAAATCCGCCGGCACCTCAGGCTCGGGCCATTCTTTGGACGGCTCAATGGCCATCGTTACTGTGTGGCCTGCGTCTATGCCGGCAGCTTTGCGCAGACCCGGGTCGATCGGGAACCAGTGACTTCCCTTGCCGTCCGGTTCCAGCACGATTTTAGAATGGAAGCCATTGATCGTTCCCTCGACCAAGGTCATACCACGCGATGGAAGCTTTGCGCTCGCGCTCCTGGGCAGCTTAAGTATGGTCCAGCCGCCGATTTTAAGCGGTGTAGTGTCAAAACGGATGGTCGACATTTCTCCGCCCTCTAACTCACGGCTTTCTTCACCAGCGCGGCAATCCTTGCTTCGTCGGCGGGGGTCAACTCCTTCAGCGCGAATGAGGTGGGCCACATGGCACCGTCATCGAGGTTCGCAGCGTCCTGGAAACCCAACGTCGAGTATCGCGATTTGAACTTCTGCCCGGTTTGGAAGAAGCAGATCACCTTATCATCGGCGTTGGCATAGGCGGGCATCCCGTACCATGTTTTCGGTGCGAGGCCCGGCGCGTTTTCTTTGATGATCGCATGGATCCTCTTCGCCATGGAGCGATCCGGTTCCTTCATGGCGGCGATCGCCGCGAGTGCGGCTTTCTCTGCCTCTTCCTTGTTCGCAGCCAACTTCCTCTCTTTGAGGGTCTCTTTCATGGCCGCTATTTCTTCAGCTGACAATAATCCCCTGCCGCCTGCGTGGGTGCGCCCAGCTGACTTTTGCGTTTCCTTCTTGGGGCTCATAGAAAACTCCTGACGAGAAATGTTTCCGGCAAGTTCGTTGTGCGGCTTCCCGATGTGAGCGGACGAAATACAGATTTACTATCCTAGCCCGTTCACATGCTTTGAATCAATATGATGAGGTGGCAGTCCGACTCTTTACCGAAGCCATCGATTCTCATCCCGCGGCTTTCTTCACGAGTGCAGCAATTTTGGACTCTTCCGCAGCAGTCAATCCGTTCAGCGCAAAACCGACGGGCCACATGATGCCTTCGTCGAGATTCGCAGCGTCCTGGAACTCCAGCGTGGCGTACCTCGTGTTGAACTTCTGTGCAGGTTTGAAGTCGCAGACGATCTTGCCATCCTTGTTGGCATACGCCGGCATCCCGTACCAGGTTTTCGCCAGGAGGCCCGGCGCGTTGGCCTTGATGATCGCATGGATCCGCTTCGCCATGGAGCGGTCCGGTTCCTTCATGGCGGCTATGGCTGCCAGTGCGGTGCTTTCGCCTTCCGCCTTGTTCGCTTCCGCCTTCAGCTCTTGTATTCGAGCCTTGGCCGCCGCTTTTTCTTCGGCCGAGAATCCTGTGGACTTCTTCATCGTGCTTTTACTTGGGCTCATCGAAATCTCCTTAACGGATTAAAGTTTTCACACTTGCGCTCAACGGTATTTAGTTATATAATAAAGATACTTGAAAATAAAGATAATGTCAAGGGTATCTCTATGGCGAAATCTGCAAAGACGGACTTGAAAAAACGTGCCCTGCTGGGAGTGGCGGAATATGCCGTCCATATGACGCGCTTCCGAAACGCGATGAGCGAACGGATGGGTTTCAATGTAACCGACATGGAATGTCTCAGGCTTTTGTACCTCAAAGGCATTGCCACGCCTTCTGAGCTTGGCAGGCATACGGGCCTCACTTCCGGCGCGACGACTGCGATGCTCGATCGGCTCGAAAAGGCAGGGATGATCGAGCGGCGACCAAACCCCGATGATCGCCGTGGGACTCTGATCGCTCCCGTGCAATCGGGCGCCGAACAAGTTGCGTCATGGTTTGCGTCGGCGAGAAAGGCACAAGACGAATTGATGTCCAGTTATTCGGAAAAAGAACTGGAGATCATTTCCGATGTCTTTGAACGATTCGCAAAGCTATGGGAGCAGGAGCGCGAGAAGATACAAGGGGAGTCGTAGGGCCGAGGCGTGCATGGCCGTGCCCTTACAAATCTTGAATCAATTTTTGTTTCTGGTGGTGCGTCATCGTTTTGATGGCGCGTTCGCGCTTCATGGCGCTGACTTTATCCGGTTGCGGCTCAACATAAACTAATTTCACAGGTCGGCGCATCTTGGTATAACGCGCGCCGCGCCCCGCATTATGGGTTTTGAGGCGCCGCTCCGGATCGGTTGTCCAGCCGGTATAAAATGTCCCATCCGAACATTGAACGATGTAACAATAGCACGGCATAGAAATTATTTGCTTTGGTGATGAACGGTGGATCACTTCGTCGATGCCGGGTTTCGATACCTTCGTACTCAACCAGCGGCTTCTCGCAACAGCAGGCTCAAAATCTATTTTTTCTTCTTGTTGCGGTCAATGATGCGACTGCCGAATAACGTTTGCATGATCTGTTCGCCCGCGCGCGGAGCTTCCATCGCGTCCCCCCCTTCCTGCAACCATGGGGCTTCCCCGCGTTCATCCAGCCATGTTTCGCGGTCCTTGACTGAATCGCTGAGACGCTCGGAGATCCCTGCTTCATTGCCCTGCTCGATATCATCGCGCAACCCTTGGAGGGCGGCCATCAACGTTTCCAGTGCGTGCACCGCGCTGGCGCGATTGGCCAGGACCGCCTCCTGTAACGATTGGGCATTATCATGATACGCCATGCCGCTGGTCACGCCTGCGAATGGACGGCCAGCCAATTTACGCGCTTCCTGCCAGCCGGGCAGACCGATCGTGGCGTTGAGCAAAGCGGCCGCGGTGAGCTGCGGAAGGACATGCACGGAGGTCATCAGTCCATCCGATTCGAGTATATCGAACAGCATGGGTTTCGCGCCGAGCGAATGACAAAAATCAAAAGCGCGATTCACGATTTCCTCCGGTATGCCCTGCGGCACATCCACGACCATGATTCCCTTTTGGAAAAGATCGGGCTGAGCTGCGTTCAGTCCAAACTCGAGAGAGGCAATGTAATGGGAACCGATCGCCGGCACAAGTCCAACATAGAAACGATCAGGCGGGATCAACTCCTTCACCCATGAGATCACTCCGCTTTTGACGGGGGCTGTATCCATGATGAGGGTGTTGTCTGCAAGCCACGGACCGATATGCCTCAGCGTCTCACGGATTTCACTGAGCGGCAGACACAATACCACCAGCGCCGCATCCTTCACAGCCGCTGGAAGATTTTTGATTTCATCCACCACTTCCAAACTTTGGGCGGCTCTGGAAACCGCCACATCCTTATCATATCCGACCCTTTTCACGTTTTTATTGCCTCTTAACGCTAAACCGATGGATGCGCCGATTTGTCCAAGACCAATGATGGTGATCTGTGAGTTCATATTATCCTCTCAAAGCGGGGTGGGGAGATTATACTGCTTTGGCGGGCGACCACCCACTATGTTATAATAGAACGCATATTCTATTCCTGAAGCCTGACCCGCCTTTAAAGTGCGAGAGCCGCGGACGCCGACCGCGACTCTCATTGAAAGGAGGAGAAGAGAAATCACCTTACGAGTGTTATCCTACCATCTCAATCGAAATCCTACTTGACGTAAAACCTACGTTTTCCATACGATCGTTCAACATCTTGCGAAAATGTAATCGTTTGGAGCCTTTTTTGAGGAGTTTGAATGGTTAAAGAACAAACCATCTTGTCAAATCTTGCCGTGGAGACGGAAAGCCTGGGGCGGATATACAAAATCCATGGCAACACGAAAGAGAAAAATGTCCGCAAGGAGCTGGTCGCTTTGCAGGACGTCGACCTGCACGTTAGGCAGGGCGAATTGTTCGGCTTGCTCGGCCCGAACGGAGCCGGGAAAACCACCCTGATCAAGATCCTGACCACGCTTCTCGCACCGACCTCGGGGCGGGCGCGCGTCTCCGGCTTCGATGTGGCGAAAGAAGCGAGCAGGGTTCGCCCGCTGATCAACATGGTCTCCGGCGGGGAATCCTCCGGTTATGGTCTGTTGACCGTGCGTGAAAATCTGTGGATGTTCTCGCAGTTCTACGGCCTGCCCTCCAAACAATCTTATGAGCGCATCGACGCCTTATTGAAAATGGTCGGACTCGAGGACCGCATACACACGAAATCATCGGACCTCTCGACCGGCTTGCGCCAGAAGATGAACATCGTGCGCGGCTTCCTGACCGATCCTCAGGTGCTTTTTCTCGACGAGCCGACACTGGGTTTGGATGTGGGCGCGTCGCGCGATGTCCGCAATTTGATCCGCAGCTGGCTGGACCAGGACAAGACGCGTACGCTTTTGCTGACCACGCACTACATGGTCGAAGCCGACGAGTTATGTGACCGCGTCGCCATCATCAATCACGGACGCGTGCTGGCCTTCGATACCCCTGCGGCCCTGAAGCAAAGCTTGCAGCGCGAGGCATTGTTCGAGATCAGGGTTTCTTCGATGAACGGTTTGAATACGTCCGCTTTGGAACATCTGCCCGGCGTCCGCAAAGCGGCCCGATCGGAGGTCGACGGAGTAACGGCACTCGACTTTTCCCTGCAGGAAGAGGCCGCGCTGGCCGGGGTCATCAATCGTTTGACGGAATCCAATGTCAAGATCATGCGCCTGGACAAGCATGAACCGACGCTCGAAGACGTCTTTGTGAATTTGGTTGGCCGCAGTATGGATGAAATCGAAAAGGAAGAATCAGATGACGAACAAAGCGAATCCACTAGCCGTGATGTCGACTGAAAAAGCCACCGGTTGGAAATTGTTTTGGAAGACCGTGCTCGCGCGTGCCTATCCACGCGTCGTGGGGCAGCAGCGCGAGAAATCGTGGATCTTCTTCGACATCTTCCTGCCGATGCTGGCGGTTTCGGCCTACGTGTTTGTGTATCGCGCCATCCACGCGCCGGAGGAATACATCGGCTTCGTGGTGGTCGGCGGTGCGATGACCGCCTTCTGGATGAATATCATGTGGAGCATGTCGATGCAGTTGTATTGGGAAAAGGAGCAGGGCAACCTGGCCCTTTATATCATGGCGCCTAATTCGATGATGGCAATTCTGCTCGGCATGGCGCTCGGCGGAATGCTGGCGACGTTTCTGCGCGCCATCGCGATCATCCTGCTGGGCAGTCTGCTGTTTCACGTTCAATATGCGATTGGAAACTTCCTTCAACTCATCGGAGTGTTCTTTGCTGCCATGACCGCCTTGTACGGATTGGGGATGATCACGGCTTCGCTCTTTTTGTTGCTGAGCCGTGAGGCAGATCATCTCGTCCAGCTGGCGCAGGAACCGGTGTATCTCATCTCGGGATTCTATTTCCCGATTCGATCCTTCAACTTCTGGATTGCCGCGGCGGCTTCCATCATTCCGCTGACCTTGGGTCTGGACGCGATGCGGCAGTTGGTCTTTCCGTCCGGCGCCCTGCTCGGATTCTTGAGCGTCAATGTGGAGTTAAGCGTTCTCTTGATTCTCTGCATCGTCTTTCTGTTCGGAGCGCGGGCCCTGCTCGGTTATATGGAACGTCTGGCGATCCGCGAAGGACGACTGACGGAAAGCCGGAGATGAAAATGCAAAATACTTCGAGATCCAATCGAGTTGAGATTTGGCGCTCATTCTGGGTGGCGACCTGGCTCGGCTGGCAAATCGAATCGAATTGGACCCAGCCGTTTCTATTTGCCATCTACTCGATTATCAAACCGCTGGCGGGCGCCGCGATTCTGGTCGTGATGTATAGTGTCATCACGCAGGGCAATTTCAATACGCCGATCTTTCCTTATCTATATTACGGCAATGCTTTCTATCAATATGTCGCTGCGATCTTGACCGGCGTTTCGTGGGCAGTGATCGACGACCGCGAGCATTACAAGACGCTCAAGTACATGTATATCGCGCCGATCAATATTCCACTCTATTGGCTTGGGCGCGGCGTGGCGCGCTTTCTGACCGGCTCCATCTCCGTGTTGATCACGATCGCCTTCGGGGTGGCCTTCCTGCATGTGCCGCTCAATCTCGCCACCGTGAATTGGCCCTTGTTCATCGTCGCCTTGTTCATCGGCGTTTCCATGCTGGCCATGATGGGATTGATCCTGGCGAGCATTACACTGCTCATAGCCCATCATTTCTTTTTGATCGGCGAGGCCGTCGCCGGTGCGCTCTTCCTTTTAAGCGGAGCGATCTTTCCACTGGAAGTGCTCCCGGCCTGGATCAGGCCGGTCGGCTTCGCGGTTCCGATCACCTATTGGCTGGAATTGATGCGTCGTTCCCTGATCGGAAACGTGGCGCAAGCCTTTCCCACGTTATCGCGCTTCGGCAACTTGCAGCTGCTCGGTATTTTGATCGGCTTGACGATCGTTTTCGCCATCGCTTCCCTGTTCGTTTTCCGCTTCTGCGATCATCACGCCCGCGAGCAAAGCCTGATCGATCGAGTAACAAATTACTAACATGAACAACCCGATCATCTTCATCGGCAACATCCAAGCAACTCCGCTTGGGGAAGTATGGGCGGCAATCTCAGCGCATGGTTTGGTAAGAGCCGACTTCGGGATTTCACGAACAAGCTTTGAACGCGATCTTCGCCAACAAGTGAAATCGGAAATCGAAGACGCGCCGAAACGACTCGATGACATGGTTCGTCAAATCAAAGAATACCTGACGGGCCAGCGGAAACAATTTAATATGATGATTGATTGGTCGGTTCTTGCCTCGGATTTTCAGCGCGCCGCCTTAAAAAGAGTTTTTGCCATCCCGTACGGCGAGACGCGCACCTATGCCGAGATTGCGATGCAGATCGGACATCCACAAGCCTTTCGGGCGATCGGACGGGCCAACGCCACAAATCCCATGCCATTGGTGATCCCCTGTCATCGGGTCATCGGCACGGACGGCAAACTTCACGGCTACGGCGGCAAGGGCGGATTGAAGACCAAGGCATGGCTGCTGGAAATGGAGAAGGAAAATAGTTGAAGCACGCGTTGTCAATGATCGGTACAGCGGAAGCCTGAAGGAATTTCTCGGAGGTTTTGTTGAAACCCAAACATTGGTTTGTCTTCATTTTGCTCGGCTCGATCTGGAGTTCATCCTTCCTGTGGATCAAGATCGCGGTAACGGAAGTCGGTCCGATTACTCTGGTGGCCTTCCGGGTACTGTTCGGACTCTTGTTCAGCATCACGGTGATTCTCATTCAAGGCGTGCAGCTGCCGCGCACCTTGAAAGGCTGGCTTCCATTCATCATCCTGGGAATCAGCAATGTTGCCGTTCCATTCTTTCTGATTTCGTGGGGCGAGCAAGCCATTGATTCGGGCGTGGCGGCGATTTTGGACGCCACGGTTCCCCTGTTTGCCATTGTCATTGCCCATCTGGCTTTGTCCGATGACAAAATGACGGTTCCCAAAGTGAGCGGGTTGTTGACCGGCTTCGTCGGTGTGATCGTGTTGATGAGCAAAGACATCGGGGCTTCCATCGGTCCCATCCTCGGGCAACTTGCGGTGGTGGTGGCATCCATGTTCTACGCGGGCAGTTCGGTCTATGCACGGAAGTCAACCACAGAAGCATCCGGGCTGCTGCGCGGCGCGGGGCCGTTGGTTTCGTCCACCGCGGTGATGTGGATCGCGGCGCTGACGGTCGAAAGCCCGCTTAAGATCCCGCAACTGCCCATCACGTGGATTGCATTGATATGGCTCGGCGTCCTCGGCTCGGGCTTCGCTTTCATCTTGAATTATTACTTGATCCATGAGATCGGTCCGACGCGCACCACCATGGTCACGTATATTTTTCCGCTCGGCGGTGTGATTCTCGGCGTGCTGTTCCTTCATGAGCAATTAAGTTGGCAGGTGCTGGTGGGCGGCGCAATGATCGTGGCGAGTTTAGCCGTGGCAAATTGGCAACCGAAGACGAATACCGGCACCAAAGGATAGGAAACGATGGATGCAGATGCCTTTCGACATTTTTACGGCTATCACTTCGCTGAAAACCGCAAGGTATGGGATCGTTACATTGTTCCGCTGCCCTATGAAGAATTTGTTCAACAAGTAAATTATTCGCATCACTCCGTACGGGACCAAATCGTTCATATCATGAACGTGGATCATGCCTGGTTCAGCGGATTGCGCGGCATGGAGAACCCAGAGTCCTATACTCCCGCCGGCATTGACGATAGAAACACCATTCGCGCGCATTGGGATGATGTCGAGAAAAATATGCGCGAGGATCTTGCCGCGGTGCAGGATGATATGTTATTCAAACAGCCATTTGCGAAGGGAGAGGACAAGGATGTCACCCTTTGGCAGGTGCTGCGGCATGTGGCAAATCATGGCACGGATCATCGCGCCCAGGTTCTCAGATCGCTGAGCGATTTGGGCGCCAAGACGGGACCTCAAGATTACCTCTTCCACATTTATGACAACATGCAAAAATGACTGAGTTTCGTTCGGGTTTCATCGCCGTCATCGGACGGCCCAACGTGGGCAAGTCCACACTGATCAATGCCATGCTTGGACAAAAGATCGCGGCGGTCTCGCCGCGCCCGCAGACCACGCGCCGCCGTCAGCTTGGAATCTTAACGCGTGACGATGCGCAGTTGATCTTTGTAGACACACCCGGCATTCACCAACCGAAACACAAACTCGGCGAGTTTCTGAATCAGGAGGCGGAGGAAGCCCTGAATGGCGTGGATGCGATTCTGTTCTTGGTGGATGCATCCGATGAACCAACCGCGGACGACATTCGCATCGCATCGCTGCTCAAAAATACCTCTTCAAAGATTCCTATCGTGTTGACGCTCAACAAGATCGATTTGCTCGAGGCTGGAAATTTGCCAACGCGTCTCGAAGCGTATCAAGCTTTGCTCAGGACTGGAGCGAAAGTGATCTCCATTTCCGCCTTGCATTCGGAACATGTCAATGATCTGATTTCGTTATTGATCTCGTTTTTACCGGTTCGTCCGCCCGAATATGACGAAGAGCAGATCACGGATTTATACGAGCGCGAGATCGCCGCGGACTTGATCCGGGAGTCGGCGCTGTTGAAACTGCGCGACGAAGTGCCGCATGGCATCGCCGTGCGCGTGGACGAGTTCAAGGAACGCGGGAACGGCATGACCTATATCGCCGCCACGCTGTTCGTCGAGCGCGAGTCGCAGAAGGGCATTGTGATCGGCGAAGGCGGAAAGATGTTAAAGCAGATCGGTACGGCGGCGCGCAAGCAGATCGAAGACATGGGCGGACACCCGGTCTATCTGGAGCTGCGCGTTAAGATCGAAAAGGATTGGCGTAATAACGAGAATGTGTTGAAGAGGCTGGGATATAAGATAAGGAAATAATGCCGGTTCTAATCCGTTCTAGATCAAAAGCGGATGCCCTCCTGGCAGAATCGGAATTTGTTCCGCTATTGAATTCATAAGCAAACCATCACTTAAATTGACATGCCCTGTTTTTCAGCAGGGCATGTCAATTTGTAGTAAATCTCTTATTCTTTCACTTCACCGTCAATCACTTCGCCGTCTGTGGACGATGACGATGGACCTCCGCCTTGCGGCCCTTGCGCTTGTGCTTCTCCTTGCGGCTGGCCTTGAGCATATAACTGCTGGCTCAGCGCGTGGAAGGCGTTCTGCGCATCGTCGGTGGCTTTCTTGATGCGGTTCAAGTCATCGGTCTGCGCGGCTTGCTTGAGGTCGTTGATCTTGCTTTCGATGTTCGAGCGATCATTCGACTTGACCTTATCGCCCAGCTCGCGCAGGGTCTTCTCCAATTGATACGCCATGTTATCGGCGTTGTTCTTGGCCTCGATCAACTCGCGGTGCTTCTTATCCTCGGCCTCATGCTGACGGCCTTCCTGCACCATGCGATCGATATCGTTCTTGTTCAAATTCGTCGAAGCTGTGATGGTCACCTTCTGCTCTTTGCCTGTGGCTTTGTCGCGCGCCGTCACGTGCAGGATGCCGTTGGCATCGATATCGAAGGTCACTTCCACCTGTGGAATGCCGCGCGGGGCAGGCGGAATGCCATCGAGTCGGAATCGTCCGAGCGACATGTTATCGCCGGCCATTGGTCGTTCACCTTGCAGAACGTGGATGTCCACTGCGGTCTGGTTATCCGCCGCCGTTGAATACGTCTCGGTCTTACGGATCGGGATCGTCGTGTTGCGTTCGATCATCTTGG
The DNA here is from genome assembly GCA_035516425.1 of Anaerolineales bacterium. Lineage (GTDB taxonomy): Bacteria > Chloroflexota > Anaerolineae > Anaerolineales > Villigracilaceae > Fen-1038. The sequence goes on from DATJAH010000001.1 coordinate 16,762, forward strand.
TCATCACGCCTCCCAACGTCTCGACGCCGAGCGAAAGCGGGGTCACATCCAGCAGCAGAATGTCCTTGACTTCGCCGCCGAGCACGCCGCCTTGGATCGCCGCACCGACCGACACGACTTCATCCGGGTTGACACTCTTGTTCGGCTCTTTGCCATTAGTCAACGTACGCACCAATTCCTGAGCCATCGGCATGCGGCTCGAACCGCCCACCAACACGACTTCATCCAGATCGGACGGCTTGAGGCCCGCATCGCTCAACGCGTTCTCGAACGGCTTGCGGCAGCGGTTGATCAAATCCTCGGTCATCTGCTCGAACTTGGCGCGGCTCAACTTCAATTGCATGTGCTTCGGTCCATTGGCATCGGCCGTGATATACGGCAGATTGATTTCGGTCTCCATCACGGATGAGAGTTCGATCTTGGCCTTCTCCGCCGCCTCGCGCAGACGCTGCAACGCCTGACGGTCATTGCGGATATCGACGCCTTGCTCGCGCTTGAATTCATCCGCCGCCCAGTTGACGACGCGCTGATCCCAGTCGTCGCCGCCGAGGTGCGTATCGCCGTTCGTGGCTTTGACCTCGATCACACCTTCGCCCACTTCCAGCACCGACACGTCGAACGTGCCGCCCCCGAGGTCGAAGACCAGGATTTTTTCGTTCTTCTTTTTATCGAGACCATATGCCAGAGCGGAGGCCGTCGGCTCGTTGATGATGCGCATCACGTCCAACCCCGCGATCCTTCCCGCGTCTTTCGTGGCTTGGCGTTGGCTGTCGTTAAAATACGCGGGGACGGTGATGACGGCTTGAGTCACCGGTCCGCTGAGATATGCCTCGGCATCCGATTTGAGTTTTGCCAAAATCATGGCGCTGATTTCCTGCGGGCTATACTCGCGTCCCGTCACCGGAATCTTGACCTTCACGTCATCGGAAGATCCCTTGACCACTTCAAACGGAACCATCTTGCGTTCGACTTCGGTCTCCTCGTAATGACGGCCTATGAAACGCTTGATGGAATAGATCGTGTTTTCTGAATTTACAACAGCTTGCCGCTTGGCGGTCTGGCCGACGAGGCGTTCACCGTTCTTGTTGAACGCCACCACGGACGGACATAGCCGTCCGCCTTCTGCGGTGGAGATCACAGTGGGTGAACCGCCTTCCATCACAGAGACAACACTGTTGGTTGTTCCCAAGTCAATCCCTATAATTTTTCCCATGGCACACACTCCTTTGTCGCATTCTGTCATTGCTGGACTTCGAGAAACGATCTTCTCGCCATGACATTTATTCTTGCATAGCATACTCGAAGTATGAAAGAAAAACGTTAACGCTGTATAGAAATTACATTAGGACAGCCCCCGCTCGGCCTCCCGGAGTGCCAAGGGGGGCTTAAGGCTCGCTGACTTTCACCCAGTCGAACGCGGCCACGAAGGGCGCCTCGGTAAACGAGGAAGCCGTCAAGCCGACGTTGCCTTCCTTCAACCCAATTTTATTATCCTCATACACGATCATGCGCACATTGTTGATATAAGGCGTCAAGGAATTGCCCTGGCACACTAACCCGATTTGATTTGTCCCCGGCTTGATTTTTTCGGAACTTGTGCGGTGAAGCGGCATGTAACGCGCAATGCCCGGCGATAGCCATTGACCGTACATGATCACGTAGGTCTGGTCTGCATAGATATTGAATTCGTACCAGCCGTCTGCCCGGCTGTAGCGACAGACGACACCCACCGTGCCGTCATCTCCGGCGCGGACCTCGACTTGCGCGTCTACACGCACATCCTGATAATCCTGCGCATTATAGATGGCGTCGGCCCAATCGTTGGTCTGGGTTAAATTGAAGACCAGGAATCCGCTTTGGAGCTGAATATCAGGTCCGACGGTATTGGTCCCGAAATTCGACCAATACGGTGAGGGCGAGTCAAAATCTTCGGTGAAGGTACGCAGGGCCGGAGGGAGAGTCGCGGTTGGCTTGAGGGTGGAGGTCGCTTCGGGAGAGGGTGCGATTGTTTCAGTCGGAGGAAGAGGCGTGCTGGTCGTTGGCTGGCACGCAAATATAAAGATAGAACAGGCAATTAACCATGGATATAAACGTTGGCAGGTCATCCCTTGATTTTACTAAGGAGCAGATAGAGTCGCCAGATGAGCCCGGCCGCGAGGAGAATCCAAATCAGGAGGATGAGCATCATTCCAATCATGCCAAGCATCGAAGGTTTTGCCTCATTTTTGGCTGCCTTATTTCGGGCATCGTTGATGACATCGGCGGGAATCATCCCCAACGCCAATGCGATGCCAGCCGGGACAATCAGGATGCCGTCGAGATGGCCAAGTACAGGAATGAGATCAATCGGGCTCAAAGCATGGGCCAGCACAAACCCGATCAGGGCTTTGGCCTGCCACGGCGTACGCGGATCGTGCAAGGCAATGGAGAGCGCATGCATTTCCAGCCTCGAGGTTTGGGCGCGGGATTTCAAGTGCTGCCGCCTGGACTTCTTGACAACCGATGCGGCCGAGACAAACCATTAGCGGGGGGTCAAGCCGTTCAACACCCGCACAAACATTTCCACCATCTTCTCCAAATTGATCTCTTCGGAAACAATGCGATAGGACTCTCTGCCCATCCTCCGCAACCGTTCCACATCAGACAAGGCGAAGCGCATCGTGCGGACCAGTGCCTCATAATCCTGCGCTGGAATCTGCCAGCCATTCGATTCGCGCACCAAGTCATCCTGGGTCCCATCGCCCTTGGCGACGATAATGGGCAGACCGTAGCTCATCGCTTCCTGCACGGCCAGTCCGCCGGTTCCAGGCAGGACAAAGAGGTCGGCTTCTGTAAAATACCGCTTTAACTCCGCTCCGTACTTCGCGCCGACAAACTCAGCAGATGGATAAACCCGTTTAGCCAGTGTTTCCAAATGCTCGCGTTCAGGTCCGTCGCCGACGAGGATCAGTCGCGATTTCAATTCCATTTCGGAACAAGTGCGCAATAAATCGCCCACCCGTTTTCGCGCTTGCAACCGTCCGACAAAAAGAATGGTGGGCTTATCCTTAAAGAGTGCTGGGCGTGGAGGAAGCGGGGATGAGGGACGAGCGGAAACCGCATTGAATGCGGTGAAAATTCTTTCGCGCGCGAAGCCCTGATCGGCATATTCCGCCGCCCCGCGCCGGCTGTAAGCGATAAGGGCGTCAAACTGGCTTAGAAATTGGATTCGCTTCGTTTGGCGGAGTCCGTCCAAGGGACCGGAAAGAGGCGGCGCGCCCAACCCCCAGCCGATGACCTTGCGTCCGCGCGCATGCATCCACTGCACTGCGGACGGTGTTGCCAGGTAACGCGGGTTCGCTTCGACGATCAATACATCCGAATTTGAACTTTCCAGCCACCGGATCAACCCGCGTTGATAACATAGATAAAAAGGGCCCTGCAGGATATGAATATTCCTGGCTGCAACGTGTTCCGCGATTTGTAATCGGTCGTTTTCAATCCCTTCTCCTGCCCTGGGCAAGCCGGCGAATACACTCAGGCCGCCCTCGCAGACCGAGGCCAGCATATCAAAAAACGGCACGCGGTAAGAGGGGAGCACACGTTGTTGAAGAGCAAGGCGGCCAGAGAATAAAGGACCAGTGATCAAGGACAAAACTGCCCGACCGTGAGACGAGTATAAATAACGGCAACCGGGTCGCTATAGACTTTGCACCACCCTGATTCATTGGAAAGCGCTTGGATCAGCAGCGGCTCGCTATCAACCGCCAGCATGAGGAGATTGATGTCGCTGCGATCGAGAACATCCTGCCAACCCGGTTGGGCATAGGCAACTTCTATATAGCGGCTGAATTCCTGCGGCGTGTACACCATTCCAAAGCGTGTATCGATCCAGACCGCGCGCGAGGGCAGCGCGAAAATCAAATAACTGGAAAAAACGAGATCGCTCCACATGGGGCCCGGCAACTGAGGGTGCTGTGAAAGCCAGACCGTTGCAGCAACCGGCGTATCGGTGCTGATCGCCGGTGAGGTATGGATGTTCATCCTTGCCCGCAAACTTGGTAGCGCCACAAAGGGGATCAGCAGAATTGCGCCGGCCAGGATGTAATTGCCAACAGGATTACCTTTGGCATGCGGACGATTCAGCCATAGGAGCTCCCAGTCTGAAAGCAAATAGGCGCTGAAACCTGCCAGCATAAAGATTCCCCAAATCACATAGCGAACCCCGGAGTAAGCCATCCAAAGGGTTCCCAGCAGCCAGACCCATTCCAGCAGCGAGAGCCGCTTCTTGGAAAATGATGCCAGCGGGACAATCAGAAGCGTCCACATAAAAAAGATGTTCATCTGCCAGCCTGTGTTGGAGGGCGGAAGGAATTCGCTGCTGATATCCCAGGAGGGGTTCGCGATGTAGGAATGAATCAGAGACAGCCAAAGAATAATATCGTAGGGCGTGATCAGGGTAGCCAGAAAGCTGGCAACCGTAACGAGGATCAATTCCTTGCGGTCCCCCCGCCCGAAGACCAATGCGGCGCCTTCCAAAATAAACAGGATCAAAAAAGACTCGTGCAGGTTGGCCCATAACCAGGCAATGAGAGGCAGGCACCATAACAACCAACGCGAGGCGCTTCTGTGTCTGTTCGATGACCTTCGCTCTGCTTCTGTTGACTTGCCCTCATTTTCCCATCTCCATAGAACAAAGAGACTCAGAGAAAACAAAGGATAAGCAAACAATTGCGGACGAAACGACCAATTGTTACTGCTTGCCAAGCCCGCCACAATGATCAAAAGGGTGGCTAGTCTGGCGCCCGCTCTCATTTCCCGCATCCAAACCCACAAAAGGCCATACGCCACGCCGATGCAGATGGCACGCAACAAAAACGTCAGGTTCAAGCCGCCGTCGTTATAGGCAAGCCAAAAAATGACCGCGGAGAGCCAGGGTTGGTTGATAATCGATTCGCCGGCCTCTGTGAAACTATAGGTGTCTACCAGGGGGACTTGCCCCTGTTGAAGGACGTCGTGTCCAAGGCGGAGATACCACCAGTAATCATGAGGGCTCAATGGCAGAAGAAGAGCGATTAACAGCAGCGGCAACAGGCCAATACTCAGCCACAGGAGCTCATAGCTAAGATTACGGTGGGAGTATTCGTTCATGAATAACTCCTTGACTTTCAAATAGCTTTCAGACATTATATCAAGACTCATCAATCTCCCCGCGGTCCGCGCGCCGGGAGCACCTAATAAAAATGTAAGGACGAGTACCTGCAGGGCAGGGTGGTCCGCGAACGGCTGCTCATTCGGGTTGAGTATGGGGCGCAGGCCATGCCGGCGATTTATGCACGTGCACAACTTTCCATTTTCCCGCCTGCTTGACCATGACGCGGCTCTCATTGTGAGCCACCACCTTCACACCCTCGGGCAAGGCCGTGCTGGTCAACAAGGTGTAACTGGCAATCGCGGCATCGCCATAGCGCTGAATGCATAGATTGGAAAGGTCAAAGCGAGTTTCTGCGCTTTGTGGGGCATCCGAACCAAAGACCGTTCCATTCTGTGCATTGGTGGTCATCATGAACTCATGGAATGGCAAACCGTCAACACGGTTGGGCGTGATCCACCACTCGTACAGCGTGAGGTCCGAAGCTGTGGTCTCGCGGTACGCCTCCACATCATTTTTCCGGACAGAATTCAAATGGCGCACGAGAAAATCGTACACTTCCTGATCCATCATGCCTCCAACAAGACCTTAAGATATTCATCCACCATTTTATCCAGGCCGAAGGCCTTTTCGGCCTGAGCGCGCGCGGCCTGGCGAAAACGATTCTGATTTTTCAATATTTCGACCGACGCTTTGGCAAGCGATTCAATATCGGGATGATCCAATTTCCACACATTGCCGCCATACGCCACCAAGCGACCGGAGTCGCCGATCACGAGTTCGTTCAGTGCGCCCGTATCGAACCCAACCACGGGAAGTCCGCAAGCCATCGCTTCGACCACCGAATTTGGACAGGCAGCGTTGATATCGGCGGAGAAAAGCACATGAGCGGAATGGTCGATCTGCGGGATTTGTTCACGCGGTACGACGCCGGCCCATCGAATCAACACACGGGATCGAGCTTGAGCAGCGGCTTTCTGCTCTTCCGAAATCTTGCCAACCACCATCAATTCAACGGGCAAACGATATCGGTCTGCAAGCGTTTCTGTTAATTGAATCGCATGATCCAACCCCATATCATATCCGCCTCCCAGATTCCCTTCGACGACCAAAACACGAAATTCATCTTTGGGTGGATCCTTTGCGCCCACAGGACGATACATGTTTAAGTCCACGCCATTATGGACAACAGAAAAAGGAACATCCGGCCGGCCATACCAATCCTCCCACCATAGACGTGAGAACCTGCTTTGATACAAAATGTGCGTGGCAATCCTGGAACGAATGAAGGCAAGATTCCAATTACCATATTCAGCGCGCAAAAAATGTTTGATCCCTGTATTCTTCCTTCGATGAATCCAATTGATTCCGTCGAGTCGCTGGACAACGCGTATGCCGCGCCGCTTCGCCCTCCACAACGGAATCAGGTTGCGGGTCCCGGCAATGACCAGGATCGCCTCGACGGCTGCCTCGGCATCATGAGTGACCTCGATGCCGCGCGCATTGAGCCCCGCCTCCATTTTAAGTCGAAAGGTAGTCATGCCGCCCAGCCCGGCCACAGCAGGGACAATCGCAATACGAGACATGAAATAAATTATATCGCGGTCATTTCGTGGTATCCTTAGGCATCCCATTATGGTTCGGCCGTATGGAACCATTACGGAGTTGACAATGTACGTTGCCATTGAAGGGGTGATCGGTGTGGGTAAAACCACGCTCGCCCGCCTGCTACAGCCGACATTTAAATCTGAAATCCTCTTGGAGATTTTCGAAGAGAACCCCTTTCTCTCGGATTTCTACAGTGACCGCGAACGGTATGCATTCCAAACACAGATCTTTTTTTTGCTGAGCCGTTATCACCAACAGCGCCGCACCGTTCCCGGACTTTTGGCGGCCGGCAAGTCACTGCTCGCCGATTACACCTTCGCCAAAGATTCCCTGTTTGCGCGCATCAATCTGAAGGGCGATGAACTCGACATGTACTACAAGGTTCATGAAGCGCTCGGAGAAAAAATCCCCAAGCCCGATCTCATCGTGTATCTGCGCGCGGACACCGACGTGCTGATGCAGCGCATTGCCTTGCGCGATCGTTCCTATGAGCGCAATATGGAACGCATTTACATCGACCAGCTCAATCAAACCTATGAAGATTTTTTCAGCAGGCCGGGCGACAGTGTTCCGGTGCTTAAAATAGATTCCAATCCCTTGAACATTGTGCAAAACCCTGAACATCTCAAGTTGATCGAGAACCGCATCCGGGAGACGTTGAGGCTGAGTCCGTTTCAACCCGGACTGCCTTTGACCGAGGAACTATCCCGCTGAGTACCGAGGAGCCATGCGCGTCACACGTGAATCACTCATCCGCATCGCCAAAGAAAACGCCCAGGAGCGCGCCTTCAACGATCATGGCCTCGTTGCGGCCTACCTGACCGGCTCGCTCGTTTCTGATGCCGAACCCATGCTGGGCGGCACGGCCGATATCGATCTGGTCTTTGTCCATCAGCAACGCCCGGGCATCACGCGCGAAATCGTCAAGCTCACGCCGGATTTCCATCTCGACATCGTTCATCGTTCAAAAGATGATTTCAAATCCCCGCGCGAACTGCGCATCGACCCCGTTCTCGGATATGAAATGTACGACCCGATGCTCTTGTACCAGCGCGAGAAATTCTTCGAATTTGTCCAGGCGGGACTGAGGGCAGGTTTTGAATTCCATGCACCGGCCTTAGTCCTGACGCGTTGCCGCAAGCTGCTGGCCGAGGCCCGTAAAGGCTGGATCGACCTGAGCGACATCCGCGAAGAAAAAGCGGGGCCACTCCAAGTCAGGCAATTCTTGCGGGCAATTTATCTGGCTGCAAATTCAATCGCAGAGTTGAATGGCGGGCTGCTTGCTGAACGCCGTTTCCTGGCCGAATTTCCGGCCCGCGCCCAAGCGGCAGAACGCCCGGACTTTACGGCGACACTGTTCAATATCCTTGGGGCCAGCTTCATCGATGCGACTCTTGTCTCCTCTTGGCTTGCCAACTGGGAAACTGCTTTTGTAACCGCTTCCGGGAACGCCAAAGTGAATCAACATGTTCATCCTGCAAGACTTAATTACTACAAAAAAGCCGTTGAGGTTTTTCTGGCAGGCGAAACGCCGTTAACCTCCCTTTGGCCGCTGATCCATACCTGGACAATGGCGGCTGAAGTGTTGGAAAATGAACAAATCAAACCTTGGAAAAGCGCCTGTGAGCAATTGGGGCTGCTGGGGAACGGCAATGCTTTCGAGCAGCGCACCTCGGAGTTGGACCATTATCTAGATGAAATCGAGGTTCGCTTCGACGAAATTGCCGCCGCCAACGGCTTGGAAACGTCCTCCGGCGCCTAATCCCCATATTTAGGCTAGACAAGTTGTCCCGAAGAAGTCCGATTTGTGGATAAGACGGGGTAAACTGTGGATAATAGGGCTCCACTGTGGAGAGTAAAGCGGTTTTTTGCAAAAACTGGCGGAAAGTGCCAATAATTGCACCCCCATATTTAGGCAGCCTATTTCACGTTATCCAATATATGGATTGCGCTTCGTGGAAGAAAATTACGGCAGAAAAAATAGCCGCCAATTGTCCACAAATGCAAAAAGTCTAGCAAATGCGGGCGTAGCATATGTGGCCCTGAAAAAAGCGGATGATCCAACTTGTGCTGTGCGAACACGTTCTCCACACTCTCCACAGGCTCTACTAATATTACGATATCCATATCCAATTGAATTACTGCTTGAATCTAATCTCCAAATCCAGTACAATCTTTTTAGAACAAGCCCCTCTTTCATCCGTGGGAGGCACACATGGATATCATCAAGGTTTCCGCCAACTCGCGCACATCCGCTGTAGCTGGGGCAATTGCAGGGGTTATCCGCGAACACAAACATGCTGAAGTGCAAGCCATAGGGGCCAGCGCGGTCAATCAGGCTGTCAAGGCATTGGTGCTGGCGACCGGCTATCTAAAGAATGACGGCATCAACGTGGTTTGCGTACCAGAGTTTGTAGATGTTGAGATCGAAGATAAGGTGCGGACGGCGATCAAAATGGTCATTGAGCCGCGTTAGCATTGCGTACTGGACCGCCGGTGGCTTTGGCATAACAAATCCTTTCCCAACGGACGGGGATTCTTATTCCCTCCCTTTTCGATTTCTCTGCTAAAATCGAACTGATGCCTCGCTCAAAGGATTTGGTTCGAACGCTTTTTGTCTTGCTCCTGCTGGCGGGTGCAGTAGCGGGCTTCTTCTCTTCACTTGCTGCGATGCAGGCCACACCGCAATTGCAAACGGCATTCAGTGCGACGGATATTCCCGAGAATACGGTAACCAGTATGCCAAGTAATGCAGCAACGGCTACCCCCACGGATACGCCCACTGCCACCCCGACGAACACACCAACCCAGACAAATACGAATACGGCGATTCCCACTTACCAGCTCCTCAGTTTGGTCATCAACGAAATTGGGTGGAGTGGCACAACCTCCTGTGCGGGGCATGATGGCTCAAGTGATCAGTGGGTTGAACTCTACAACCCCAACTCCGTGCCAATCAACTTGTCCGGATGGTATTTGGTCGGGAACGAGTATTACTCACAGAACTTTCATATTACCCTTGCCGGCACAATTGCAGCCCAAGGGTACTTCCTATTGGCATCAAACCAGAATGTGTTTTCTAACCTTCACATCGATCTGCCGGATAACACATTGAGCCTGGATAATAATTATCAGGACTTGGAACTATGGTACGGCACAGACACGCTGGTCGATTACGCAAATATACGCGGCTATTCCAGTTGGCCGGCCGGCTCGGCTTCAAAATATGAGAGCATGGAACGCTACTATCATTCGGGAGGGACGATCCCGTACGACACCGCGCCGACGGCATGGGTGACGTTTGCCACCACGCCCTATGGATCCCCGCTAATAACAGACTACTGTGGAAACCCCATTTATGGAACGCCCGGCAGGGCGAATTGGGCCTCCACGGTGACCGAGACGCCCTCCCCCTATCCGACCGCGACCAAGAAGCCCACCCCGACATTTGCTCCAACTCCCGTTCCGGCCATCGTCCTGAATGAAATCCTGCCGCGTCCCGGTTCCGACTGGAACGGCGATGGCACGGTCAATAATTCGGATGAGTTCATCGAGGTCGAGAACCTCGGGCCCGGCCTTGCTACTCTGACCAACTGGAAATTGACCGTCATGCCCAACAACGGCACGGGCACATTCGTCCTGCCGACCCTCAAACTCAATGTCAATCAGCGCGCGGTCTTTTTCGGATCGACCACTCATCTTCTGCTGGAGGACAGCGGCGACACGGTGAGTCTCGTCGATTCACATGCCGTGATCGAAGACTCATACACCTATCCGGCTGCGCTTCGACCGGACGACTCATGGTGCCGCATCCGCGACGGAATTGGCAACTGGCAGGATGGCTGTTTTCCCACGCCCGGCTTTGAAAATGCTTTAAGCGGGAGCCTGCCGTCCCCTCCCTCGCCTCAACCCGGCGGGGCCGCGGCATGTTTGCTTCCCGACGTCGCCCCCAGTGCATTTCGACTCGCCGAATGCAACGGCTTCGGTGCCGATATTTGGAACCAGCAATATTGGGATGGCTTGGCTGGAGAGAACGAATATCCGGTGCCCGATCCGAAGAGCAAGGCGGAGACCTATATCCAATAAACAAAGAGCCGGCAGCGCCGGTTCTTTGTTTTGATACTAGCTGATTTCTTTCAGTCGCCCGTTGCGCGGGCAACTTCTTCCGGTTCAAACACGACTTCATCTTTTCCGATCAATTTCTCCTGCACCTTTGAGACAATCAGATCCAGGTGGCCGGAATAGGCGACGTAGTCCAAATCATCGGCAGGGACGGCCAGCACCGGGCAGAGCACGAAATTGGAAATCCAATCTTCGTAAAGATCGTTCAAGCTTTGTAAATATTGGGGCGTTATGGTGCGCTCATAGTCCCGCCCACGACGCGCAATACGGGCCATCAACGTGTCCACGGAGGCCCGCAGATAAATCACCAGGTCGGGCGGGGGCAGAATCTGGATGATGGTCTCGTAAAGCTCCCGGTAGGTTTCGTAATCGCGCTCTTTGATGTATCCCTGCAGGTACAGGTTTTGTGCGAAAATCTCGGCATCTTCATAGACGCTTCGATCCTGGACGACGGAAGTCGGATGCTGTGCCAGTTGATGATGCGAACGCAGGCGCCGGGTCAGAAAAAAGATTTGCGAATGGAACGACCAGGAAGCCATATCCGCATAAAAGTCCACGAGATACGGATTGTCTCCCACCGGCTCGAAAAAAGGTTCCCAATGGAGTTGTTTGCATAACAGGCTTACCAGAGTGGACTTTCCCACTCCTATGTTACCGGCGACTGCAATGAATTTTTTCATGTCACTCCCAAAAACTTATGATTGAAGCAATGTCTTGCAAATCATTGGGTATTTAACTGGGCGTCGATGAATTGCTGGAAATAAGCGAGCGGTTCGGCTCCAACCACGCGGTATCCGTTGATGAAAAAGGTCGGCGTACCGCTGACGGCCGGCGAGCCATCACTATCCGACGGCAGACTGTTGGCATAATCAATGTCGCTTTGCACAGCCGCCTTGTATTTTTGGGTGCTGAGACAGGTACTAAAGGTAGTCGTATCCAACCCCAGACTGCCTGCCAGATTGGCATAGAACGAGTTGTCGACGACCGTGCCGGCCTGATTGTTCAATTGGTCATTGTTGGCGAAGAGCGCATCGTGATATGGCCAGTATGCATTTTGGTCTCCGGCGCACATCGCAGCTTCCGCGGCCGTGAACGCGTTTTGATGAAACGGCAGAGGATAGTTGCGATACACGAGACGGATCTTGTCGGGGTAGGCCGCCATCAGTGGTTTGTAGGTCGTATCATGCCATTGGGTGCAGTAAGGACATTGATAATCACTGAATTCTACGATGGTGATCGGCGCGTCGGCTGGACCGATGCTCGGAAAGCCAGCGGTTGTAATATCATATTTGACGGGAGGTGCCACCGCCGTTGGCGCCTGAGCAACCGCCGGAGGAGCTTGCACGGTTTGACTGGCTGATGGGTTGTGCTGACCGATAAAGTATCCGACAAGCAAGCCGAGGCAAAGCGCCATCACGACCATGAACGAATAAAAGTGGCCGCGCTTGAAGGTTACAGTTTCTTCTTCCTCCCCAAGGATGGGAGCGGATTGGGAAACAGAATCTTCCTCTTCTTCCACAGGGGGCGAAATGGTTCTTTTAGTTTTCGTAGGCATGGGCGGATTATATCACTTGGAACAAAAATGAAATTGGTACGTATATCCTATATGTCTGCGGAGGTACAATGACTGCCATGCACAAACCTCACGTTCCCTGGTTCCTGTGGCCCTTTGCCATGCTCTGGCACCTGCTGGCTACCATGATCGGATTGACAGGACGCTTCATCGCCATGATTCTCGGTCTGGTCCTCATCGGGGTCGGAATACTCGTCAGTTTGACGTTGATTGGAGCCCTTGTCGGCATCCCGATGGCAATCATCGGCTTGTTGCTGTTTCTAAAGGGAATCTTCTAGGTCAAGTGCTTTATCGGTTATTCTGACGCTTCGAAGGAGGAGCCATGGCTTGGGAAAGAAAGATCAGCCGGACGGTGCGCGTCCGGAATGACCAGACGCTTGGACAATTGGCGCGGCTTTTGGCCGTCATCTCGAATGCGGGCGGCACGGTCGGCGATATTCAAATGCTGAACGAGACCTCGCGTTCGGTCGTCCGCGATATCACGATTTATGGCGACGATCTGGCCCAAATCGAAAAGATCGTCGGGGCCATATCCACCAACCCCGGCACGAAGATTCTCGAAGTGCGCGATGAAGTGCTGGAACTTCATCAAAAAGGAAAGATTGCCATCCGCTCGCGCTTCCCAATCGATTCGATGACCACCTTACGGCGCGTTTATACGCCCGGTGTTGCGGAAGTTTGTCTGAAGATCGCCAAAGATCCATCTGCGGCGCGGCTGTATACGAGTATTAGCCACATGGTCGCCATCGTAACGGATGGCACGGCGGTGCTCGGTCTCGGCGATATTGGTCCGCTGGCGGGAATGCCTGTGATGGAAGGCAAGGCCATGTTGATGGAATCGCTGGTCGGGCTTTCCGGCGTCCCCATTTTGTTGAACACCAAGGATGCCGATGAAATCGTCGCCGCGGTGGCCGCGATCTCCCCGACTTTTTCTGCCATCCAACTCGAAGATATTTCCGCGCCGCGCTGCTTTGAAATCGAGGAACGTTTGCAGAAGGCGCTGGACATTCCTGTGATGCACGATGATCAGCATGGAACCGCAGTGGTGAGCTTGGCAGCATTGACCAATGCGTGCCGCCAAACGAACCGAGACATTAAGAAAGCGGTCATTGGACAGATCGGTTTGGGCGCGGCCGGTTACGCAATTGCGACGATGTTGATGAGGTTAACGGGCAATTCGGTTCTTGGCGCAGACCTTTCGGCGGAAGCCGTTAAGCATCTCGAAGCTGCCGGTGGCAGGGGCTCCAGTTTAAATGAGGTCATGAGCCAGTGCGATATCGTCATCGCAACCACCGGTGCGGCGGGGCTCATCAAGGCAGAGATGGTTCGCAAGGGACAGATCCTTTTGGCGTTGTCGAATCCAAATCCGGAAATTGATCCGGATGTTGCGCTCGAACGCGGTGCGGCATTTGCCGCGGATGGCAAGATGGTCAACAATGTTTTGGGCTTTCCGGGGATCTTTCGCGGCGCCGTGGACGCCTACGCGCCCCGGATCACTGACGAAATGCTGCTTGCCGCCGCGCAGACAATTGCCGATATGACGCCGCCCGGTGAGTTGGTCCCAAGTCCATTGGATAAAAGCGTACACCGCGCCGTGGCGCGCGCGGTGGCGATGACTGCGATGCAACAAGGCATTGCGCGTGCCGAATATGTGCCGTATGTGGATGAGTGAAAAGAGACGGTCACCTTGAAAGTGACCGTCTGTTTTTTTAGTGATGACCGTTTTGGGCGATCAATTCTTTGAGCGTTACACCCAATCTTGTGATCCCTTCGCGAATGGTATCGGGCGCAGAATATGAGAAGTTAAGGCGCATGGTGTTGTCTCCGCCGCCCGTGGCGTGAAAAGCCGCGCCCGGCACAAAGGCAACCTTGCGATTGATCGCGATTTTGAGCACTTCAGCGGCATCCATGTATTCAGGGAGAATACCCCACAGGAACATGCCGCCCTGTGGATGAGTCCAACGCACCTCGTGCGGGAACATCTCTTCCATCATTTCGAGCATCACATCGCGGCGTTGTTTATAAGTGGATCGGATTAACTTGACATGTTCATCGAGGAAGCCGCCCTTGCCGACCTCGTAAGCAACATATTGGTTGAACGAGGCAGTATGCAAGTCGGCGCCCTGTTTGCCCATGACCAGTTTGCGAATCACCTGCTCAGGCGCAATGACCCAGGCCAGTCGCAGTCCTGGGGCGAGCAGCTTGGAGAAGGTGCTGAGATAAATTACGTTTCCGCTGTAACATCCGCCGTCGTAGCCGCGATATTCGCTGTCTAATGCTACCAAGGATGGAATATGCTCGCCTTCATAACGCAGCTGCCCATAGGGATCATCTTCAACGATCGGGACTCCGTACTTGTCTGCCAGTTCGATCAACTTTTTCCTCCGCTCGAGACTGAGCGTGGCTCCACTTGGGTTCTGGAAGTTTGGCAGGATATACATGAACTTTGGTCCAACGCGCAATGCGGCTTCCAGCTCGTCCACGATCATGCCGTTTTCATCTGTGCGCACCGGGATATATTGCGCGCCGTACGCGCTCCAAGCCTGTAGTGCCCCGAGGTAGGTGGGCGACTCCACCACGATGTAGTCCCCTCGGTTGATAAAGAGTCGTCCCATAAAATCCAACGCCTGCTGGGAACCGGACGTGATCAAAATATTATCCAGCGTAACAGGCACACTATATCTCGCCGTATGTCGTGCGATCATTTCCCGCAGCGGGCGATATCCTTCCGTCGTGCTGTATTGCAGGGCCTGTGCACCGAAGTGGTCGATCACATAATTGCATGCTTCCCGGAATTCTTTCAGCGGAAAGACTTCCGGTCCGGGCAATCCGCCTCCAAAGGAAATGATATCCGGTTGCTCGGTTAATTTGAGCAGCTCACGGATCACAGAACTGCTCATTTGCTTGGTGCGGTGAGCATAACGATATTCCCAGGGTGTCTGCATTCATACTCCTTAGCGATTTAGTTTCACGAGGCGGCAAGGCTGTAGATAAAAAAACCTGGCAGGTATAAGTTTGCACCTGTCAGGTTGCTGACTTCATCGCATAAAAATGCTCAGAAGGACTATAGCCAAAACTCGCATCATGGCTTATTTATCTTACCTTCTTTCCAGCGGAGTAGCAACGGTCAAACGACCTACTGTCGGATGACAATTGTCAGGTTATCGAACGGATTCCTTAATGGAAGATAAGTTTATCCAACTGGTGATGACCGGCATCGGTGAGGATCAGGTTGCCCTGCTCGTCCAATGCGATTCCTTGCGGATTTGTCAGGCCGCCGACCAGAATCGTGTCGCGGCCTGTTGCCGGTGAAATCAGATGGATCGCTCCATCGCCAAGCGTATTGACAAAAATGTTGCCTTGTTCATCCTCGATCACATCGTCCGGAATTGGAAGATGAGCCAGCGTTTGGATTGAGCCATCCGGTTGAATTCTGTCCAAGGAATTGCCATCTTCCTCCACAACAAGGATGCTCCCGTCGGCTTCGACCCACGCTCCGGTGGGACGCGCCAATCCACGCGCAACCACGCCGACAGTTTTCCCGTCCAGGCTGAGGCGCAACACCGTTCCGTTCGGGCTGTCCGGAACGATGATGGTTTGTGTTTTCGAATCGTACGCAATGCCGTCCACGCCCTCCTGACCGGTTGTATTATGCAAAGCGAGAAACAAGGTTAATGCTTTGGCCGTTGGGTCATAACGGACCAATCGATTTTTCCCTTGCTCGGCGACGATCAGTGAACCGTCCGGTAACAGGACCATGCCTTCCGGTTCGCTTAATCCAGAGATCAAGGTTTGCAATGGTCCCGCTGGAGTGTATTCTTTTACCGTTTGATCCTCTACATCAGAAATGTAGATCACACCGTCTGCCATCAAGAGGTCATCAGGCGAGGCAAGATTTTGCGCCAGGATAACCAGCGTTGGCTTGGAGGGAATTGTCGGAGGAAATGTTGGATTTTGTGTTGGCATTGTTGGGGGAAGCGCTGTGGCGGTGTAGGTTGGGGAAGGACGCGGCGCAGACTCAAAAGCTGGCATCGCGCTTGGGGTTTGGACATTGGAAGCGCAGGAGGCCATGGGGATCGTCAGGAAGACAATTCCCAATAGCCTCCAGTCGAAATGACGGATGTACATCAGTCTGCCAGGGACAAGAAATATTCGTGAAAGCGTGGATCGTTGGTCAATTCGGGGTGAAAGGATGTGGCTAAGAAATGTCCCTGTTGTGCAGCGACAATGCGTTTGTCAGGAAGAACCGAGAGTACTTTTGCATCCGCCTGCACGGATTCAATGATCGGCGCGCGAATGAAGATGGCGTGAAACGATTCTTTCGATCCGGTTACTTGCTTCAATTCGGGAATATCCAGGTCGGCCTCGAACGAAGCCAGCTGCCGTCCAAAGGCATTGCGCGCAACTTTAATATCCATCAGGCTAAGCAGGGGCTGATCCCGGCTTATATCTTTGGATAAAAAGATGGCACCTGCGCACGTTCCCCAAATGGCGTGCCGCTGACCGAAGGTCCGGAGCGGCTCCATTAGATGAAAGTCCATGACCAGCTTCCCGATGGTGGTCGATTCGCCGCCGGGGATGATCAGTCCATCGAGGCCTCTAAGATGTTCGGGTAAACGGACCTCGACGGCATCCACGCTGAGCCGTTTGAGCATGACAATATGCTCAGCAAAGTCGCCTTGAATCGCGAGTACACCGATTTTCATGATGAGTCATTCGCGCCCAGCTATCCTCTGTCAGAAATGTGAAACTGACCATCCTTGATAGCTGAAGCCCAGGATTTACCAACCGCGTCCAGCGATCTTCTCAGCCTCGGGCATCTGCGAAACGTTGCGTCCGACCATTGGCTCACCGAGGTTCTTACTGACCTCGGCCAGAATGGACGCGTCCTGATAATGGGTCACCGCCTTTACGATTGCCGCGGCACGTTTGGCTGGATCGCCGCTTTTGAAAATGCCCGACCCGACGAACACACCATCCACACCGAGTTGCATCATGAGCGCCGCGTCGGCCGGAGTGGCCACTCCGCCAGCCGCAAAGTTGACAACCGGCATCCGTCCGAGCCCTTTGGTTTCTTTGACAAGTTCATAGGGCGCGCCCAGTTCTTTGGCAAAGTGCATCAATTCTTCGTCGGCCATCGTTTGCAGGCGGCGAATATCGCCCATGACGGTGCGCGCATGCCGGACCGCCTCAACCACATCGCCTGTTCCGGCTTCACCTTTGGTGCGGATCATGGCCGCGCCTTCGCCGATGCGGCGCAATGCCTCGCCCAGGTTGCGGCATCCGCAAACGAACGGCACTTTGAATAAATGCTTGTTGATGTGATTTTGTTCGTCCGCGGGCGTCAGCACCTCGGACTCATCGATGTAATCCACGCCAATGGCCTCGAGGATTTGGGCTTCCACAAAATGTCCAATGCGGCATTTCGCCATTACCGGTATCGTAACCGAGTCCATGATCTTCATGATTAAATCCGGATCGGACATACGCGCGACGCCGCCTTGTGCCCGAATATCAGCGGGGACGCGCTCGAGCGCCATGACCGCGCAGGCACCGGCCTCTTCCGCGATCTTTGCATGTTCCGGCGTGACCACATCCATGATGACGCCGCCTTTTAACATTTGGGCTAGACCCTTTTTGACAGCAAATGTACCAGTCTGTTGTTCCATTCGATCTCCTTATTCTATTTGCGTCTGGATTCTACCACGCCGACTGGCGGGGCCGTATCGCCTCCCGCCAGACGAGAGCGCGACCACCGCCAGAGAAAGAGGGCGTCTCCTGCTAACCAGGATATCGGCCCAGTGGCGACCGATCGCCAACGAACCAGAGGTGCCCAAACGGATCTCGGAAGGCTCCTTGCCGATGGGTTCCCCAGGGTCTTTGGTTATCCTGGATATCAAGAATACTGGTTGCGCCTGCTTGTAAGGCGCGTGCGATCATTCCGTCTGGGTCGTCACAGAATACTTCAACCCGCGTGGATGTGATTCCAAGCTTGGAGGGGCTTTCCCAACCATTGCCGGCTGGTTGCCCAAGGAAAAGCGGGGCACCGGCGATCTCTAAGCCTGCCACGGATCCTAAGCTCCATAGCACCGTTGCCCCTAAGGCGCGCTTATACCACTCAAGGGCAGCGGGTGTATCGCGGACGGCCAGCATCACGGAAATAACCTGTCCTTTCGCTTGTGTCATACACGGTCTCCTTTCCTCATTTACGGTTCCGCTATCGAGCGCAGCAGGAATTGGCAACGATTTAATGAAGCAGCCGAACTGCGTTCATTCGGGCAGTATTATATCGTTTGGGCAGGTGGCAGAACAGCTCAACCGTATTACAACATGAGTCCCGGCGAGCTTCGCAAGCTCAGGCGTTGTCACGAACGAAAAGCGGGGCGCGTGCGTCCGAAGCGACGTACGCGGCAAGCCTTCATCCGCGCGGTGGACTCTTGACAAAACCCGCTGTGATGATACAATTATTACAATGATACAATTAATTCAATTCAGGGAACGATATGCCCGATCAAAGACCGCTCGCCCTGCATCTTGACTTCCGGTCTGGACTGCCGATCTACATTCAGATCATGAACCAGATCGAACAACAAGTTTCGGGTGGAACACTGAAACCCGGCGCTCAGCTGCCCACGGTCCGTGCCTTGGCCTCGGAGTTGCGGATCAATTTCAATACCGTAGCGAGGGCATATCGCCTCCTGGATGAGGCAGGCATCATCTCGACCCAGCAAGGACGCGGCACGTTTATCTTGGTGAAGCCGCCGCCGGAGGTTGAAAGAAAACTTCGTCAAGAAACCTTGGAAGCATTGGCTCGTCAGTACATCGGCGAGGCAAAGCGGATCAACTTCGCGGACGCGGAAATCAATCAAACGCTCCGCGACCAGCTCAAGTCATGGAAAGAAACGCAAGAGGCTGATAGTCAATAAAAGGAGAATAAGGTCATGGAAAACAAACTTATCAAGAATCTCGTTCAAAAGAATAAAGGAGCTCAGAGCGATCAACATATTCCACCGATCGCAGGCTTTGTATTTGCTCTGCTCCTGATCGTTGCCATGCTGGCTCCCATCTTTGGCAAAGGATATTGGCCCGATCATTGGATTGGGACATGGGTAACCGTATGGATCATTATTGCAGCCTATCTTCTGTTTGCGTTGAAAGTTGCCGCGCAATGGGAAAAGGTAATCGTGCTGCGACTCGGAAGGTTCCATGGCTTGAAAGGTCCCGGCTTCTTTTGGATCATCCCGATCCTCGATTCGGCTGTGTCATGGATTGACCATCGTGTCACGGTCACGCCCTTCTCGGCGGAAAAGACGTTGACCAAAGACACTGTGCCAGTGGATGTCGATGCCGTTCTGTTTTGGGTAGTGTGGGATGCCGAGAAGGCCGCTCTGGAGGTGACGGATTACAAGTCCGCGATCTCGTGGGCGGCACAGACGGCGTTGCGCGAGATCATCGGTCAGATGACCTTGGCGGATATTTTGGTTGGCCGCAAAAAGATGGATGAAGATCTGCAGAAAATCATCGACGAGCGCACGACACCGTGGGGCGTGACGGTTCAATCGGTTGAGATCCGTGACGTGGTGATCCCTCAGGTTTTGGAAGATACGATGTCCCGTCAGGCGCAGGCAGAACGCGAGCGGCAAGCGCGCGTCATTCTCGGCGAATCGGAGCAACAGATCGCGGCCTCCTTTGCCGAAGCGTCCAAAGTCTATACCGACAACCCAACCGCTCTGCACTTGCGGGCCATGAACATGCTTTTTGAGGGATTGAAGGCGAAAGGCGCCTTGGTCATTGTGCCGTCGTCCGCGGTGGATACCATGAACTTGGGTGGTTTGTCTGGTATGGTCTCGTTGGCGCAGAGCAGCAAGCCCAAAGAATAGCGATCAGGCGGAGCTGGAAAGGGAAGGACAGATGCGTTGTGACTCGCGGCGGCCGCTGAGTGCCGATATATTTCTCCTGTTCGGTACTATGGTAATTGGACAAAGAACATGTCTCAAAGCATAAACGCCACAGCCGTGTCGGTGTCGCATCTCAAAAAAAACTATGGCAAGGTTCAGGCGGTTGACGATGTATCGTTCGATGTGCAGGAAGGCGAAATATTCGGAATGCTCGGTCCGAACGGAGCCGGTAAAACAACCACGGTCGAATGCCTTACCGGCTTGCGGCGCCCTGACCTGGGCGCGATCGCGGTACTTGGCCTTGACCCGCAAGTCGATCGGGCGGCGCTCCATCCGCTTGTCGGCGTTCAATTACAATCCAGCACTTTCCCCGATAAGTTGAAAGTCAGCGAGATCCTGGACATGTATCAGTCCTTTTACCCGAATCCGGCAAATCCAGAAGAACTGGCTCAGGCGCTTGGGTTCGGCGAGAAATTGGGCAGCTATTACCAAACGCTCTCCGGCGGCCAGAAGCAACGAGTTTCGCTCGCTTTGGCCCTGATCGGCCAACCGAAGATTGCCGTGCTGGATGAGATGACGAGCGGGCTTGACCCGCAGTCCCGGCTTGACACCTGGGAGCTGATCGAAAAAACCCGCGGGCGAGGCACCACGATCATCTTGGTCACCCATGACATGGAAGAGGCCGAACGGCTGTGTGATCGGGTGGCCTTGATCGACCAAGGCAGAATCATAGCGCTGGACACGCCTTACGGATTGGCGGAAAGAGTGAGCGGCGGCAAACAAGTGCGGTTCGTGCCATCCCAACCGTTCGAGGATCGGTTGCTCAAGGCATTGCCGGAAGTAAAGACGATCCAGCGCCAGGGAGAGCGCATCAAGGTGGTGGGTTCCGGACAGCTCGTCAATGCCATTATTCTGACCTTGGCCCAAAACGGCATTGAAGCGCTGGACATTCAGTCGGAAGGTGCGACGCTGGAAGACGCTTTCGTCCAGCTGACCGGCCGGCACATCCACGAAGATCAAGGGACTCCATCCACATGAACAACACTGGAATCAACACACCCCGCGCGGCCTTTGGAAAACTGCTGCTCAATGAAAGCAGGCTGGCCTGGCGTGTCCCAGTCGGTATCGGGACAGGGCTGGGATTACCCTGGCTGCTGCTCGTCGTTTTCGCCATCATTCCCGGCACAACGCAACCGCAAAGCGAATTTGGCGGCATTTCGTATTTTACGCTCACTTTTCCGGTCCTCCTTGCGCTGACGGTATCGAACCTGAGTTTCATGGTGCTGCCCCGCAGTTTGATCAAATACCGGGAAACGGGCATCCTGCGGCGTCTTTCCGTAACGCCCGTGCCGCCGTCGTGGCTGCTGGCCGCCCAAATCGTGATCAACCTGGCAACCGCCGCGGCTGGATTCGTTATCTTGACCATCACTGGAGTTGCCGCTCTGGGCCTGGACCTGCCCCAGAATGTGCTGGGGTTCCTGGCGGCCTATCTCCTTACCGTTACGTCTTTGTTCGCCGTAGGGCTTTGCATGGCCGCGTTCATCCGAAGTGAAGCGGCGATTAATGGGATGGGGGGATTGCTGTTCTTTGCGCTCTTGTTCTTCGGCGGCCTGTGGATCCCGCGCCCGCTGATGCCGCCCGTGCTCATCCGTATCAGCAACTGGACGCCTCTGGGCGCGTCGGTGGATGGCATGCAGCGAGCCATGAGCGGATCCTTCCCCTCGCTGCCATCCCTCCTGGTACTGGCCGCCTACTCGGTCCTCTTTGGCTATCTGGCAGTTCGCTACTTTAAATGGGAGTAACGGGAGGACCGATTTATGGGTGTCTTTTTTTCTGGCGCAGAATCAAAGGCGAAAGGAATGGCCGTACGGCACAGCTTGAGAATGGAAAGCGAGATGCAGAATGGAAAAATACTTCGGTGAGTGGGTTCCTTACTCAGGAAATGGCGCCGTAATTCTTGGCTCAGTTTTGCTTGTGATCGCGGGTGTGATCACCTTGTTTGGCACTCAATTAAGAGAATCTCTACGCGTGCAGAGGCCTGGCAAGGCAATCAGCGGCATGCTGGTCGTGGTCTGGATCCTCTCCATCCTTACGTTTCTCGTTGATGTCGTCGTCTATGGACTGCAAATGCAGCAGGAAGACCTGATGACGGGTACCGTACCGAATAATCCAATTACTATCTATACCCTGTCGTTTGCCCTCCTGACTTTCTTGATCGTCTTTCGGACCAACAGGGACAACGGACAGAAAGTGGCTTTCTGGAGCGCGGCGTTGGCCGCCATGGCTGGACCCATGATCTTTGAATTACCTTTTGATCTCCTGGTTATGGGCAGAACCTACCCTCCGATCCCCCCCAATCCCGGGCTGTTCCGCGCCTTGTTCTTCTTGCCTTTGTTCCTGATCGAGTTAACCACGATCTCCCTGATGTTCTTTTCTCCTCTATTTAAGGTCAGTAAATACACTCTTTACGCCCTGGCTGGAATGTTTTTTGTTTTTGCGATCTGGGGATTTCTGAGTTTTTCTTTTGCCTACACTCCCGAATTCCTCGTTCTCAATGTGGTCGCCAAAGCCTTGGCGTTTGTTACGGTAGTAACTCTATTCCTGCCGGAAGAGGATCTCGCTGCCGAAACGGTGCCGTAGGCCTCCACGCGATCGAAGGGCCCTGGCCATGCTGGCGGCTGTCACGATCCTTCTCCCGCGGACAAAGACTGAGCCGATATGAAAAACCTGACGCGCAGAAAATTGATGACCGCCGCCACGACGATGGCGGTCCTGACGATCGGGGCAATTATCATCACGAAAATTATTGGGGCAATCATGGTCGCCGCCTTTTTCGCCGGGGTTGGAACCGCATTGGTCGTCGTGCTTTTGATCCTGGCCGGCTGGCTGACGGGGCCAACCGGTGGAAAGAAGTAAAATGGTTTCACGTGAAACAAAGGAGATTGGATGTCCACTCGCACAACGCTGGTGATTGTCGTGGTCTTGCTGTTTGTGTCCGTCCTGGCCGGAACGCTTCTTTGGAATCGATTGCCGGACCCGATGGCTTCTCATTGGGATGTCAACGATCGCGTGAACGGCACAACGCCTAAATTTTGGGGTGTCTTCCTGCCGCCGCTCATGGCGCTGGTGTTATGTGCCCTCTTCCTGCTGATCCCCGCCATTGATCCGCTGAAGGCGAACATCGCCAAGTTCCGCCAGCTGTTCAATCTTTTTATCGCACTGATGATGCTTTTCCTGACCTATGTCTATGGATTGTCTCTGGCCTGGAACCTGGGCTTTACTCATTTCCCGATGCGCGGCTTGTTGCTGCCGGCATTGGGCCTGTTGTTCGTTTTCACCGGTTTCATGCTTCGCAGGGCCAAGCGTAATTTTTTCATCGGCATCCGCACGCCGTGGACGTTATCCAGCGATCGGGTGTGGGACGAGACTCATCGCGTGGGAAGCTGGCTGTTTATGGGCTCAGGCCTGCTGGCGATCGTTGGATCCTTCTTTGGCGGGGCCGCTGCATTCTGGTTTCTATTCGTCCCGCTGATCGTCTCAGGGATTTTCCTTGTTGTGTATTCATATGTCCTATATCAGCAAGAGCCCAAAGCATAGGAGCACAACCTGATGGAGCGGAGATCCTTGACATGGTTTCTGGCGATCGCCTTCACCTTTTCTTGGATTCTCTTTGTGCTCCCGACTGCCTTTCACGGCATCGACGCATCCACACGACAGCTCCTGCAAGTCGGTCTATGGGCCCTGGCGATGTGGGGACCGGGCCTGGGGGCGATCCTCGCCACGCGGCGCGTCGCGAAAGAGCCGTTCTCGACCCTTCACCTGAACACGTTGGGGGCCAGGCGATTTTATCTCTGGGCCTTGTTTCTTCCAACCGTACTGGCCATTGCCGCGGGCGTTTTTACGGTGCTGCTCGGCATTGCACAATTTGATCCGGAGTTCCATTCGATTCGCGAGTCCCTCAGGAATGTACCCGGTGCGGAAAATATCAGTCCTTCGATGGGGATATGGGTTCAGCTAGCACTGGCCGTTTTGCTGGCTCCGTTCTTCCATATGCTATTTGCGCTTGGTGAAGAGCTTGGCTGGCGCGGCTTTTTACTCCCTCGCTTGTTGCCAATTGGGCAATGGCAGGCCATCTTTATCACCGGCATCGTTTGGGGAATCTGGCATGCACCCGCAGTCGTACAGGGCTTGAATTATCCTGGCTACCCTGTTGCCGGCATCCTTATGATGATCATCTTGTGCGTAGTGTTGGGAATTATTCTGAGTTGGTTGTATCTCAATACCCGAAGCCCTTGGACAACCGCCCTGGCTCACGGAGCATTCAATGCCGTGTCGGGCCTGCCCAGCCTCTTTCTAAAGCCCGGCTTCAACCGGGCGTTTGGAGGAACACTGGCCACATTCCCTGCGTGGATCGCCATGATCCTCTTCATCGGATGGCTGATCTTATCGAAACGATTGCCCGTCCGCCCTTTGGCAGAAGACGCAAAATAAACAAACCAGAACATATGTTCTATTACGTTATAGGGATTGCGGATCACCCTTAAAGTCATTACACTATGTTTATGGTTGACAGCGGAGTAAGCGATCTCGAGCAGCGCAATCAGCAGTTAAAACGTCTTGTCGAACTGAGTGTCACGCTTAATTCAACCCTTGACCTGGATGCCCTGTTGCAATTAATTACTGCCACGGCCACTGAATTGTTGGACTGCGAAGCGGCCTCCATTTTGTTGTATGATGAAAAACAGCCGCGTCTGTATTTTGCGGCCGCGACCGGTTCGAACCCCAAGAAGCTCGCGGAGGTCCCGGTGCCGATCGAAGGCAGTTTGGCGGGCACGATTTTTCGGACGAATCATGCCCTGGTCCTGAATAATGTGGAACAGGACCCCCGTCATTATTCGCTGGTTTCGGACTATATTCACTTTCACGTCAAATCGTTGCTGGGCGTCCCGATGTTGCTCAGGGACCGTGTCATCGGTGTACTGGAGGCCGTGAATAAGCGCACGGGGGTCTTCGCAGGTTCGGACGAAACAATTCTGTCAGTGACTGCCTCACACGCCGCCATCGCCATTCATAATGCGCGTCTTCTGGCGACCACCCAGCAGGCTTTGGAAAAGGTCAAGGAATCGGATCGACTCAAGAGTAATTTTCTTTCGCTGGCATCGCACGAACTGCGCACGCCGCTCGGCATCATTATTGGCTATGCATCGTTCCTGCGCGAGGAGGCCAAGGGCGTATTGTCCGAACATGCCCAACACGTGTTGAACGCCGCGCTGCAAATGCGGTCCCTGGTGGAGGACATGACCAACCTGACCATGCTGGAAACACATGGGCTCATGATCGTCAAGCCCGTCGAAGTGGCACTTCAATCGGTGCTCAGGGCGGCTTGTGATGAAGTGAGGGAGATCGCCTCGGCGCATCAGCAGAAGCTGGTCTTCGCTTTCCGGGAAGCCCCCATCATGGTCAATGTGGATCCGGATAAAACGTCTTCCGCTTTCGTCAATTTGTTGAATAACGCGGTTCGTTTTTCTCCTCAAGGCAGCGAGATTATTGTTGGCGCGGCCCAACAGGGGGACCGGATTATGGCATGGGTGCAGGATCACGGGATCGGCATCTCATCCGATACGCTGAAGAAGATCTTCGAGCCATTTTATCAGGCAGAACCGCCGAACACGCGTCGTTACGGCGGATTGGGAATCGGTCTGACCATCGCCAAAGGCCTGATGGAAGCGCAGGGCGGAAAGATTTGGGCGGAGTCAGACGGTGAGGGCAAGGGCGCGACGTTCAAAGTTGTTTTCCCCAAAGCGTAAAAAGAAGCGGACCTCGTCCGCTTCTCTTCTCTGGATGCCTGTTATCCCAAATGCATCGGCATGATCACGTGCAGGAATTGTTCATCCCCGACGGGTCGTATCACGCCTGGCGCATTCGGCGCGGACGTTTCCAGGGCGACATTCGGAGTCTTAATCACTTCCAGCGCCTCGCGCAGGAACTTGACATTGAATGCAATCAGCACGCCGCTTCCATCCACCGTAGCCTCGACGATGGTCTCATTCTTGCCGGTCTCTTCGGATGTGGCCGTGATTTCGACTTCGCTGGGTTTCAGATCGCCGTTGGCGGTCTTGATGTTCAAGCGCGCTACATTGGACCCCTCGCGCGCGAAAATCTCAGCTTGCTTGCAAGCCTTGAGCAGCGCCGAAGTGGAGACCAGCGTGCGCGAGGTGTGCTTGCGCGGAATGATCTGCTGGTAATCGGGGAAAGTCCCATCGATCAATTGCGAAACAACCTCGATGTCCTTCACGCGAAACACCACTTGTCCGCGGCCCTTCGGCGTGACCATCGAAATGGATTCTTCGCCGTCGCTCGCCACGCGCGCCAATTCGATGAGTGCGCGCGCCGGAACGATCACGGCAAGGGCGGCGGAGGCGGGCGCGGTTAATGTCGCCTTGCGGACCGACAATCGAAATCCATCCGCGGCCGCCATCGTCAATTTGTCTTTCTCCACCTGAACCAGCACGCCCATCAGTACCGGACGCGCCTCATCGGTCGAAGCCGCAAAGGCGACTTGTTGAATCATCTCGCGGAAGTCCGCCACATTCAATTGGACGGCGCCCTCGAGGTCCGGAACCGGAAGCGGAGGGAATTCCTGCGCATCAATGCACTTGATATCGTTGGTCGAAGTTCCGCCGCGCACGTTCAAGGTCTGTGTTTGTGAATGAAGCGCCAGCATCACTTGATCGCCGGGCAGCGTGTTGACCAGATCGGAGAAGGTGCGGGCGGGCACGGTCGTCGAACCGTCCTGCTCGATGCGGGCGGGAATCCAACAGGTGATTCCCAATTCCAAGTTCGTGGCGGAGAGTCGCAAGCGTCCCTCATCCGAGGCGATCAAAACATTTGAAAGCACCGGCAGAGTGGAGCGCGGGGAAACCGCGCGTGACACAATTCCAAGGCCATGAGCCAGATTTTCCTGCAAGACCGTTACTTTCATAAATCAGCCCTCGCTATCCGATGATGTGCGGAGTATATCATTAATGCACCCATATCGAGGAGTTCAACGCAAATTTTGAGAAGGCGCACGCCGGAACCGCCTGGCTGGATAATGATAAAATCAGCACGAATCGGAATCGAGGAGGCCGGAATGGGATCACAAATCAATGATTTGGTCGCCATGGGTGACATGGAAATGTTGTATCAGATCATGGCGGAGGACGAGGATTGGATGAATCAATTGGACGCCGCAGAGGGACTCGTCAAGCTTGGCGATCGGCGCGGCCTGGCGTTTCTATTGACTGCCCAGGACAGTGACGAAAAGGAAATTCGCCAGGTCGCTAAAGAGATTCTGGACTCTCCGGAGATCGCCAATCAGCGTGAGGAGCTGGAAGCGGAAGGAGAACGCGAGTTCAAGCAGAAAGTCGAGAATGCCAGGGCGCGTCTTCAAAAGGGCGGCAAGGTCTTCCGCTATAAATGGGTTTATTTGCCTTCCGGCTATGTTCTCGGCGGTGATTCGTCCGGTGAAGGATTTCAGATCTCGGAACTGGATGAATTCGGAATGGAAGGCTGGGAAATCGTTGACGTCATCCTGCGCCGAAAACAATCATTGGTCGGCAGCGTCGAAGATAATTCCACCGGCATCTATTTCCTTTTGAAAAAAGAATTAGCTCCTGACGAAAGCGCGGAACTGGATGAAATTTAACGCAGGTAGAGATTTTCTCAGCATGGGCCTGAACTGAAACGGCAGCGTTTCTTGTTTGATATACTTACCCTATTAAATCAGAAGGAGAACCTATGACCATCTCTGCTCCCCGCTGGGATATGAGCAGCGTCTATCCCTCGCTTGAATCCCCGGAGTTCAAAGCCGCCGTGAAAGATTATGAGAAACAGGTTGCCGCACTGGAAAAATTCTTTAACAATCGGCTGAGCAAAGCCGGTGCGAAATCAAAAACCAGGGAATTGGCTCCGCTGGTGGGACAGGCCATTGATCGCATGAACAAAATCCAGACACTGGCCTCCACGATCGTGCCGTATATCTACGCTTTCGTCACAACGGATTCGCGCGATAAGGTTGCCATGCGGGTCATGTCAGAGTTTGAGCAAGCCAGCCTGCCGATGACAAAGCTCAGTGTCCAGTTTGAAGCGTGGGTTGGAAGAATTGCCCCGAAGCTGGACAAAGTCGTCAGGGCCAATAAATCCGCGGCGGCGCATGAATTCATGTTGAGGGAATCCGCCGAGCAGAGCAAGTACTTGATGAGCGATGCCGAGGAAGGCCTCGCGGCGGAGATGACCTTGAGCGGAGGCAACGCTTTCGAAAAACTTCAAGGCACGGTCACGTCGCAGCTTTCGGTGGACTTTGAACTGGATGGCAAAACCCAGAAGTTGCCCATGCCTGCGCTGATTAACCTGAGGTCGCACCCCGATGAACTGGTTCGTCATCGCGCCTACGATGCGGAGAATGTTGCCTGGGAATCGGTCAAGGAGACGCTGGCCGCGTGCCTGAACGGCGTCAAGGGCGAAGCGAATACGTTGAACAAGCGTCGGGGCCGCGAAGACGCCGTCCATTCGGCATTGGATGCGGCGCGCATCGACCGGAAGACTCTCAAAGCCATGCTGGGCGCCATGGAGGATTCGTTCCCAATGATCCGCAGGTATTTCAAAGCCAAGGCGACCAAGCTTGGCAAAGAAAAACTGGCCTGGTGGGACCTCTTTGCGCCGGTGGGCAGGACCGGTAGGACGTATTCGTTCGAAGAGGCCCGCGATTTTATTTTGGATAACTTCGGCAGGTTCTCGCCCGACTTAAGCGCATTTGCCAAACGCGCCTTCGACCATCAATGGATTGATGCCGAGCCGCGGGATGGCAAACGCGGCGGCGCATTCTGTATGGGAATCTCGGGAGTGAAGGAAAGCCGCGTGCTGTGCAACTTCGATGGTTCGTTCGATCAAGTCAGCACCATTGCGCATGAATTGGGTCATGGCTTTCACAACCACTGTGCCTTTGAAGCACATAAGACCGAGCTGCAGCAGCTCACGCCGATGACGTTGGCGGAAACCGCCTCCACGATGTGCGAGACGATCGTGACCGAAGCCGTGCTGGCGTCCACGAAGGATCCGCAGGAAGAACTTGCCGTGCTCGAAGCGCAGATTCAAAATGCGGCGCAGATCGTCGTGGATATTTATTCGCGCTATCTGTTCGAGAAGGAAGTCTTCCAGCGGCGCGCAGAAGCCGAACTCTCGGCGGACGATTTCAACGGGATCATGGAACGCGCACAGAAGGCCACCTACGGCGACGGACTCGATGAGCGCTATCTGCAAAAGTTCATGTGGACTTGGAAGCCGCATTATTATTCGCCGGGGTTGTCCTTCTATAATTTCCCCTACGCGTTTGGATTGTTGTTTGCGACGGGCTTGTATGCCATCTATCAACAGCGCGGCCCGGCCTTTGTGGAAGATTACAAGAATCTACTGGCATCCACAGGGGAAGCCCGCGCGGCTGATTTGGCGGCACGCTTCGGCATCAACATTCGCACCAAGAAATTCTGGGCGGACAGCTTGGCCATCATCGGCAAACGAATAGAAAGATATGGCGAGCTGTAAAAGAAAACGGGACGGTCACCCTCAAGGTGACCGTCCCGTTTATTCGATGTTCGAAATTCTTACGCCCAGCCGCGCAACTGCATGGCCTTGACGACACGATCGATCGCCACCATGTAAGCGGCATCGCGCATATACGCCTTTTCCTTGAGCGACATATCCAAAACGCCGTGGAAAGCCTGGGTCATCTTGGTGTCGAGTCGCTGCAGGACTTCATCCTTGGTCCAGTAGAAGTTCATATCGTTTTGGACCGACTCGAAATAGGACGTCGTGACACCGCCGGAATTGCACAGGAAGTCGGGGATATCGAAGATCTTGTTGGCTTTGAAGTATTCATCTGCTTCCAGCGTGCAGGGTCCATTGGCGCCTTCCGCCACGATCTTGACGCGCTTGGACATCTTCTTGATGGTCTCTCCCGTGACCTGGTCTTCTTTCGCCGCCGGGATCAGGACGTCCGCTTCCTTGGTGATCCATGCATCGGCGTCCTCGACCACGTAGCCCTTGTCCTGTGCTTTCTTTTTGTCAATGGTGCCGTACTCATCCACGATGGTCAGCAGGAAGTGCGGATCGATCCCATCCTTGTGGGTGTAGGTGTAGGCTTTCTTGTCATTGCGGTCCCAGCAGGACACGCAAGCGACCTTGCCGCCCAGCAGATCAATGAAGCCGATGGCCGCATATTGTGCGACGTTACCGAAGCCTTGAATAGCGGCGACGCAATTCTTGGGGTCCATCTTGAGGTGCTTCATAGCTTCGCGGATGTAATAGATCACACCGAAGCCGGTCGCTTCGGTGCGCCCTTCCGAACCACCGCTGCCGAGAGGCTTGCCGGTGAACACGCCCGGCGTGTACTGTCCAACCAGCTTGGAATATTCATCCATCATCCAAGCCATCATCTGGCCGGTCGTGCCGACATCCGGAGCAGGCACATCGTTGCGCGGACCGATACTCTTCCACATGACGTCCACCCAACCGCGGCACAGGCGCTCCTTCTCATGGACGGAAAGTGTGGACGGATCCACGATGATGCCGCCCTTGCCGCCACCCAACGGGATATCGGCCACCGCGCATTTCCATGTCATCCAGGTTGCCAGGGCGCGGACTGTATCAAGCGTCTCATCGGACGCGAAGCGGATGCCGCCCTTGTTGGGGCCGCGCGCATCGTTGTGTTGGACGCGAAAGCCCTGGAAGACGCGCGTCGAGCCATTGTCCATCCGCACGGGGATGCGGAAGGAATATTCACGCATCGGCCAGCGCAGGACTTCGCAGATGGCAGAATCAAGTTTGAGCATTTTTGCCACATGATCAAATTGTTTCTGTGCCATCTCAAAAGGATTAAATTGTTCAGCCATTTTAGCTCCTAAATGAGATTTTTAGAAAATATAAGCGGGCAGACCCGGACGGGAATGCCCGCTTATGAAAACCCTATGTAAGCAACTTGAACCATATTGAAAGAACCTAAGGCAAACTTGCCACTTAACCTTACACGACTTTCATTTTCCCGTCAATATGACGGGTATCACATGTAGTCACAGGGTTAACGTGCCAATTGTTTTTCCAGTTCTGCCCTGACCACTTTGGGGTTGGCCTTGCCTGCGGCTTTCTTCATCACTTGTCCAAACAAAAAGTTGACGACGGCCGCTTTGCCCGCGCGGTAACTCTGGACCTCCTTCGGATTTTCCTGCAGGGTTTCCTTGACCAGCCGGGAAATCAACGAGGCATCCGAAACCTGCTTTAGGCCGCGCGCTTCAATAATCTCCGCCGGGCTTTTGCCGGAGATGAACATTTCATTCAGGACCTCCCTCGCGCTGGACGGATTGATTTTCCCCGCGGCCACGGTCTCCACCAACTCCGCCAGCGCCCCAGGCGGAACCCTGAGCTGGCTGACCGTTCGATCCGCCTGATTCATCAGCGAGAACAAGTCGCCCAGCATCCAGTTCGCGACGGATTTTGGATTGATGATTTCTGAGGGACCCTGGACGGCTTGCTCAAAATAATCAGCGATTTCTTTTTCTTCGGTTAATCGCGCCGCATCATATTCGCTCAGGCCATACTCCTTGATGAAGCGCAGATATTTGGCGCCCGGAAGTTCGGGCAGATCTTTGTGAATGTTTTTGATCCAGTCCTCCTCTATGACCAACGGAGGCAAATCGGGTTCCGGAAAATAACGATAATCCTGGGCGTCTTCTTTGCTGCGTTGGGCATACGTCTCGCCGCGCGCCTCGTTCCAACCGAGCGTCTCCTGCTCGACACGTCCACCGGCTTCCAGGATCTTGCTTTGCCGTGCAATCTCATACTGGATCGCACGCTCGAGGGCGCGGAACGAATTGAGGTTTTTAACCTCCGTTCGTGTTCCCAACTCCGCCTGTCCCTTGTCCCTTATCGATACATTGGCCTCGAAGCGGATCGCGCCTTTTTCCATGTCTCCGCTGTTGACGCCGAGATAACGCAGGATAGCCCGCAGGGTTTCTCCGTAGGCGCGCGCCGCCTCCGCCGAATGAAGGTCCGGTTCGGAGACGATCTCCAGCAACGGCACACCCGCGCGGTTCAGGTCCACCAGGGAATAGGATTGATCCTGGCGCTCGATATGAGTCAACTTGCCTGTGTCTTCTTCCAAGTGCACGCGCCGCACGCGGACGGTCCGCTCGCCGTCCGATGTTCGAACGACAAGCTTGCCATGGAGCGCCAGCGGCTGTTCGTATTGCGAGATTTGATAGCCTTTGGGAAGATCAGGATAGAAATAATTCTTGCGCGCGAAAATACTGGTGTGTGGAACTTCGCACTCCAGCGCCAATGCGACCCGGACGCCGTACTCGACGGCCCTTTGGTTGACCACGGGCAGTGCGCCCGGCATGGCGGAACAAACCGGGCACACGGAGGTATTCGGCGCGGCAACCGTGGAATCAACCACGGCGCACGAGCAGAACATTTTCGATTTCGTTTGAAGCTCGGCGTGAACCTCAAGTCCGATGACCGCTTCGAATTCCATAGTCTTTCACGAAGGCAGGATCAGCGTTCTCCGTGTGCCTTGCAAGTCATAGAAAAGACCAGGCTGTACGCCTGGTCACTCGGTTTGGTCATCATCGGGCGAGTCCTCATCGTCCATTTCATATTCCACGTGCGCGCTATCGAGATAGACCCACAAAAGCAAGACATTCCCGTCCGGCGTATCGACATTGCGGGCCGCAAGGATGGGCGCAGTTTCCTCCAAGCCCATATCGTTGCGGTAATGCAAATGGATGGGTCGCTTGTTGCTCCATGCCCGGTGGCAGCGTTCCACCAGCGCATTGCCGTTGAACGTTCGTAAACGGGTAAGCGCAGGAATCAATTCGTTGGGGCTTTCGTTCAAGCCCATGGCCCAGCCGTCATTGACCTGCTCAAAGACCGGCGGCGGACCTTCGATGATCGTGATTTTTTCATCCATGGGTTAAAAATATACCATAAAAGAGATTATAAGAACCTTGCGATTGCCTTAACCAACCCCGGTCCGTAATAGACCATGCCGGTATAGATTTGGATGAGCGCCGCGCCCATATCGAGCCGGCGTTTGGCGTCGTCGGGATTCATGATGCCGCCTACGCTGACCACCGGGATCTGATCCTTGACGCGCGTGACGACGTTCTGCAGCATCGCTTCACTCAAGGCCCTGAGCGGCTTGCCGCTCAATCCGCCTTCTTCGCCCCGATCGCTGGACTGCAGTCCAACGCGCTGCACCGTTGTGTTCGTGACGATGATGCCATCCATCCTTGTGCGCAAGATGACGTCCACGGCATCATCCAGTTCTTGCTCGCTTAAATCCGGTGCAAGCTTGACCAGCATCGGCACCGAGCGTTGGAGCTGTTTCTCCTCGATCACGCGCTGTTGATGCAAATTCCGTAACAGTTCTTCGAGCGTGTCCCGTGCCTGCAGCCGCCGTAGACCTTCGGTGTTCGGCGAGCTGACGTTGATGGTCAAGTAATCCGCGATCGGCGCAAAATTCTGGAGCAAGGCCAGATAATCGAACACTGCCTCTTCATTCGGCGTGGATTTGTTTTTCCCGATGTTGATGCCAAGAATGATACCCGGCACCGGCTTCTTGGTCCGCTTGGGCTTGCGCGGCCCAAAGCCCAAAAAGCGTTCCAGCCAATTGGGCCTGAGCGAAGAATTCAATCGCTCCTGGACAAATTCCGTGCCTCGACTGGGAAACCCCAGGCGGTTGATGACGGCTTGATCTTCGATCAGGCGGAACATGCGCGGCTTGGGATTCCCCTTTTGCGGCAGGGGTGTGACCGTTCCCACTTCGATGTGACCGAAACCCAAGGTGGCCAGTCCGCGCACCGCCAAACCGTCCTTGTCGAACCCCGCCGCCAGGCCAATGGGATTCTTGAAATCCAACCCGAACGCGTGAACGGGTTTGGCCGGCGCCCTATAGCTTGCCTGCATGATCCAACGGGAAGGAGGAAACCAGCCCGCAAGGCGCACGGCATTCAGGGTCAGCTGGTGGGCGGTTTCCGGATAGAGCTTGAAGAGATAAGTACGGAAGAAAGGATACATTGGTGTTGTTTCGAGGACACGATTACGCGGCTTTACGGATTAGGGCGGCTTCCTGCCTTGTGTCCTAGGTGTCCTTCATGGTTAAAATCTTTTCTGTCCACTGGCATTCAGGAAGTATTGAATTACTTCCTCTTCCGGGTGTGGGACATTCATCAGTGCAAACATCGCCGCCAGTTCGCCGCGGTGATGCGTGTTGTGGTTGGCAACGTGCATCAGCATTTGATACAGCGGCACACGGAACGTCTCGCCGCTGAAATTGCTGTAGGTGATGTTTGACTCCAGGCTGGCGGCCGTCTGCGATTCGATGAAGGCGCGCATCTCGGCTTCGATTGTAGTCCATCTTTCGTCGACCGAGGCCAGCGTTGGAAAATCGTCCTTGTTCAAATGACCTTTGGGATTGGTTCCATGCCAGCGCTGCAGCCAGACCCATTCACTGCTCATCATGTGCACCAGCATGGCATGGACATCGCCCCAGCTGTGTCCCTGCCCGCGATGGAATTGCGCTTCGCTGAGTCCTTCGGCAACCGCGAAGTAGCGGCGATTGGCCCACTGGGTGTAATCGTAAACCTGTTTGAGATAGTCTTTTATGTTCATAAGTGCTCCTCGAGAAGGCTCGCCTGACGGCGGTGATTTTACTGAATCTGCTTCAATAATGCCAATAATTCCTTTTCACGCTTGGGATCCAACCCTGCCTGCCACTCATGCTTGGTGGAGCGAGTGTTCGCCCATTCCAATGTGTCCTTCACAGTTCCGGCCAGCGGATGGAAGGATAATCCTGCCCTTTGAGCTTTGGAAATATCCACATGAGCGAATCCTGCCTGTTGGCCGGTATCCGGCAGCCAGGCAGGCAAGTCGCTCCACGGTTCCACCCGGTTGTGATTGAGAAAATCCACGGGAGCCCATTGGAATGTGGCATCGCTGCGGCTGATCCGTTTGCAGGTTTCGAAGAGGGTCCCGAGCGTCACGGATTCGCCGGTGGCATTGAAAACCCCATGGACCTTCTGTTCGATGAGCTGAATAAGGAAAACCGAAAGATCACGCACATCAATGAACTGCGTGAGCGCACCGGGGCGGTCCGGGACAAGCACCTCACCGCCGCGCGCAATGTGCACAGGCCAGTACGTGAACCGATCCGTTGGGTCATGGGGACCAACGATCAACCCTGGGCGGACAAGCAAAGCATGCGAACCGAAACCGTCCTGAAGGGCCGCTTCGCATGCGGCTTTGCGCGGACCATATGTTTCAGGCGAGCTCTCATCGCTTTGATCCTCCCATCGGCTCACGGCGTCGCTTTCCTGAATCCCGATCCTGCTGGCGTCGGCATATACGGAAATGCTGGAGATGAAGACGTAGCTCTTCACTGAGTCTTTCAAGGCATCCACGGATAACTTCACCAGTCGTGGAACATAACCGCAGGTATCGATCACGGCATCCCATCTTTGAACGGCGAGTCGCCCCAGGTCTT
Source organism: Anaerolineales bacterium (assembly GCA_035516425.1). Classification (GTDB taxonomy): domain Bacteria; phylum Chloroflexota; class Anaerolineae; order Anaerolineales; family Villigracilaceae; genus Fen-1038. The sequence continues at coordinate 52,668 of DATJAH010000001.1, forward strand.
TTTCGCGGTCTCCCCGGATGGTCTTCAGCTGCGGAAAAAGTTCGGGGTTTGTGAGGCCTCGATTGAATAAGGTGACTTCATGCCCGTGGGCAACAGCCGCCTCGACCAGATGCCTTCCGAGAAAGCGTGTGCCGCCGATGATGAGTACTTTCACTGGTAATCCTTCTCGAAATGCGGAGAGCCTCTCGGTAGCGGTCCTACATCCGGAACACGCCAAAGTGTTTTTCTTCAATTGGCGAATTTAATACAATGGATAATGCCAATCCTAACACTTGGCGCGTATCCGCCGGATCAATCACGCCGTCATCCCATAATCTTGCGGTGGAATGGTACGGATTGCCTTCGTTCTCGTACTTCTCCAATATCGGACGCTTGAATTCATCGGCTTCGGCTTGGGCTAGTGGCGGCTTGCCTTCGCGCCTCAGTTGGTCTTGCTTGATGGTCAACAGGACCTGCGCGGCTTGTTCTCCGCCCATCACGCTGATGCGCGCGTTGGGCCACATCCATAAAAAGCGTGAGCCGTAGGCCCGTCCGCTCATTGCGTAATTTCCCGCCCCGAACGAACCGCCGGTGATCACGGTCAACTTGGGTACGCGCGTGGTCGCCACGGCATGGACCATCTTCGCACCATCTTTGGCGATGCCGCCGGCCTCGTATTCGCGTCCAACCATGAAGCCGGTGATGTTTTGCAAAAAGACCAGCGGAACCCCGCGTTGGTCACACAGCTCGATGAAATGGGTCGCTTTGAGAGCGGACTCACTGAACAGGACTCCATTGTTGGCAAGCAGGCCGACCGGATAGCCGTGAAGGCGAGCGAAGCCACAGACCAGTGTCGGGCCGTAGCGCGCTTTGAATTCGCGAAATTTGCTTCCATCCACCAAACGTGCGATGATCTCATGCGCATCATAGGCTTCTCGGAAAGTGCGCGGCAAGATACCGTACAATTCCTCAGCCGGGCATAAAGGTTCCTCGGGCGCCGCCACTTCGAGGGCGGAAAGATATGTTTTGGTGCTCAGCGGCGGCAGCGTCTCAACGATGTCGCGCAAAATTTGAAGGGCGTGATCATCATCTTCCGCCAGATGATCGGCAACGCCGCTACGTCGTGTGTGGACATCCGCGCCGCCGAGATCCTCCGCCGAAACATCCTCGCCCGTCGCGGCTTTGACCAGCGGAGGTCCGCCCAAGAAAATCGTGCCCGTGCCTTTGACGATGACCGCTTCGTCGCTCATCGCCGGGACGTACGCGCCGCCCGCGGTGCAAGAACCCATCACCGCCGCGATCTGCGGAATCTTTTTTGCGCTCAGGCGCGCCTGATTGTAGAAGATGCGACCGAAATGATCTACGTCGGGAAAGACTTCGTCCTGAAGCGGCAAAAACGCCCCACCCGAATCGACGAGATACAGACAAGGCAGATGGTTCTCTTCGGCGACCTGTTGGGCGCGCAGATGCTTCTTAACCGTCATCGGAAAATACGATCCACCTTTGACCGTGGCATCGTTGGCGACGATCATGACTTCACGGCGGCTGACGCGTCCAATGCCGGTGACGATGCCCGCGCCCGGCGCGGCTTGTGATTCGCCCTTGCTGGATTGGTCCGGATACAGGTCCCAGGCGGCGAGCGCCGATAACTCCAAAAACGGCGAACCCGGATCGAGCAGTCGTTCGATGCGGTCACGGACGAAAAGCTTGCCTTGTTCTTCCTGTCTCCTGCGATATTTCTCGCCTCCGCCTTGATGGACGAGAGCGAGTCGTGCCTTTAGCTCCTTGGCAAGTGCGCGCTGATGTTTGCTATTGGCTTTGAAATCTTCGCTTTCAGGGTTGACGTTGGTTGGAAGGGTTTCCATGGTTGGTAAGTGCCGTGCGGTTAAATGGGAACGGAGAATGGGTAAGGGTGAATAGTTCTAGGGAGTGTAGCACAAAAGCGCAGCTCCCAGCGGCCCTGCGCCGGCAGAGCTTAATAACCATGACGAGGCAGGCCCCCCAACAGAAAACCGGCGAGAGAGAAGATCGATAATCCGGCATAAAGCAGAACCGGTAACGCAAATGTCAAGCCGGAAAGAATCGCCGACAAAATATTTTTTCGACGCCGATACGCGATCCACGCGCCGATTGCCATCACGATTGGAAAGATTGGATACGACCAGACCGTGATCACGAATGCCCAAGCCTGGGACGTTTCGCCCGAATCAAAAGCCATGACGGAGAGTCCCGCCACCACCAGCCAAATCAACAATGAAGCGACTGCCAATACTTGCGAAACGATCAACCAGATCAACAATCCCGTGCGGGGTTTTGAAGTTCCTTCGATGATGGCCATGCTTATGCTCCTCCCCTTAATTGTAATGCCCCACCCGTCCCGCTCCCAACCCTGAACCCCAGGGCTTGGAACAGTAAGCCTTCGGCGGACACTCTCCCGCAGAGGCCAAGAATGGGCGAGAGGTGTCACGACCTGAGTGACGGTGGGGGCCAGGAGCCATTACCTTTGGCTTATTTACATACAAGCGCTGGTTCGTTATCCTTGCCCAATGAAAAATAATATGGTTGCGTTCCTTTTGTGGTTCTTGGGTTCTGCCTGCCTTGGACTGATCGTGGTCGTATTCACTTCTACTTCCACGCAAGTGAATTGCCTCCGCCAATCCTCGGGGCTGTACGATTGTCAGCTGCGGACCCTGTTCCTGGGCAAGGTTCCGATCTTCCAACGGACTGTTCAGAACGTGACCGGGATGACGGTGCAGGAGAATGATGACCAGGACGGCACCACCTATGAGGCGTACTTCTCCACCGCCAATGGGCACTCGGTCGCCCTGACCGGTGATTCAGACTCAAATTACGACTATATTTCCGGACAAGCAGATGCGATCAGCTCTCAAATCTCCCATGGCGCGGATCGATTTTCCTACACCGCGAACTTCCAGTGGTGGGTGTTCTTTCTCACCGTCGGCCTGACCTTCATGAGCATGTTGCTCTCCCTGCTCTGGCTCGGCCGCGGGCGAAGGCGATAAACCATTGAGGCTTCCTTGGCACGAAGGCGGATAACACTGACGGAGCGGCTGCTCGCGGATTCTTTTTTCTCAAGCCGACCGCGAAATCCGTGTCCTATGCTTTCAATTTCTCCGGCAGCCTCTCTGCTGCCTCCTGTGCCGCCTCCTAATAATACGGCGGACGCTGGTAGCTTCATCCAGGCGGTATCATCCCATCTATGGGCTAAGCCTGGCTAGCCGGCGTGTATTTCTCTACTCACGGACCTCATCCCTTCAACGGCGGCGCATCTTTATCGTAGACGAAAACCTGGATATCCAAGCCGTCCTGGTTGAGGAAATCGATCGCAGACTGGAACGTCGCATCCTTGATCTGTTGCATATCGCCTGCCGGCGCCAGCACGGTGAGGCGCGCTTCCTCGTCCGATATTTTCACCGCTTTCGTCTCCGCCGCCGGGCAGGCTGCGCTGATTTTGGATTTCATCGCTTGAATGGCTTCGTCCACGGTCATAGCGCGGCTCCGGGTTTCCTCTTGACAAAATTATAAACTACTCGTGATAAGATACGGCCATGAACTTTTCGCAGATCACGGACGACCTGTTCATTGGCACCACCCCGCGCCGCAGGGATTACGATGTCCTGCGCGGCTTGGGCGTGCGTCTGGTGATCAACATGCGCTTCACGCGCGGGCCGAAACCCCATTTTCGAGACCTGCACATCCAGTATCTCTGGCTGCGCACCTTCGATAATCCGCTGATACCGATTCCGCTGCGGGCCTTCATGCGCGGCGTGAATGCCGCCCTCGAGACCATTCACAGCGGCGGAAAAGTCTACGTTCACTGCGCGCATGGACGCCATCGCAGTGTGGCCATGGGCGCCGCCATTTTGATCGCGCAGGGCATGCCTGCCCATCAAGCCATGGCCCTGATCAAGGCGCGCCGTGCCTCCGCTGACCCAAATATATTTTATATCCGAAGGCGCATCATGCTCTTTGCGCGCCGTTGGTATTCAAAGAAACAGGTGAGTTGAGGTTTTCTGTTCCTTAGTGCGCCATCATGGCGATGGTCACGCCCGCGCCGCCCTCGTTCTCATGTGCCTCTTCAAATGATTTCACGTAGGGGCTGTCCTTCAATGCCGTGCGCACGGCCTCGCGCATCTTGCCTGTCCCTTTGCCATGCACGATACGGACGAAGGGTAATCCCGCCGAATAGGCCTTCTCCAGATATTTATCCAGCTCATCGAGTCCGTCCTCCACGAGTTTGCCGCGCAGGCTGATTTCCATCCCGGGCGATTTTGTGATGGACGATTTTCGGCTTTCGACACCTGCACGTGCGTCAGGTGCAAGTATTTCCAATTCCTGATTTTCGTCTGGCACCTTGCGCTTGGGCTGATCCATGAGCGCCGACGGTTTTTCCAGATCGCTGAACTTTGCCCTCACGCGCAGCGTTCCGATCTGTACTTCCGCCTCGGACTCGCTCAAAGCGGTCACGATGCCTTCGGACTTCAATGAGGCGACCAGCACTTTCTCCCCCAATTTCAAAACTTGGTCGCGGCTCACCGATAACCGGCTGCTTTTTCTTTCCACCGGCGCCTGAGTTTTCTCTTCGATGGTTTCCAGCTTTTCTTCCAAGGCTTGGATGGCCTGCAATGGCTGGCGCGCTTTCTTCAATTGTTGTTTTAAGGATTCGATATTCTGCTTCAATACCGCGACTTCGAGTTCTCCCTCGGCGCGCGCCTTCGCCAGAACTTCCCGGCGCTCATCCTCGATCTTCTCCAACCGTTTTTCGAGTTCGCGCGTCTGTGACTCCAATTTTGCGCGCGACTTTTCCAGTTTCTCGCGTTCATGCGAAGTGCGATTGCGTTCCTTGCGAATATCATCCAGCAGTTTATCGGCGCGCAGATCATCCGGGTTGATCTCGCTCTTCGCGGCCGCGACCAACGGCGGATCGAGGCCGAGGCGCTGCGCAATCGCCAGGGCGTTGGAACGTCCCGGCAGACCGATTGTCAAATGATAGGTCGGGCGCAGGGTCTGCACGTCGAATTCCAGCGAAGCATTGACCACGCCCTGCGTGCTGTGTGCAAATGTCTTGAGTTCGGGATAATGCGTTGCGACAAAGGTGGTGATGCCGCGCTCGATCAGATGGCTCAGGATGGCGCGCGCCAGTGCCGCTCCTTCCTGCGGGTCCGTGCCGGCGCCGAGTTCATCCAGGATCACCAGCGAACGGGCATCCGCTTTCTTTAAGATTCGGATGATGTTCGTGATGTGCGAGGAAAATGTGCTGAGCGACTGCTCGATGGACTGCTCATCGCCGATGTCCGCCAGGACCTCGTGAAAGCAGGGAAGTTCCGAGCCGCTTTGGGCGGGAATGTGCAGTCCGCTTTGCGCCATGAGCGCCAGCAGGCCAACGGTTTTGAGTGAAACGGTTTTGCCGCCCGTGTTTGGTCCAGTAATGACGAGGGCGCGCGTCCCGGCCTTTGGATTGAGGTCAATCGGCACCACGGTATTTGGGTCGAGCAACGGGTGACGCGCCTGGCGAAGCAGGATGGTTAACGCAGGCTGGTTCATGGTCGCGGCTTGATCCATTCTCCATTCTCCATGATCCATCTTGTGCATGATGGGTTCGGCAGCATGGATCTCTTCCGCATATTTGGCTTTGGCGAATGCCAGATCGAGCACGGCCAGGTTTTCCATTCCGTATTTGAGTTCCACCGCGTGTGCGCCGATGAGGGCGGAAAGCTCGGCCAGGATGCGGCGTTCTTCATCACGTTCGGCGAGTTCGAGTTCACGGACTTGATTATTGAGGTCCACAACCGGCAGCGGCTCAACAAATAATGTTGCGCCGGATGATGACTGATCGTGGATGATGGCTTTGATCTGCCCCTTGAACTCTGCGCGCAGCGGAATCACATACCGCCCATCGCGCTGCGTAATGATCGGTTCTTGCAGTTTGTTGCCTGAGTCGGTGAGATATTTTTGCAGGCGCGACATCAAGCGGTCACGTGCCACCCGGACTTCGCGGCGGATGCTTGCCAGTTTCTCCGAAGCGGAGTCGAGCACTTCGCCGCGTTCCGAAAGCACGCGCGAGATCGCATCGATGATTCCGAACGGTTCGGGAAGTCCAACCGCAAGTTGCGCGAGGTGCGGAGCCTTTTCTTCCGCGCGGGCCAGAGATTTCTTCAAGTCGCGGCAAGCGATCAGCGTGGATTTGATTTCAAGCAATGGTTGTGCATCGATCACGCCGCCGCGCGCGGCCAGGTCGGCGGACGGGCGAATATCATGGGAACCGCCGATGCTCAGGTCATGAGTTGAAAGGAGATAGCGTGCCTCGGTAGTCTCGGCGAGCAGACGCGTCACTTCATCGAAATTGTTCGATGGTTGGAGCGCATGCGCCAGCTCCATCGAAGCGGAGAAATCACAAAAGTGCGATAAGCGCTCGAGGATCTTGTCGTGCTCGAGGACGTGCAGAGTTTTGGAATCCATGGCATGGGGAATTATAATCAGAGTCTGATAAAGATGAGCACGGGGAAAAGGGCGGCTGCCAGCGAACTCCCCTTCAAATGGATTTTGCCGGCAGCGTGAAATAAAAGAGGCTGCCTTTACCAACTTCGCTCTCTACGCCGACTTGGCCACCCAGTTTTTCCACAATGTGGAACACGATGGAGAGACCCAATCCATGGCCTTGTTTACGAACCGTGCCCAACTGTGTGAATGGAATGAACAAACGCCCCCGTTCTTCACTCGGAATGCCCTGGCCATGATCGCGCGTCCAGAATCGGATCATCCCATCGGTCTGGGTTGAAGCGCCTAATTCCACACAGGGCCATTCCCCGCCGTACTTGAGAGCATTGCTAATGTAGTTGGCCCATACCTCTTCAATCCAAGGCGCGTAGCCGACCGCGGTCGGCCAGGTCTTCGGGAGGATTACACGGCCATGGTTTTGCTTAACGAGATAACTCAACCGATTCCGAACCGTGTTCACGACCTTAGCCATATCCAGCGGCTCCGTAGGCGCCTCCACTTTTCGAACCTCAGAGAGCAGCAAAAGAGTATCAATGATATTGTTCATCTCGAAGGCGCTGGCTTTGATCTGCTGAAGAAATTCCTTTAATTCCTTGCGGGTCAAGCTGGGGATGCCTGTGAAAAGGTCGGTGGTGGCAATCAGAATTGATAAAGGATTTTTAAGATCGTGGGCGACAGTATGGGCATAAGCATCCAATTCGTCATTGCGGATTTTCAGGGCGACTGCATCTTCTTGCAATTGCTTTTCCAAACGCATTAATTCTTCATTTCGGATCTGCATGATCACCGCGTCGTCGCGCAACTGTGCTTCGGAACGCACTAATTCTTCATTGTGAGCGCGCATGATCGCGATATCGCCGCGTAGTTTGTCCGCCGAACGCGTTAATTCCATGTTGTGAGCTTGTTGGCTGAGCCCATACTCGCGCAAACGCTGCTCCGAAAGTTTCAAATCCCTCAGCAGGACGGCATAAGGCTTGACCAGCCCTTTTTCAATGATGGCCTTGTACAAAAAATATACGGCGACAAGCCGAAGCAGGTGACCGATCAAATTGGCTTCGCCATAAACGCTCACGTAAAACGTAAACGCAATTTCTGAGCCGATGGTAAGGATCAACGAGACAACCAAATAGCACAAAACACCGGCTTCAAATTCCTGACGCTTCCAAACCAGGAGCGCGATCGCGCCTAGGAAAAAGAAGGAGACCACATATTCGCTGACCTTCTTGAATTCCGTCAGACCCACTCCATGGATATAGGCCACCGGAAAATTCTGCCAGTAAAAGATCGATGTCAGCAGGAAACCCGTAATCACGATATACGCACCGAACTGAAGATCCAGTTTGAGCTTTCGTCCGAGGAAGAAAGGTGCGAGGAACCACGAGATGCTTTGCAGGTAGCGAGCGGCGACCCATAATTGGGTCGCGAGATTTGCCGTTTGGTCCGGGAACACTCCCATGCCTTGATAAGCCAGCGTGTGAAATAAATCGAGTAGAGCTACAAAGACAGAAGCGATCGCGATGAAAAGCAGATAGTTGTTGTTGATATAACTACGAGCATTCCAGGCGATTACGAAGACCCCCGCGGCCACAATGATCGTGAATAGCTCGACGATACTGTGAAACAGCAGATAACTATATAAGCTGGTTAGATAAACTGCGACGAGCAATAGTACTCCGCTGGCAATGGCCCCCGTATCGCGAAACACTGGCGACTGCTTTTCCATGGCAACAACCTTCCCAACCCTCACGTGCTGGACCGACGATGGAATTCGTTTATTGACGTTTTCCAGCATGCCAGATGAAATTGTCAAATTTATTCTACAACTTATTTAAATGAGAAACAAGCCTTGTTGGATGACCAGCCTCAACAGGGATTTCATGCCGATTGGGAATAGGTTGTATCCGGGGACGTGCGTTCTTTTTGAATCCATAAAGAACAACGCGGAGGATCCTGTTTTACGCCTGCGCGCTTGGAACTCCGGCGAACCTGTTTCCCGTGTGCCGAGAGGCTGGCTTATCGTGTGTGCTTGCTGAAGAAATCCCAGATCGCGTCGGTGCCGGAAAACCCGGCTTGATCGTTGAGGGTCGGCCATTCGTGGACTCCGTTCACAATGGTATAGAGCAGGACTTCGCTTCCTGCCGTGCAGCCCAGGAAATCCTCCGTCAAAACCTTCCCATTGTACAGCGTTTGTTTTGTTGGCGGCTGGGTACAGCCGTCATTTTTATTCCAAAAAGCGAGGGCATCGCCCACCGAGAAAAAGTTCAACTTAAGCAAACCCACGCTCAAGCCGCCGTTATAAGGCACAGTGGCATCTTTTTCGCCATGAAAGATGATCACCGGCAGCGGGCCGGAGGGCTGCGGAATCACCAGGGACGAGCCGCCCTCGTGAGTCCCGATGGTGCCTTCGACGATGGCGATCGCAGCAAACTGGTCGGTCAGCTCTGCGCCCAACTGATAGGTAAATATGGCGCCGTTCGAGAATCCCGCGGCGTAGATGCGTTTCGGATCCACGTGCAGGCGCTGCTCGAAACGACTGATCATGTCGCGGAAAAAGCCAATATCGTCAACGGTGGTAATGGGTTGGGGAAAAATGAGGTCGTTGAAGCCGCGCGGATCTCCTGTGCCGTTAGGATAAACCACGATGAAGTTCTCTTGGTCGGCCTTGAGACTCATTCCGCTGCCCTCCATCTGCCTGTCCGATCCGCCCACGCCATGCAATACGAACACCAGCGGCATGGCTGTCAGCCCATTGTAACTTGGCGGGATATGAATGATGTACTCCCGCTGCTGACCGCCGCTTGGGATGGTCTCAAAGTACGTGCCAGGCCGGACAGTTGGGGATGAAGAGCTCTGGGTGGAGACAGCCGCTATTACGGACGCAGTCGACGGAGGCGCGGCGCTAGCGTTGGTGGGCACCAGAGCGGCAGAAGTCGGGACGGGAATCGCCGGTGAAGCGATGCAAGCAAGCATCCATAGGAGCATCAAGACAAAAGAATATATCGACCCGGTTTTTTTGTTCACGGATTACAGCTCAAGGCAAGGATACGCAGTCGATTGAAAAGTTGTTGATGAGCCTGGCGTGATTCAACGCCCGAGCACCGCACGTGCCTTTCATTCGCGTCGACCGAGGTTTTCGTTCCGGTTTTGCTGTGCGGCGTATTTCAATGCAGCACATTACTTAAGAACGATAAGGCATCGGGGCCCCATATCGACTCACCTTCACCGGGGCTTCCACCGCCGAAGCAATGCTGTACCGCTTTTCCGAACGGTGCAAATATCTGCAAACCGTATGGTTTGCCCAAGCGCTGGAACTCGGGGCCCAGTGTATAGCCTGGTTCAAGACTGGCATCTTGGGCAGGGTGAATAATAAGCGTTGGAATGTTGATATCATCCACGGCTTTGAGCAGGCGCGGCGGCAAAAGCGGAGAGCCATTCCAACTTTCAGCGCCGGGGGACAGTGCCACGGCAGCCTTGTAACCCGGGCCGCTTTCCGCGCCGAGCAGGGTTTCAATTCCGCCGTACGAACAGCCGACGACCGCGGTCCGATTCTTATCGACGTAAGGCAGGCTGAGCAGATACGTATAGCCGGCCAGCTGATCATCCAGTTCCTGGGATCCCATCCACTGAACAAAGAGTTGATCCGCGGCAGCACGACCGTGCGCCTGAAATTCCTGTTGGATGGCATCCTGAATATATTGGCCCTGTGAGCCTCCCTGTCCGCGTCGCACCGGATCCACAACCACATAACCGGCGGGGACGAAGACCGAGGCAATCGAGCCGAACTCATTTTCCGGCGTCGGATCCGGCTCGCTGCCGTGATTCCAAATGATGCCAGGGAAAGGACCCGGGCCTGCGGGTTTGTAAACATAGGCGACCAGATTGAGACCGTCGCTCTGTACGGTGACCTGCTGATGTGCGAAGTGTACGGACGGTGGACTTGCCGCGCTGGCAGGCGATAGCGCATTGCCGAGGAAGGTTAACACATCGGGAGCCCACCAATGAAAGCCATTCCCGTCGCCGAAGCAAAGTCCCTGTTCCGCATCGGCGCCAAAGGGTGGATAGATTTTGAAACTATAGGATTTGTTCAGTTTCAGGAATTGTTGCGCAAGCGCATAGCCCGGCGCAACGCTCACATCTTTTTCAGGATGGATCAGGAACACAGGTATGTTGATGCTGCTGACTGCTTTGGTGAGACTCTGTTGCAACAGTGGATTGCCATCCCAGCTTTCTGAACCCGGCGAGATGGCCAGCGCGGCTTTGTAGCCGGCACCATTGGCCGCCGCCAGAATGCTTTGAATCCCACCGTAGGAGCAACCGGCAACCACCAGTCGATTCTGGTCTACATCCGACAACGATTTGAGATAATTTAATCCTGCGAGTTGGTCATCCAGTTGCGGTCCCTCCATCTGCTGGACGAAGAACTGTTGCGCAGCCTCCGAGCCTTTTGCGCTGAGAACCTGCTGCATTTGACTTTGAATGGAATCGCCTTGGGATTGTCCCTGCCCGCGCCGGACGGGTGCAAAGACGATATATCCTGCGGGAACGAAGATATTTGCAACCGCATCAAACTCCGGGCTCGAATCCGGGTCTTGTTCGTTTCCATGATTCCAAACGATAGCCGGGAATGGACCATCCCCGCTGGGTTTGTATAAAAATCCTTCGAGCGTCAGATTGTCACTTGTGAATGTCACCCGCGTTTTCGTCACCGCCGGTGTCTGCGTCGGAGGAGGGTTTTGCGAGGGCACCAAGGTTGTCGTATTTTGCGTTGTGGTAATCGGGGGAGCGGACGTGGACCCAGGTTGATTCGCGCAGCCGGTGAGTGCCATCGTGAGGAGCACGAGGACACAGTATGGAAGGCGGAAGCGTAACATATAAAGTTCCTTTCCCAAAATCTACTTCTAAGATTATCTACTTACAACACGGGTGTTATTCAAAAGTTCTGCCGTTCAATTTTTACAGCGGTTGTTTCGTTGGCGTGCCGGGCTTGCGCGGATATTTCGGCGGCGTGGCGTGAGATTTGTTCACCATCACGAGATAGCGGTCATCGGCCACGCCGGGCAAATTGATTTGCATGACCTGTTGTAATCTTCCACCCAATAGCTTCATCACCCGTTCCGCGGATTGCGCTTCCGCAGGTCCGCTTTCGCCCTTTTGGGCGAGCATCATCCCGCCGATGCCAACCAGCGGCAAAAGATATTCCGATAAAACGTTCAGCTTAGCAACCGCGCGTGCTACCGCACAATCATAGTGTTCGCGATGCGCTGGGTCCTGTCCGATTTCTTCGGCGCGGGCCTTGATCACAGTGATGTTTTCCAATCCGATCAGGCGCACGATGTGTTCGCAGAACATGGCTTTCTTGCCGACCGATTCGATCAGCGTCACCTGCATGGGCGGGTATAGGATCTTGAGGGGAAGCCCGGGGAATCCCGCGCCCGTACCCACGTCCACGAGACGATGCGGCGGGTCTGCGCCCCACGCCATGACACACGAGAACGAATCGAGGAAATGTTTGGTGCGAATGGACTCTGAGTCTTTGATGGCCGTCAGGTTGAACTTTTGATTCCAATCCAACAGTTCCCGCTCATAGGTGACCAGGGCCATCACTTGCCGCCCCGTCAAGTGTATGTGAAAAAGTTCCTGCGCTGCGCGGATGAGCTTTTCCATGTGAAAAAATTATACCCCTCTGTTTTTTTTACAGAGGGGTACATTCGGGTTATGGTTTGGGCGTCTCAACTTTTGGCTTGCGCTTGAGGATCCAGCGGTAGAGCCAGCGCAGAATCAGGAAGGCAATGACCAAAGGAATGGCCATGGTGATCAGTGCCGGCAGGATCAGCAGGAAGAAATTGATCAGGACGTTCGCGAACCATTGCCAGAAGTCGACCAGGTTTTGGATGGCATCGCGCGCCACTCCCTGCGGCTTCCATCCACCGACCTGAATCGGTTGGATGGTTTGCTCGGCAACCACATGCACGGTGATTGCTGAAAGCTGGGCGGCTTCCTGGTCGTATTGGATCTGACCTTTCAACACTTCGATATCGCTGTCCACCTGCTGCAATTGTTGGTAAACGTCAAGCACGTCCTGAGTCCGCGTCGCGCCCTGCATGATCTTGGTCAATTGATCGGCGGCAGCCTCCTTCGCGGTGAGACGCGATTGCAAGTCAACGTATTGACTTGTGATGTCCTGACCGGTGAGCGTTTCATCCTGGACATCGACCGTATTCTGCTTGACCTGATTCAAGGCGGCATCCAATTGATTGGCCGGCACCCGGAAGACCATCTGGGCATCGGGCACCTGTGTGCCATCCGGCGCATACGTCTGGCCGATGCTGACCGATACCACATAGCCGCCCATTGTATTTGCCATTTGTTCGAGCTGGCTGACGCGGGCTTTTACGTCTTGCACCACGATGGTCAACTCCGCGGTCTGTACGACGAGCCGTTCCGTGTCGGCACTGGTACCGCCGCCGGTTGCGGATGCTCCGTTTGAAAATGCCTGCGCCTGAGCGGCGGCGGGCGCGGCGGTCGGGGCCGGCGCTTCTATCTCTGGCGCACCACCCGAGAACGAGGGCGCACCGCGTTGAGGTGCGGCCGTGGGAGCTGCCGCAACATCGCAACCGGAAAGAATCAATGACGTAAGGATCAAGCTGATCAAGAGCAATCGTTTCATTTCTGCCTCCTTCATGCATCCCTGCACGAACTTCCCCCAATAGACGACGATGTTTTATAGAAAGTTCCAGCTGCCTGTGCCGGCCCTCCCGAAAATCCCAAGGCGAAGGCAGGTCACCATCCCTCGCCAATTCGAACAGCATGTTTTTCCGGCAAGCCGATTTCACGCATGCGTTTCTGAACTTTCTGTACATCATACGCGGCACGACGCGCTTCCCACTGCCGTGTTTCGGTGTCATAGACCGCATAGGCGGCGCGCGGATCCCGGTCACGCGGCTGGCCCACCGATCCGGGATTGACGATGGTGCGCGGCGTTAACGGGATGGGCCGGTTCAGCTTGATCGACTCCAGGGTTACGCGGTCATTGTCCTCGTTCAACTGAAACAGGCTTTGGATGTGCGAGTGTCCGATAAAACAAAACGGTGTATCGAAGTGATCGAAGTTCAGGCGCGCCGTCAGCGTGTTCAGCACATATTCCCACAACGGATCGCGCGGACTGCCATGGGCCATCGTCACCTCTCCGCGCACTTTTGCGGACTGTGGCAGGGAGCGCAGAAAATTCATATTGTCCGCATTGAGCACTTTCTCGGTCCACATCAACGAACGGCGCGCGTCGCCGTTGAATGACTCCAGGGCCATTTTTCCAATAACGGCCATGTCATGGTTTCCCATGATGCACGTCAAGTGCGTCAGTTCGCGCACCTGCTCGACCACCGCATTGGGGTCGGGCCCATAGCCGACCAGGTCGCCCAGGCACCACGTTTCATCTACTTGGCCCGCGTCTGCAAGGACTGTCTCCAGCGCAGTGTAATTGGCATGAATGTCCGAAATGACCAGAACTCGCATGATTACTCCAATAGCGCCGCAACGCGCGCAATGACGGCTTCAGCCACTTCGGCCTTGCTCATCAGCGGCAAAGATTCTTTTTTCCCGTTTGGGAACAACAAGGTGACGCGGTTCGTTTCAACGCCGAATCCCGCGTCGCTGGACGCAATATCGTTGGCAACGATAAAATCCAATTTTTTCGACTTAAGTTTCTCACTCGCATTGGCCAGTACATCACGAGACTCTGCCGCGAATCCAATGACGAGGCGCGGCCGTCTCTTACTCGACTTTTGATCCACCACTGCTTTCAAGATGTCTTCCGTCGCTTCCAGCTCGATGCGCGGAATCCCTTCCCGTTTCTTCATTTTATTCCTGGCAGTTTTCTTCGGACGGAAATCCGCCACCGCGGCCGCCATGATCAATACATCCGCTTTTGCGGACTCGCTTAGAACGTTCTTGCGCATTTGCTGGGCCGTTTCCACTTCGAGCACGCGGGCACCGATCGGGGTGGGCAGACTCGTCGGTGCGGTGATCAAAACGACCCCGGCACCGGAATCGAGCGCGGCCTGCGCCAGCGCGTATCCTTGCCTGCCCGAAGACCTGTTGGTTAATACCCGGACGGGGTCAAGAGGTTCCTGCGTTCCTCCAGCAGTGACCACCGCCTTTTTATCGGCGAGTGGGCCATGACGTCCAAGGACGAGGCGGATATGGCCGATCAGTTCCGCCGATTCGAGCAAGCGTCCTTTGCCGGAGAGCCCGGAGGCGAAACGCCCTTCGGCGGGTCCGGCGATGTACACCCCGCGTTCCGTTACGATACGAAGATTTTCGTGCGTTATCTCCGCCTCGAACATGCCGCCGTCCATGGCGGGCGCGATCATCAGCGGACATTTGCAGGCCAGCGCCGTGATCGTGAGTAAATTGTCTGCGGCACCATAAGCAAGCTTGGCCATCGTATTGGCGGTGCAGGGTGCGATGACCAACAAATCGGCTTGATGGGCGAGTCCGATATGCAGGATATGAGCCTCGCCGCCCCATAAATCTGCATCGGTGTAGGTGTGTCGCCCCGTGACGGACTGGAACGTGAGCGGCATGAGGAACTTCTCCGCCGCCGGTGTGAGGATCACGTCCACCTGCGCACCGAGTTGCGTCAGCTTCGAGGCCAGGTCCGCGGCCTTGAAGGCCGCGATGGAACCGGTCACACCCAGCAGAATGCGCTTTCCGTTAAGCACGGTCATACGTTTGATTATACTTCCTGCAACCGGCTTTCTCTTTATCAGGAGGCCCCGGATCGCTTCAAAACAAGAAGAGAATCGCCACGCCGATGGTGGCCAAGACCGTGCCGGCGATGGCTTGCCAGCCCAGATGTTCCTTGAAGAAAAAATGGCTGATGGGCAGGATGAAAATCGGAGAGAGGGAAGTCAGCACGCTGGCCACACCGACCGCTGTGTTTTGAACCGCCAGCAGGGATAACGAAACTCCGATCACGGGTCCGATCAGGGCCGCCAACGCCAGCAATTTAAGTCCATCCGGGTTTTCTTTCAGAGTTCGAATGGTCTTGCCCGCTTCGCGCTGCATGAACGTGATCAGCCATAACGCAATCACCGCCGCCAACATGCGGATCACATTTCCGCTGATGGGCGAGAAATCGCCCGCCATGCCTTGCTTGGAAAAGACCAAGCCCGTGGCCTGGCCGATGGCAGCCAGGACGCCGCAGGACACCCCTAAGGCAGAAGGACGAAGGCTTTGATGTTTGTTGTTGCCCTGTTCAAGAATGACCCACATGATCCCGCCCAACGTCAGCGCAATGCCGATGATTTCTATGAGGCTCAACGATTCACCGAAGAAGATCCACGCCTCCAGCGCCCCGAAGATGGTGGAGAGACTCAGGAGCAAGGTCCCCAGCCGTGCGCCGACCATCAGGTAGGCTTGGAAGAGAAATGCGTCTCCTAGTGCCAGACCGATGACGCCCGAAAGCGCGAGCCATGTCCAGCGCTGAGTCCCCGCTTGGATGGGCAGGGCCTGACGGTACAGGATGAAGTTTATGAGGATGAGATAGAGCAACGCGAAGACCACGCGCGCGCGATTGATGATCAGCGATGATCCGACCTTTTGACCGGCTTTGGTCACAACGATGGCATTGATGGCAAAGAACAGCGAGGTCAGCAGGCCGGCAATTTCACCAATGATGACCATGCTGTTTATTTGCTGAACGTACCCATGAGTTCACCTTGCGCCAGGATATGATCCTGCATGGCCGCGAGCAATTTCTGCTTGCTGGCTCCCGAGGGAAGATCCAGCATGGTATCGAGGGCATACAGCTTGAAGAAGTAGCGATGCGTTCCGCTGGGCGGACACGGGCCGCCGTACCCCAGATGACCCCAACTGTTGGCGCCGTTCAAACTGCCGTCGTCCAGCTGAACCTTGGTGGGCGCGGCCTCCGGAAGTCCGTGCGCCGAGGCGGGGATGTTGTAGATCACCCAATGAACCCAGGTGCCGCCGGGCGCGTCGGGATCGTCCATGATGAGCGCGAAGGATTTGGTGGCCGACGGCTGGCTGCTCCATGCCAGAGCCGGAGAGACATCCTTGCTGATGCAGGTGTACATGGCAGGAATGGCTGCGCCGTTCTTAAACGCAGGACTGCTGATGGATAAGGTCATAATAGCCTCCGTCGAGGGATTGGATGTTTGCGTGCAAGCAGAAAAAATCAGAAGAAGGACAAGGAGCCATTTTCGCATACAGTATTATAGCGTTTTTAAGAAATGGACCAGGCGCTCGACTTCCTCGTATCCCGCGGCGAGATGCGCCCTGATGCTGACCTCGTTATCGAGCCACGTGTCCGAGGCCATCTCGGTCATGCCGAGGCTGCGCGCCCAATCCTCGGCGGTTTTCATGAGCGCCTTGCCGAGTCCCTGACCGCGCAGATCTTCGTCCACGTACCAGCCTTCGATGTAACCGACCGGACTGCTGAGGGCCCCATCGGCATATTTGCGCGTTCCGGCTTCCAAAAAACCGCCGAGTTTGCCGTCGGCCCGTTCCGCCACGAAGACCGGCGTCAGCGGATCGGCGAGCATTCGGTCCAGGTCGAGCTCCAGCGTTTCGAGGTCGTCTTCCGACCACAAGGCATGCCGCATCCTGAGCCATTCGGCCCGGTCGGCAGATGTGGCTCGGCGGATATTCAATTGGATTTGGACGTTCATAATTTCTCTCTGCGGGAAGAAGGATGGATGACGCGCTGGTGATTATAGTCAATATTCGATTTAAGGCAATCATGTCGTCCAGCCCATCTTAAAGAGAAACCTCCAAGGTTTGCCGCCTTGGAGGTTCTTGTAGCTGGCCCCTGTTGCCGGTGTGGCACGCCCTACACTCTGCGGAGGATCCGGATCACCAGGAGTAAAACTGCCGCTCCCACAAAGGCGGAGATGATCTCACCGACGATGCCGGAGCCGATGGAAATATGGAAGAAGGTGAACAGCCAGCCGCCGATGAAGGCGCCGAGGATGCCGATGATCACCGTCCCGATGCAGCCGGCGCGCACTCCGCCGATCAGCCATTCTGCCAATAAGCCGGCGATTCCGCCGACGACGATCCAGGTCACGATGGAAGTTAGCGTCATTACCGTAGACTCCTTTGTTCCTATTAATAGGACGATGTTTCACTTGTTATGTTATGGGTAGCCGGTCCGCCGAAAGTACTATTTTATGAAGAGGACTGTGCTTCGCACCTTACCGAATAGATGGCGTATTGAACTTGGTGCAACGCACAGGTCAAGCCAATTACAGATTCGTTCCCCGCCGCATTCCACATGACGATGGATGCCGTGCTCCAAAATTTCCAGCGGTGGAAAGCAGGAATCGAGATAAATCACAATGGCCTCGAAAGCCGTATTCTCCGGAATACCGCTCCTGGCGGGCCAACAGCCCATGGATCCGTTATCCTATTCAAGGACAGAATTTGATGTTTAAATTCGCAACCGCAAAACGGGCATTGGGATTGGCTTCAGCCTGGCCTGGTCCTCCACCAGAACAATCCGGCCAGTCCATTTGAACGCCAATATTCAATCTGGAGATAGCCAGGAGGACATTCACGGAACGCGGTTGGTCTTCCTTCCCTTATGGTTGTTTGCGCCAGCATGTTTTCTTTCAACCCTAACAACTCTCATCCACCACCGTGACTTTATCTTCCTTGTTTGGAATGATGCACAGGAACTCAAACGGTTCGTCGCCTGTATTTTCATACGAATGAATCACGCCTTCGGGGATGAAGACCACATCACCGACTTTGACGTGATACGTTTCATCGCCGATCGTAATGGCCGCCTGGCCGCGCAAAACATATTGCTCGTGTTCGACGGTGTTCGTGTGGCGCGGCATGCCTCCCTCTCGATGCATCGAGAATTTTCGGAGAGCGAAGTTCGGTCCCTCTTTGGATGAGATCAACACTTGAATCTTGGTGTCTTTGGCGTTTGGGACCTCGTTGGCTTCCACGTCCACAGCATGTTTCACGGTCATTTCTACCTCCGTTCATTGGAAACACAAAAGGCACAAGGCACAGGAAGGTTCCGCCTCGCCCCTTTGTGTCGTGGGTGGTCAGTTCTTTTTCACACGTCCATCTTCCACATTCCACACTTCCGCTTGCTTGACGAAGGCCGGCGCGAACATATGCTCGTCCGTGGCGGTGAATAAAACCTGCTCGCTTTCTCCGACATATTTCAGTAAATCGGCGCGGCGCTGCAGATCGAGTTCCGCCATCACTTCATCGAGCAGAATCACGGGCCACTCGCCCGTGCGTTCCTTCATCCAATTGACTTCCGCCAGTTTCAAGGCCAGCAGTGTTGTGCGGATTTGTCCGCGCGAACCATAATCGCCCAGGTCGATCCCATTTGCGAGAAAACGCAACTCGTCACGATGCGGACCGATCGTGGTCACACCGCGCGCGATCTCTTCGGAGCGGATCTCTTTCAGGCGCGCCAGGAACCCTTTTTGGATGTCATCCGCCTTCAGCGACGAGCGATCTGTGTCCGTGGTCAGCTTCATGCTGATGGGCGGCAAAGGATCATAGGCCGGCTGATAATTCAATCGCAAGACTTCCTGGCCGTGAGTTAATTCTTGATGGACGCGTGTGGCCAGCCGTTCGATCTGCTGGACGGCTTCGACACGCCATTGAATGATCTGCGCGCCGAGCTTTGCCAGCGTTTCATCCCAGACTTCGAGCTGATTCGCGTCACCGCCATTTTCGCCCAACATTTTCAGCAAGGCGTTGCGCTGGCTGAGCGCTTGGTTGTAATCACTGAGTGCAGCGGCGTAGGCTGGAACGGTTTGAGCCAACGCAAGATTTAAATATCGCCGCCGCTCTTCAGGACCCGCCTCGATGATCCCCGACATCTGCGGCACGAAGACGACCGCGTTGAAATGACCGATCATTTCATTGATTTGTTTCTTTACGCCGTCGAGCAGGACTTCCTTGCGCAGCCGCTGCCCGTTGACCCCGCTTGGTTCGAGGATCAAGCGCGCTTCGAGTTTGTGCTTCTTTTTGTTCCGCTCGTATTCTGCCACGAGACGCGCAACGGCCAGGGGATTTTTGGCCTCCATGAAGTTGACCATTTGACGGTCCGTGGTGGTTTGAAACGATGTGAACGAGGCCAGGAAGTAAATCGCTTCGAGGATGCCGGTCTTGCCCTGCGCATTATTCCCGACCAGCAGGAGGATGCCGCGCGGCAAGTCGATATCGAGGCGGGCGAAGTTGCGGAAATTGGTGAGGGAAAGATGTTTGAGATGCATATTACTTCAACAGGATTTCCAATTCAATCTCGTCGCGCAGCGGGATGTCATTCATTCCGACCACGGGGATGCCCGGCTTCACTTTGCGGGCTTGGTCCAGCGCACCGCGCCGAAGGCAGGCCAGCTCAAAACCGTAGCGTTGGTAAAATCCCAGCGCATGTAAATTGTCGTTGGTGGTGACGAGGAACAACCGCCGGCAATTTTGTCGGCGGGCTTCCTTCCTGACCTCGTCGATCAAGGCTGTCCCGACTCCTCGATTCTCCTTCAAGCTGTTCAGCGAGATTATTTCACACGAATCGTTTTGGATGATGTAGGTGACAACACCCGACCAATCTTCGGCCGCAAAGCCGTTCAATTGTTCCGGTCGAAATACGTTGCCGTGAACGACCATCTCAGCGCCGCCCCAATGCTTGATCCAAAATTCGATCAGGCGGGGCAGATCGTTTGCGGTCAAGGGGCGAATCGCTTTCACTAGACCCTGTCGTTTTCCTCTTCTTCCGTCTCCGGTTTCCAGACCTTGGTGGCGCGTTTGGTAAAGACCATACCATTGATATGATCCACTTCATGCTGGAAGATGCGCGCCAGCCAGCCCTTGGCCCTGACCTTCATCGGCTGCCCGTGTCGGTTCAGGCCTTTGAGCTGGATCTCCTCGAAGCGTTCGACCTCGCCGACCAGGCCGGGAATCGAAAGACAGCCTTCGACGCCCATCACCGTTTCTGCCGACGCTTTCACGATCTCAGGGTTGATCATGACGTAAAGCCTGGGTTTGACTTCTTTGGGCTCTTCCCCCTCTTTCACCTCGGGCTGCTCGGCATATTCGACAACGATCAGGCGTTCAGAAACTCCCACCTGCGGCGCGGCCAACCCGACACCGGGCGCGTCGCGCATGGTGTCGATCATATCGTCGATCAGCGTCTGTAAGTCCTTATCAAATTTGGTGACCGGCCGCGCTTTGCGATAGAGCACCGGTTCGGGAATTGTAACGATGGTTCGTAGTGCCATGATACGATGCCTCTAAAATTCAATGTCCATTTTTTACTTCTGGTCGGTCTCGTTCGTTTTTTCGTCCTCGGGTTTGGTGACCTCATTGTATGCCAGGAACCAATCCGCCAACCGTTCGCGTTCCGCTTTGACTCGGGCTTCCTCTTTCGCGGCATTGCGGGCCATCCGTCGGCGGTCGATGTCTTGTTGGACAGAAGGCGGGTCGAACACGTCCTTGAAAGCCATCTTGGTGCCGCCCACAGTAATATGAACTGTCCCATAATTGAAGAACAGCCCCAGGATGCCGACGCGTTCATAATCGGTAGCCAATATGTTTTCCAGCTGGGCCGCGGTGCGCTGCTCGCTCCCAAGCGGTTTGCGATCAATATCCAATATTTGATCGGAAGTGACTTGATAGATATCGTTGCTCCAATCCACATATTGATAGATCCACCAGACTAGGACTGCGAGGAATGCCAGAGGTGCAACGACAAAGAGGGTCTCCCGTTCAAGGTCGGCAATGGCCGCCGTTGAAGCAGAAGTGAAATATAAATAGTAGATTCCGCCTGCCAGCACTGCCAGGACGCCCAACAGGAGCACGGTTGGCAGCCAGATCTGTTCGACCAGCACGAACCAATGCTTGCGGTAGGTGATGGTCTCTTTATCTTCATAGCGCACCTTGAAGAAATTTGCGAACAGGCCCTCGCCCGCCGTGGAGGAACTTTTCCTTTTTGCCGCCGATGTTATTTGAACCTCGGGCGAGGCTGGCACGGTTGCTTCTGGATTGGGGTTCATGCGCGTGACCAAGACCCTCTTCATTGCCTCTACTTCAGTCCGGCGCGAGCCTTCTTTCGCACGGCTCTGATGTTCCTTGATCAATGCCTCCACCTGGTAGGGGTGGGCCACGTGGTGAAAGGTGATACGGCCCACAAACGTGCGGATGATGACGTTGCCATAATCCAGTGAACGGCCCAATGGTTCGGTTTCCGTGCTGACGGAGAGCACCGTGGGCAGCGGCGATTCCTGGCGGCTGTCGTAGATTCCGACCACCTTCTCCAGCCAGACCACACGCTGGTTCGTGACAATGTAATAATCGTTTCCCCAATCCACCCACTCCCAGACGAGGACCGCGGCAATGACCAAAAGAACGGCCAGGGCCAGCCCCAGCAGAAGGATGGAGTTGTAAAACAGGAAGCCGAGGATCAAAAGCCCGGGAACCAACAGGAAGATCAGGGGTCCGAGCGCGGCTTGAAAAAACAGGATAATATGCTTGCGCGCCAAAAAGTAAATCACCTCATCAGAACGCACCCATTTGAATTGCAAGCGGCGGGACAGTTTGCGGCTCTCCACGGAAATCTCGAAGTTGGGTCTCAGGTGGGGGATCTGTTTCAACAGGGCCAGGAATTTGGTGCGGGGCAAACTCAGGAGAACAGCCTCTTCTTCCACGCGAACGCTGGCATTACGCCTCCGATTGGTCAACAGAGCTTCTTCCCCGAAATAATCTCCCGCCACCAAAGTCGCCAGACGTTGCTCTCCCTCCCCATTTCCCTTTTTCTTTCGTTTGCGAAAGACGATCGCCTTCCCGCTAAGGATCAGGTAGAACGTGTCGCCCTGCGTTCCTTCCTCAAAAATGATCGTGCCTGCCTCCCGCTCTTCATCTGTAAATTGCATGGCGACTGTTTCCAGCTGTTCATCGCTCAGGCCGGCAAAAAGGTGTATCTTTTTCAGGAAAGCAGTCAACCGTTCCGGGTCAATCACAATGTGATTCTAGCACGAATCAAATCTCGCGAACGATGGTGCAGCCATACGCGGGAGTTTCTGTCAGCACCGGGAGCCGTTGATCCAGCAAAGCTTCCACGGCCTCCTCCAGAAAAAAGCGGGTGGGCCTGCGCTGGCGGAAGGTAACATCATCCACGGCACCGCGATAGCGCAAAATGCCTCCGCCGTCCAGCACGAAGACGTGCGGCGTGGTCTGGGCCCCGTACAAATCCGCAACGGAGTGCTGCGCGTCGATCAGGACCAGGGGCAGGTGGCGCGCTTTCGAAACCTCGTCGATGTCTTGAAACGATTCGCTGCGGTTGGCGGCAATGGAAAGCATGACAACCTCATCCGCCCATTGCACGAACATGGCCATCAATGCCTGATCGGTCCGTTCGCAATGGGGACACTCGCACGACCAGAAATTCACAATGACGATTTTCCCGCAGTAATCGCTCAGGTGGTGAAGCTTGTGGCTGAGGTCGGGCAGTTCAAAGTCGGGTGCGGGTTCGTTAAGATTCATGGCTGTCAGGGAGAACGAGGCTGTTCTTCGGCTTGGAGCTTCGGCTTCAGATCGGCAATGACGGATTGATAGCGGGGGTCGTTAATCAGATTGTTCAATTCAAACGGATCGGTCTGCAGATCATACAGTTCCGACAGGTCGTCCTGCGTTTCCACGTAAACAAAGTGATCGGTGCGCACGCCGGCCCAATAGCCGCGCTCCGGCCACGACTCGATCAGGATGTTGTCGCGCCACGGCTTGTCATTCACCAGTTTCACGAACGACATCCCGTCCACGTTGTTTGGGATGGGTAGGCCCGCCAGGTCATAGATCGTCGGGGCAATGTCGATGTTGCCTACCAGATGATCCTCGACATACGGCTTGGGAATCAGGGGTGGATAGCGCAAAGCAAATGGCACCCGCACTGATTCTTCATATTCCGCGGCCTTGTCCGCAGACAAGCGATGCTCGCCCCACTGCATACCGTTATCGGAAATGTAAAAGATCGCCGTATTGTCCAACTGGCCCATCTGCTGAAGTTTGGCGACCATGTTTGCCACGTTGTTGTCCAACGATAGCAACGTTAGGATTTGGCGGCGGCGAAAATCATCGTTCCCGGCAATCTGCTGCGGCGACAGCAAGTGGATGCCGGAAATCGAACTTGGTTTATTGGAGACATCTGCTTCATTGAAACTGGGCGGACGATAGGGAGGCAGATCCTGCAAGAGGCTGTTATCTTCCGGCGCCGGGACGGCGGGCGCGTGAGGAGCACGGGCAGCATAGATCAGGAGGAACGGCTTGTTCTGCCTTGCGGCTTGATCCAGGAACTGCAGGACATATTCATTTTCAAGATCGGTAATGTAACCGGGGTGAACGCTCCACGTTCCATTCACATTGATGTTGGGGTCTTGGTACGAAGCGACACTGCCGGGCCACGAAACCCACGAATCGAATTCCGGCCTGGGTTCGCCCAGCCAGGTATTCAGATATTTCCCCACGAGACCCGTATAATACCCGTCTTTGTGGAGCGCCATGATGACGGTCTGATACTTGTCGTTGAGCTTATCCTCATTGGTCTTTACTCCGTCGTTATGAGCGTACATGCCCGTGAAAATGCTGGCCCGGCTTGGACAGCATAGGGGTGTGGTGTCGAATCCCTGTGCAAAAGCAACACCTTGATCGAAGATCAGAGCCTGGGTTTGAGGCATGAATTGCATGGAACCGATCCGCTGGTCATCGGAAATGATGATGATGAAATTGGGCCGGTTGCTTTTTGATGGGAACGGGACGCAGGAAGAAAGCAGGCAGACCGCCAGAAGCATTAACGTGGAACGAAGGATTTTTGGAACCATGGATTTCTTAAGTGACGAAGATTATAACCTGTTCGCTGTTTCCCATCCCGGGGCTGCTCTTGGGGCATCGCTACTCTGGTAAAATGGCAATATGAAAAAATGGCAATTCTGGCTCGGGGTTCTGATCAGTGTGGCATTTATATGGCTGGCGTTACGCGGCTTGCAGCTCAATCAGTTTTGGAATGTCGTGCAGACCGCCAATTATTGGTGGCTGGTTCCCGGGATCGCGGTCTATTTTGTCGCGGTCTGGGCGCGGGCATGGAGATGGCACTATCTCCTGCGGCCGGTCAAAAAAATATCGACCCCGAAAATGTTCCCGATCGTGACGATAGGCTACATGGGCAACAATATCTATCCAGCACGCGCCGGCGAAGTGTTGCGCGCGGTCGTCCTGAAACGCAAGGAAGATGTATCCATTTCCGCTTCGCTGGCGACGATCATTGTGGAACGCATTTTCGACGGCGTCGTGATGCTGGGATTTGTTTTCGTTAATTTGCCTGAACTCGCGAAGCTGACGGGGCAGTCGGGTTTTGTCGGCGATATCCAGCAGGTTGCGGTGATCGGCAGCGGGGTTTTTATGGGCGCGCTGGTCCTCTTTTTGCTGGCGGCGATGTTTCCCCAGTTGACGATCAAGATCGGTCAATGGTTCATTGACCGCCTGCTACCTCAACGCATTCGTCAGCAGACCAGCTCGCTGATGCATAGATTTCTCGATGGCTTGGCTTCTCTGCGTTCACCCTTCAACATCCTGATGGTATTTATCACCTCGCTTGTCATTTGGCTGCTTGAAACCGGCAAATACTGGTTGGTGATGCACGCCTTCAATTTTAATGTTTCGTTTTTTGCCCTGATGCTGATGAACGGCATTGTGAATCTGGCGACGACGATTCCGTCCGCGCCCGGATACATCGGCACATTCGACGCGCCAGGCATTGCGGTGCTGACCGCCTATGGGGTCGATCAAGCCACTGCGGCCGGATATACGCTTGTTTTGCATGTTGCCCTTTGGCTCCCGATCACCTTGGTGGGCGCGTACTTTTTGACGCGCGAGGGCGTCAAGTGGAGCGATTCGCTCCGCGCAGAAGCAGAGATCAATTCTTAGGAGCAGAGTGCGGAAAGGCTCCTTCAAAGGATGTTGATGGAATGAGGATTGCGATCATCGGCGCAGGCTTCGGCGGCATGGCCGCTGCTTTTGACCTTCAAAAAGCCGGACATCAAGTGACGATTTTTGAATCGGCTGATTATGTCGGCGGGCTGGCCAGCGGGTTCAAGGAACCGTATTGGGACTGGTCGGTTGAGAAGTTTTATCATCACTGGTTTCAAACCGATCAATCCATGCTGGGCTTAATCCGTGATTTGGGCTGGGAGGGACAGGTCCTTTTTCCGCGGCCCCTGACGGTGATGTATCACCAGGGCCGGTTCTATCCCTTTGACTCGGTACTCAAAATGGCTTTGTTTCCCGGCTTGGGCTGGGGCGCGGATAAGCTCCGTTTTGGTTTCGTCGGGTTGTTTCTCCGTTTGACGAATAACTGGAAAGCCCTGGAGAAAGTAACCGCCGACTCGTGGATGATGAAGTGGGCCGGGAAGCATGTTTATGAAAAAATGTGGGAGCCACTGCTGATCGGGAAGTTCGGGCCCTACTACAAGGAGGTCAACATGGCCTGGATGTGGGCCCGCATCAAAGCGCGGACGACGCGGCTGGGCACATTTCAAGGAGGCTTTCAGGCTTTTGCCGATAAATTCGTCGAAAGGCTGCAGGCCATGGGCGTGGAGATTCGAATCAAGGCACGCGTCAAGTTCATTAAGCGGGCACCGGACCGGGGTCTGCTGGTGGACGCCAGTGACATTGAATTGTTTGATAAGGTAATGGTGACCACGTCCCCGGGCCTGATGGCGAAGATGTGCCCTGACCTGCCCCAGGATTATTTGCAGGGGCTGTTGGATCTAAAGTCCATGGGCGCCGTGGTGATGGTGTTATCCCTGAAGCACCGTCTTTCCGAACAGGGCTACTATTGGTTCAACCTGCCGAAGGAAGAGGGGTATCCGTTCCTGGCACTCGTGGAGCATACCAACTTTGTGTCACCCGAGAATTTTGGCGGCGACCACATCGTGTACGCCGGCGATTATCTGGAGCAGGGTCATGAATATTTTTCGATGAGCGATCCGGAATTGTTGGAGCGCTTCCTGCCTGCGTTCAAGAAATTCAACCCTGCCTTTGAAAAGAATTGGATCAAGAAGGTCTGGGTGTTCAAAACGAACTATGCCCAGCCTGTGCCGCTGGTCAATCACTCCAAGAACATCCCTTCCATCGATACGCCGATCGATGGCTTGTATTTCGCTTCGATGAGTCAGGTCTATCCATGGGATCGCGGCACAAATTTTGCCGTGGAGATCGGAAGGCGCGCGGCACGCTTGATGCTGAAATGAAAGTCATGGGGATTGATCTGTCTGGCCCGCGTAATATCGCCGACACTTTTGTAACCGTATTTGAAGAGACACAAGACGGGTTGCACTTAGTAGAGGCGATTGAGGCGGCAGAGGATCAGAGGATTCTGGCCGCTGTGGCTGGGTTAGGGAAAAGGGGACTCATTACGATCGGAGTCGATGCACCGCTTTCCTACAACCCTGGCGGAGGCGATCGAAAATCCGATCAGGAACTTCGCCAGCGGGTGTCCCTCCAGGGAGGCGGAATCGGCGTCATGACGCCCACCATGAGCCGCATGGTTTATTTGACGCTTCGCGGTATTGTTCTGGCGCGTGAGTTAGAAATGCTGAAGCCGGACACGGATCTTCAAATCGTGGAGGTTCATCCCGGCGCATGCCTGCTGCTGCGCGGCGCAGCGGCCGGGGATGTCAAGGGTTTCAAACGCCATGCACAAGCGCGTTTGAATTTGATGAACTGGTTGGGCGCCCAAGGATTGGGTGGATTGCCGCGCAGAAAAAACGTCCCGGACCATTTCGTTGCCGCCTGTGCGGCCGCGCTCGCGGCATGGCAATGGTCACTTGGACATGCCGTGTGGCAATATCCTGCGGAAGCGCCACATCAGCCTTATGCTTTTGTGTGTTGAGGGGATGTTCTGGAAAAGCAAGCCTGCAAGATATCGTCACAGTACCGTCACAACATCCGCATCACACCTTCACAACTCTTTCATTATGGTTCAGTAGCATAAAGCCGATTCGTTCTAGCGAATCGATGGAAGGAAGCAGCTTTATGAATCATACAAAGAGAGTTTTCCTTGGCCTCACCCTGCTCGTGACAATCTTGTTGAGCGCCTGCGGCTCTTCTTCATCGGCCAACGGGACGGACACGCTCTCTGCCATATACACCTCTGCCGCCCAAACGGTCGTGGCTCAAGACACGGCAGATATGCAGTCCGCGATCGATCAAAACGCGACCATCACCCCGATGGATGAGGCTTCTGACACTCCCGCCCCAACCGGTTCTCCTACGCTCTTCTATTCCCTGCCGACATCCACTCCTTATGATGCCGTAGCAACACCGGGTGGCTCCACTTGTGATGGTGCCAGCTATATTTCAGACGTGACGGTTCCCGATGGCACGGTCGAGGTTGCCGGGCAGCCCTTCATCAAAACCTGGATGTTCCAGAATACCGGCTCCTGCACATGGGATGCCAATTACGCCCTGACTTTTACCAGCGGTGATCAGATGGGGGGGACAACCACAAGCATCGGCGGCTCGGTCGCGCCTGGGCAGCAAGCGGAATTATCGGTAACGTTGACGGCCCCCACCACGGCCGGTCAATATACCGGTTACTGGCGTCTAGCCAATGACTCTGGTGAAGAGTTTGGCGTGACGGTCTATGTACTGATCGACGTGACCGAGGATGCGACAGCGACCTATGAAGATACCGCCTTCCCGGCCGCGACGGCAACGTATACTCCCGTCAGCAATACCGCTACAGCTGTTCCGACAGTTGCTCCAACCACGCCGGTTCCTACCGCGGTTCCAACGACCGCGGTCCCCACCGCGGTTCCGACCACAGCCGTTCCGACGTCTGCTCCAACGACGGCCGTTCCCACCTCCATTCCAACCACAGCCGTTCCCACGTCGATTCCAACCACCGCCGTTCCGACCACAGCGGCCACATCAACCACTCCCGGCCCGTAAACGATTTACATTTATGCCGGCCCGTACCACATTCTGCGGAGCAGATGATCCCTGCGAACCAATTGATGGTAACAGGCCGCGAGAATATGCAGCGTGAGCAAAGCGATCAGGACTATGGATAAGTAGAGGTGCAGCGGTAAAAGGAAAAGGAATAGATTGAATCCTCGGCGTCCAGCCGGGCGCGGGCCACTTCCCGGAGGAAACGCGGGCGCCCCGTTTCTGCTGAAATTCGGAGCAGGTGTTCCGGCGCCGGGAGCGGGAAATGCACCAGAGGGGCCGGAGCCTGGTCGCGAGAATCCGCTGCCGGGTCCAAACCCCGGCCCGCCGGTTGCTCCGAGAAAAGCCGCCTGGAGACGATTGGTCTGCAGGGCGAAGACCAGACCGACGATGGTCATGGCGAATACGAAAAAATATAAGGCGTAATGGACGGCCCTCGCTAGAACGTTGAGAATCTTGAAGCCGGCATCTGCCGGCACCGGTTTTCGCGTGCTCAGCCTGATGACAAATCGAGCGACAATCAGGACGAGGATGGCAATCCCGGCGGCCATATGGATTTTGAGCATCGCATCTGTGCCTCGAACGCCGCCTCCGCCCGACAGAATGATGGGCCGAATATAGAAATAGCCAATATATAAATCCAGGAAAACGAGCAGGGCCACCAGCCAATGCAAGGTCACCAATACGGGATGATAACGTTTGGGTGTATCCATAAGTCTCCTTCTATTTCGGGCGAAAATTTCGGGAAATATATCATTAGAACCTTAGAGACTTATGAAGATTAGCCATTCAATTCATGCTCAAATAAAGACGACCGAAGGGTCTGCTTCGGTCGTCTGCTGCAGGGAAGAAGCGATGTCCACGGCAAGGTCCCTTAATTCGATCCCTTACAAGGACCGGGAATTCCGGCGTTCCCGAGGGAAATCATCAGGGATTGATGGGGATCACGTAGTCTTTTGTCCCGGTTTGTCCGCTATGGCTGGTTCCATAACACCAGACGTTGAGCACAAAATGGAACGCGCCCGATTCCTGGGGCGTTCCTGAAATCAAAACAGCATCCTGGCCGGCGAGTCTTTGGAACATCAACCCTTTTGGAAGATTACCTTGGGAAATGGTGAACTCGCCTGCGGGGGTCTGGTTGTTGGCGATTTTTATGATCACATAGTAAAAGACTCCCACCCGTCCCCTCGGCATCGCATCGGGAGCGAAGCGCAGGGCCGGGGTATTTAAAAGCTGACAGGAAATTGTGATCAGCAAGATCAATAGTGCGGCGCCGGCGATCACCCAACGGTTTTGTTTTCTCGCGATTTGCATTGAACTATTTCCCAATCGGACCTGGGGCCCTGAAGGCAGTGCCCACGGTAAAAAAGTTTTCAAGATGAGGTTTTCGTGACATTCAATTCTCCTGACAGGATTTACAGACAGTATAAATCAGAAATCCATCAAAACATGGAACCGGGAACAGGAAAAGAAACTCTATTCAAAATTTAATATAAACCTACCGAAACTTGTGTTGACTTGCCTGTCTATCCAATGCACAATAGCTCTGCTGAGACTGGATGGGACGAGGTAGCCATGCCGGACGATCTGCACGCAAAGAAAAAATCGCACATGCCAGAGAATTCCTTGGTGTATGAAAAAGTCATCCCTGTTGTTTTGATTCTCATGGGAGTCCTTACGATTGCATTGATTCTGTTCGCGCTCGGGATATTGCTCGGCGTCATCCGTCTCTAAATTTGATTTGGAGCAGACCATGTCAATCAATCAAATCCTTCCTTTTATCTCCACGGCCATCATGCTGGGGTTCACGGTTTATGTCTTTCAACGCTACTTTGTGCGCCGCGCCCCGCATTTTCTTTTTTGGGGGATTGGCCTGGCGATGTTTGGAGCCGGCAGCTTTTCTGAGGTGTATCTCTCGCTGGCCTGGAGTCGGACGGTCTTCGTGATCTGGTATCTGTTCGGGGCGATTCTAAACCCGGCGTGGATTGGCCAGGGTACGCTTTACTTATTGGTCAGGCGGCAATGGGTTCATCTGGTAGCAGGCGCTCTGATTCTCGCCAGTCTCGTCAGCGCGGGGCTGATGTTGTCCATTCCCATTGATGATCAGGGTTTTCATCTGGGTACGCCGATCAGCCAGCAATATAAGGCAATTATCCCCGCCGCCTCCTTCAATTTAATTCTTATCCCCACCATTATTTTTGGCACCGTTGGACTGGTTTTGCTGGTTGGCGGGGCGCTCTATTCGGCGTTCCTGTTCTGGCGCAAGCGGGTTCTGCCCAATCGCGTCGTCGGCAACGTTCTGATCGCGGTCGGGGCTTTGTCTGTGGCGACCGCCAGCGAGCTGACGCACCTTGGCTATGGACAATTTTTATATCTGGGTGAGTTGCTCGCGGCGATCCTGATGTTCATCGGATTCTTGACCGCCGCCCGGCCGCAGCCGGAAGAAGCGGCCAAGCCGGTGCCTGCTGCCGCTGATTGATCATCGCAAAAGCAATGGACCGCCCTCGTTGCGAGAGCGGTCCATTGTGCCTTAAATCTCCTCGCAACTTTCGGTAACAAGTGTACAATTGAATCATAAATCGTCAACGCCGCGCCTGCGGCGTTCCCCATACACAAAGGAGATTTCCATGTTCCACACCATTGTTATTGTTGGCAATGTGGGCCGGGATCCAGAAATGCGTTATACACCCTCTGGTCAAGCAGTCACATCATTTTCGGTTGCGTCCAATCGTCGGTATACCTCCTCCAGCGGCGAGCAGGTCAACGAGACAATTTGGTTTCGCGTTTCAGCGTGGGGGAAGCAAGCGGAGATCTGCAATCAATATCTCAAAAAGGGTTCGAAGGTCCTGGTGGAAGGGAGGCTGACGCCCGACAAGAACACCGGCGGACCTCGTATCTGGCAGAAACAGGATGGTACCTCCGGTGCTTCCTTTGAAGTTACGGCGGGCACGATTCGCTTCCTGAGTTCGCGCGGTGAAAGCGATTCTGGCGCCGGTTCTACGGCGGACGCAGGGGACATGGCCGTTACCCCTGCCGAGGACGATATTCCGTTTTAGTGTTTTATCAATGAGAGCTCCCCGAGCGCTCATCATGATTGGAGACTCGCATGTCTCTTCCTGCACCCTCAACTCCTCCCGTCCTGGAGATTCCCTCCGGGCTTGACGTGGTTTACGCCAACCTGGCGCGCATCGCTCATTCTCCTGCTGACATCGTGATCGACTTTGCCCATATTTTACCGGGCGAGACCAAGGCCACGGTCAAAGCGCGTGTGTTGATGTCGCCTCTTTCTGCGAAGCTGCTCATGCGAGCCTTGGCTGAAAACCTCGCACGTTATGAATCGGTCTTCGGGGAGATTGTGGTTCCAAATGCCTCGCTGGCCGAGAATCTCTTTCGCCCGCACCAGCCGCCAGAGCCTCCCGGCGAAGGGAAAGCTTAAGGACTAAAAATCAGTATGCATAAACTTGAGAGCATTGCCGATCAAATTCGACGAGACTTCGACGCGCGCACCGCCTGCCGCGATCAGGCTCTGGCGCAAGCCCGGCAGCTGACGCGCGCCTGCGCCCTGGCCATCCGTGCCGTGCACCGCGACGAGACCGATGTGATGGAGCAGCATTTGTCCGCTGCCCATGAATTGGCCGATCGGTTGAAGAAGGATCTTGCCCCCTATCCCGATCTTTTTTATTCAGGCTATACACAAGATGCCTTGAAAGAGTTCGTCGAGGCGAATGTCACCTGTGCGTTGATTCGAAATCAGCCTTTGCTTACGCCGGAGCAGTTGGATGTAACGGATTTTACCTATTTAAATGGTCTGGCCGAAGTGGTCGGCGAGTTGCGGCGGCGAACGCTGGATATCTTGCGTCATGGTTATTCACAGGAAGCAGAACGCCTGCTCAGCATCATGGATGATATCTATTCCGTATTGGTTACGATGGATTATCCGGATGCGATCACCAATGGTTTGCGGCGGCAGACGGATCTGGCGCGCGGCATCATTGAGAAGACACGCGGCGACATTACATTCAGCCTGCGCGGCGAACACCTGGAACAGGCCATTGGAAACTTGAGCGCTCGATTAAACGGCGGCCCGGCCGGCGTGGGTCCTGAGCGAAGGGTTAAGAAACAGGATGAGCGGGCGGTCTCATCTCAGGAGGAGAGTTGATCTATGGCGAAGGTTGGGAGACGCTATCCGCTCCTCGTTTATACACATATGATCGATCGCTGGTGGCCAGCGCTGTTGCTTTTGGGCCTGGCGCTGGCGTCGCTGGCGTGGCCGTTTTATCAGGACCCCTTCATGCGGCTGGCCGAAGCGTGGCGCTGGCAAGCCATGCTCTCCCTGGGTGGGGCCGTGACCTTGCTCTCGCTGGTCATGGCGTCTTTTCGAAAGAGCGGATATGTGCAATTGTTCGGCGATCACTTGCGCCTGGTGACACCATTTCTGCGGATGAATATTTCGTATCGCCGCATTCTTCGCACATCCACAATCAGCATGGCCGCGACGTTTCCTCTGAAGAGCATGTCCAGCTGGAGACGCGATATCATTCGGCCCTTATCCAGCCTGACGGCGGTAAAGATCGAGTTGAATGCATTTCCGATACCTCTGTCCGTCCTACGATTTTTCCTTTCGCCATTTTTCTTCAAGGACAGCACCCCCCATATCATCATTTTAGTGAATGATTGGATGGGCTTGAGCACTGAATTGGATAGTCTGCGTGTGAGTGGAAACGCCCCTGAACAAAAAACTCCGGACCAATCCATCCTGTCGCGATTGCCCAGAAAATGAACATTTATTTTGCCTGCTCGATTACGGGCGGGCGCGAGTTTGAACGCATCTACCAGGCTCTGACGGCGGCCCTCCTTAGGGATGGTCACGACGTGCCGACGGCGCAACTTGCCGAATCCAATGTCCTGTCCCTGGAAGCGGTGGTTGAGCCGCACGAAGTCTACGAACGCGACGTCCATTGGATTCGGCGGGCCAGCGCACTGATTGCCGAGGTCAGCGTCCCTTCGCATGGCGTTGGGTATGAGATCGGCTTTGCGTTGAATGCAGGAAAGCCTGTGTTATGTTTGTTTCAGCACGGCCGCAAGATATCAAAGATGATCAGCGGAAATCCACACCCGCAATTACAGGTGAAGGCGTATCAAGATTCTGCCCACGCCATTGAATTAATGAGGGAATTTCTTGCTGAATTGAAATGAGTCGGGAAAACTGAAAGGACTTCTTGTGAATACTATCACTATGATTTGATGACATTTGATAATCCCGTGTTTCCGGTCCCTGCGTTATGATAACTGTGGAGACGGAACAAAGACACCTCCAAGATGCTCCTCACTGTCTCCTCCTTTGGCGAAAGCCGCCGCCGGATTCAATCCGGCGGCGGCATTTTAATGTGGCTTGAGCGGGTAGGCCATCGATTCTATGCTTCGTACTCAGGCAACACCACAATGAAAGTGGCGCCCTTTCCGAGCGTCGATTCTACCCACACGCGTCCCTGGTGACTTTCCACGATGGATTTGACGATGGCCAACCCGAGGCCGGATCCTTTTGGACCTTCCAACACATTGCTGGCGCGGTAGAACTTTTCGAAGATGCGGGATTGCTCGTCCAAGGGAATGCCTGGACCTGTGTCGCTGATTTCAAGGACGAGCTGGCGATCCTCGGTGCGGATGCCGATGCGGATCGTCCCATCCTTGGGCGTATATTTGATCGCGTTTCCGATCAGGTTATCCAGCATTTGCCGGATGCGGATGGGGTTGGCGCGCAGAGCCGGCAAGTTGGCTGCGATGTTCTTCTCGAGATGGAGGTTCTTCTGAGTCATGAGCGACTCAAGCATATCGAGGGAATATTGGAGGACACTCTCCAATTGAACCGCTTCGCGGCGCGTGTCAAAGCCCGCCTCCAGCCGGCCAAGGTCAAGCAGGTCGTTGATGAGCGTGGTGATGCTCTGCACGCTGGCTTGAATGCGTCCCAGAAATTCCTGCTGTTGCTGGTTGACCGGCCCGACGCGCGCAATCAGCTCGGTGTAACCCAGTACGGCTGTCAGCGGAGAACGCAGATCATGGGAGACCGTATGCACGAAGTCGCTTTTGATCTGATCCAGCTTTTTGAGATAGGTAATATCATGGATCGTGATGGCGGTCCCGATGTGAGGAATGACGGTCTGTTGTGCATTCAGAACCCGCCCATCATCGAAATTCAATTCGTGATACTTGACGGGGTTTTCTGTGGAGCGGAGCAGGAACGCCTGCAAATCCGGATTTTGGATCACATGCAGGATGGGTCTGCCCATCGCCTCAGCAGACAGGTCAAAAACCTCGCGGGCGATTCGATTCATGAAAAGGATCTTGCGTTCCTGATCGAGGACGATCACACCGTCTTCAATGTTGGCGATGATGGCTTCCAGTTTGTCGCGTTCTGATTCTGAGATCCGGGCGCGTTTTTCGAGGGATGAAGTCGTGCGCTTGACCTCGCGACGAATCCAATCACCGAGGTGGCGGGCACGCGCCAGACTTCGGTCGGCGGCGTTCACGATGTCTTCGGTGTGCAGAGGCGGATAAAGGTATCCACTCAAACCCGCTTTCAAAACGGCCTTGATGGTGCCCGTCGTATCCATTTCGGCGAAGAGAAGAATTGGAAGCGTGGGAAAGCGCTCGAGTTCTTTTTCGGCCAGCTCGATGCCGTTCTGGCCGGAGAAGTGTTCAGCAATGAGCAATAACGCCGGCGATGACTCCTCCAGGATTTTTTCCAGCCCCTCGCAGTCGCGGGCGATCGCGACTTCATAATTCACGGCGAGCAGGGCGCGCTCCATGAGGTGCAGGCTCTCAGACTCGTCCAATGCCAGCAGTATTAGCTCACGCGGAATCATCCATTTCCTTTTTTCGCGACGTCCGGTGCGACCGTTTTTTCGGAAGAACGCGTCAGTCGTTGTAAAGAACTTTGAATGGTTTTGAGAGCCTGTTCCTGCTCGGCAGTTAATGCGCCGGGCTTGCCCGACAGGAGCGCCTCCAGCGGATACAGGGAGACCTGCATTTCAGCGCGTATGGACTCTTTCAGCGACTCAAGCATGGCCAGGCGGTGTTTTTCATTCATTCGGGCGGCTTCGACGTTCTGCTCCACGACGCGGAACAAACGCGCGTTGACCAGCGAAATGGAGGCGTAATCTGCCACCGCTTCGAGCAGGGATTGGGCGACCTTATCGATCTCGCGCTCTGCTTTGCGGACGACGATCAGCAAGCCGATCACTTCACTCTGGACCTTGATGGGGACGACCGCCGCGGATTTCCCCAGTGCTGCCACTTTAAATTTTTCGAGGGGTGTGCCAAAAATGGAGAGCGTTTCCGCCGAAATTGCCACCAAGGAACTGATGCCGTCATCCAACGGCTGGTTGATCTTTTTCGCCCAGCTTTCCGGCAGGTTGCGATGAGCGGTCAGCAAGAAGGCGCGTGTGTTTTCGTCGCGGATCATCAGCCATCCGATTTCAGCCTCGGCCACCTGCATGGCGCCTACGACGATCTGATCGAAGAGCCGGCGCAGGTCGGTGGTGGAGGTCACCGCCTTGCCGATCGACAGGATGGTGGTCAGCTCGCGGACGGTGCGCTGGAGTTCCTGGTTGGCGGCTTCCAATTGACGGTCGAGTTGGAGGCGGGCCCGGCTTTCACGCGTTTGCAAAAGGGCGCGTTCCACCACCCGTACTATCTCGGCATCGCGGGCCGGCCACAGAATGGCATCCACTGCTCCGAGACGAAAACTCTGGATCACACTCTGTTCCTGTCCCTTCTCGGCGATGACGATCAGAGGTGCGCTGATCCCTTGAGATGTCAGGGCAGTGATCAAATCCTTGCCGCTCAAGCCGGGCAGGTTGAGGTTGGCGAGGATCAAATCGGGCGGGTTTTGAACCGCCTGCTTGATGGCCGCGCTCGCCTCTCCAGTCAGGGTTAATTGATAACCCAGCGGCTGGAGCGCCTGCCTCCCAATCAAATCGCTGATATCAGGATCGCTTTCGACGATGAGGATTCGTTCCCCGGTGGATGTCATGGTTTCCTTAGGGTGAAAAGTTGCCTTGTTAAGTGGATATTCTAACGCAAAACGGCGCTGTATGGACGAGGTTCGATTACAATTGTCTTTGATGAAAG
This sequence comes from Anaerolineales bacterium, assembly GCA_035516425.1. GTDB lineage: Bacteria > Chloroflexota > Anaerolineae > Anaerolineales > Villigracilaceae > Fen-1038. The sequence continues at coordinate 89,283 of DATJAH010000001.1, forward strand.
AGCAGGTCGATTTTCGGAAATATAAGATTGCGGCAGTTGTTCCGGCCTACCGGGTGGCAGGCGAGATTGCGGGCGTTCTGCGCGGACTTCCCCATTACATTTGCGACGTCATTGTGGTGGATGACGCTTCACCCGATTCGACTTCAGAAAAGGTGGCAGCCGCTGCGAAACGTGACCGACGCCTCATCCTGCTGCAGCACGAGCATAATCAAGGTGTGGGAGGCGCCATGGTCACAGGTTTCCGGAAGGCGCTGGAACTCGGTGCGCAGATTGTCGTCAAAGTCGACGGGGATGGGCAGATGGATGTCGGTCGTCTGCCTGATCTGCTCCTGCCGCTCATCGACGGTAAGGCGGATTACGTCAAAGGCAACCGCTTCCGCGATTTCATCGCTCTGCAGAAAATGCCGTTCATCCGCCGGCTCGGCAACATGGGACTAGGCTTCTTTTCCAAAGCCGCGACGGGTTACTGGAACATCTTCGATCCGACCAATGGTTTTCTAGCCGTCCGCACCGAGGTGCTCACTCAACTTCCACTGGAGCAAATCGACCATTCCTATTATTTTGAAACCTCCATGCTGGCCCATCTGTACTTACTAGGCGCCGTGGTGTGCGACGTGCCCATGCCCGCCCGTTATCAGGGCGAGGCTTCCAGCCTCGTCATCCGGCGCGTCTTGTTGGAATTTCCGTTTAAGTTGCTCACCACTTTTCTGCGCCGTGTGGTGTTGAAGAATTTCATTTACGATTTTTCGATGGGATCAGTTTATTTGATCACGAGCATCCCGCTCCTGTTGTTTGGTTTGATCTTCGGCATCACCAAATGGGTTTATTATGCAAGATTGAATATTGCTGCGCCGACCGGCACCGTAATGCTCCCGACCCTCGCAGTTTTGCTTGGTATCCAACTTTTGCTTTCCGCCATTGAAAGCGATTTGCGTTCTGTGCCGAAGGAACCGCTTTGTGAAGCTCTATGAACAACGCCGGTTTCAATATTTACGGTCCCAACCCCGCGAAGATTCGCGATGCTTTATTCGCCTGTGCCGATCTTTGATTGGTTCCGTGCCACCGTATGAATCAGAATGGATGCCCAGCCTTATATTCTTGGATTGAAAGCCGCTGATCCCGGACCGCTGTCCCGATTCATCCCTCCACTGGAAGAGGGCACCATTTCGGCCTGGCTCTCGCTGCACGTCGCGAGGGGAAGCTGGTTGCTGGACCCGTTTGGATTTGCACCCCGCGTCGCGATTGAGGCTGCGCGCGCTGGCTACCGCCTGCTGGTCACGGTCAATAACCCCATTACGCGTTTCTTGCTGGAATTGGCGGCCCGTCCTCCTGCGGAATCGGATTTCAAGGCGGCGCTGGCGGACCTGGCCGCCTCCAAAAAAGGCGATGAGCATCTCGAGACTCACCTGCGAACCCTCTATGTGACAACTTGCGAAAAATGCGGGCATGAGGTTTTGGCGTCCGCCTTTCTATGGCGAAGAAATGAAGACGCTCCGTATGCCCGCATCTATGAATGCAGGGAATGCGGAGATGCTGGAGAACGAATTGTCACATCAGAAGATGTCGAGCGCGCGAAGAAAATCGCATCCACGGACACGCTGCATCGTTCACGCGCCCTGGAACGCGTGGCTTCCATGGATGACGATGACCGCGTTTATGCAGAAGAGGCCATTCAACACTATTTGCCGCGCCCATTGTATGTGTTGACCACCCTGATCAACCGTCTCGACAGCTTGAATCTCTCTCCCGAACGCCGCCGCGCGTTGACCGCGCTGATCCTGGTGGCGTGTGACGCGGGCAATACGGTATGGGGCTATCCATCGGAACGGGCGAGGCCCAAGCAACTTAATATCCCAAATCAATTCCGCGAACAGAATGTTTGGATGATGCTCGAGCGTGGGATCGCTTTGTGGGCGGGGACCGCTTCGAGCGTGCTGTGCGAGGCGTGGCCCAAGAAGATTCCCGAAAGCGGCGGCATCTGCATTTATGAAGGTCGTCTTAAGGATTTGGCGCATGAAGTCAAAAAAGAAATTCCGATTTCGGCAGTAGTCACTGCGTTGCCGCGCCCCAATCAGGCGTTCTGGACCCTGTCTGCGTTGTGGGCGGGTTGGCTGTGGGGACGCCCTGCGGTGGAACCGTATAAGGTCGCGTTGCACCGCCGGCGCTACGATTGGGCTTGGAGTGCCACCGCGCTGAACGCCGCCTTCGCCCACCTCTTTGAATTGGTTCCCCTGGGTACGCCGTTTTTTGGGTTGTTGCCGGAGGCGGAGCCTCCTTTTCTCACAGCGGCATTGACCGCGGCCGGCGCGGCCAGCTTTGATTTGGAAAGCGTTGCTTTGCGCACGGAGCATGACCCGATTCAAATTGTTTGGAAGCGCGGCGAACATTTGCATCGCGAATCGATCGAGCCTGAAATGGATTCCGTCCGGCAGGCGGTACGGGCCTATCTACGGGAACGCGGGGAGCCTGCCAGTTACCTGCATGTACATGCCGCAGGCCTGATGGCATTGAACGAAGCGCACGCCTTGAAAAAAGATCAAGGATTTGATGAGGCTCTGCGGAAAATCCAAACCGCCATGGAAGCTGCCCTGAAAGGTGATGCCGATCTGGTTCATTACTCCGGCGGCGAAAGTGCAGAGACAGGTTTGTGGGGGCTGCGCCTGCAAAGCCGCCCGGAAAACCTTGCCGACCGCGTTGAAGTGGCTGTGGTTACTTTCCTGCAAAAGAATCGCAGCAGCATCTTTCTTGAGATCGAAGACGATTTGTACCGGCGTTTTCCCGGCCTGCTGACGCCGTCCAAGGGCATGATCTATGCCGTGTTGAATTCCTACGCAGAAAAAGATGGAGCAAGCTGGAAGCTGCGTGCGGAAGACGTCACGTCCGCACGGCGCGAAGAATTAAAGAACATGGAGAGGTTGATCGGTTCGATTGGGGAGCGCTTGAAATATGCGACGCGGCGAGAGGATAAATGGATGACTTGGGACGAGAAGGGCAAGGCAGTTCGTGTCTTTTCGGTGCTGGCATCGGCCCTGGTCGGACGCGCCATTGCCGACATGCCTTATCCGCCGGAAAAAAACCTGCTGGTCATCCCCGGCGGACGCGCGGCTCTCGTCGCCTATAAGGCGCAACGCGATCCCGCGCTGGCAGAGCAGCTGAAAACGGTTCGACTGCTGAAATATCGCTTATTGCGCGCCCTATCTCAGGTCCCGATATTGACGCGTGAAACGTTCGAAGAACAAATCGCCAGCGACCCCGTTGAACAGATTCAGGGACAGATGATGATGTTTTGAAATGTTAAAGAAATTGATCTTGTTACTTGCCTTGGTGCTGACCGCCTGCAGCGTTTCGATCTCGTCGAACGGCCCGACGCCCACGTCGTCTCTTTTCATGACGTCGACCTTGCCGGTTACCAACACGCCTTTTTCACTGCCGAGCACGTCGACGCCCGCCTCTGCCACGCCCGCGGTGAAGGCCACGCTCGCCGCCTGCAAGGAACGGGCGGTTGTGACTCAAGATGTCACGATTCCGGATGACACCTATGTTGCGCCCGGTGCATCCTTTACAAAAACCTGGCGTTTTGAAAACACCGGCACATGCCCGTGGACGGGATACACGATTGCATTTTCATCCGGTGACCGGATGGGCGCGCCGGACTCCGTGCCCGTCCCAACCACCGCACCGAACGCAACGGTCGATGTTTCTGTGAAGCTGACCGCGCCAGCGGCTTATAACTCCTATGCCGGTTATTTTGTGCTGAACGACGAGAATGGCACTGCTGTCCCGATTGGCATCTATAAGAACTTCTGGGTCAAGATCATCGTCGGGAATGTGCAACCGACGCCCGCTGCCTCGCTGGCTGCGACGTCGGCCAGCCCCGTCTCCGCGATCCAACCGACCAGCCCCATCGGTTGTAAATACACCTTCAGCAATTCATACGTCAGCCAAGTTGAGAGCCTCATCAATAGCGCCCGCAAGCAGGCGGGACGGAATCAACTTTCGATCAACGCGCAATTGACCGCCGCCGCGCAAGGTCATAGCGAGGACATGGCGTGTCACAGCCTGCTGAGTCACACTGGCTCCAATGCCTCGACGATTTATCAGCGCATCGTGGCGGCGGGGTACAACCCCGTCAATTATCTGGAGATCATTTATGCCAGCGGCTATCCGCAGGACGCCTTCCACTGGTGGATGAACGATCAGGTCCACCACGATGCGATCTTGAATAGCGGCGTCACGGAGATGGGCGGAGGCTATGCGTATGTTTCAACCAGCGCGTATGGAGGTTATTACACGGTGGATTTTGGAAGCCCGTAAATAAACGATGCCGGGACCTGCTTAAGCAAGAGAGTGCAAGCCATGACGGATCTTGAAACAAAAGAAACCACGATCAATGGATTCGTTTTCGCTTTTGCAGTTGTACTTGGAATCGGTGTAATCACGGTTCTTATCTTTCTGATCTACATAACACTGCTTCCAAAGGAAGATCGGCAATCTAGCGCGCTGGAGCAAAATCAAACTAAGTGGGAAAGCCTCCATATCACTAATTATCGGATGCCGCTTGATCCTCCATTTTTCGATTACAGCGATGAGCGAATGCCCATCACTGTCGAAGCCATGAATAATAAAGTGATATCTGCAGTTGACGCGCAAGGGCAAGGCCCACCGGTGAACGATCCTGGGATTTACTCCGTCCCATGGTTATTTTCTTACGCGCACCAGAGAATCTGGCAGGGGATTGATTCAATAGATATTACATAGGATCCGCTTCTTGGCCATCCCACGATCATTTCCATAACATTGAAAGAGCCTTGTTGCGAGGGGCCCATGGTTTTATCAGTTCAAGACTTGAAGATACTGCAACCGTAAACAAAGCGCGCCCAACGAGGGGGTTTGTTTTAGATTTCCAATTCAAATGTCATCAGCCGCCGATGCCGACGCGCTCTGCCCGCTCTTTTTGATGTTATCTATTGAACCTTATATGCATACTATCCCCATCCTTCACGAGATATTCCTTGCCTTCCAGTCGCAGTTTGCCTTTGGCTTTGGCCTCGTTCATGCCGCCAAGTGAAAGCAAATCATCGCAAGCCACCACTTCGGCGCGCACAAAGCCGCGTCGTACGGGCATGAACTTAAAAAACAGGAGCTGATTAGGCGGACTGGCCGACACCTTTCTGCTTATCAACCACCAACGTCATTGTCTCGGCACTCTCTATCAAACGTAACCAAGCAAAACTCGTCTTGCCACTAATAACAAAAGCATGTTTAACTCCACCCCATAGGGTTCCAGTGCTCTTTCGTAAAGTCTGATGAACGGTACAGGTGCATTGGGCATTTAATCTACCAGGACAACTCTTTATCTTCGCGGATAAGCGAAAGACATCGTCTGGAGTGATGGCGTACCACCAATACATATCCCAATCTTCATCGGCAGGATGACCAAAACAATCGTGGGAATAAATCTCCAACTGACCGTGTCCGCAGTTGGCACAGACACCAAGGACGGAATACTCGTAGACGGAGTTATGGGTAACCGTTCTGTGCGGCGTTCCTCGTTCCGACAGGCTGAGGAGAGGTTGCACCTGCAGGCTGCCACAGATCAAGCAGGTAGTGCGAGCGATTGAGGGCATAGCAAGATATATCGCATAACAGGCTTCGTGAGGACTCCACCGAAATGATTCACCCAAGAGAGTAGAGCGGTAGCAATGGATTGTGATTATAATGTATTCACCTGTGGTTAGACTTGTTTGAATGGTTCCTCTTTCATTGGTAAGCAAGCGATGGCTGTCCAGCATGCTTGAGGAGAGTCTTATGGGTAAAGTAGAGATCATCCGTGCCGAACAGGGTGGCAATTGGCTGTCCAGTTTATTAAAACCGAAATTACAAAACACATGTTTATCGCAACAACTCAGGCAGCCTGGCGGATCTAAGAAAAGCAAATTGATCCTCACTGCCGTGGCCATGCTCCTAGTGACCTCGCTGAGCTGTGATTTCGTGACCGGTCTGCTGAATGGCAGCAATCATGGTGCGATCAGCGGCCCGATCATCGGGATGGCGGCAGGTAGCTCCGTGGATCAACAAGGGCAGGCAGTGGATCCGAAGTTCACCTTTGATCCGTCCGAGCCGCAGATTGCGGTGGTGGTGCAGGTTGGCAAGTTGGACAATCTGGAGCCACTGACGATTACCTGGTATCAGATCACAGAGGAGGGTGATCAGAAGCTCTTCGCCGACACCGTGGAGGTCTCTCCTTTTGACCAGGCTTTCTCCATCGGCAAGAATCCCGGCCTGCTGGCGGAGGGTAATTACAAGATCGTCGCTTCACTCAATGGACAATTGCAATCCATCGAGATAGCAGTGGCCCAGCCATCAACAAGCCAGAGTCAAGCGCAAGCTCAAGGTGCAATCACAGCCTCGGCGACAACTGCTCAAGGTCAGCCGCCAGTCTCAGGTGGAAGCGGGAGCGTGCCTCAATCAGCCAACGCGCCTGAATCTTTGGTAGGTTCAGGCTCAGACTGCAATTTTTCGGTTGGTTCTTTGGATGCGGGCGGGGTGGACAACAACGCCCCTTATGTGGAATTCTACATGTATTCACACGCGTGCACCGGGCACATAGAAATTGATGTGGCTATCGACGGCGGCCCGATCACACCGTATGACACAATGCCTTATCCTGATAACGAGAACTATGGGCCGTGGGGGTTTGGGACGCTAGATCCCTGCGACCCTAAGTATCAATTTCCTTTTGACTTGCCGAAGACCTCGGTGAAAATTATCGCGAAAGTGCTGGACGGCCCAGGGGCCGGAATGTCTAAGGAGGCGGACCTACGCTTGGGCGACGATACTCTGGCCCCAGAAATTAGTAAGGTGAGTTCTGACCCGAAGCCCAACAGCAGGGTCAAATCAGGCGATAAGATCACCATCACATTCACAGCGGAGGATTCCGAAAGTACAGGAGTCTGGCAGACCGGTTTGCAGGACATTCAGATCACGGATAAGCCAGGCAATACGGTCTATACCAAGGAATTCGGGTCTAAGCCTAAGGTTTGTAAGGACAAAACCCAGCAATTCTCGGACAGTTACGTCTACACCGTGCCAAAGGATGCACCGCCCGTGATTAACTTATGCATCCTTGCCGAAGATTATGTCCCTAACGTGACAAAGAAATGTGCCGCTTTCTATACCGGCGATCACTGGACCGGCACGATGCGCACCACCATCTCCGCGACCTACGCCGGCGGCAGCTGTACCAATGGTCAGTATTTATCCAATCTTGATCTGTATGTCGCTGCGGATGGCACGGTGGCCGGAACGGGCACCGGGCATGTGGTCACGCCAGCCCAATGTGTCTTCGTCTCTGTAAAAGATATAGGTCAGGCCACTCAACTTGCCTTCGCCCTCAACGGGACCTTTGATGGAAAGACGTTCAGCTTGGCGCCGACGCAGACGTACATGGACACCGAACACTCGAAGGATTTCATCGAATGGTTGTTCGACTCGCCCGACAATTCGCCGCGGATTAAGTTCTCCCTTACCGGGCAAGGCAGCGCAGGCGGGCTCGTCGAATTCTCGTTTACTCCCGCATCCATAGGGAGTCTCGTAATCACTGGGGAGCAGCTGATCGATATCAAGTGCCAGGATTGCCAGCCGGGGGTGGGTATGAATTTTGGGGTCCCAGGGAGTACAAACGGTGTATACCAGGATAATTAGAATGGCATGGTCACTTATATATTGAATCGGATATGCATAATATCCCCGTCCTTCACGAGATATTCCTTGCCTTCCAGTCGCAGTTTGCCTTTGGCTTTGGCCTCATTCATGCCGCCAAGTGAAAGCAAATCATCGCACGCCACCACTTCGGCGCGCACAAAGCCGCGTTGAATATCGGTGTGAATTTCGCCCGCGGCTTCGACCGCGCTCACGCCGCGCTGCGTCGTCCAGGCGCGAACTTCGTCTTCGCCGACGGTGAAGAACGATTGCAGTTGAAGCAAGTCATACGATAGCTTGATCATCCTGCTCAGGCTCAGTTCTTCGATGCCATATTCCTTCATAAAGACCGCCGCATCATCGGTGCTCAATTGAGCGATTTCCATTTCGAGTTTGCCCAGCAACGCTACCGACGGATGATCGAGCGGCATCATCGGCGCGGATTGGCCCTCGTCCAGATTGAATACCGTCAGAATCGGCTTGCGGGTCAACAAGCCGAAGGATGCGAGTTCTTTTGATTCCTCGGCGTTGATTTCGATCTTGCGAATCGGCGTGCTGGCGTTAAGTGCTTCATGCAGGCGTGTGAACAGAGCCGTCTGGCGCTCATTCAAAACTTTATCCGTGCCGCCTTTTTTCCGTTCCTCGGTCAAGCGTTCGAGTTTGCGCTCGACCGCGATCAGATCGTTGAGCAGGAGTTCACTCAGCATCGTTTCGACGTCGCGCCTGGCGTTCACCTTTCCGGCGGGATGCGGCACGTTATCGTCCACGAAAGCGCGTACCACGAGGATGAAGCCGTCCATCTGCGTGAGCTGATTCAAAAGTTGACCGGAGATTCCGGTTTTGGCCGCGCCCGTTTCCAGTCCAGCGATATCCGCATACGTCACTTTGGCGTAGATGGTCTTCTTTGGTTTGAACATCGCCGAAAGCTTGTCCACGCGCGCATCGGGCACATCCACTACGGCGGTGTGCACTTCGATGCGTCCGGCGCTGGCGGTGGTCGGTGTATTGCCGCGCGTCAGCGCGTTGAAGATGGTAGTTTTCCCTGATTGAGGCAGTCCAATAATTCCAAGTTTCATCTTGACCTTGTTTGTGGGGTTGGTTATACTGTGAGCCAAAGCCGAAGTGGCGGAACAGGCAGACGCGCACGACTCAAAATCGTGTTCCTTCGGGATTGAGGGTTCGATTCCCTCCTTCGGCACAGGCTCATTTTCCCATTTTTTTCATTATACTCGACCATTTTCCGCTAACAAGCCGGGGTTTTAACTCGCCGCAAGACTTCCACTACTGCAAATATACTGCAATTGGTGTGATCGCTTCCTCGATCTTCTGTGCCGCTTCGCCCCGTGACCGTGCCATGGGATGGCCATAGATATCCGTGGTCACGCCGGGTTTGGGATGTCCGGAACGTTGTTGCACTGTGTTCACCGGCATGCCCATTTCAAGAATAAGGAGATCGAGGTGTGCCGTAGATCGTGAAAACGGATCGAGCGGCTCGCAAGCGCGTTGGAACATGAAGTGAGGGACACCGACTCCATCAATTTGTCGAATGCTATGGAGTTGAATTCCAAAATTTCGTCCAATGCGCGTCGATTTTTGTTCTCCTCGATCAAGAACGAGTCACGGAACGTTTCTCTCTTTCGTCCACGATCAATGAGAAGACTTCGGGACGGGCATAATGACCGGTTGCATCGAGATCATACTTGCCGCGAACAGTGTCCGTCAAATCGATGTCCGCCGTGAGAATGGTCTCGCGGCCATACTCGGGCCCGGCAAGAACCTCACCCAGTGGATTGACAATCACACTTCCGCCCCGGATCAATTCTGTTTCCGGCGCGTTCCCCTGAATGCAGTCATACTCTCCGGGACAATCCGAGCGCCGCAAATATTGGCAGGCGCTCAGGACAAAACAGCGACCTTCGTAAGCAATGTGCCGCATGGACGATTGCCAGATCTCGCGTTCGTCGACCGTCGGAGCACAGTAGAGTTGAATTCCTTTTGAGTACATGGTCATGCGCAGGGCCGGCATATAGTTTTCCCAGCAGATGACCGCTCCGATCTTTCCAAACGGCGTTCCCAGCACGGGCATGGTCGAGCCATCGCCCATGCCCCAGATCAGCCGTTCGCTGGCCGTCGGTACTAATTTGCGATGTTTGCCGAGCAGCGCCCCTTGAGGGTCAAAGAACAGAGCGGTGCAATAAAGGGTTGAGCCATCGCGTTCGATCACACCCACCACAAAATAGGCATTGGCTTGTTTTGCCATCGCGCCGATCCGCTGAACCTCAGGACCGGGTACCTCAATGGAAGCAGACCAATACCGTTCGTAATCATTCCGTCCCTTCGCAGATCGAGTCCCCACCCGCGCGCCGAAATCCAAGCCCTTGGGATAACCGCCAACATAGGCTTCCGGGAACACAGCCAACTGGACTCCCAAACGCTGGAGTTCTTCGCAGTGTGCCTGCATCCGCTCCAGGGTTTTTGGAGTGTCGAATAGTGTGGACCCAGCTTGAACCACTGCGACACGTTGAGTACTCATCATACGCTCCTTGTCCAGAACCTTCCATTCTTTTATGCGATGACAATAAGTTTACGTGAAAATCCAATTGTTTGGTAGCCCCGATACAACCCCTTCCTGCACAGAGATGTTCTCGCGCCGTGTATACTTGCTTTTATGGATACCCTATCCGGCAGCGTGGAGCGCATCACCTTCTACAACCCAGAGAATGGATACACCGTTCTGCGCTTGAAACCTGATAGCCATTTGGGACAACGCCTGGTCAATAAGGTTGCTTTGAATTCAGCAGGGCTGGCCACCGTAGTAGGTAATTTGCCCGAAGTCTCACCCGGTGAACACCTGCACCTACAAGGTCAGTGGGATAACCACCCCAAACATGGGCCGCAATTCAAAGCCGAAGTCTGCGAACAAACCCTGCCCTCCACCATCGCCGGGATCGAAGGTTATCTCGGTTCGGGCATGATCAAAGGGATTGGGCCAAAACTTGCTGAACGCATCGTAACTCGTTTCAAGGAAGAAACCTTCGATGTGATCGAGACCACACCGGAACGTTTGCTCGAAGTGCCCGGCATCGGCGAAGACCGCGCAGGACGAATCACCAAAGCCTGGGAAGAACAGAAACAAGTCAAGGAGATCATGGTCTTCCTGCATGGCCACGGCGTCAGCACGAATCTAGCGGTCAAGATCTACAAAACCTATGGTGATTCAGCCTTGGTGGTCGTTCAAAAGAATCCGTACCAACTCGAACGCGATATCTTCGGCGTAGGCTTCAAGACCGCGGACAAGATCGCCCAGAAGCTTGGCCTGCCCCCTGATCATCCCTCACGCGTCGAAGCGGGGATCGTGTTCGCCTTGAACGAAACCATCAATGAAGGGCATGTGTACGCTCCCAAGGATCTGCTCACCGAGCGCGCCATCGAACTGTTGAATGTAGCGCCGGAACTGATCGAGCCAGCCTTGGAACGATTGGCACAGGATGATCGGATCCGCACCGAATTACTTCCACTGGACGATCAGGATAAAAAAGTGAATCCGCAGGCCATATCTGAGCCTCAGGCCGCGCATGGCACACCGGTCATTTATTTGACGCCGCTTTTCTTTGGCGAGCAGGGAGTCGCTGAACGAATCAAGGCGTTATTGGGTGGGACCGCCACAGCTATCAACCAGGTTTTATTTTCCCCTGAGGATCTTACCCAAGAACAACAAGCCGCCATCCAAACGGCCTTGACCCATCCGGTAAGCATATTGACTGGCGGACCGGGGACCGGCAAGACCACCTGCCTGAAAGCCTTGATCCAGATAGTCGAGGCTCAACACAAAAAAGTCGCACTCGCATCCCCCACGGGTCGCGCTGCGAAGAGACTCTCCGAAGCCACGGGTCATCCCGCCCGCACGATCCACAGACTCTTGGAATATTCTCCACTGGATGGCTTCCAGCGCAATGCGGAGAATCCCCTCGATCTGGATTTCCTGATCGTGGATGAAGCTTCCATGCTGGAACTGCTGCTGGCCAATCATCTGCTCAAAGCGGTTCGGCCAGGGACGCATGTCTTGTTTGTGGGGGATGTAGACCAACTGCCTTCGGTCGGAGCCGGTGATGTGCTGCGCGATCTGATCGACAGCCAAGTCCTACCCCTTACGCGTCTGGGCACCATCTTCCGACAAGCAGCCGACTCGAAGATCATCACGAATGCCCATCTGATCGATCAAGGCAAGTTCCCGGTGTTTTCAACAGGTGAAGGTGACTTCTTCTTTTTCCCGGCCGAGGATGCTAATGCTGCTGGAGATTGGGTGATCCAGGTGGTCACGGAAAGAATTCCGCAAAAGTTTGGTTTCGACCCCATGCGAGATATTCAGGTGTTGTCCCCCATCTACCGCGGCGCAGCAGGTGTATCCTCCTTGAATGATCGTTTGCAGGAAAAGTTGAATCCATACGCGATGAATAAACCGGAGCGAAGATTATATGGCACGTTATTTCGTGTGGGCGACAAGGTCATGCAGACCCAGAACAATTATGACAAGGACGTGTACAACGGAGATATTGGATTCCTTCATGGCATAGATCTGGTCGAGCAGACGCTTACCGTGGACCTTGACGGGCGCCTGGTCCTCTATGATTGGAGCGAAGCAGACCAGTTGGTTCTGGCGTATGTGGTTTCAGTCCACAAAGCGCAAGGCTCGGAGTTCCCGGTGATCGTTCTGCCGATCGTAACCCAGCATTACATGATGTTACAGCGCAATCTGCTGTATACCGCCATCACACGCGCTCGCAAGTTATGTGTGTTGGTGGGTAGCCGCCGCGCGATCGGTATGGCTGTAAAGAACAACAAGGTAGCGCAGCGCTTCACGGCGCTGGAGTGGCGACTGAGATGATCACCTCTGCCTCCCATTGACAAAGCGGGATATGTCATCATTATTCACGGCGTGAATAACAATGATTCACCACCAAAGAAATATTTAACTCGTTGGATCACTTCCGCTTTGCAGGATGCCAGCCGCGATCATGGAGGCCGGGGGTAAACGCGTAAGTGCGTAGAGCGTTTATGGCGCAAGCGAAGGCCCAAAGTGTCTACAAGGCAGCCGAAACGCGGTCGCTTGTAGCAAAACGACCCAGAAAGGGCGCAAGGCGTTGGTCCGTGCCTGCATTTGAAACGCGATCAATGTAGATGGTTCTCTTGTACCACAGGCTCAGTTGCTAGCCGCAAGCCGGCAGCCAAGAATGCCACAAACCGGGTCAATATTATGAGAACGCGTCATATTTGTTCGTCATAATGACATTGTGACATTTGGTACTTTAATAAGGATTCGGGTTGCAGTAGAATGTCTAAAGATGCTGTCTGACTACCTGACAACCTGACCATCGGAATGCCTGAACAGGTACGGCAGGCAGTGGTTGTGCCGGCTGAAGTCAAGTTTTCTGATTTAGTTTTCCCCGGGGGCAATCAAGCTTACCGTTTAAAAAATGGAAGTTAATCTGGAATCCCTCATTTTATAAATACCATGAGAAACCGCTGATTGCATGTAATACGTGCAGAGAAAGGAGTGTGCAGATGCAGTGAAGCTAAAAATGCAAACAGGTCATTGAACACAACTTAATTTCATCGCATAAAATTTCAAAAGGTCATGGAGGTCAAATGACTACAGCTGCTATATCCAAGGAAGCAAAATCAGAGATAGCCTGGTATGACTACAAAATGTGGCCATCAGGTACGAGGGCTATCGTTGCTTCTGTGCTTTTTGCGGTCTGCTTCACCGCAACCATGCAGATCACAGAACGTATTGACACGGCACTCGATGGTGGCGTGCTAGATATCCTGGGCGGCACTTTCCGAAATGTCTGGTACTGGCCGGCCGTCATCTACTTTGGGCTGACCGGCGGCTTGATCGCTGCTAATTTCAACCCAATTATTGCAGTCCTAACTGCAACCGGCCCATTAGCACCCGCCTGGTTCTTCGTCAACACGGCCCATGTCGTGCCTGCCGCGTTTTTGGCCCAGAATGCATTTGAGAAGCGTCGAGCTACCAAGGAAGGAATAAGCCTAGGATATTTCCTGGTGAATATGGTGATCCCGGCACATTTCTTCTCGCTGCTCCCGCTGGTGCCGGTTTGGCTATTTGTGTTCAAACTACCGATCCTGTTCGCAGTTGGCCTATTCCTACTCGGCTGGTTCACTTCTATTCCCGGCGGGTACATTGGATTCCATCTGTGTCGCAGCATTGGTCGATCGGGCTTAGTATAGAACGGAAAGGTGTCAAATACTATGAACGCAAAAGCCGTCATCATCACTCTAGTTCTCGCTGTGATTGGTGGAACCTACATCGTGCTGGCTAACAATGGCCCGTTGAAAGGAATGAACTTCGGATTCGGATTGACGTCCGGTTTGTCCCAATCACTCGGCATTCCCGGTGGGTACAACATGGCCGATCTGGTCGTGTTTGTCATCCTCCTGGTTGTGATCGGCATCGTATTCCTTGCATTAAACGGAATGCGCAAGCAGAAGAAGTAGACTCCACATAATGATAAAGGGGGAACCCCGTGTTCCCCCTTTGGAGATGAATCATGTCAGACCTTAATGAAGTATTGGCAATCAAGATCGAGAATATGAGCTTCGCATTTTCATCTGCCTCAGAACCAACCTTGAAGAACATAAACCTTGAGGTAAAGAAGGGTGAGCTGATTGGTTTGGTGGGCCCCACGGGTTCGGGGAAAACCACGCTGCTCAATATTATTGCAGGGGTCTCGCCGCACTATTATCCGGGAAATCTTCAGGGAAAGGTTTCAATCTTCGGAAAGTCCTCCTTAGAAATGTCCATGGCTCAAATTTCCATTGAAGTTGGGTTGGTCATGCAAGACCCCGACTCACAATTATTCAATCTCTTCGTTAGAGATGAGGTGATTTGGGGATTAGAAAACCTGGGCGTACCTCGAGAGAAGATCGCTGAAAGCAGGACCGCCGCTACCAAGAAGTTCCGCATCAACCACCTGCTGGATCGCATCACCTACGACCTTTCAGGCGGCGAGAAACAGCTCACCGCCATTACCTCCACGTTTGTGATGAACCCAAAGATATTATTATTTGATAACCCGACTTCTGCGCTGGATCCGTTGGGCACCCAAATGGTTTTCGAATCCATACAGCAATTACATAGAGATGATCCTGATGTTACGATTATTTTGAACGATGACAAAGTCCAAGATTTAGCCGTATACACAGAACGCATGTGGTTAATTGATGGTGGCGAAATTAAGATTGACGCCAAGCCTGAAGATTTCTTTACCAACGGCAAGATACTGGCTAATGCCAGGATCAACATGCCGATGGTGACCCAGGTCGCTTATGAGTTGAGCCAACGAGGACTTTGGAAAGGCAAACTCCCGTTATCCGTGGAACAATTCAAGCATAATTTTAGTGCAACTTAAGTTTGATAATATGTATGCTTTTCTTAATAGCCAATTTCAAGATTCATTCTTGTTCAAAACGTGATCAGAAGGAGAATTTAGATGGAAGCCCTAAATTTACAGGATGCCGAATTGATCGTTAGAAACATGCGCTTTGTTTACCCGCCCCCCAAAAAATTGGAGGCCATTAAACGGGTCGATTTTACGATTCGCCATGGCGAAATGGTAGCCCTGATCGGTCACAACGGCTCCGGGAAAACTACTCTCTCGAAACTGATCAGTGGTTACCTGAAACCCACCGAAGGCACAATCAAGATCGGTGGAATGGAAGTAGCGAAGATGCACCCGCGCGTACGGCCGACGGTGGTCGGATATGTCTTTCAAAACCCCGATCAGCAGGTGTTCAAAGATAGCGTTCTTGAGGATATCATGTTCGGCCTGTTGAATCTTCATACCCCTCCGGAAGCTGCCGAGAAAAAGGCCAGGGAGTATATGGAGCGGCTGGAACTGACAAAATATGCAGATCTGCATCCGTTCCGTTTGGGGAAAGGGGATCGCCAGCGAGTGGCTTTTGCCGGCATATTGGTCATGGATCCAAAGATCCTGATCGTAGATGAGCCCACGACTGGACAGGACCCTGAGAAAGCTCGGGAAATAATGCGGTTGCTGCAACAGCTCAATCGAGAGAACGGGATCACGGTTATTGTCGTTACGCATTCGATGGATTTGGTTGCAGAATTCACCAAGCGTATCATCGTCATGGGAGGCGGTGAAATTCTATTGGACGGTACGCCAAAGGAAGTTTTTAGCCAACCTGAAATCTTGGCGAAGACTTATGTTCAGCCTCCGCAGATTGCCCGGCTGGGACTTGAAATGCAATGGAAGGATCTGCCTATGACGGTCGATGAAGCGGTAGAAAGGTTAACTGCCGAAGTTCAAAAGGAGAGTGTCCGATGAGACCCCTGTACCAATTTGCTGCAGGCGACTCGTTCATTCATCGCTTGGATCCGAGGACGAAACTGATCTTTGCACTGCTATACATGATCGCCGCTTTCATCATTCCTTATCCCTGGTGGATGTTTTTGGCGATCATACTGATCTTGTGGATTGGCGCCGGGATCAAGATTTCGGATTATTTGGTTTTCCTGCTTTACATGCTTCCATTGGTATTTACTTTGACCTTGATCCAAATGCTGATTGGTCCGCGTCCAGGCATCACCATCTTTGGCTTGGGGATCCCTTTTCTTTCCTATGCCGGCTGGTTGACCGGGGTCAGGATCTCATTCCGACTGGCAACCACTGGAATGGGATTTGTGCTTTTCTCGATGACCACGGATCCGTTCGATACGGGAATGTCACTGTATAAATCGGGATTAAAGTACAACATCGCTTATATGTTTGCATTCGCCCTGCGTTTCTTCCCCTTGCTGCAGGAAGAACTCTTCGTGATCATGAGCGCACTTCAAGCCCGCGCCTATGCTGCCGTTGGATCGAGCAATCCATTTACCATCGTGAGAGGAATTGTTTCCTCGGTCACCCCGCTCGGAGTCGGGGCATTGAGGCGCAGTCAGGATATTGCCCTCGCCATGGAACGCCGGGGACTTGGATTTCCCACGGAACTAGGCACCACGCGCGTGATCTTCCGCGACATCCGATTGAGATTCTTCGATTACTTTATTATGGTGCTTTCCGCCCTGGGGTTGATCGTAATGATTTTGCACTTTGGCTGGGGCGGTCAAGCATGGGACCCAGGCGTTTGGATAAAGCGTTAAAGGCGGAGAGGCGGATTTGTTAGCTGACCGGCGGTGCCGAGGATCTTATGCGATGTGATCTGGCTGGAGAACTTTTGATCGGTGGTGCGCAATGACATTCGATTGGCGAAGGTTTCTGACGATACTGATCCTTTCGGGACTTGCGGCTTTCCTCACTTTCCTGGTGATCCAGTATTTTCAAGGGCAATTCGATGACCTGGGCCGCACTGCCTTGAAGGCCAGCTTGATGGGTCTAGGGCTGGCACTCCTTTTCTCCTTGGAGCGCGGCAAGAAAGATTACCCGTGGCAATAAGCTATGTGGAATGACAAAGGAAGGCAAGATGATAGAGAATAGAGGTTTCCGCACCATAGTGATATTTGGCCTCCTGGTCAGCACGATCATCACGGCGATTTCCTTAGGGTTATATCTTGCCAAATGGCCCACCTGGGCCATGGTGGTCGTATTCCTGGTCTACAGCATCATCCAAGTCAGCCTTGCTACCGTATTTTACAAAAGCTTGTATGAAAGCACGTGGCTCGATCTGCCCAAAGTGCTCAGAAAGCGATTTCCTCCGCTTGGCTTTGGATACCTTGGAAAAAAGGAACAAGAGCACTTTGATGTCGTGCTATTGCGAACCCCAAGTGAGGTGATGAGCGGACCGGATTGCGGTGAAGCACTGGGACTGGGTTATCTGGTCAGCGTGCTGAGGGACCGCGGCCTGAAGGTGCTTTTCATCGATACGCGTCTGATGGGTTTGAACGTAATGCAGACGGTCGAGCTGCTGATGATGTACCAAACACCGATGTTGGGCATCAACTTGAATTTCCAATTTTTGGCGTCCTCGACGCAGCAGCTGATCGAGGCGCTCCGTTCACGCGGTTTCCGCGGCCATATCACCTTGGGCGGGCTCTATGCTTCAATGGCCTATGAAGAGCTCATGCACAATGTCTCCGGGATCGATACGATCGTGCGATTCGAAGGCGAGAGGACCTACCTGAACCTGGTCGAGAACCTCGCACACCACGACCGATGGGCAGGGATCGAAGGTTTGGTGTACCGGCAAGGGGGCCAGATCGTTGCCAATCCTTTGCGGCCCTTGATCGCGGATCTTGACGCGATTCCCAATCCTGCCCGGGACTTCCTGCCGATCGCCCGGGATATGGGCGGTTATGCCTATGTCGTCTCGAGCCGCGGCTGCAATGGAACCTGCAGCTATTGTGTCCAGCAACTTTCCGTAAGCGGGCCCAATGGCCGCCGCTGGCGTGGACGCAGTGCGAAGGATGTGGTGGATGAGATGCAAAGAATTTACGAGAGGGACCACGTGCGCCTCTTCTCGTTCGTGGATGATGATTTCTTCGGCGCTCGAGTCCATGGCAAAACTCACGCCGAACAGGTGGCGGAGGAGATCATCCGCCGCTCCCTGGACGTCTCCATCCTGCTCAGTGTACAGCCGCGTGATGTCGACCCCAAGATCTTCCCACTGCTGAAGCGGGCCGGTGTGGATGCCGTCATTCTGGCGATCGACAATTTCTCGCAACCGGTTCTCGACCGCTACTGCAAATTCACGACCACCGCGCAGAATTTGAAAAGCATTGATACTCTTCAATCCTTGGATATCGACGCCTATCTCGGGATCATCATGTTTGATCCCTGGACTACCCTCAAGGAGCTGGCTGAGAATTTCCAGATCATGAAGGACCTGCCCTATTTGCGCCCGTGGCAGATTCTGAGCAAGTTGGAAACCTACAAAGGGAGCCCGATCACAGAGAAGCTGGAGAAGCTTGGCCTATTAACCTGGGATGGCTACACTGGCAAATATGAATATCTGGACCCGCGCGTTCGGACTGTTTATCAGGCCATCGAAGTGATTATGAAGATCCTCTATCCGAGTTCGGCGCAATTTGATCTCTTCCGCTGGGGAAACCTGTCCTTCACCGAGGTGGACCAATGGATTCTAGACCATTCCAAGCCGCAGCTTGACGAGTTGAACCGTAACTACAACCGTCAGGCACTCGACTTTGCCCTGGCAGTCGTTAATCGCCAATTGCAATCGTCAACCCCTCTTTCGGTGATGTCTCTGGCGGATTCGCAAATGCAAAAAGATGCCATGCTCTTGGACAGAATTACGCTGAATGAACTAGCCTCTCTGCGCAGGGAGGCTGCCATCCAAAAGGACGGGACGGGGGAGGCCGCGCTGGCTTCAGAAGAAGTGACGAAAGCTGAGGTCTGAAATGGATTCTAAGGTGCGATGGATCGATCCAAGGATGGTGCATTTCTGGAAGCAACGCCGGACTTGGGCGCAAGGATTTCAAAGGAGGCTTATATGAGCTTGAAAGTCATAAAAAACGGGACTGTGGTCACGGGCGGCAGCGCGTTCCAGGCCGATGTCCTGATCAACGACGATAAGATCGTCGAAATTTCGCAGAACATCAAACCCACCGGGGAAGTGATTGATGCCGCTGGAAATTACGTTTGCCCGGCGGGGGTGGAAATACACACGCACATCGATGGCATACTACATGGGATGCGCACCGTAGATGATTGGTATGCTGCCAGCGCTGGCGCGGCAGCCGGGGGTACTGCCACCGTCGTTGATTTCCCCATGCAGGGAGAGAATCAAACCCTGCGGGAGACCGTGGAAGAGTTCCGGCAACGGGCCAGCGGGAAAAGCATTGTGGATTTTTCCTTCACCCCGATCATCAGCCAGTTCACCGAGAAAACCTATCAGGAGATCCCTGAATTAATGAAGGAGGGCATCACCACCTTCAAGGTGTTCATGTACTACAAATGGAAGATTGACGACTATAATTTGGCGCGGGTCCTGGATGTGGTGGGAGGCAACGGCGGCATCATCAGCATTCATTGTGAAAACGCCGGGACGATCGATTACCTGTCCGATCGCGCCATCCGCCAGGGCAAGAAGGGACCGGAATGGCATGCACCGACCCGCCCGGTGAGCACGGAAGTAGAAGCCACTCAGCGCGTGCTGTCTGTGGCGGGGGAGTTGCATGCTCCGGTATTGATCGTCCACATATCGGCAGGGCCGGCAGCCGTGGCTCTCGCCAAGGCACGAGCCGAGGGAGTTCCGGCCTATGGAGAGGCCATGCCTCATTTCCTGCTTTTGGATGAAAGTTGTTACCAGGAGCCGGGCTACAATTCCATGAAGTATGTGATCACCCCGCCATTGCGCAACCAGGAGCATCATGAAACTCTGTGGGCCAGCCTGCGCTCCGGCGCCCTGGTGACGGTTGGCTCGGACCACTGCGCATTTCCCCTCAAAGATAAGATCCGCTTGTATGAAACCCGCGGCTCGGTTTTTCCGATGATCCCTCATGGCGCGCCGGGAATTGAAACCCGCGTTCCGCTGATCTTCTCGGAAGGGGTGGGCAAGGGACGGATCAGCTTGACCCGATTCGTCGAAGTGGTTTCCACGAATCCCGCAAAGTTGGTCGGCCTCTACCCACAAAAGGGAACCCTGTCGGTGGGCAGCGACGCAGACATTATGATCATCGACCCGAAGAAGGAAGTCACCATCAGCCAGAAGATGCTGCACGGCAATACCGATTACACCGCCTTCGAAGGCTGGAAGCTAAAGGGCTATCCAGTGGCCACACTAGGTCGCGGCCAGATGCTGTTTCAAAATGGAGAGATTATCGCCAAGCCCGGCGCCGGCAAGTTCCTAAAGCGTGGTCCGTTCACGCCCTTTTAGGCGCCGGGCTGAAGAACCGGAGCTTTTGCCGTTCAAAGTCTGTATCATTCTATATTTCAATTCACGGAGGTTCCTATGACCAGAAAGATTCTTTGCATCAACCCCAACACCTCGCTGTCCATGACCGAGGACATCAAGAAATCCGCCGAGGGCGTAAAGTTGCCGGATTCCAAAATCACCTATGTCAACCCAAGCGAGGGGCCGGAATCGATTGAGACCTACCTTGATGAGTTCCTTGCAGCCATCGGCGTTTTAAAGATCATTGCCAAGGAGAAAGATAACTACGATGGATTCATCATTGCTTGTGGGGATGATCCGGGACTATTTGCGGCCCGTGAAATCACCGACAAGCCGGTGGTGACCATCGGGCAATCGCCCATGCTGATCGCACCCCTTTTAGGGCGCAAATTTACGATCTTAGGCACATGGTGCGGCGACAAGACCCGCAGCGAAGACAAGATAGCAAAATACTTCCTTGCGGATTTGATGGCCTCCGTGGTTCCGAGCGGTGGATCCGTTCTGGGCAGCCACACCGACCATGCCAGTTTGATCGACAAACTGGAGGTGATCGGGAGAAAGGCGATCGAGGAGGATGGTGCCGAAGTATTGATCACGACTTGTGCCGGGCTGGCAGGAGTCCATCAGGAATTGTCACGCAGGCTGGGTGTTCCTTGCTTAGAGGGAGTCTCGTGTGCCGTGAAACTATGCGAGACCCTGATCGATCTGGGCCTGCACACCACGCGGGTTGGCCAGTATGCTCTGTTGCCAGAAACAAAGAACCTGAAGGGCTTTGATGAATTCCGGCATTTGTATTGGGTCAAGAACAAGTAAACGAGGTTGCATTTCCTCCGGCAGGAATGTAAACAGCTCCTGATTCTTCTTAGGTGCAAGTGAACAAGACAGGATTGAAACTTATGACTCGGTCGCAACCACCCACACTCCGAAAACTGGCTCCCATCCGGCTTTTCGAGCAGGCCAGCGAACAGATTCGCAAACTGATCGCAAGCAATGATTTTCCAAGAGGCGAAAAGCTTCCCAACGAAATGGAGCTAAGCAAACAGTTGCAGGTCAGCCGATCATCCGTCAGGGAGGCGTTGAGAATTCTGGAGGCGGAAGGGTTGGTGGAGGCAAAGCCTGGTTTGGGGACTTATGTGCTTGATACGCCCAATAAACGATATGGTGAAATGGCCCGCTGGCTTGAGCAACGCGAGGAGACTTTGGAGCAGGTACTCCAAATACGCGAGAGCATGGAAGGGCTAAGTGCCTCACTTGCGGCAACTTCGGCCACGTCGGAGGCGCTCGAGGAGATCCACTCACTGGCCGATGCTATTTCTCAAAAAATTAACGAGTTGGACATCAAGGATGAGGCTGCCATCGATGAACTCGCCAAGCTTGACGCAGACTTTCACCTAGCGATAAGCCAGGCGAGCGGAAACAAGATCGCCCACGAAATCATCTCGTATATCATCCCGGCGTTCAATGAAAGCAACAAGGCGTTTCTTTACCTGCGCCACCGGACAGGCGTTCTGGATGATGAACACCACGCCGTCGTGACGGCGCTTGAAGGCAGGGATCCAGAGGCGGCTGAGAAGGCCATGCGCAACCATGTGAAGCGAGTGAGAAAAGAGATCATGGAAATTCGAGGCCCGTAGCCATCCCGGCCGCTGCATTTTGACCGGCCCGCTGCTGGAAGTCCTACGCTCTGCGACCCAGCGGGCCGGTTCTTAGAAAGAACGAGCAAGGCAAAGTTTAAGGAGATAATTATGATCACAGAAGGTTTGAAGGGGAGGGATTTTATCACCCTGCGCGACTTCACGAGGGACGAACTGGATACAATGTTGGAGGTTGCGCTGGAGCTGAAGGCGGACAATGCAATGCGCCGGCCGCATACCAATATTCTGCCTGGGCGCACATTGTTCATGATGTTCTTCAATCCCTCACTGCGCACGCGCAACAGTTTCGAGACAGGGATCTTTGAGCTGGGCGGGCACGGCAATTTCCTGGTGCCGGAAGCCACACGCTTGCCGACCTTGGAAGGTGAGGATCAGGGGTATGGTTCGGAACGGATTTCCGATGTAGCCCGGGTGCTTTCTCGGATGGGTGACTGCATCGCCATTCGTGTTTTGGGCGACAAGGTAAACTGGGAATACGACAAGAGCCTGCGCATTATTCAGGAATTTGCCAAGTGGGCTCAGGTACCGGTGATCAACATGGAGGATAACAAATATCATCCATGCCAGGGCATGGCAGACGTCATGACCTTGCGCGAGATGTTCGGTCGGGATCTGCGCGGGCGGAAGCTGGGCGTGACCTGGACCTGGGGCTCTTCGCCGAAAAAGCCGATTGCCCCGCACCACGATTTCATGTATGCGGCCAGCCTGTACGGGGCGAATATCGTGTTTGCCCGACCGAAAGAGATGCGGATCGATCCTGAGATTGAGGCGGCCATCAAGGCGAACGCGGAGGCCAGCGGGGGCTCATACCGGGTCAGTGAAAAGATGGAAGATGCGTGTGAGGATGCAGATGTCGTGTATGCCAAGAATTATGTGGCCCTCGATCTGTTGCCGCCGGTTGTCAAACAGCCTGAGTTGGAAGAAATGGGCAAATTGTTCGGAAAATACAAATCCTGGATTGCCGACGAAAAGCGGATGAAGATGGCAAAGCCCACTGCACAGTATATGCATTGTTTGCCCTGCGAACGGGGAGCCGAAGTATCCGATGCGGTATTGGATGGCAAGTGGGGTTCCGCCTGCTTCAATGAGGCCGAGAATCGACTGCATGCACAAAAAGGAGTGATGGCCTGCATTATCCCGTGAGGCCGATGTCTGCTGGCAAGCTTGCCTGGAGGAGCGGGGCGGCAAGCTTGCCAAGTGTCGGTGACCAAAGACCACTATGGAAAAGTTTGATGCGATCGTGATAGGGGCTGGGCCCGCAGGTTCCACAACCGCTTATTTGCTGGCACAGGGTGGTTTGAATGTGCTGATGGTGGAACGCGGACAGAACCCTGGGACAAAGACTGTCTCCGGAGGACTGGTTTACTCCAAACTGGTCGCCCAAATCTTTCCCAATTTTTTGGAAGGCGCACCTGTGGAAAGGGCCATCACCGGCCACCAATTAGTGATGCTGGACGATAAGGCATCGGTTGCATTGGACTTTCGCGACCAGATGGCGGGGCAGCAGCCTTACAACGTATTCAGCGTGCTGCGTGCTCGTTTCGATCCCTGGCTGGCGAAACAGGCTGAACAAGCGGGTGCCTCCCTGGTTAACGGCGTGACGGTGGATTCCTTGCTGGTGGAAAATGGTCGGGTGATTGGCATCCAGGCTGGTGCAGATCAGATCGGGGCCGATCTCGTCGTGATTGCAGAGGGGACGCGGTCTCTGCTGCTGAAACAGGCTGGGTTGCGAGAGGATTTTCAACCTCATGATGTTTCGCTGGGCCTAAAAGAAGTGGTGGCCCTGCCAGAAAGAACGATCGAGGAACGTTTTCAGTGCGCGCCGGGAACGGGCACGGCGTATACCTTGGTGGGCCACACCTGCGGAATCGAAGGCGGCGGTTTTCTGTATACGAACAAGGCTTCGCTGTCGGTGGGCATCGTGGTGAAGATCGATTCCCTATATCGGAACAAGATGCAACCGCACCAAGTATTGGATCGCTTCAAGAGTCACCCTTTGATCAACCGTTTGCTGGAGGATGGTGAAGTCGTTGAATACTCAGCCCAGACGGTACATCGCGGCGGTTTTCATTTGATGTCCCGGCTGTATGGGGATGGCTATGTCGTTGTTGGCAGTGCGGCCCGGCTGCTGCTTAACAACATTATGACCCTGCGCGGGATGGATTTTGCCATCCTCTCGGCCGAGGCGGCCGCTCGGGCCATCTTGGAGGCCAGGAAGGGCGGAGGCTATTCGGAGGCGGAACTCTCCGTATATGCGGCGAACTTAAGGAAGACTTCCATCTACGAAGACTGGCGGACTTTCAGGGAGACCTACGGTCTGATGGAAAATAAGCGTCTATTTGATGAATACCCTGAACTGGCGTGCCGGATCATGGAGAAATTGTTCGCTCCCGGCACGCAGGCGAGCCCCAAACTGCTGTCGGCCATGTGGCAGGAAATGCGCGGACACCTCTCTATGTTGGACCTAACGGAGGATGCATACCATGTGTTGCGGGGGCTGATCCTATGAGCGAAAAGGCCTTGACGCTGGATGCCCGCTTGGGGCTGGACAAATACGAAATTGACAAGGAGAACTGCCATATCCAGGTGGATCAGGGACGGTGCAAGAGCTGCCAGGCCAAACCCTGTTTGACAGTTTGTCCGGCATTCGTTTATCAATGGGTTGAAGAGCATCTGGCTGTGCGCTATGAGAATTGCCTGGAATGCGGGACCTGCCAGATCGCATGTGATCATGGAGGCGAGGGGGGAATCAGCTGGCACAATCCCCAAGGCGGATTCGGGATCATTTTTCGATATGGGTAAGGAGCCGTGTTGATGAGGATTTTGGCGTTGATCAAATACTCCATGGATGTGGCCGAGGTCAAGGTGGATCCGGCCACGAAAGAATTGCGCTTGGCCGGCGTTCCGGAAAAGATCGGAGCGATCGATAAGAATGTGGCGGAGGCCGCGGTGCAACTCAAAGAAGCCAACGGGGCCGCCTTGCAGGCGCTATGTTTGGGCCCGCTGGCGGCCACAGATAGTTTCAAGGATGTACTTGCCATGGGGTTGGACGAAGTCTTTCTGGTGGAAGATCCCTTTGCCGGCGCCGCGGATGGCCGGGTGGCTGCCTGTATTCTGGAGGCCGCGATTCGGAAATTGGGTCAGTTTGACTTGATTCTATGCGGCTTTGCAAGCGATGATGGGTACTCTTATCAGGTGGCTCCTCGTCTGGCGGAGCGGCTGGGTTTACCGCTGGTTTCTTATGGTCGGCAGCTCAAGGTGAGTGATGGTCAACTGGAGGCCGAACGTGATTTGGAAGATGGGCTGCAGGCAGTGAGTGTGTCACTGCCGGCATTGGCAAGCATTGCAGAAGAAGCCTACCCGCCTCGCCGGACAACCTTAATGGAGGCCATCAAGGCCAAGAAGAAGCCCGTGAACGTCTGGCATGTGGAGCCAGACTTGGGGCTTGTGCGGAACGAGCTGGAGAAGCTCAGCAGCATAGAATCATCTTCCCAAGTGGGCGTGATGATCCAGCGCAAGCAGCGAATGTTGAAAACGGCCACACTGCGGGAATCGGCGGATCAGCTGATCGATTTGCTCCTGGAGGAGAAAGTGCTGAAAGGAGGGTCCAAATGAATTCGCAGGCGATCCTGGTTTTCAGTGAAGATGCTGATTTGTTGAAAGAGTTGGTCAGCGGTGCCAAGCAAGGCACCAAGGCGCAGGACTGGCGCATTGCTGCGGTGGGGGTGGGGAAAGAGGCGAGTGCTCTGGCTAACCTGGGGGAGGATGTTCTTTATCAGGTAGATGTGGATGTCCACAACCCCGAGCTTCTCACCGCGGCTCTGGAGGCAGCAGCAAGGAAAGTGGAGCCCAGTATCGTGCTGGTCGGCGCGACCAAACTGGGCTTGGAAGTCGCGCCGCGCATTGCGGAACGTCTTGCCGCGGGCTATGCGGCCTGGGCCACCGGCTTTGAAGTCGCGTCGGGGACCGAGGGGGCCAAGGTGATGGCACAAAGCATGATCTTTGCGGGCGTGGGTATCGCCACCCATACATTCAAAGCAGGTCCGGTAGTTCTGAGTGTAGCTCGCGGGATTTTTGACTCGCGCCAGGTTGACGGCAAACAGGCCGAGGTGGTGGTTCTGGACACGCCGTTGCCCGCGCCCAAGCTCACGATACACGGATATAGACCTAAAGCCATGAATGGAGGGCGCTTGGCACAGGCTCGCTTTGTGGTCGATGTGGGGCAGGGTGTAAAGGAGCGAGACGATCTTCAGATCACGCAAGCGCTGGCGAACTTGCTAGATGGTCAATTGTCCTGCTCGCGCCCGATGTCTGCCGACCGGGATTGGTTCCCGGAGTGGGTGGGATTATCCGGGGCAAAGATCAAGCCCGAGCTTTGTGTAACGGTGGGCGTTTCGGGTGCGGTTCAGCATATCATTGGCATCCGGGATTCACACCTGATTGTGGCAGTGAATATGGATGAAGGCGCACCTATTTTCTCCCAGGCAGATTATGGCGTGGTGGCCGACCTGTATGAATTTCTGCCGCTCTTGATCGAGCGCATCAGTGCCCGCGGCATCCGCCCAGCATGGGCGACTTAATGTGCAAATCCATGGCTGAATCCAAACAGGAACTATTCCATCCAACGAAAGGAAACAAGCACAATGAAAAAAAAGGTAGGAATTATTGGAGGGGGGATCATCGGAACGGCAATCGCCTATTTTCTGAGCCAATATCCAGAGGCAGAGGTTACCCTTCTGGAACAGAATAGTATTGGTTCTGGCACAACAGCCAAATCCGCCGCGACGTTTTGCTTAATTGATGACTCGGTGGCCCATGAATTCTGGTCGGTACGGTTGTTCGGGTTCAATTTCTATACTGGCATCGAGAAAAGCGCTCCTGGTTCGACAGGCTTTGAAAAGACCGGCACATTGACCGTCTGCCCCTACAGAGAGTATGAAATGTATGTCAAGCAAGCAGTGGCTCTGGCACTGGCTTCCGGTTATCATGCGGAATTTTGGACGCAGCCGGAAAAGATTCATCAAGTGATCCCCGATTTGATCCTGGACGGGATCCGAGGGGCGGGGTGGTGTCCAGACGATGGTTTCTTTGACGCCACCATGACGGCAAATACCCTGGCGCGCATGGCGCGCGAGAAAGGGGTCCGGATCTTGATCGGTGCGAAGGTGACTCGATTTTGCACCTCCAGCGGGAAATTGACCGGAGTGGAGACCAGCAAAGGACACTTTGACTTTGATGTTGTGGTGGATGCCAGCGGGCCGTGGGTGCGGCATGTCGCGCAACTGATGGATCTGAAACTGCCGATCTGGCATACCAAGGCGGAGGTCTTTATCCTGGAACCGGCCAGGAAGTTGGAGTACCCATTCCCAGTGCTCAAATATCCGCGGTTCTACGCTCGCAGGGATAAGCGCAATGTCTTCATCTGCAAGTCTCACCAGAGCATGGACCTGAACGACCCGATGCATGCAGGTTTCTGGGATCCCGATCTCCTGCCGACCACGGGCGGGACCGACGGATACTTCTGGGACTTTTTGACCGAAGAGCTTCTGCAACATTATCCGCGCATGCTTGAATCCTCGATCGTGAACAGCTGGGTGGGGTATCGGGCAGAGCCGCCGGACTTTCTGCCGGTGCTTGGGCCGACACCTGTGGAGGGTTATCTCCTGGCCGCAGGCGCGGGTGGAAACGGTGTGATTGAGGCGCCAACGATCGGCAGGGATCTGGCCGATTACATCATGAACGGCGCGGTTTCCTGGTATATTGATCGCCTGCCGCTCTCACGATTGGATAAATTGCAATACGATGAGGCGGGCCGCATGATCGCCAAACCGGCGATCAATATTCACTAGACCTTTGCAGGATCGGTGCAGAGCATACGACGAGGCCGATCATTGTTTGATCTAAGACAGAAGGCAAGTTCGGGAACCAGATCAGCTTGGTGGACCACCACCAGGATGATCTGGTACTGTGTCAGGCGTCGATCCATGGGTAAGGACGTTCGAGTTTGATGCGGGCATCTCTCGTGGAGAACCGCCAATCAACTGAAGCTTGTTTGTGATTTCGTTTCAGGGCCCAAGCGTGAGTTTCATGGATCAAGACGGTCTGGCTCGGAATACGATCATGGGGGCATTGGCGAAGATTGAGCCAACGGCATGCTTCGGCGTGGAATGAAATTCCGGCCGATCAAGGATACGTTTGGCTTCTGCTGGCGCACGCACGTCATAGAGGCAAGCGGGCGAATGCGTGTCAAGCGATCTTTTGTAGGCACCCAAAGTGTCTTTCATGCGGTGAACCAATTCCGCATTCGCCTGGTACGTACCGAAGGACTGAATCAGCTATGAAACCAGATCGAACTGCAAAATTGGCGGCAAACCATGAGGATATTACATCATATTGCCGTTGCATTAGTATCCCGGGAAGCTACATGGTTTTTCCTCGGGCGAACCGGGTGGAGCACCACCTGCCAGGGTTTGAGGGGGTCCTGGCTCAAGTGTTGTCGGCGCCCCCGCAGGGTGCCAACTTTGTGGAACATGAGCTGCTCGTGGAATCCAAGGGACATACGATCAAGTCGCGCACTGAGGAATTGGAACAGTTCTTCTTTGTTTTGGAGGGACAACTTCAATTTGTTGCGGAAGGGAAAGCTTACAAATTGAGGCGGGGCAATTTTGCGTGGCTACCCCCGAACACAAGTTATGCGTTCAAGAGCGCAAGCGATTCGCTGAGCCGGATGGTGTGGATTCGCCGCCGTTACATACAGGTGGAGGGCATCGCCATACCTGCACCGATCATTGCCCATGAGGAGGATGTACGCTCGAATCCAACTGATACCTATATGGAGCAGCATCTAACTCCCTATGAACAACTGGGGTTTGATATGGGAATTAACCTTCAAGTATTCGACCCCGGTACATGTTTTAGCTTTGTGGAAGCGCATGTGATGGAGCATGGCTTGTACATGCTGTATGGTTGTGGCTCGTATTGGTTAAATCATGATCTGATAGAGGTTCAAAAGGATGATTACATCTACATGGCTCCGTACTGTCCGCAGTTCTTCTATTCCACTGGTCGGGGGAAATCTGCCTACCTGCTCTACAAAGATGTCAATCGAGACTACACCCGGTCCTTATGAGCGCCATATAACCGGCAGATGTATCTAAAGTGCGCTGCAGCCGCCGAGGAGGATGGACGGCTTGGAAGAACACGGGGACCACTGCCCCCGATTGAACTGCCCCGATATTTGATGCCAGGATAGGTCAGCCCCAACTATGGTCCTCGTTCCTCCGCTGCGACGGCTTAGAAATCGTCCAGGCGCAGATATTGCAAATTGGCAAGGACTGGCAATTCCTGCGCCAAGGTGCGTTTTGATGGATCAACCAACAGTGCGGGGTTGATCTGGCCGGCCCGGTTGAATAGCCTTAGGACGTTCTCGGTAACTTCCCAGCTTGGCCGTCAAGCTCTTCTTTCAAAACCGACGGGTGACTGCAAAACCACTCATTTTGCCCAATTCGGACATATCCCCCCAAAATACTATTGATAATTTGTTTTCGGTGGAGTAGAATGCCACGTGTTGTCGATACCGTTAAGCAGTTTATCGGAAAGGAGACTTTAGTCATGTCAGACGCAGGTGTTCGTAGGGTGATCGGTCAAGCCATCAGTGATATGCAGTATCGGGACCTGTTGTTCAGCAATCCGGACCAGGCCATTGAGGGCCTGGACTTGACAGCCGAAGAGGTCACATTCGTAAAGGGCTTCAAGCGCGATAAGTTCGATGCGGCAGCCAGCGAGATGGAGCAAAGGATCTCCCGCGCGGGTGCTCTAAACTTGAAGAGCTTTGCGCCATACGCTAATTGTTTCTAGAGCCGGGTGCGAAGCAACATCGCATCCATGACCATGCTGCCTGGGCATTGACTTTTGTGCTCAGGCAACATGTTTACATGCCGAAATAAAAGAGTCGAACCGTGGCTGATTATACGGTGCGCTGGATTCTGGGACGCGCGATAAGCAACCCTGCCTACCGCGAGCTGATGGCCACAAACCCCGAAGCCGCATGGCAGGGCTACGACCTGACTGCCGAAGATCTTGCCGAATTGAAAAGCTGGACACCAGGGAAAATCCTGGATTACCTGGCCGATCTGGAGCGGAAGGTCTCAACGGCTGCCTTTGATGGTGTGGCTGGATATAACCCGGTGGACAGCGCTGCTTCAACCAATTGTGACGACCCCCTGTCGATGGCTGAATTGAAGAAGCTCTTTGGCGGCGATGCGGACTGAGCAACACGGGGCCGCCTCGCTCTTTGCGCTATCGCATATACCTATGAAGTTCTCCGATGTCATTCAAGCCAGACAGTCCGTGCGATCATTTCTGCCGGATCCAATCCCCGAGCCGCTTCTACAGAAGATCTTGAGCTGTCTGGCCTGCGTACCCTCTGCCGGCAATTTGCAGGCTTATGAGATCCTGCGCCTGCGCAAGCCTGATCTTAAGGCACGCCTGGGCGAGGCCACAACGGCTTGCGCCGCGCCGGTCCGCCAGGCGCCGATCGCATTGATCTTCATCGCCAACGCCTTCCGTTCCGGCCTCAAATATCAGGAGCGCGGCATCAATCTCTTCTGCGTACAGGACGCAACGATCGCCGCGACCTATGTCATGCTGGCGGCCGTGGACCATGGTCTGGCGACCCTATGGATCGGGGGTTTCAACACGGCGGAGGTATCAACGCTGCTGGAGTTGAAACCGGGCTTGTGGCCGGTGGTGATCATGCCGATCGGATTCCCGGCCGAGGTCCCGGAGCGCCGCGCACGACGCAGTCTTCAGGATGTGGTGCATGATCTGGACTGAGGCGGCAAAAGGTGTTTTGCAGAGTCCGACCGGCAGATGGACCGCGCCAACCGAGGCTAATGTTTCGTTCGTGGCCGGGATCGGTCAGAGGTTGATCGAGACGGGGGTGATCCGGCAGATTCAGGATGTCGAGATCGTGACGAGCCCGCAACCGGTGTACGCATCCGTGATCCTCCAGGGAGGACATTATCCGAACGGACACACACTGGTGCCGCGCATCTGCGGCGGAAGCGGATTCACACCGGACGAGGCGCGGATCCGCGCCTATGGGGAAGCCGCCGAGCGCTACTGTGCCGCCCTGTACGATGAGCAGAAACTGCAACTCGCCTCGCGCCAACACATCGGGGGCAATGCAACATCACCGCATTCATTTGTTTTGTATTCCAAAGAGCAGTACCTGCTTCCGGGCTTCGAATACCGGCCGTTCCTGGATGACAGTCAGGTCAATTGGGTCGAGGGATTTTCCTTGACGCACCAAAAACCGGTTTTTGTTCCCGCGGCTTTCGTCTATCTGCCGTATTGGCCGACGGGCGGAGAGACAGCCATCGGTCTGGCCACCAGCACGGGCCTGGCGTGCGGCGCCTCCTTACTGGAAGCCACACTGCGCGCGTTAATGGAAGTCGTCGAGCGGGATGCCATCATGCACATGTGGCTGCTGCAACATGCCGGCAGGCGGATCGAGGCGAACACCTGCCAGTCCGACCGCGTAAAACAATTCGTCACATCGACCGAACACGGAGCCCTGCGCCTCTTCGATATCACGACGGACCTGGAGGTGCCGACGCGCTTTGCGCTGCTGACGGACATGTATCGAGGACGGAGCCTGGTCAGCTGCGGAGCCGCCACGGACTGGGACGCCTCTGCAGCCGAAGAAAAAGCTGTGAGAGAGGCGGTGGTCCTAAGGCGTGCGGTCGAGAAAATCATCCGGACCAACCCTCCGCGGAACTATGGCAAGGACTATGAAAAGGTCCGGGAGCTCGAGGACCATATCAACCTGTTCACCAATCCCGAAATGATCCAGGCCTTAGCCTTCCTGACCGGCATGAGCGAGACACCTGAGCCGGAGGACCTCTCGACCATGGCCGGCCGGAGCGCCGCGCTGCAACTCGAAAGTTGCATCGAACTTCTGGCAGAGCAGGGCTTGGAAACGATCGTCGTGGATATTACGAGGCCCGAGGTGGCGGAATGCGGCTTGTGTGTGGTGCGGGTGATTGTGCCCGGAACGATCCCACTTAGCTTCGGAGCAAGATACGTGTGCGCCGGAGGCAGCAGGCTGGTTGAAGCCGCCCGTGCCTCAGGACGCTTATCGCGCAGCGGCCGGCTGCAATTCAATCCGGTACCACACCCGTTTGCTTAGGCTCGCAATCGGACCCGAGATGTTAGAGGTATGAGGTAGATTGATGGGTAAGGATCGTTACGTACTTGGGATCAGCATGTCTCGCCATGACCGGGCGGCTTGCCTGCTCAAAAACGGCAGCATTGTGGCCGCGATCGGCGAGGAGAGGCTCGATCGACGCAAACGGTCGATCGGAAGCTACGGCCATCGTCCGAGCCGCATCATCTTGCCGCCCCTCAAGGCGGTGAGCTATGTTCTGCGCGCGGGAGGCGTCCGGCTCGATGACCTGGAGCTCATCGTCTGCGGTCGTTCCATGACCTCCTGCCGCGAAATGCTCCTCCAATATCTGCCGCTGCCGGCGGAACGCGTGATCGAGCCTCCCGTGCCCGGCCATCACCTGGCGCATGCCTACAGTGCGTACGCGACCGCCCCGTTCGACCGGTCGGCCGTCCTGGTCATTGACGAGCAGGGGCATCACCTGCCCGATGGACGCTTTGAAAAGTCGAGCTGGTACGAGGGCGAGGGGTCCGCCCTGCGGCCGATCGCCAACTTCTACGGTTCGGACGCCGACCTCAGCCTGGGGATGTTCTACAACGCGTTCGCGATGCTGACGAGCCTGAGCGAGGCCATGGCCCCGGCCGCCGGCAAGTTGATGGGCCTGGCGTCGTACGGCGTTTTCCACCCCGAGTGGCCCGAGCTCATTACGCTGGATGAGCAGACCGGCGACACCCATATCCCGCTCCAAGGCCTGGATGATTTCTTTTCCCAACTCGGCCTGCCGGTTCGAATCGGATATGAGGATGCGCGGCCGCGCAATCTCGAAGACCTGGCGCGCTACATCAGCCTCGATTGGTCCACAGCTCTGGCCGCTGATCTGGCTTACAAAGCGCAGCAGGAACTTGAACGGGCGGTCCTCCACATCAGTCGTTTTCTGAAGAAGAACACGAAGGCGGACAAGCTCAGCTATGCGGGCGGTGTGGCGCTCAACTGCACCAGCAACAGCAGACTTCTGGAGACCGGCTGGAGCGATGTCTACGTCCACCCGGCGGCAACCGATGATGGAAATGCGATCGGGCTGGCCTACTACGGCTGGATAGAGCATCTCGGCAATCCGCAGGCAGCCCACAAGCCGTTCTCGCCATTCACTGGCATCACCTATGCGTCGGAGGCGGTCGACGGCGCGTTCGCCTCGTTCCACTTGAATGAATATGCCCGTACGGTATCGCCTGCAGAGGAGGGCGCGCTGCGCCTGGCCGGCGGGGAGATCGTGTGCTGGATGCAGGGCGGAAGCGAATGGGGTCCCCGGGCGCTGGGCGCGCGCAGCATCCTGGCGAATCCCCAGCTCACCGCCATTACCGAGCGGATCAATTCAACCGTAAAATTCCGCGAACCCTTCAGGCCGTTCGCCGTCAGCGGACTGCAGGAAGATCTGCAGCAAATGATCGATTGGGATCAAGTCCCGGCTTCACTCGGCATGTACATGCTGGCGACCGGCTCCGTCAAGGACGCGCGGCTGTATGAAGTCAGGCATGTGGACGGCCGGGTGCGCTATCAAGTGGTGCAGCCCGATCTTCAGCCCGAGTTCGCGGCTCTGATCCAAAAATTCAAGGCGGCAACCGGGCTGGGCGTGGTACTGAACACCTCCTTCAACACGCTCGGTGAGCCGTTGGTCGAGAGCCCTGTGGATGCCGTACGCCAATTCCTGCTGTCGGGGGCGGACACCCTGATTGTGGGTGAGCGCATGCTCGTGCGCCGGGAGATCCCCGCGGCCGTCTTGGCAAGCTCACGTCACATGGCGTTCGAACGATCTTATCTTGATCCGTTGCAGACCGCCCTGGGCTTGGAATCAGCCGGTTATCCGGAGCAGGCATTGAAGTTTCTGGAGGAGTCAGCCTTCCACGAGCGGGATGTCCGCTGGGACGGCGTGGAGATGGTGCAAGCCTATCATGGATTATTGATGCGGGCTGCGCTGCGCGAGGCCGATCTTCAAAAGGCGCAGGAGCAGGCCCGGATCGTGTTTGAATGGTCCGGCATGCCCCTCGAAGCGATCCGGGCCGCGCGAGCGATCTCTGAATACCCATTCCAGCCGAAAGATGCCAAGCTGGGCTACCTGATGAGGTATATCGCCAGCCAGGGCGGGGGATGGAAATTCCTGAGCGACATGTTGGAGGAGCAAAG
This sequence comes from Anaerolineales bacterium, assembly GCA_035516425.1. Lineage (GTDB taxonomy): Bacteria > Chloroflexota > Anaerolineae > Anaerolineales > Villigracilaceae > Fen-1038. The sequence continues at coordinate 123,879 of DATJAH010000001.1, forward strand.
TCTCCCGGCAGTCTCAACCGAAAGGAGCGAACCATGAATGAGCATCACACACATTCCAGACGCCCCTTCGTGATTTCCAACGCAAGGAAGAGGAGCTATTAACATGCAATGCATTCGCTGCAAGAAGCCAGCACAGGCCATCTGCCGCTTTTGCGGCCGGGCGGTGTGTGAGGAGCACATCCAAAAAATGAACTACATCATTACCGTCTATTCCGGAAACGGGCAGGTTCCGAAATCATTGGTGGTGGCGGATGCCGTCTTTTGCGGCATCTGCAAACCGCAGCCGGAGCCGCTCGAGATGCCATACCTGGCGTGAGGTTCCGGTAATGGACGAAGGAGACAAGCCGGTCAGGGCGATCGTATCCTGGATGCTGGACGGGCGGCAGGAACTTTTGCTGCGCGAGGGCGACTGCGTCGAGGTCGGGCGCGAGCAGGACAATGATCTCGTCCTGCCGGGCGACCATATTTCGCGCAAACACGCCATCATTGTTTGGCGCAAGGACCATTTCGAGGTGGAAGACCTGCGCAGCGCGAACGGCACGACCGTAAATGGAAAACCGCTGAACAAGCCGCGTGTCCTCAAGGACGGCGACCGCCTGGCTTTCTTTGACGTGGAGACGGTGTTCAACGAGCATAGGCAGGCGCAGCCTCCTATGCAGGAGGAAGGCGTTCGGCGCACCATCATCATGAAGCAGCCTGCACGGCCGTCCCTCGTGATCAGTTCGGGACCCGGTGAAGGACACAAGATTCCGTTGAAAGAGGGCGTGATGACGATTGGGCGGGCCACGTCGTCAGGCGATACGTGGGACATCTCCCTGCAGGATCGCTCTGTTTCGCGGCCTCACGCACGGGTGGAGACCAAAGAGGGGGTCGTAAACCTGACCGATGCAGGCAGCGCGAACGGCACCCTGCTCAACGGAAATACACTGTCCAGCCCCGCGGCCCTCAAGGATGGCGATGTGATCACCATCGGTGAAACCATCCTGATTTTCAGAGCTGCCGTGAAAGGACCGGATGCTTAGCACAACGAATGTCTGGGACAGATTGGCCAGTGAGCTCGTCGATCCCGAGCTGCTGCCGGAAAGCCGAGGACTATGGGGTGAGATCACGCCGCGGCCTGGAGGGCTGTGGCAGAGCGCGGGGGACGAAACGCTGGCCATCGGGCGTAAGAGCCAGACCCTGTGGACCGCCCTGAACGACTCCACCATGGTATGGCACCCGGGCCGGAATATCTGGAACATCGTCAATCAAATTTCCGAAGCGCCGGTGGAGGATAACGTCTGGGAGACCCTTGATAACGAAACCCTCGTCCTGCCGCGCGGAGCTGTTACGGTATGGAAAAAGCCGGCGGTGCGGGATTTGGCTCGTGTGAAGCTTCGAAGAGGGGACCAATGGGCGCTGAAAGAGTTGAAGTCGGCAAAAGGGGAGACCTATTGGGTCCTGAAGCATCTGGTGTCTCCCGTTTATTTGCGCCTCGACGAACAACAGCTGTTTCTATGGAATATGCTGGATGGCAGCCATACCGTCCAGGACCTGGCCGTGGAATGTTTTGTAAAATATGGAACCCTCAATATAGAGTGGCTGACCGGGTTTCTGACGCAACTGGGCCAGAAGGGCTTCTTAAGCGAAGCGAGAGCGGATGTGTATCAGGATGCCCAGCAGCAGGAAATAAAACGCTCTGTGCGCTACAAGGTCCTGAAGGTGATCGGGTTGATCTTTCAATCCGAACTGGGGATACCCGTCGACGGTTTCTACACGTTTCTCTATAAGAGCGTGGGATGGATTCTGTATACGCGGCTGTTTCAAATTCTGTTCGTGGCCGTCACCCTGCTCGGCGTGCCTGCGTATTTCATTGTCTCCGGCGCCAACAATGTGCTGACCTCGGCCACCGGGACCGATTTCCTGGTGCAGACGGGACTGGTCAGCCTGATCGTGGCCCAGGTGATCGTATTCTTCATTCACGAATCTTCGCATGCGCTCACGGTCTGCCATTATGGGCGGCATGTGCGCCGCGGCGGTGTAGGTCTGTATTTCGGCATGGTTGCGTTCTTCATGGACACAACGGATATCTGGATGGAGCCGCGCGGACCACGCCTGGCGGTCACCTGGGCGGGTCCCTACTCAGGCTTTATCCTGGGCGGCATCGGCAGCCTGCTGTTGTTTTTCTTCCCGCATACGGCGGGAGCGCAGCTGGCCTATCAGATGGCTTCGATCGGTTACCTGGTCTCGATCGGCAACATGAATCCGCTGCTGAAGTTCGACGGTTATTACATGCTGACCGACTGGCTGGAAATGCCGCGCCTGCGCGAGCGTTCGCTGGAGTTCGTCAAGAGCGGCGTGTGGAAGAAGATCAAAGCGCGCGAACACCTCAACAAGGAGGAGACCATCCTGCTGATCTTTGGCCTGGCCGCCTTCGTCTACACCGGGATCATGATCGCACTGATCATCTGGACGTTCGGCAGTTCGATCTACACCTTCTTCCAATCCCTGATCGGTGGCAAGCTGGCCTTATGACAACCCGAGAAGAGGCACCCATGGCAAGTAGCTATCACGCGATCTTTTCGCCGGAGTTTTTGTCGGATCCCTATCCGACCTACAATTATCTGCGTGCGCACTCGCCGATCTGTTTCCTGGAGGATATGAACGGCTGGGCGGTCACGGGCCATCGCGAAGCGGTCATGGTACTGAAGGACAAACGCTTCGGCAGCTCCGTACGGGTCGGTCCCAGCATTCAAGAGAATGTGCCGCTTTTCTCCAAGCTCCAGGAGAATTCACTCGTGCACGTGGATCAACCGAGGCACACCCGGTTGCGCGGCGTGTTGCAGCGCAGTTTCGATCCGGCCATCATGCGGCAGCTCCAAGGCCCCATTCGCACGATCGTGACCGGCTTGCTGGACGACATCGCCGCCAGGGGCGGGAGCGAGATCGAATACATCCGGGATTTCGCGTTTCCCGTGCCGACCTCCGTGATCGCTCAATTCGTGGGGGTGCCGCCCTCCGAGAGACAGCTTTTCCGGAACTGGTCACGAGGCATCACCGAGGGCTTTGACATCAACGCCACCCCTGAAATGCAGATCGCAGCCAACACGGTCTTCCGGGAGTTTCGGGAATACATCTTGAAGCTCGCAGAAGAACGGCGCAGGTCGCCCCGCGACGACCTGATGACTCGCTTCGTCGAAGCGCAGGATGAAGAGGGAAGGATCTCTGAAGAGGAGCTGGTCAACAACTGCATCCTGCTGCTCACCGCGGGCCATGAGACTTCCGCCAGCCTGCTGACGAACGGGATCTTGACTCTGCTGCAACACCCTGATCAGATGGCACGGCTGAAGGACAACCCGTCCCTGATGTCCTCCGCCATCGAGGAAATGATGCGCTATTCGAGATCGCTCCAAATGGTGATGCGCGTGGTCAAAGAGGACTTTGAGCTGGATGGACAACGATTTAAGCAGGGGCAGACGGTCGTGCTCTTGCTGTCTGCCGCCAATCGGGACCCGTCTGTTTTTCCCCAACCGGATCGCTTCGACATCGGACGCACACCCAATCCGCATCTGGGATTTGGATATGGCATCCATCATTGCCTGGGTGCGCCTCTGGCCAGAGTCGAAGCCCCCATTGCCTTGTGGGAATTCATCACGCGCTTCCCGGATGTGTCCCTGACCGACCAGCCGCTCGAGTACATGGTCACCTTGAGAAATCTGACCTTGAAAGAACTGCCACTCAGGATCCATGAGTGAGAAACCTGGAACATTAGAGGTGCTGCCATGAATGCAAAACGTGTGATGCTCATCAATATGCCATTTGCCACGCGCTGGACACCGTCCATCGGACTGAGTCTTCTGAAAGCAGCCCTCCTGCGGGAGGGGATCGCTTGCGATTTGAAGTATTTCAACCTGGACTTTGCCGCGCGGATCGGAGGTGACCTCGATGACGAGATCGTGCATTTCATTTTTGACCCTCTTTTGGGCGAATGGCTGTTTGCTGGGGACCTGTTCGGAGATCGGATACCTTCCGCCGAGCGGTATTTCGCGGAGCTATTGGACCCGATCCTGGCCACCCAAACCTTCCCCCCGCTGCATATCTCCCATCAAAAGGAGCAGATCCTTCATATCCGCGCACAGGTCGGCCCCTTTCTGGATGACTGCCTGGAATCAGTCGACTGGAACGAATATGCCATCGTCGGTTTCACAACAGTCTTCGAACAAAACGTGGCCTCCCTCGCTCTGGCCCGGCGCCTCAAGGAACGGTATCCGCATCTGGTGATCGTCTTCGGAGGCGCCAACTGCGATGGAGAGATGGGGCCGGCGCTGCACCGCCTGTTTCCCTTCGTGGATTACGTATGTGTCGGGGAGGGCGATCTTAATTTTCCGCGGCTGGCCGGTAGGGTGCTCGGGGGGCAGCCCGTTGGCGACATTCCGGGCATTGTCCGCCGAGAGCACGGTCGCTCCGTGCTTCCGACTCAGGCCAGTGCGCCGGTTGAAGATATGAATTCTCTCCCCTATCCCATTTACGAGGACTACCTTTCCCAGGTTCGAGACAGCCGCGTTCTGGGGGACGCCGAACCGGCCCTGTTTCTGGAAAGCGCGCGCGGCTGTTGGTGGGGGGAGAAGTCGCACTGCACCTTTTGCAGTTTGAACGGCACGGCGATGCAATACCGGTCCAAGTCTGCGGAGCGCGTCCTCCATGAGATCCTTTACCTGATGGAACAGTATGGCACCCGGAAGATTCAGGCAGTGGACAACATCATGGACGTACGCTATTTCCGCGATCTGCTGCCGCGCCTGGCGCAGATGGGACTGGGGATCGATCTCTATTATGCAACCAAGGCGAACCTGCGAAAAGACCAGGTGCTGGCGCTTCAAAAGGCCGGTGTTTTCATGATTCAACCCGGCATTGAAAGTTTCAGTACGAACTTATTGCACCTGATGCGCAAAGGGGTCAACATGATGCAGAATATTCAATGTCTGAAGTGGTGTGCCCAGTACATGGTCACCCCAACCTGGAATTTGCTGGCCGGCTTTCCCAATGAGGACCCGGCGGACTATCAAAGTCAGGCGGCACTCCTGCCACTGCTCGTTCACCTGCCCGCGCCTCAGGCGCTGTATATGGTAAACCTTGAACGCTTTGCTCCATTGTATGTTCGATCCGAGGAATTCGGATTACAAAATATCCGGGCGGCCCGGGCCTATTACTACGTCTATCCCTTCGCGGAGCAGGATCTCCGGGATCTGGCGTTCCTGTTCGACTTCGATTTCGCCGACGGCCGCGACCCGCGAACCTATACGCGCGAACTCAACCAAGCCATCGAGGATTGGAGGGCGGATCATGGTCGTTCTGCCCTGATCAGCCGCCGGGTTGGCGAGGAGTTGATCATTCGCGATACGCGTGCGGTGGCGGCCCGTGAGGAGCATCGATTAACGGGGCCGCGCCGCGCCGTCTATGAATTCTGCGATGCCGCTCATACTCTCGCCGATATCAAGAAGCACCTGGCAGAATCCCTGCCTTTGGAAGCTGTCAGCGATGAAACGCTGGAGGGAATACTGGCCGGATTGATTGAGGCCAAACTGATGATTGCGGAAGATGGACGCTATCTTGGCCTGGCCGTGGACGTGTCCTTCAAGGAGCAAATGCTCGCGGAGATGCTGCTGCCGGATTTAATCGAAGCCCCCGCGGATTGATCCTGCGGGTGGTTCATATCGAATGTCGTCGGGAAAGCTTTAGAGGTGTCTGCGATGAATGCAAAACGCGTGATGCTCGTCAACATGCCGTTTACGACCCGTTGGGGGCCGGCCATTGGATTGAGTCTATTGAAGGCGGCCCTCCTACGGGATGGGATCGCTTGCGACTTGAAGTATTTCAACCTGGACTTTGCGGCGAGGATCGGGGGTGACCTCGATGACGAGATCGTCCTTTTTATATTTGACCCTCTGTTGGGTGAATGGCTGTTTGCCGAGGACCTGTTCGGAGATCAAATTCCTTCCGCGGAGAGATATTTCTCGGAGGTCCTGGATGTCACGGTGAATCTGGCCGACTTTCCGGCAACACACGTGGCCCGCCAGAAAGAGCAGATCCTGCGCATCCGCGAACAGGTCGGCCCCTTTCTGGATGACTGCGTGGAATCGGTCGACTGGAATGAGTACGCGATCGTGGGCTTTACCTCGGTCTTCGAACAGAATGTGGCCTCCCTCGCTCTGGCCCGGCGCCTCAAGGAACGGTATCCGCACCTGGTGATCGTCTTCGGAGGCGCCAACTGCGATGGAGAGATGGGGCCGGCGCTGCACCGCCTGTTTCCCTTCGTGGATTACGTATGTGTCGGGGAGGGTGATCTCAATTTTCCGCGGCTGGCCGGTAGGGTGCTCGAGGGGCAACCCGTCGGCGACATTCCGGGCATTGTCCGCCGCGAGCAGGGTAGATCGGTCCTGCCTTCACAATTCAACGCGCCGGTCAAGAACATGGATACGGTGCCATTCCCGGACTTCGACGACTATGTAGCCAAGCTGAAAAGCGTTAACTTTCTGGATGACACCGAGCCGCGCCTGTTTCTCGAGACGTCGCGCGGCTGTTGGTGGGGGGAGAAGTCGCACTGCACCTTTTGCAGTTTGAACGGGACGGCGATGCAATACCGGTCCAAGTCCGCGGAGCGTGTCATCGATGAGCTTCTTTACCTGAACCAGAAATACGACATCAAGAAGATTCAGGTGGTGGACAATATCATGGACGTACGCTATTTCCGCGACCTGCTGCCGCGCCTGGCGCAGATGGAGCTGGGAATCGACCTTTTTTATGAAACCAAGGCCAATTTGCGAAAGGAACAAGTGCTGGCTTTTCACCAGGCGGGCTTTTCGATGATCCAGCCGGGGATCGAGAGCCTGAGCACGGATGTGCTGCACTTGATGCGCAAAGGGGTCAGCATGATGCAGAACGTCCAGCTGCTGAAATGGTGTGCCCAGTACATGGTCACCCCGATCTGGAATTTGCTGGCCGGCTTTCCCAATGAGGACCCCGAGGACTACGCAGAGCAGGCCAGGCTGGTGCCCCTGCTGATCCATCTGCCTCCGCCATCGGCGCTTTATTATGTGACCATTCAGCGCTTTGCGCCCCTCTACCTGCGAAGCCAGGAGTTCGGGCTTCGTACCATGCGTGCCACCAAGGCTTACCGCTACGTCTATCCCTTCGCGGAGGAAGACCTCAAGGACCTGGCCTTTCAATTCGACTTCGATTTCGCGGATGGCCGTGATCCGCTAACCTATACGGGCGATCTCAAAGAGGCAGTTGCCGTTTGGGCGACCGACCAGGGCCGATCCGTGCTGACCAGCCGTACCGCCGGCGATGAGCTGGTCATCCGGGACACGCGTCCTGTGGCAGTCAAGGCAGAGCATCGACTCAAGGGAGTGCGGCGTGCCATTTTTGAGTTCTGTGACGCGGCGCATAAGGCGTCGGATATTTGCTCACACCTGAGCGCGGAACGGTCCCTAGGGGATGTGGATGAGGCAGAAGTGCAGGAAATCCTGAACGAATTCATTCAGGCGAAACTGATGATCTCCGAGAATGATCGTTATCTGAGTCTGGCGGTGGATCTAGGCTTCAGGGAACAGACCTATGCCGGGCTGGTGCTGGCCAGCTTGGCGGATGCTCCGGTCTCTTGAGGAAAGCCATGTGCCCGGTCCTGGAGGTGTTGTGGTGAGTGGAAAACGTGTAATGCTCGTCAATATGCCGATCAGCACGCGTGAGCGGCCATCGATCGGCCTCAGTCTCCTGAAGGCTGCCTTGGTCCGAGACCACGTGGAGTGCGACATGCGTTATTTCAATCTCCGGTTTGCTGAGATGATCGGAGAAACCTATCACGACCAGATCGTAGACTCGATCTCATATCCCCTGCTCGGGGAATGGCTCTTCGCAGAAGACCTCTTTGGGGATCGAATCCCTGCGGCGGAAGAATACTTCGCCGACGTGCTGGATCCATCCCTGGTGTTCTCGTCGCCGCCGGCGACGCATATCACCAGGCAAAAAGCGGAAATACTGCGGATCCGCGCCCGAGTGGCGCCCTTCCTGGATGAGTGCATGGCTTCCGTCGACTGGGAGGAGTATGCCATCGTAGGTTTCGCCTCGGTGTTTCAGCAAAACGTTGCATCCTTGGCGCTTGCGCGGCGGTTGAAGGAACGCTTTCCCCGGCTGGTCATCGTGTTTGGAGGCGCCAACTGTGATGGCGAGATGGGGCCAACGCTGCATCGCCTGTTCCCGTTCGTCGATTATGTGTGTGTGGGGGAGGCCGACCTGACTTTCCCGAGGCTTGTGAAAAATGTGCTGGACGGTCTTCCGGTGGAGGATATTCCAGCAATTGTTCGCCGTGTCGATGGCAAGTCGGTGTTGCCGACCCAGCCCGGCGCCATGGTCCAGGACATGGATTCTCTGCCCTATCCGGTTTTTGATGACTACGTATCCGAGATCAAAAAATATGACTTCAAGAAAATGGATCCGTATCTGTTCCTGGAGACTTCGCGCGGCTGCTGGTGGGGGGAGAAGTCGCATTGCACGTTCTGCGGCTCGAATGGCTCCGTCATGTTCTTTCGATCCAAAACTCCGGATCGGGCCATCCAGGAGATCCTCCATCTGACCGGGCGCTACGAGATCAAAAAGATCCAGACCGTGGACGACATCATGGATATCCGGTACTTCCGGGATGTGCTGCCGCGGCTTAAGGAGCTCAGCCTGCCCATTGAGTTATTCTATGAGACGAAGGCTAATCTGCGCAAGGATCAGGTATTCCAGTTCAGGGATTCTGGAGTCCTGGCGATCCAACCGGGCATCGAGAGCCTGAGCACGGACATCCTTAAGTTGATGCGCAAAGGCGTGACGATGCTTCAAAACATCCAGCTGCTCAAGTGGTGCGCGGAATACATGATCGCGCCGTACTGGAATGTCTTGGCCGGCTTCGCCGGGGAGGATCCGCAGGAATATGTCCGGCAGGCCGAGATCGTGCCGTTGATCAGCCATCTGCCGCCGCCTCAGCCGCTGCGCCTGGTGAAACTGCAACGCTTTGCGCCCATGCACTTTAATTCCGAGCAATTCGGGTTGCGCAATGTGCGGGCGATGAAGGCCTATGAGTATATCTATCCATTCGCGATCGAGGATCTGAACGAGCTTGCCTTCCAATTCGACTTTGAGTATGAAGATGGCCGCAAACCTGGCGAGTACGTGAGGGTCCTGAAACAAGCGGTGGAGACCTGGGCGAGCCTCGACAACAATCCTGTTTTAAACAGCTACATCGAAGGGGATGAACTGGTCATCCAAGACACACGCACGGTAGCCATTCGGCCGGAACACCGTTTCCGCGGCCTGCACAAGGCAATCTATGAGCTATGTGATGCGGCCCACAACGTGGTCGATCTCCAAAAGCACCTGGCGGATTCGTGGCCTGCAGAAGAGGTGAGTGAGGCAGCGATCCAGCGGATTCTGGCTGAATTTGTTTGGGACAAGTTGATGATTTCCGAGAACGGGCGTTACCTGAGCCTTGCCGTGGATCAGACGTTCAGGCGGCAGTTGGTCGCCGATTTGGTGATTTCCAGCATGCATTATTATTCTCCAGACTGAGCTAGTGTTGTTACATTGAGTTAATGGACTTCAAAGCTCGTTGGCTGGACGTTTATCTTAACCAGTGGAGCGGCACCAGAAGTCCATCTGCACAAAATCTATCCTCGTTGCCTCTGTTTTGAGAGAGCAGGCTCCGAAACCGGATGGGATCGTGACGGAATAGAAGTGCGGCATCCTGATCAAAGACTGATCCGTTGCCGGGTCAGCTTGCTAATCCAAGTACCGAACCACAAATTCACGCGGTTTCAGGACCTCAATGCCAGCATAGCCAGAAACATCCAATAGGTGCTTGTCTCCACTGATAATGACTTTACTTCCGCTGGCCAGTGCACGGGCCAAGAATTTATCATCATCAGGATCTTTGCAAATAGGTTCCTTGAGTCTAACTGGTCTGTAGACTTTTGCATGTTCGATGATGAAACTCAGAATCGGATTCAGGTCAATATTCCGGTGTTCTTCAGACAAAATCTCACCAACTCTTCGATATTCATTCAAGATGTCCTGTGAAACCGCCAGTTCAAACTCGCCGGATTGCCACGTAGCCAGGATTTGATGAGGCGGTCCACTAAAGAACACACCTGAGATGAACACATTTGTGTCCAGCACGACCTTCAAATCCAGGATGACTCTCATCCATGTTCCCTGGCCTTTGCGATGGCAGATGAAATATCCTTTGGTCGTAGGCGTGCTTCCCTGGCTTGTCTGCGGGCTTGCTTGATGAGAGCATTAAATTCTTTAGGTGAGTATCCCTTGACATCACGTACGGTTTGTAGTACACTATTGGGCATAAGGAAAAGCCAAAATGACTAGAAAAATTCAGAAGAAAAGCCCAATGGAAAAGTTTACTCTCAAGAAGTTTCAAGAGATTTTCCCTGATGACGCCTCCTGCCTTGATTATCTTCGCAAAGAGTGGTTTCCCGAAGTTATCAAGTGCGACAATTGCGGACGTGATGCCAAGTTTTACCGCATTACCACCAAGAAGGTTTTTGGTTGTGAGTTCTGCGGGTTTCAAATCTCTCCCGCCGCTGGTACGATCTTCGACCACTCCTCCACACCCCTGACCATTTGGTTCTACGTAATCTATCTTATGGCACAAACTCGCGGCGGTATCTCTGCCAAACAAATTCAACGTGAGACGGGCGTTACTTATAAGACGGCTTGGAGAATGTGCAAGCAGGTTCGTGAAATGCTTTCGGAGGACTTCCCAAAGTTTAGCGGTACAGTTGAACTTGACGAGTCGTACTTTGGCGGGGAAGAAAAGAACAAACACGAGAGCAAGCGGATTGCCCACAACCAGGGACGAAGCACCAAGACCAAGACGGCTGTATTCGGTACGGTTGAGCGCGGCGGGAAACTCGAAGTTCATGCAGTTCCCAATGTCCAATCCAAAACCATCCTTCCGATTGTAGATGCCAACATTACTAAAGGCGCACAAATCTATACCGATGAATTCAAAGCCTATGACGCTCTTCCCGCTATGGGATACAAACACGGGATTGTCCCTCACGCCGAAAAGATTTACGTCATTGGCGATGCCCATACCAATACCATCGAGGGCTTTTGGTCTCAATCCAAGAATGGGATACGCGGTGTCTATCATGCAGTATCAGCTAAGTATTTACAGCACTATCTCAATGAGTATGCTTTCCGTTATAACCATCGTGATGATGTCACTCCGATGTTTTTGACTTTTCTTTCACGCGTGAGACCTTCGGTTTCAAAGGTCTAGTAGCCTTTCGCAAGGCTTTGAAGAAGTCTTCTTTCGTGAAGACTTCTTCCTTCTTTTCTTCTTGTCCTTTGGTCGGTTTCTGTTTCTTTTGTTTCATGTTTCACCTCATAAGGAGTGGGTAAAATGGACAAAATTTTTGAAAGAGTTGCGCTTGAATCGCTAAAAAACAGCGGACAATTCACCGACGACCAGCGTCGGGCAATTGCTCAGGCAATTCAGGCGGCTTTTCAACAGTTGTCTGTGGTTGTGACTGTTCTAAATCCGTCGGTTGTTCCACACCATTCACATACACTCGAAGAGACGAATGGACATACTCATAAAACAGTTCCCTGATTCGTTGTTCTTGCTCTGGAGTAAATAATTGAAGAGCCGTTTTTTTATTTCTTTTCGTATGGTTTATGTGTTTCATCTTCTATAATCTCCAAATTGATTGTTTTCATCAATTCATCTCTAATTGAATTAGAAAAAGGTGCATAAACTTCTTTAAAGTCAGTATCGAATTTTAATAGAGAAGTCTTGTTTTTACCTTGACTGCCTGCCACAATAGAAATAACAAACATTTCATCAATTCTCTTTGGATTTATTCTTCTTATTGCCTCACCAAAATCAATCACCGTATCGTATTTTATTCCCGGAACAATAATTGCATATTGTAAAGAATTGCTTTTCTCTGGATCGAAAAACTGGATTGCATCTTGATTAATATCATATGCAGTATTTCCAATTTGTGCGTATGAAAATAGTTCTAATAAATTGTTCTTAATGATTTCCCACACTCTTTTTGCGCCCGCGTTCTTGATTTTATATTCGGCATGGTATGCAAGTACAGGAAAAACAAAGGGGCTAAACTGCAATTGCCTTATTTTATCCTTTAACTTACCTATATCTTTCTCGCGTTTGTTATCAGTTTTTGCAGGAACGTACACGAGAGCAAAAAAGAATGCTACTGCAAAGACTATCGCCGAACCAATTCCTAATAAAAGTTGGACATAAAAATTGCCTATGACATCGCCGACAATTTTAGTCTGTTCTGATATGACCCCAGTCTTGATTAAGAGCCAGATTATTCCTGCGGCTAAACCGGCTATCATCGAAGCCTTAATCCACCCTTTCATCTCAGACTCCTTGAAGGCAATCCGAAATGATTCTTTAAAAACGCTCCGCCAATATCTAAAGACCAATATATGAAATCCCATATCGTCCTCCGCCCCCTATTATACTCCATACGTGACGTGTGGGGATACTCACCATTCTTTAATATTAGGCGGGGTGACAACCTTTAGAATCACAACATCAGCGTCGCCGATCACCAGGAACTGAGCGCCTTCTTTCAGGTCAAGCTGCCTGCGGATCGAATCCGGGATAACAACCTGTCCTTTGGACGACATGCGGGTGGTAGCCAACGTATCCATGCGTTTCTCCTATTCTTACTTGTAAGATTATAGCACAACCCGTGGATTGGCCGTAGGGTGCAAAAACTCGAGCCCGGACATTTCAAGGCGGGAATGGAGCAGTTATCCATCATCACGGTTTCACTTTGGGTTCTGAATTGTTTGGAGGATCAGATTTTTGGGGGTAGATTGACGTAGCCGAGGATAGAATGGATTGGAGGAGCACTTCAGCAGGGGCCGAAGACATCTCGAAAGGAATCGAATGCTGTCGCCGTAAGTTACTCGGCAATCAAGCAGCAGCCTTGCAATCGGTGTAGGTCTCAGGTGGACCAAGATGAACCAGCCCATTTGACTTTGTCCTCCATTAGGAATGCGGTATCATTCTAACCGAGGCTTAAGCCATCGTGGATGAGGTTTTTGCACCCTACGCGCTATCAATATTCAAAGTTACGTTGATAAGTTCACTGGTGGTAATGGCTTGCTCTGGATGAATAGATATTTAGGGGGGCTGATACAGCACCTGTAACTAAGATAACCCCATTCTATGTTCCACGAGATCGTGACAGCATAATGCCTGCATTAGTCTCAGGTACAGGCACTAACACCGTATATTTGTTTAGCGGCTGGCTTGACCAAGACGGTGGAAGTCGGTGGCTGGCACATGAAATGGGACAGATCTGGGATATAAATAGTAGCCCGATAATTCCACTCTATGGTGGAGTGGGAGACCAGTTGAATAAGGCAATGGGAGGAAGTATATTATCCACCCATCCATGTCATTGGGGTAACAAAACTGGGCCTGGAAATAATAATCGATTTAAAGGACCTAATTCTTATGGAAATAATTCGTCAGCGGATTACCTCGCAGAATCTTTCGCATTGTCAATATATCCCAATAATGACGATCCTGTCCCCGATCCAGCAGTAGGTTGGGTAAATGATGAAATCGTTTACGAATATTTTAGCTTGTTGGATCCCGGCCCTAAACAATGGTAACATTTTGGTTCGATAAAAGATTACATAATAGAGGAAATATGAACAAGAAAACCATGATTCTCATGGCTCTGGTTGCGCTATTTCTTATAGGCTGTGGAGTTCTTTCAAGCCAGACCAACATTTTTGAACACCCATCGTGCAGTCCTCCCTGCTGGGAGGGTATTACACCGGGACTGACAACAAAAGAAGAGGCATTAAACGTTCTCTCCAAATTAAACATGATTGATCAACCAATTGTCGATCCAAATCAGGCTTTCATAAATTTTGACGATGCATTCCCTTTTACTTTTTACCACGATATTAATAGATGGGGATTTATATACATCTTTGACGGCAAAGTTTCTACAATCGCATTTGATAACAAATTAAATCTTAATTTACAACAGGCGGTTGAATTATTTGGCAATCCAAAGATTATATTAGTGGAACACGCTGGTGAATATGACTCAGCGATGTTCATAAATCCCGAAAAAGGAATTTCTTTTGGCTACAGGTTTCACCTTGATGAGACTTCTGTAGTGGGGCCTGACGCCACAATTGATTCGGTCGCATTTTTCGATGCAAAACAATATCAGAGTGTCTTAAGCTCTGGACTCCTTTCATTTACCCATTTGAACGCTGATGAAATATTAAACAGAATGCGTCCATGGAAGGGTTACGGAAGTATCTACCAATATGATTCAACATCGACTCCCTAGATGATTAAATAGCCGATGGAACAGGATTAAAATATCTCCTCACTGATCAACTCGGTTCTGTCGTTGCTGTTGAGAATAGCGATAGTAGTCTGGCCAGTCAGCAGAGATATATGCCCTTCGGACAGATAAGAGCAGATGTTGGCTCAATTACACAGACCGACTTTGCATACACGGGTCAGCGCACCAACACTTACATTAACTTGCTGGACTACCGCTCGCGGTTCATGGACCCTGGTCGGATATCGATATCGCGGCGCGAGGCACCCCCCCCTTGCGTTTTTTTGAAGCTGTAGATGCAGTGACGGGCCTGAGTGCCGAATTCAAGATCGATTTGGTTGATCTGGAAGCCTGTAGATCCTCAATGAAGAAGAGGATCGAGACAGGAGGGAAAGCCTTATGAGGAGGAGGACCTGGGTGGACTTGCGAATCGAATCCGTCAGGGACTTGATGAACTTGAACGCGTCGTGGACCGCAGCCAGAAAGGCTGGGATCGAGCTCGTCGTTCGAACGATGATTTTTATTTGGATGCTGTCGCTCTAAATCTACCCGGCTTTTCTTCAGCTTTGGAACGTATCTTCTCGTTGATCGCTGAATCCGCAGACGCCTCCATGCCTCGCGGAGAAAACCGGCACATGCTTTTGTTAGGGCAAATGACCGAAGAGCAGCGACGAGTTCGGCCTGCAGTGATCTCAAAGCAGGCCGGGAAAAGATTGAATGAATACCGCGGTTTCCTACAGGTGGTCCGCAATGGGTGGGCCCACCCATTCGACCCTCTTAAAGTGGAGGGGTTGGTTAACCGAGCGCCAGCCCTCTTTTCACAATTGAAGTTGGAAATACCAGCTTTTGCCGATTTTCTGTCGCATCCATGGAGGCGCATGCATTTTTCCGCGCCACGGGAAACCAGCAGGAATATTAATTGGATTTGCCTTCGAGGATGATCGATTATCGACCGGAACACGATCCTCGCTTTTCGGCGCGGATGGAAAATGCGCGCCGGAGCCTCCGGCACGGCCAAGGCATTTCCCTGGAAAACGTGCACGAGCAGCGCGCTGCTCCTCTGAGCGCAGGCCTACCCATCGCGCAGCCGACCAGCGGGACTGGCCGCGATTTGCAGCATTTTTCCTCCTTCGGGCTTATACTGCTCTCAAGCTGAACCAGCGTCCCGCCCACGTGCGGCTGGCAAGCTGTTGGACGCTCGTCAGGTCGGCGTCTACGCCAAAGTCATGATGGAAAAGCCGGAATGAAAAAGGATTTAACCATATCTTTTGTGAAGGCCAACCTAGTAGGGCTTCTCATGCTAGTACCTGCAGCGCTTTTTGGCGCACTCTATTTCAGTTTGTGGGGGTGGAGGTTCGTGCCGGAACACCCGATATTGTCTTTGAATCCAGTTGCCGCCGTGCTCTACCTCGTTATCATTGTGATCGGGATGTTTGTTCATGAACTCATTCATCTGGCTTCCGCAATGTATTTTGGCAAAATATCGTCTCGAGATTTCAAATTTGGAATCGAGCCGAAAACGTTGTCACCCTATTTTCATTGTAAAGTCCCCTTAGAAGTTGGAGTCTATCGAAAGTTGACGGCCATGCCAGGTTTCATCCTGGGTTTGTTGCCATCGCTCATTGGTCTCATCAGCGGAAATCCCTGGATCATGCTCTTTGGGTTAATCTTTTGTTTGGGAGCCGGTGGCGACATGCTGATCCTTTGGTTGCTTCGCAACGTCAAACAAGGAACCATGGTCGAAGATCACCCAAGTCGCGTGGGATGCTTTATCATTGAGACTGACGATGCTGCCTGAATCCCACGTGCCCGGCCTCGGCGGTCCTATCTTCAACGTTGCCTCTGCACAAAGCGCCCAACACCCGATGGATGGGACTTGAGCCGCCAAGATGTAGTAGACCACGCTTCAACGGACCTGCTCAAAAACCGGTTTCGCGTGCTGTACGACTTTGACCTTCAGGAGCAGATGGTCTTTATCCTGGCGATCGGTGTCCAAGGAGGCAATCGGCTGCTGGTCGCAAAAACAGGAGTTTGAGTTATGAAAATCGGCCCCATTGCCGATGCCAGGGCCCGCCTAAACGCCTATCTTGACCGGGCCCAAGCAGACGGGCCGGTCGTTATTACCGGGAGCGGTGAGCCGGTGGCTGTGATCGTCGCCCGGCGTGATGATGCCGATCTAGAGACCGTCATCCTGTCACGTTCTCCGCGCGTTCAAGCTCTGCTTGAGGAGTCGCGTGAGAGTATGCGCACAGGCAAAGGCTGATCTGAGAAAACGTTCCATGAGGCCCTGGCTCAGCGAAACAAACGCAGGCTGAGTTCTCGCTGAATTCTCCCAAGCGCAGCGGGCTAAGGTAGCGCGCACCCGTGACCTGCGGGATTCTGCCCCTTTCAAGCGGCTGATTTTGGCTTCAGGCGGGTTCCGTTCCATAGGCAGGCAACACCAACCGTAGAGCTGCTTTTGTCAGCAAGGTTGCAGAAGGATGGATCCTGCTGCTTGTTGCATTAATCTCTTAACTTGAGCTTGGCTAAACATAAGTAGATGAAGCAGGTAACGGATGGCGGGCCGACGATCACAAGGAGACTTAAGGGGGCGGAGAATACGGCATTCAAAATCAGGTAGTCGTCACCTCTGAGACTCCGCGGAGCGGGGCGGCGCACGGTTCACGGCGTTGCGGCGATATAATCTGATTGGCCAAAAATGGAAACGATCGGACTAATTGCCGCGATGCCTTCAGAAATCAAGCCGGTCCTCAAGCGCATTGGAAGGTGGAAAGGATGCCGATGCGGTTCCTACCGCGCGTATCGTTTTCAGATCTCCGCTTGGAACTGCATCCTGGTCCAGTGCGGGATCGGTATGAAAAGGGCGGCTCAAGCCACCAAGTCGCTCCTCGCGGAATGGCAGCCGCAACGTCTGGTCTCGTTCGGAGTGTCCGGCGCTCTGGAGCACGATGTGAGTGTCGGAGATGTAGTCTTCATTCGTCAAGCCTGTCAGCTTAAAGATGGGCGCGTGGGAGCGCCTCGAGCCCTTGCCCCGCTGTCCAGCGGCGCCAAACTGGCCGCCGCCCAGGCCTTGGCAGGTCGGGCCGCGTGCTGGGACGAAGGCAGGACCATTACCACCAAAGGATCCCAGCTGGCCTCGCTTGAAGAGGGAGTACCTGTCCACCCCGTATTGGATATGGAAACCTTCGCCATCGCCGAGATGGCAGCCGCAGCAGGCATTCCTGTGCTCTCGCTGCGCTCCATCAGCGATAACCCGAAAGAGCCACTGCCCTTCCGCATCGAGGATTGGTATGATCCGGAGGACGATCTGGCATTCCGCCGAATTGTGCTGGATGTCATTCGCCAGCCGCGCCTGCTGCCGCGGCTGTGGAAGGTAACTCAAAACACGAATCTGGCGGCTGAGAATCTGGCCGTGGCCCTGTTTGCAGTCCTGAGCCAAATCTAATCCCGTAGCGATCTCGAAACCACTTTTCCTGCGGCGCGGATCACCGCCTGCCACAGTAATATCGTAACAGTAACCATTTCATTTATCATTCTTTTCAGTGCGCCAGTAAGGGACATTGATTTGCAGGCGCTCGGCAGTAAGTGAAGGTTCAGTATCCATGATTTCTCGGCCATCATTTCCCGCAGAGTCTGGGCACTCCTTCCGTTGAGTCTGCGCATCATCAAATGTGGATTGTATGTCGTCAGAACATTTGGGACACTTGGAGCGATTCACTAAGGTGTAATTTTCCGGTTGGAAGATCAAATGATACTGCTGCTACTTGCAGGTTCTGCAATCGTCTTTGCGGCATGGTTTTTCGTTTGATCTCATCTCGTTGGTTGAGCACCCCCTTGACTCTGCCGAAATACACATGGCCGGTCCCTCAACCAGCCTCAATCACCCAAACAGGGCAAATGAGTTTCTCCGCGCCCCATGGTTTATTTCTTCGAGCTTGTGCTCATGCCTCGGAGCTGTGCAATCGGGTTGGATCGCAGCGGTGGCGATCTCCTCGCTTCGTCGAGATGAGGTCCATTCTCGAATCGCTCGTAACCTGTTATCTTTTGGATTTACGATACCCCGAGCGGGGATCCTTCCAAGAGAGGCTTCGTTTGCCGGATGAAGAAAAATCTGAAGCGGCTGGAAAGCAGCTGACGCTAAGTATTTCAAAGCAGATGACGGAAATCAGCGCGCTCCTGCCCTCAGAAAAGGATTTCGTTACATTGTGGGGAAAACGCTCGTATCGCTGCGTACCTGCTCGAGGCAGAATGGATCCGCTCATCCGTTTTTCCGCCAGAGTCCAGTTAATTACATTTGATCAATTTATTGGGCCTGATCAAACGCCGGTTTCAACCATGGATAGACTTCGGCATCTTGAGTCGAGTGACAAAGAGCATCGCCGTATTGATCGCATTCATCCCAGGAATCCCGCGTCCGTGAAACGCTCATGTGGCGTCTGCGCTTCTTGAGCGACCTGTGCCGGGATGATCGTTCAGGCCGTGTTGGCTTAGCGATTTTCGGTGTCCTTCAAAACGCTCTGGTTTCCCTTCACAATGACTTTGCGATAGACTTCGTGCGGCGCCTTTTGAACTCCATCCAGAATTAGCAAATCCCGGATCTTGATATCGAATAGGGCCTCATTCTGTTGTAGATAGGGTTCGATCAAATGCCAGTCTGCGCTGTCTAGTTCCGCGAAGACGCCTCCGTTGAGTTGGTCGTCGCTTACCATACGGCGCGGATCGCGGATGAAGATCGCCCCTCCGGATGCGAGTGAAAAAAGATTGCCTCCCGGATATGGGCTTGGCAGATCGATCAGTTTGCCATCTTCCGTGTACCCTACGCCGTTCAAGATCACGAAGCCTCCGCCTTTGTGCGGATTGCCCGCCATGAACGATTCGGCCAAATAGTCGAGACAGGTTCCATTGATCACCGCGCGCGGCTTACCCACGGCGTTGATCAGTGGACGTCCCGCCGCGGATCCCAGCACATAGATCTCGCCGCCTTTCGCACCATAGAGGAAGGTTTGACCCACATCCCCATAAATAACCAGCTTTCCTTCCTTCATGATTTGTCCGAGCTGGTCCTGTCCATCGCCGTGGATATATACTTCCGCGCCGTCCAGACCGGACGCAGTGTAATCGCCAACATCGCCATAGAGATCGATGCGGACGCCTTGTGTATTGGGACCGATTCCCACGCCTGCGAACCTTCCGCCGCGCCAATTGTGAACCACGAAGTTCTTCCATCCCATCTTATAGGCGTTGACGATGCCGCGCGCCACAGACTCTTCTCCTTCAGCGGGGAAACCATAGGCATTGATCAGCAGGATCGCATCGCTCGCTGCCGGCGCGGATAAGTCATGTCTTGTATTCCAAGCCTGGCAGCGAACGCCTTCCACGTTTCGACTGAACAGATCGCAAAGGCCTTGATCGACCAGCGTCAACAGCGAGGCGCGCTTCTTGTTGCCGGTATCTGCGCGGCGGTCACGGACAAGGGATAAGGTTTGCCGTGCAAATTGCCATTCCTTCAAACCGCTCGACCCAAAATCAGATAGCCACTGGAAACCCCAGGCGAGATCGTTCCAACCGCATTCCGGTAGTTGCGATTTTATATGCTGCCACGCAGTCGGAGCACCGCCGTCGTCATACGCGTGATTCGCACAATCCATCCATGCCCTGCGGAAACCCTGCGAAGCTTTTTCTGCAGCCAGTGGATAGGGCGCGTGGACTCGATTCTCCAGCAACTTCACAGGCTCGCCAAATTTGTTGGTGCAGGTTAACTCCCCTTCCTTCTTCCCTTGAGGGTGGGGAGTCACTGTGAATCGGAATGAACCTCCATCGGTATAGGATCCACCGCGCGCCACCCAGTATTGATCGGCGAGCGGTTTGAAACGATGGTCGTCGGAGGTCAGCGAACGCATGCAAGCATTGATGGCCTGACGCTCCGAGGCGATCAAACCAATTTGTGCGCCCCCGTTTTCGAACAAAGCGAATACCTGCGGACGCAGCATGGAGGTATCCGTGATTCCAATTAACTCGAATTGATCGTTCTTCGAGCGTGCCACAATGAAGAACCACGGACCATCCGGTGAGCCGTGCATGTGTGTGCGCTGCACGGCGCGATAAAGTTCACGCTTCCCGGGCGGCAACATGACAAAGTCGTGTTCTGTCGTGGGAGCCATGGCTTCCAGCGTGATCTCAAGCGGATACTGATAAACGCGATCCCATAGATCAAACAACTGCACGCCGACCTCTGTATCGGTTAAGAACAATTGACCGATATTGCGCTGTTGTAAATATTCGCTCACCGAGTGATAGTTCGCAAAGTCGCCGTTGTGGACCAATGCCTCATTCAGGCCGATGAACGGATGTGCACCGCCCGGATGCCAGACGCGCCCCTTGGTCGGATAACGCTGGTGTGCGATCCAAACGTGTGCGGTTTGTTCCTCGAGTTTGTAATAGGCCACGGCCTGTTCTGCATAACCGACGATCTTGATCGCCGAAAGATCCTTTCCATGGCTCAACACGAAAGCACGCTTATCACCCAGGCTCGCATAAAACTTGACATTGAGTTTGTACGTGTTTTGATAAACGAATTCATCTTCGAGCGCGCTTGAACTCAAAGCCGAGAGTCCGCTTGATTTGGCGAAGCGGGCTAAAACGTCCGGTTTGACGCGCACAAAATACCGCCAGATTTCTGGTGGGCAAACATCGAGCCCTTCGACCTTGCGATGATCATCAAGACGAGGAAGTTCATAGGATGCCGCCATGTCAAAATTTGGTTCGATAAATTCCGACTCGACTTCAGGACGGGCGGATGGATCCAGCAACGCGATCTGCAACAGGTAATGTGAACGCAGTGTCTCCGCATCCACACCGACCTGGGCGGGATCGAGGCCGACCATCGCAATGCCGCCGCCTTTGCCATTGCCGCGGTTATGCATTTGAGTCGAAGCGGTCAACACATGTTTGCCCGCAACCGGAACGTTGGCCGCCAGGCCCAATACGCCGCATCCGCCTTCCGCCGCATCTTCGGATCGCTGGAACTGCGGCGCCAGGGCTAATAAGGATTTTCTCGATTTGAGAATCCGTTCACTGAAGGTCGACATGGCCTGCTCCTACTCCAAATACATCAACAAGTCGCTTCGCCCGCGCAATTCGCGCACGGATTTCATGCCAAGCATTCTCAACATGCCAGCCAATTGCCACAGCCAGCTTGTATATAAATTGACAATGCGGCGCGCGGCTTCTTCCGAGTCAACTTTCCTGGCCTGTTCGGGATCGGTTGTGGTAATTCCAAACGGACATCCCAGGCCCTTTTCACACTGTGCATTGCGAACACAACCGATGGCGACCAATTCCGCCGTGCCGAGAATGGCTCCGTCCGCACCGAGGGCGATTGCTTTCGCAACATCCCAGGCCGAACGCAGGCCGCCAGAGGTCATCAACGTGATTTGATCGCGTATGCCTTCCGCGACCAAGAACTTATGGACCTTGGGAATCGCATATTCGATGGGCATGGCGATATTCTTCTTTGAAATTTCCGGCGCGGCACCCGTGCCTCCATACGAGCCGTCGAGATGAATGATATGCGCGCCCGCGTAATAAGATCCAACCGCCACCATATCCACATCGGTCGGCGTGGAGACTTTGACTGAGATCAAAGCTTTCTCGTTCACTTGTTTAAGCCAGTCCACATGCTTCTTGTGATCCTCCACCGAATAAACGCTATGAAAAGGAAACGGCGAAAATAATGATGTGCCCTGCACTGCCTCGCGTAGGCGCGCCACAGATTCCGTGTTTTTGTTTCCAAGCAGATGTCCGCCCAAGCCGGGCTTCGCGCCCTGGGCATATTTGATTTCGACCACGCGCGCGCGTCCAATGGTATCTTCACGCACGCCGAATAAGCCGGTGGCAACTTGCGTGATGATGTGATTGCTGTATTCAGCCAGTTCATCCGGATATCCGCCCTCGCCGGTCGAAATGAATGTGCCGAGCGTGCGCGCGGCGCACGCACGCGCACGCATCACCGGCAGGCCAATCGAGCCATAGGACATGCCCGCTCCATACCAGGGCAGGGGCAAAACAATTTCGGGTCTCCCATCGGCCCGGCGATTGAGCGGCAAGGAGAGATCGAAATCCTTTGGATCGGCGAGGGGCGGGTTGGATGGATCCATATCGAATTCAAATCCAAACGCGAGACGATCAAAGCCGCCTTCGGATGCGCCGAAGCGATACTCCCATTCATAGCCGCTGGGTGGTTGCCCCGTGCGCGCTTGTTGTTGTGAGGCCTGCAGGAGGGTCTGGGGCCAGCGAAAATCCCCTTCGGCCCCTGCCTCGACTTTGAGTTTGGGCAACGAAGCAAGAGCTTTGCTCCCGCCAAAGTTTTCCTTGAAAGAGGCTTCCTCGGTTTTCTGCCAAATGGTGCGTCCCAGCTCGCCGCGCAAGCGACGGATTTCGCGCAGGCCCATGGCGCCGAGCGCTTCCAGCATCTGGTCGCGCCAGGCATTCATCAAATTGACAAGTCGCTGTGCGCCCCATTCCGAATCGATTTCCTCGTTTTCAGCAGGACACTTACCTTGATCCGCCCACAATGAACAACCCCAGGCAATTTGCATCGCGAAATCAACCGCCACCACATCGGCGCCGCAGGCCACGGCCTTGACCACGTGTTCCGCCGCGCCGATGCCGCCGGACACAACCAATGTGACCCGATCGCGCAAGGAGGCTTTCACCAGCGCGGCATGCACTTGTCTCAATGAATCGGTGATGGGCAGATTGGATCTGTCGCGCCCGATTTCATCCGCGGTCAAATGAATGACCGCCGCATTCCTCTTCGCGCACTCCACAGCGACATCCGCGGCTTGGGGGCCGAGCGGCATCCGCAAGCTGATGACGGCATCGGGGAAGTGGGATGCGGCTTGGTTGAGCAAAGCGGAGATCGGGGCGGCGTCCGTTGTGTTATGGATGTCAATCTCAACATAACGCGGAGAGAAATCGAACTTCAAATCAAGCTCGTCCGGCGTGAGCAGAATTCCAAGATTGGATGAATCAAGGTCCTCCCTGTAGTCGGCCGGGGTTATTAACGCCAGGAGGTCCAGTGTTTTTGCTGCGGATGCGATGGCTTTGAGCGCGCCGCGCCCAGGCAAAGGCACCGGCAACGGATCGAATAGAACAGGCATGGGCAAGCTCAAGCAGGCGGGCAGGGAGGTGGTCAGCATGCCCTTGGTGTCGAATGTCAGATTGTCCAGCCCGCGGCCGATATCCACTTGCGTTGAAATGTATTCGCGGCCGTGAATGCCGTCGCGTGTCGGACGGACGATTTCAGACATATCGAGCCACAAACCATCAAAGCCCTCCGACGCAAATTTACCGCCATAGCCTGCACCCGAAATCGGGATGCGTCCGGTCTCGGCTTGGTACCAAGTTTGGGTGATGATCTCGGCCGTCCAATAGGAATCGCCGCGTTGGGAACGTCCCTCGAAAACCTGATGACCGTATTTGATGTATGTATCGCCCTCGACAATTGCAAATTTTGCCGGATATCCACCCGGCGGCGGCGGCATGATTTTTGCTTCAATATGATATCGGCTCGAGTTCATTCCTTCTCCAAAAAAAACAAAAACAGACATGCAGGGCATGTCTGTCGATACGACTTGAAATTAGAAAGACAGCCCTTCCAAAGGCAAACAGACGGAATCCATCTGCTTCACTGCGCCCGCTTTGTGCCACACGTTGCCGTGTGGTTTTTGCGGTGAGCAATAGAGTTTTTTTAAACTCGATTACTCCTTGCGCTTGCTTTGGAAGGGAGAAGAGAGCCCGTGAAAGGCTCTAGAGGCATCCGCTGATCAATCCGATTTTCTCCACTGGCTTGTATCTTCCGATCAAGTCAGGGATTAGCGCGTCTCTCGCGAGACGGAACCTCCACCTCGTAGCCCTGCTTTTTGGGGTGCAGGGCTCAGCCGCTGATTCTCCGCTATGCAATTATGATTTCTCGCAATTGTACTTTTCCGTGATGGACTCGTCAAGACAATGTATCTGATGTTCGTATCAGCCGGGACAAAGGATCAGGAAAAAGCCGGGAGCCTGCCGGACCGGCCCCGCAAGACGTGCCGGTCAGGCAGGGAGGCTCACCTTTTTATCTCACTTTCTTGATCCTCCGGACCAGTACGGTGCCGAGTATGAAACAGATCACGGCAAACGCGAAGATGACCATATAAGGCAGATTCGGATTTCCATGCGCCCGGCCAACGCTCTGCAGGCCGTCCAGCACAAAGCCGGTGATGAAGACCGCCAATTGCGGAAGCGTGAATGCGACGTGCCACACGCCCATATCCTTGGCGTAATCGTCTTCGGAAGGGAGGACATCGCTGGCCAGCGCCCAATCCACGGATTGATACGCGCCGTAGCCCAGCCCAAAGACGATGCCCAAGATCACGGCGAGGCTGTAGTTGGTGAAGAAGATGAACACGATCGGCACAACGGCCTGCAGTGCGCTCGAAATGTATACCATCAGCTTGCGGCCGAAACGATCGGAGAGAATTCCTGCACTGAGCGAACTGATGACCGCGCCGATCAACAGCATCAGGCCGAAGACCGTGAAGGCCTCCACTTCATTCGAGGCCAGGCTCACCCCGAAGAACGTAAAGTTCCTGACCACATCACGAAAATAGTATTGCAGATATTGCTGCACGACAAAAAAGCCCATCACCATCATGAAACGGGTCCAGAAGACCCAGCGGAAGTCGTGATCACGCAGCGGGTCCAGCAGAGTGTGGATGAAGGTTCCAAACTGAAACGGCGGCGGCTTGGTCACGACGCGCGGCTCTTGAACAAATACCACGGTGAAAACCATGCTGAGGAAAAACAGCACCGCGATGAAGTAGTAGATCGCGGTGATGTCGGTCTTCCCATGTGCGGTGAACAGGATGCCGGTGCCGACTCCGGCCGCGTTGCCCAGCATGCTCATCAAGCCGTACCAACCCGCCGCGCTGCCGCGTTGTTCGGGCGGCATGATATCGGGGATCAAGGCGTTGTACGGGGCGGTGGCGAAGTTGTTCCAGAAACAGACCCACACCGCTACGGCGATATAGATCGGAAGCGACGAAAGATCGTTTTGGCGCGGCAGATAGGCGAGGCCGAACAATCCGATGATGTTCAACAAGGTGCCGGCCAGGATCCATGGCCGGCGGCGTCCGAACGGCGTGACGATGCGGTCACTCATCGAACCGAATAACGGCGCCACCACCATCGAGACGATCGGCACGAATAAAAGCACCCAGCCCTGGGTCTCACCCTTATGCGCATCGCCGCCGATATAGATCGCCTGCTGCGGAAGGATGATGGTCAGATACGCCGCCCAATGTGCCTGAATGCCGAACCAAAAAAGCGCCATCATGGCTTGCCGAAAATGGCTGACACGTGCCCGAGGCGCAATTTGTTCATCGGTGCTCATCTGCACTCCTTCCTCAAAATGAATAACACTGCGAATGGTCAATGGATGTCCTGCGCCTGCATTTTCATGAGGCTCCTAGAGAGGCCCGCCTGTGATCCAGGCCATATGGGCCGGCGCCTGCCGCCTATGCCAAACGCGTAGCGGCCTGGCCGCAAGGATCCAATGGAACGAAGCTCTTCATCTTTTCAAAACGGATGCATGGAATCAACAGAACGCCTCCCATACCGGTCTGCCGACGATCAAGATGTCAACGCCGCCCGCTGAAAACAAAAATCCGGATGACTGCTGGTCCAGTGGTCATCCGGATCGAGCGATGCCAGGGCTGCGGCTTCCTGCCATTCAACCCAGGATCAAAGGGGGCGCTGCCATCAGGCCAGGTCGAAGCGGTCGAGGTTCATGACCTTATTCCACGCCGCGACAAAGTCATGGACGAATTTCTCCTGTGCATCGGCGCACCCGTAAACCTCCGCCAGGGCCCGCAGTTGGGAATTCGAACCGAAGACCAGATCCACACGCGTGGCCGTCCATTTCAATTCACCCGTCTTGCGATCGCGGCCTTCGAATACTTCCTGGTCTTCCGAGGTTGGCTTCCATTCCGTGCCCATGTCGAGCAGATTCACGAAGAAGTCGTTGGTGAGCGCCTCCGGCCGCTTGGTGAAAACGCCGTGCCGGGATTTCCCATAGTTGGCATTTAAAACTCGCATGCCGCCCACCAGCACGGTCATCTCAGGCGCAGTCAATGTCAGCAATTGCGCGCGGTCAATCAACATCTCCTCCGCCGAGACGGCATAACGCCTCTTCTGGTAGTTGCGGAAACCGTCCGCCTTTGGTTCCAGCACGGCAAAAGATTCCACATCGGTCTGCTCCTGCGAGGCATCCATGCGTCCGGGCAGGAAAGGAACGGTTATTTTGTAACCGGCATTTTTCGCGGCCTGCTCGACGCCGGCGCAACCGGCCAGCACGATCAAGTCGGCCAGCGAAACCTTCTTGCCGCCAGACTGGGCCCTGTTGAACGCCTTCTGAATGTGTTCCAAGGTCTTGAGAATCCCTGCCAGTTGGGCACTCTGGTTGACTTCCCAATCCTTTTGCGGCGCCAGGCGAATGCGAGCGCCATTCGCACCGCCGCGCTTGTCGGAGCCGCGGAAGGTGGAGGCCGAAGCCCAAGCCGTCGAGACCAATTCCGAAACAGACAAACCCGAAGCCAGAATCTGTTTCTTGAGCGCGGCGATATCCTGTTTGCCGATCAATTTGTGACGGACGGCAGGGATGGGATCCTGCCAGATCAGATCTTCCTTTGGAACTTCCGGGCCAAGGTAGCGGGATTTGGGTCCCATGTCGCGATGCGTAAGCTTGAACCAGGCGCGGGCGAAGGCGTCCGCAAACTCGTCCGGATGCTCCAGGAAGCGCCGAGAGATTTTTTCGTAGGCGGGATCAAAGCGCAGGGAGAGGTCCGTGGTCAGCATGGCCGGGGCACGATGTTTCGTTGGGTCGTGCGCATCAGGTACGGTGCCTGCACCCGCGCCGCCCTTCGGCATCCATTGATACGCTCCCGCCGGGCTTTTGGTCAGCTCCCATTCGTAGTTGAACAAGTTCCAAAAGAAGTTGTTGCTCCACTTCGTGGGGGTAGTGGTCCAGGTGACCTCCGGGCCGCCGCCAATTGTGTCATCGCCTTTGCCGCTGCCAAAGCGGCTCTTCCAGCCGAGACCTTGCGCCTCCAGGGGGGCCGCTTCCGGTTCAGGGCCGACCAGCTTCGGATCGCCTGCTCCGTGGGTCTTGCCGAAGGTATGTCCACCCGCAATCAGTGCGACGGTTTCCTCATCATTCATGGCCATGCGCGCAAAGGTCTCGCGGATATCCTTGGCGGCAGCCAGGGGATCCGGTTTGCCGTTCGGGCCCTCCGGGTTGACATAGATCAGCCCCATCTGCACCGCCGCCAGCGGGTTTTCAAGATCGCGTTCGCCGGAGTAGCGTTTGTCTTCCAGCCACTTGCCCTCGGAACCCCAATAGACATCCTCGTCCGGTTCCCAAACATCCTGGCGGCCGCCGCCGAAACCGAACGTCTTGAATCCCATGGTCTCCAGCGCCACATTGCCGCTGAGTATGATCAGGTCCGCCCATGAAATCTTCCGGCCATATTTCTGCTTGATGGGCCAGATCAAGCGGCGCGCCTTATCGAGGTTCACGTTGTCCGGCCAGCTGTTGAGCGGTGCGAAGCGCTGCTGGCCCCTGCCAGCGCCGCCGCGGCCGTCTCCGGTGCGGTAGGTACCGGCGCTATGCCACGCCATGCGGATAAAGAGGGGCCCATAGCTGCCAAAGTCCGCCGGCCACCAATCCTGCGACTTCGTCATCACTTCGCGGAGATCTTTCTTCACCGCCTCCAGGTCGAGACTCTTGAACTCTTTGGCATAGTTAAAATCCTCGCCCATCGGGCTGGACTTGGAGGAATGTTGGTGCAAGACCTCGAGCTTCAAGCGGTTAGGCCACCAGTCTTCGTTGGTTGGGCCGCCTCCGGCAATTTGGCTGTGAACCGGGCACTTGTTTTCTTCACTCATAGTAGGTACTCCTTTCGTTGTCTGAATTTTTGATCAGCGTTTCTAATTACATCGTCCTTCCTGTCAAGAGGAAAAACGATGGTTACCGTGTGCGGCATTTCCCTGACACTCATTGCTCCCAAGATTCATCTCCTTGCAGAAATCCCTTATCGATAATTCTAACGCAAGTTTCTGACTTGAGGTGAAGTCCATGGGATTTTTGCTACGGTTGTGGTTACGACACCCACGAAAGCGGGGCGACCCGCGGGACATGGAAATTGCAGCCCTTTATTGCATTTGCGGCGATCGTTTGAAGGGAAGGCACCGCCAGGAGGATGCCCGCCGACCAAGGAGCGATGCCGAGCGGATGGCCATTTGCGTCGTGGCAGCCTTGTTCTTTGCTGGAAATACGGAAAGGCCAGCGTGTTCATGAAGGGACCGGGCCTGTTCCGAAATTCTTGGACAAGAGTTGGTTGCAATCCTGGCTCATATCAAATTGCCGGGCTTCTCCTGGCTGTGTTCCACCGGCTGGACGAAGCCTGGAAGCAGCGGAACCGCGAACGTGTAAAAGTGGTCGATCAATTTCCGATGGCCGTAGGTGACCGGTATCGGAGGCTGCGCTGCCCGCTCCACATGGAGAGGACGGGCGAGGCCATCCAGCCCGCCAGAAACGCCATTCGCGCGGGCTCAAAATTGATCGGCTCTTCGCACGGTAGGCGGGGTCAACCCGTCGAATTCTGTCAGACGCCCGGCACTGGGAACGAGGCGAAGTGACGTTCCGTCGAAAATGTACAACGCCGGCCTCCCGCAGGTCCGCGCATCACGGGCGACAGGGCCTGCCGCGATAACGAGCTCGAAGATCTTCCGGGAACGGCAGGCTTAGGATTCCGGCATCGGTGGAAGGGCAGGTGGATCCCGTTCCATGCAGGGTTGGAACGTCCGTCCGGGAATGGACGTTGATCGAAAGTCACAAACTGCAAGCAAACTGTAAGGATTCCCCGGAAACACCCCATTAATTACTGTCTTGATTTTCTCGACACGATGCTTTATAGTTCCAGCGGCTCAGGGGATGCAGGCGATTCGAAATAGGTCTTATCAATTGTTTCTTTTATTGGTGTCGTCGAAAAGCCTGAAGAGATCAACATCTCGCTTCTTGTATCGCAAGGCGTAAGCTCACGGGGGTCCAGCGGCTTTCCGATCGGCATCGAGACCACAACGATGAACGATCGCAGGAACGTCTCTGTCCCGATTCCAAAACTTTCACCCGCCGAAGCCAAGGGGCTAAAAGACTATTGGAAGGTCTATGAGGCGCGCCGCACCGAGATCGAGGCGGAACTGCGTCACATGGCAGGCCGGCATCCGGAATTCAAATTCATCTTGCAGAATTCATCGTCTCAGCAATCGCCCGGACTTGACGGGGCCAGCCTGGAGATGCAGCGCCGCGTTATCTTTGATCAGGAATGGGAACCTTATATAAGAAACCTACAGGCGCAGGGAATGCGCTATGCTGAAGCCGGCTTGAGTTTCCACGCCTGGTTGGATGTGGTCAATGCGTTCAGAAGATCCATCAAACCGCATCTGTTCGAGGCGTATGGAAAATCGCCGAAGCGTTTTATCACGGCCGTCACCAGTATGGACCGCCTGCTCGACACCGCCATGAGCGTGATCGGTGAGAGTTATATCGAAACCAAACAGGAATTGATCGCTCAACAGCAAACCAGCATCCAGCGCGGACAAATGCAGTTGGCCGGCATCATCAATTCGGCGATGGACGCGATCATCATGATCGATGAGGATCAGCGCATTACGCTTTTCAATCCCGCCGCGGAAGAGCTGTTCCAGCGTTTCGCCGATAAAGTCATCGGCCAGCCGCTGACGACCTTGATCCCCGAACGGCAGCGGGAACAGCATGAAAAAGATGTGCGCGCCTTCGGCCTGACCTCCAGCACCAAACGCTCGATGGGCAGATTGGGAATGGTTTTCGGTCTGCGCGCGAACGGCGAGGAGTTTCCGCTGGAAGTTTCGATCTCGAAAGTGGAAGTGGATGGAAAGAAAAGTTTCACTGCCATTGCGCGTGACCTCACCGAACGCAAGCAAGTAGAGGCGGAAATCCGGCAATTGAATGCAGGACTGGAACAACGCGTCAAAGATCGGACCGTTCAATTGGAGGTCGCCAACAAAGAGCTCGAAGCCTTCGCTTATTCCGTTTCGCATGACCTGCGCGCCCCGCTTCGTGCGATTGACGGTTTCAGCGCCGCGCTGCTGGAAGATTATGCCTCGCAATTACCGCCGGATGGACAGGGCTATTTGGAACGCGTGCGCAACGCCGCGCAGCACATGGCGGAATTGATCGATGATTTATTGAATCTCTCGCGCGTGACGCGCGCCTCACTTCAACCCGATATCATCGACTTGAGCGCGATGGCGCGCGTGGTTGCGAGCGCCCTGCAAGATATGCACCCCGAGCGGAAAGTCCGCTTTACGATTGCGCCTGATCTGAAAGCTCATGCCGATGCACATCTCTTGAAGATCGCTTTGGAAAATCTGTTGGGCAACGCCTGGAAGTTCACGTCGAAGCGCGAGGAGGCGCGGATCGAATTTGGGATTTCCGCCCGCCCCCCGCGCCCCGCGCCGGACGCGGGCGCGGGGGGTGAGCTGAAGACGTTCTTTGTGAGCGACAACGGTGCGGGATTCGATATGGCGTATGTAGATAAGTTGTTCGGCGCGTTCCAACGACTGCATGCGGAAAGCGAATTTCCAGGCTCAGGCATCGGCTTGGCCACCGTGCAGCGCATCATCCACCGTCACGGCGGACACGTGTGGGCGGAAGGGGCCGTGGATCGGGGCGCGACCTTTTATTTCACGCTGCCGTAGGAAGTCTGACCGGTCATCCAACTCAACAGGTCAGGCCCGTCGGACCAGAAGAGGCTGTGTATGCAAGAGAAAATGATTTTGCTGGTGGAAGATAACCCCGACGATGAGGCGCTGACCCTGCGCGCACTTAGAAAAAACAATGTCGGCAACCGCGTGGTGGTGGCGCATGATGGAGTGGAAGCATTGGATTTTCTGTTCTGCACCGGAACATATGCCGGCCGCAATCCCATGGAAATGCCTCAAGTCATTCTGTTGGATTTGAAGCTGCCCAAGCTGGACGGACACGAAGTTTTGCGCCGCATCCGCGCCGATGAACGGACTCATCGCTTGCCGGTGGTGGTCCTGACCTCCTCCAAAGAGGAGCAGGATGTGGCGCAGAGCTATGGCGATGGAGCCAATTCGTATGTCCGCAAGCCGGTGGACTTCAATCAATTTGTGGAAGCGGTTCGACAACTTGGTTTGTACTGGCTGGTATTGAACGAACCGCCTCCGAAGTGAAATAGAGCGGATGAGATGGAGAATCTTTTAAATGTATTGATCGTGGAAGACTCGCAGGATGATGCTGATTTGATCATCCGCGAAATTCAGCGGGGAGGCTATCAGGTGGAATGGGAGCGCGTCGAAACGCGCGCCGCCCTGGGGTCCGCCTTGCAGCGCAAGGCTTGGGATCTGATCCTGTGCGATCACAGCCTGCCGCAATTCGATTCGTTGAACGCGCTCAGCGTTTTGCGCGAGAGCGGACTTGACCTGCCTTTCATCATGGTCTCCGGCTCCCTCGGCGAAGAAGCCGCGGTGGAGGTGTTGAAGGCCGGCGCGCATGATTACGTGAACAAAGGCAACATGGCGCGCCTGGTGCCTGCCATCCGGCGCGAGTTGGCAGAGGCGGACATGCGGCGCCAACGCAGACAGGCGATCGAGGCTTTGCATGAATCAGAACGTCGTTATCGGGGTCTTTTTGAAGATTCGCCGATCTCGGTCTGGCAAGAAGACTTTTCGCAGGCGGTGAAGATCGTCGAAGGTTTAAGAAGCCAGGGTACTACCAACTTCAGAGAATATTTTGCAGACCACCCCGAAGTCGTGGCCGAATGCGCCGCCGTCATCCAAGTCCTGGATGTAAATAACAGCACGCTGAAACTTTATGAGGCCAGGAACAAGGATGAGCTCTTGAAGGGTCTCGATCAAATCCTGGAGAGTCAGGATTCCAAAAACTTCGTGGATCAATTGATCGCCATCGCCGAAGGCAGGAAGGAATACGAGGCAGAAATGGCGAACCGCACCTTGAGCGGCAAGCCGATCTACGTTCAGGTGTTTTGGCGCGCGCTTCCGCAATATGAAGAGACGATGTCGAGAGTCATCGTCTCGATCGTGGATATCACCGAACGCAAAAAGGCCGAAGAAGAAGCCAAAACACAAGTGCAGAGGTTGAGCGCCCTGCGGTCCATCGATGTCATGATCACCAGCAGTTTCGATCTGAACTTGACCTTGGATATGGTGCTTCAGCAAGTGATCGCCCAGCTCCATGTCGACGCGGCGGCTGTATTATTGCTCAAGCTGGGATCCCAAACGCTTGAGTTTATGCGCGGCAGTGGCTTCCACGGCAGAGCCATCGAATCGGCTCCGCTCTATTTGAATGAGGGTTTACCGGCGCGGGCCCTGCTCGAAAGAAAAACGATATTTGTCCGAAGATTATCCCACGCCACGAATCTCAAGCGCAGTTTCCTGTTGACGGATGAAGGATTCGTGTCGTATTGCGCCGTGCCGTTGATTTCCAAAGGCAAAATGGAAGGTGTGCTGGAAGTCTTTCATCGCACGGATTTATCACCGGATGCCGAATGGCTCCAATTCCTGGAGGCGCTCGGAAGACAAGCGGCGATCGCGGCAGATAACTCGAACCTCTTCAATGATCTACAGCGCACCGGCATGGAACTGGCACTGGCTTATGATGCGACCATCGAAGGCTGGTCACGCGCCCTGGACCTGCGGGATAAGGAAACGGAAGGACATACTCAGCGCGTCACGGAGATGACCTTGAAATTGGCGCGCGCCATGGGCATCGACGATGCAGACCTGGTTCATATTCGGCGCGGCGGGCTGCTGCACGACATCGGCAAGATGGGCGTTCCCGATCACATTCTGCTTAAGCCCGGCAAATTGACCGAGGAAGAATGGATCGTCATGCGCCAGCATCCGCGGTTCGCTTATGATTTGCTTGCTCCCATCGCCTATCTGCGGCCCGCCTTGGATATTCCTTATTGTCATCACGAAAAGTGGGACGGCACCGGCTACCCGCGCGGTTTGAAAGGCGAACAGATCCCATTTTCGGCACGCATCTTCGCCGTGGTCGATGTCTGGGATGCCTTGAGTTTTGACCGTCCGTACCGGCCGGCGTGGAAGCCGGAGGATGTCTTAAAATATGTCCGCGAGCAGAGCGGCTCGCACTTCGATCCCCTGGTCGTTGATACTTTTCTGAAACAAGTCCTATGATCCAGCGCTCCGTCCTGGACCTGGGCCGGCGGACGGCCTGCATCCACCCAATGCCCCAGCCCAGCTTTTCGGCGCAGCCCGCCCTGGACCTCTTCCCCTTCCGATTCCTTCATGGCCGGGCCCATGCTGTGCGGCGCGTCCCAATCCCGAAGATCCGCTTTCGCCCTTCCAGCCCGGCCAGAGATGGCGCCCTCTGGAGCCTTCTCGTACTTCATGCCGGCGGCACCCTGCCAACGTGCTCCACAAAAACATAACGCGCGGAAGCAAAACCCAAGGTGATGGCCTGTCGCTGGACCTGAAGGGTGATGGTTTGATTAAATGGCAGCACCTCCGTGACCACGGCCTCCTGATCGGGCATGATCGCCCTGCTTTCCAAGAAAGCCATTAGCTCGGAATCGTGCTCCGCCAACTCATGGATCCTGCGGATGACGACTTTCTCATTTGGTTTGACCTGGGTGAGCGGGATCCAGGAGGCCACTGCCTGTTCGCATCCCGGCAGCGGGTTGCCATGGGGACAGGTCTGCGGTCCTCCCAACTCCTTGAGCAAGGCCTGCTCTGTTTCGGCAGAAATGGCATGTTCCAGGTTGTGAGCCTCCTGATGCAGTTTGGACCAGGGCAACCTTTTGACCATCATCCATTCGGTCAACATGTGGCGGCGCAAAATTGTCCTCGCCGATTCCCATCCCGATTTCGTCAGTCGCGTGCCCCTTTTGTCCATGATGATCAGCTTATCGCGCGCCATGCGCTTCAGAGTATTTGTGACGGTGGGAGGCGTGACGTTCAACAGTTCCGCCAGTTGAACTCCGACCACCGGTTCACCATCCCGCTCGAAGACAAAAATCAAAGAGAGATAATCCTCAATGGTCGTGCTGAGTTTGTCCATATACTTTGTCCGAATTAGTGACGTATGTCACTGAAAATCAGTCCTTGTTTCAATGTATTAATAGCGAGGGTTAGCGTATACTAATTATGTTTGAACCTTGTCTATGCCAGCATTATACAGGCTAACTGTGAATCCGACATGAAAACCGGGTGGAGAATCGGAGAATTCCGCCCCCACCATCCTGGAGAAACCCATGCGCGCGATGCAAATTCCATTGGCAGAGCTCCCCGTCGATCAACAAGCTACGATCGTTCGTTTTTCCAATGGCCTGGCGGAGACCAATCGTCTGGTCTCCTTGGGATTCACGCCCGGTGCAGAAATCGACATGGCACAAAATTACGGCCGCGGCCCGCTGATTGTTACCGTGCGCGGGGCGCGCGTGGCGCTTGGCCGCAGGGAGGCCAATAAGATCATGGTCGAGCGGAGGGCGGAAAAGTGAGCGCTGGTCACGCCGCCTCCTCCACTGCAACCCCCCTGTTGGTCGTGCGGGAGAAGATGCCGCTCATCGCGCTGGCAGGACAGCCGAACGTCGGCAAATCCACTCTGTTCAATCTCCTGACCGGCCTAAACCAACACGTGGGCAATTGGCCCGGGAAAACGGTTGAGCGGCGTGAAGGGAGTTTCAACTTTGATGACCACCAATTTGGGTTGGTCGACCTGCCTGGCACATACAGCCTGACCGCCAATTCCCCTGAAGAGGTGATCGCCCGTGAATTCATCCTGCGCGAGCGGCCCGATATCGTGGTGGCCGTGGTCAACGCCGCCAGCCTGGAACGCAGCCTGTATTTGGTGGCGGAATTGGTCACCCTGCCGGCTCCCGTGATCGTAGCTTTGAACATGATGGATGTGGCCGAACATGAGGGCATCCATGTTGAATCAGAAGTGCTGGAAGCCGCCCTGGGCATCCCCGTCGTCCCGATGAGCGCCACACGAAGCACAGGGGCACACGAACTGCTCGGGATCATCTGTAAAACTCTGGACGGCGATCTACCCAACGCCCCGCGCCAGCCCGAGATCCGCGCCGACCACCTGGCCCTGCTGAAAGAGACCTCCCGGATCATTGCCGGTCATGTCCCTGATCCTTATCCCTGCGAGTGGGTAGCCCTCAAGTTGCTGGAGGGCGATGCGGAGATCACACACCTGATGCAAGGCACGCTGCCTGAGGAAAAGAGGCAGGCCGTCAAAAACTTACTGCGCCAGCATGATGATGCACTCTTGGCGGTCGCCTCCGGACGCTACGAATGGATCGAGCGCATGGTGCGCGCGGCCGTGGCCCGGCCGAAAAAGGGTCAAGTCTCCTGGACGAATCAAATCGATACCTGGGCAACACATCCGATCGGCGGCTTGCTGATTCTGGCAGGAATCCTGGGATCGGTCTTCTGGTTGACATTCACGGTAGGCTCGCCCCTCCAAAACTGGCTGGACACCAGGGTGGTGGGCGGGCTGTCCAATTGGCTGGGCCAGCTGCTGGCAGGCTACCCGTTCTGGTTGAAGGGCCTGATCGTGGATGGTGTCCTGGGCGGCGCGGGAGCGGTCATCACCTTTCTGCCGATCATGGTGATCTTCTTCGCGGCCTTTGGTTTATTGGAAGACACGGGATACATGGCGCGCGCGGCCTATGTCATGGACAACCTGATGCACATGATGGGCCTGCACGGGAAGTCCTTCCTGCCGCTGTTTCTCGGTTTTGGCTGCAATGTGCCGGCCATCATGGGCACGCGGGTGATTGACTCCAAGCCGGCACGCTTTCTGACCATTTTGATCGCCCCGCTGGTTCCCTGCACGGCCCGCATGGCCGTCGTGGCTTTTTTGGCGCCCGCCTTTTTTGGGCCAAAGGCGCTCTTGGTCTCCTGGTCGCTGGTGCTGCTTTCGATGATCACGCTGGTGATCAGCGGAGTGGCGCTCAACAAGATAATTTTCAAGGGCCAGCGTTCGGCCTTCATTATGGAAATGCCGCTCTATCATCTGCCCAACCTGCGCACCATCGGTCTGTTGGTATGGCAGCGGTCGCTGTCGTTCGTCAAGAAAGCGGGCACCAATATCCTGGCGATGGCGGTGGCGGTCTGGATCCTTTCCACGCTTCCCAATGGAGATTTTGGCAGCAGCTACCTGGTGCAATTCGGTAAATGGGTCGCACCGGTAGGTCGATGGATGGGGCTCGACTGGCGCTTGACCGTGGCGCTGATCACGAGCTTCCCCGCAAAAGAGAACGCGATCGCGACCATGGGAGTCCTGTTTGGCAGCAGCCCGAACGGCGGCCTCGCTCAAACCCTCACCGCGACGTACTCAAGTGCCTCAGCCCTATCCTTCCTGGTGGTCACCATGCTCTTCATCCCCTGCATGGCCACCGTGGCCGCCATCCGCCAGGAAACGAATTCCTGGGGCTGGACCTTGTTGAGCATCGCTTTGTTCCTGGCGATCTCGATCGCGGCCGGCAGCGTTGTATATCACCTGGCGCTCTTGCTGAGGCTTTAGACATGTTGGAAAGGCTGCTGGAAGAAGTCCGCAGGGGCGGAACCTTGGAGACCAGGGTCCTGGCTGCGCAACTGGGAACCTCGCCCCAACTCATCGAGGCCATGCTCGAGCACCTGCAGCGCCGCGGGATGATCCAGCTTTACGTCAATTGCGGAGAGGGCTGTCAGGGATGCCGCTTGCAAGAAACCTGCCGCGCACAGAATGATCATTCTGTGCGCTTATGGCAGGAGAGATCAGAAAACTGATCCTTGATCCGGTTCGGGGTATTTTGTCCAGGCGTGGGACAATAGTTGATTGCAGTTTTAAGACGTGACATCCGAAAATACTTTTGCGGAGCCGGGCTATGGAAAGCGAACAAAATATTCTGCTACACTTAGACCTGCCTGGTTAGGAATTCCCGCCGCTTCCACAAGGTTTGAAAAAGACATGTTTGCGCACAACAAGATGGTTTGCTGGATTCTTATTGCCGCCGCCTTGAGCGGAGGCTGCGGCCTTCAGCCCGCCAAAAACCCAACGCCCCAATCTTTGGAAGTGCTGGAGTGCATCGAAGGCTGGGGCTGCGTCCGCGACGCGGCGAACACCCCCCCGCCTGGGCCGGCCGGCACCGGACAGCGGCCCACCTCGCTCCCTTCTCATCCGAAAATCTCGGCAGGGACAGTTCGTCCTCGCCAGGCCTCCTGGACACAACTTCAGGGGGACGTCCGTGTGCAGAATACGCCGGATGGAGCCTATCTTCCGGCGCAGGCCGGGGCCGCAATTCCTGTGGGTTCTTCCATTCGAACCGGGAGTTCCGGGTTCGCCACCTTGACTTTTCAGCCGGACGGCACGTTGATGCGGGTAGGTTCGAATGCGCTCTTGGCAATTAAGAGTCTGACCCTGGGTACGGACGGCAGGCCAGAAACCCATATTGTGCTCGACAGGGGCCAGCTGTGGGTTCTGCCTCAAGGCGGACAAATCGCGGTCAAGACCAACGTCGCGACCGCTTCCACCGATAACGGCAGCCCGCTGGGCGTCAGCTATGACCCGGCCTCCGCCACGCTGCGAGCTTCCTGCCTTCAGGGAATTTGCTCGCTCAGAAATGAGCAGGGCACGGTCATTTTGACTTCCGGCATGATGGCCATCGTGAGCGGCGGCGAATTGCCGTACTCTTCCCAGCAGATGGATGGTCAGGACCTGCAGGAATGGGTGGATGAAAACCCCGGTCTCCCAACGTATTTCGGGGGGCAGGTTCCGAGCTGGCTGCCGACGCCGGACCGCTGATTCAAGGCGTGGGAACGATCGTCGGGCTCAGGGTTGGAATCCACTCGGGCGCCATGGTGGGCGGCGCACCCTTTTGGGCTTGGAGCTCGTGAAGCTGGACCCTCAGTTGCTGGATGATCGTTTGATATTGCGGGTCATTGATCTGGTTGCCCAGTTCGTACGGGTTGGTCTGCAGATCATAAAACTCGGATTTGTCGCCCGTGGTTTCCGAATAAACGTAGCGTTCGGTGTGGATGGCCGAGTAGCTCCCGCGCGGGGGCCAGCCCTCCAGCAGCAGCGCGTTTCGCCACGGCCCTCCCTCGAACAGGTTGACCATGGAGAGTCCATCCATATTGGATGGGATGGGGATTCCGGCTAACTGCAGAATCGTGGGGGCGATATCGATATTGGCCACCAACTGGTCTTTCACCACGGGCTTTGGAATTAACGGCGGATAACGGATCGCAAAGGGTGTGTGCACGCCCTCTTCATATAAACTGTCCTTTTGCGTCATGCGATGTTCCCCCCAAAACAGCGCATTATCGGTCAGGAAGATGATCACCGTGTTATCGAGCTGGCCGTTTTGCCTCATGGCATCGAAGATCTTGGCGTCGGCACGATCCAGGGCGATCAGCGTCAGGAGTTGATCGCGTCGGAATTTGTCATCCTGGGTGATTTCCTGAGGGGTAAGCAGTTTATATTGCAGCCACTGAGGTTTATCCGAAACATCGGCCTCGTTGAAACTGGGAGGCCGCCACGCAGGCAGGTTCGTTAATTTGTTCGCATCGATCGGGTCGGGGGTGGCCGGCTGATGCGGGGCATTGGGCGCAAAGTACAGGATGAAGGGTCTGGGCTGTTTGGCCGCCTGGTCGAGAAATTGGATGACATCATCCCCAAGGATATCCGTGATATACCCCTTATACGTGGACCAGGTCCCGTTGTTGTTCAAGCGCGGGTTGATATAGGCGCTTTCGCCCCGGAAGAAGGAAACCCAGTAATCGAATTCAGGCCGGAGCTCTCCGTCCCAGGAATTCAGGTATTTTCCGACCAGGCCGGTGTAGTATCCATTTTGCTGCATCGTATAAATGAAGTTTGGATAGGTCAGGCCGTTATCATTGGTCTTGACGCCGGTGTTGTGTGCGTACATTCCGGTCAGGAGGCTGGCGCGGGCCGGACAACAAAGCGGGGTCGTGTCGTAGGCGTGGGTAAAAGTCGCGCCCTGATCGAAGAGGGTGGCTTGGGTGACGGGCATGACCCCATAGCTCATGGTGTCGTACCGCTGATCATCCGTGATAATGATGAGAAAGTTTGGACGCCGGTCGTTGATGCGGGGCAGCGTGGCGCATGCCTGGGAGGCCAACAGGCCCGCCAGGCACAGGATCAAAAGAGATCTTCGATGCATGACCTGGAATTCCTTTTCAATAGATCGATGAACTTATAACGGACATAGCAGCCGCTTCCGTCTTTCTTCAGGCCGTGCCGCCGTGCTTCCACGGCCCGGATGACATCCGCATGGGAGCAGGAGCAAACCTCCGGTACAAGAAGCCGACCAAGGCCCCGCCGCCCAGCAAGACCGCCGCTTCGCCGGCCAGATAGGCCCAGCCCGTCCTGCCGTGCAGATAGATCTTAAGAGTATGCGCCACACGGCCCGACCGCAGCGCATAATACACGTACGGATTCATCTGAGAGTCCTGATATTTAACGAAGCCGCCCAGGCCGCTCAGGCCGGTTTCCTGTTGGAGAAAAGCGTCCACAGCCTGTGCCGCGGCACTGTGATTCATTCCCCGGGATATTTCAAACGTGTCGATGTTCTTCTGGCGGAAAAGGGCATATTCGATGGAGTGGAAATCAAGGAGGATCATCAATCCTAATAGAAGTCCGCAGAATGCATTGAACAGCGAACGGGATGTGGCGAAGAATCGCAACGAGGGGTAAAAGAGGATCGCTCCGATCACCAGCAGGATGAAGGGGTATAGAAAAAGCACGTAGAAAACCTGGCCGATCAAATATCCGATGGCGCCTGCCAGCAAGCCCGTCAGGATGGAAAGGGCCGCCAGAAGCATACCGCGGGCGGGAGCTGATAAATTCATTAAGTGAATTGACTTCATGGAAACATCCTTGTTGTTGTCCTGCCTCCGGCAAAGTGTCGTTTGGCGATGCAGAATCAATTTTGCGGGGAAATTATAAGTCCAGTGAAGGTGGAGAAACCGAATTCTCACAGAAAGCTAATTGACCAAAAGACCGATCAACGGCAGTCCTGAAGCAAACGGGAAAAGGACTGCTGGAAACATTTTAACGCGAAATCCGCAGTCATCGCCCCTATCCGTCATTACGAGCAGAATTGGTCGAGCCGTTATGAGGTGGGTGGAACGCCGGGAAGTCAGGCAGGTTTGTCTATTCTGCAAGCAGCCATT
>DATJAH010000002.1:0-36674 GCA_035516425.1 Anaerolineales bacterium
CGTGATGACGCTATTGGAATAAACATCCAGGCCATCCTCATAGTTATTCGTGAGGGAATTATTGCCAGCTATTGCAACCGTGCCGACCGAACCCGTATAGTCGTTTTCCAGCAGGACGCCGCCGCTGTAGAAATAATCATAAGTTACACCGTCATAACCCCGACTGTTCCCAGCGGCGTTCAGACCGCTAGCCGAGATGTTTCCATTGGAATACACCTCCAATCCGTTGAGGTAATTGTCGTTGAAGGTGCTGGTATTCGTGCCTGTGATGGTAACGGTCGCGGTGGAAGTGCACAGATTGGGGGAAGTGGTCGTAGCGTTGCAATTATTAATGGATGCACCCGCGCCGGTCGCGCTCGAATTAGCGGTAACACCATTAAGGGTAATTGCTCCCTTGCTATAGACAACCAATCCACTATCGTGGTCATCGTTGAACTGGCTGGAGTTAACAGTCACCGTGCCGGTGCCAACACAATTGGTGCCATTCGATTCGCAATTATCCAAATAAGCGCCGCCACTGGAACTGCTGTCGGATTGAACGCGGGTCAGTGTAATGTTCTTCCTGGTCGTAATGGTCAGCCCGTCGCCACTGGCGCCCGTGATCACCACATCGTTCACGGTCACATTGTTGTTCCAATTCTCGATCTCGATTGGAATCGTAAACTGTGATGGACTGCTCGTATTGATGGTGTGAAGGCAGCTGGACTGGCACCAGCCACCCTGGATGGTCAAAGCGTAGTTGCTTAGGGTCGCAAACGCATAGCCCGTTGCGCCGGAGCCGTCCAAAGTGAAGCCGGAAATGGCAGGGTCATTCGTCCCACTCACGTAATTGTCCTCGATCCAAATCGTGCCATTCTTTGCAAATAAAGATTGGTTGGCTGACAAATAACTCAGCAGGCTGTCCAGGCTGTTGGAGGTGTAATTTGCAGGATTTGAACAGCCGTTCATGCCCGGGGTGGGGAGCGAGAGGGTCGCGGGACACCAGACCGGGTCGCCGCTGCCCAGTATCTGCTGCGCCTCCTGGCTTCCCAGCGGAACTTCGCTGCCGTTGCCGTTCAGCACCATAACCTTGGTGCCCGGTGGAACCTGCGACAATGAATTCGATGAAGAGCCTTGATGGGAGGTTCGTCCTCCATTGGATGGACCCGTGGCCGGCGGAGTGGAGCCGCTATCCGCCAGAACGGGAACCGTCGCAACGGCGCTGAGAGCAAGCAGCAGCATGACGGTCGTCAAAAGTGTATTACATCGAATGGCTCGGTTCATGAGAGTCTCCTTTTGAGTTGGCTCAGTTGTGATTGTATTTTGGACTACATTCCGGTTAAACTTCTTTCGTCATCCGTAATGGAGATATTGCCCTTGTGAAAAAAGTGTTTATTTCGATGAACTGTATTGCCGGAATTAGACTGGAAATTCCCCTCGCCAGATCTTTCGCTAAAAATGTTCTATGGGATGCAGTAATACGATCAACTGCTGATATCTGCCATCAGCGGCCAGTCCTCCAAATGCGGCTCGGCGTTTTCTAAATAGTTCCCTGGAAATTCGATTGCGTCCGGGCTTGGTAAAAGAGCCACCTTCCCAGACCCTCTTCCATCAGGATGATTAAGAAGACAGCAAGACTGAGATATATCCGGAACGATGCGGGGCCGAAAAATAAAATTACGCATCCGATCATGCCTGCCATGATCAAACCTGACCGGCAGGCTTTCCTGCCGAAAGAAGGGGACTGGCTCTTTATGATCACGGTCTGTGTGATCAATAGAGCGATGGTGATCAATCCGGTCTGCGCCCATTGAGCAGCAGACGGGTGCATCCATGCCGATGTGCAAACCATTCCAAGAATGCCGAGCAGGGCGGCGCTCAGGAAGAAGTGAACATTCGTCCGCCAGGAATCCCAAGCGGGAATCGAGGGCAGATGATAGACCCGTGACATGGAATAGATCAGTCCGAGTCCCATCCATGCGGTGAGCCAATCAAAAATGGAGGTGTTAGCATGGAAGATCATGCTTATGAAAGTGACCAGCCATCCGACTCCAAAAAGAATCGTAAACAGGATCTCCCGGCTCAGCCATGACTTCCGCAAGTGATTGAGCACGCGCCAGGCATTTCGCTTGGTTCCTAAATGAGCAAAGGAAGCCAACATCCCCGCGCCCAGACATAGACCGATCCACCACAAGGCTGATGGGTTGGCATCAGGAGAGAGCCAGAGCATCGTCCAGAAACCGCCGACCGCCATTTGGAGGAGCAGCGTGAATGCCACCAACGGCGCCTCTCTCCGGCCGGTTTCTCGCTGCGGATGAACTTCTTCAAGATTCGCAATGAATTTATCTGCCGTCGACTTCATTGCCGCGTGTGGCTTGACCGCAAGATGTGGTTCCAGGCGTGAATTGCCTGGCATGGGATACGGATGGTCCGCCGCAGGGGTTTCCCATAGAGCCACTCGCTCCGCCGCGAGGTTGTGTCGATCGTTGATTTCTGCGTAATCCAGTGCCCTCAACGGACAAGCCGAAACGCAGGCCGGGGGCAATCCCATTTCCAAATTATCATAGCAAAAATTGCACTTGGTCATGCGGCCGGCGGTTTGATCGTATTGCGGCGCGCCATAAGGACAAGCCCAGGCGCAATATCCGCACCCGATGCACTTGGATGAATCCAAAAGAACGATGCCATCTTCGCGCACCATGTAGGCATCCACAGGACAAACCCCCGCGCATTTCGGATGCTGGCAATGATTGCATGAGATCGAAATGTTGTAAGCAAAGACTGTATTGCTCCAGGCTGCGCCTTCCTGTTTCCAAGCACCTCCTGCAACTTCGTAGACGCGCCGCCACAGCACCCCAAGCGGAAGCTGGTTCTTGTCCTTGCACGCGGCTTGACAGGCCTTGCATCCCGAACAAGCGGAGGCATCGAGAACGAAGGCGTATGTCATTGTGCCTCCGCCTTTTTGAGTTCCACCATCATCGTATGTTGGGCGGTGGCAAACGCAAAGGGCGTCCAGCGGCAGGATGTCAGCACGTTGATGGATCCAGCTCGGTCAATCCCGTGTTCGTCCGGTTCATACCATGCGCCCTGTGGAATATCGATCACGCCGGGCATGATGCGGACGGTGATTCGGCACGGCAGTATTAACGCGCCGCGTTCATTGCATACTTTAACTTGATCGCCGTCTCTTATACCGCGCGGCGCGGCATCCAGGGGGTTGATGAACACCCGCTGCGGAAAGGCTTCTTCCAACCAGTCATTGTTATCGTGCGTGGAGTGGACACGATGCAGTGTGTGATGTCCGATGGCTTGCAGCGGATACCGTCCGGCGAAGGGGCTTTCCCATTCTTGAATGTATTTGGGGATGGGAGGAATTTCGTCGGGCTGGTTCAGGTCAAAAAGCTGCTTCGAAAAGATTTCAATTTTCCCCGAGGGCGTGCTCAATGGATATTTTTCGGGATCCGCGCGGAAATCGGCGAAGGCAATGGCAGGTTTTGTGGCCGGACGAGTCCATGCGCCGAGATTTTGTGAGAGGAATTCTTCCAGGGTGGGGAGCTCAGGGTATCGTCGTCTGCGGACTTCGTCCAAACAATATTCGACCCATCCCTTTTCGTCGCGACCTGCGGTGAACGCTTCGCCGATTCCCAATCGTTCGGCCAGTTCAGCGCAAATGCGGTAATCCGATTTGCACTCGCCGGGAGGTTCAACCAATTTCGGCTGCAGGATCACTTCGTCGCCGTATTTCCAACCATCTTCGACACCCCACGTCTCGAATTGGGTACAGGCAGGAAGAAGAATATCTGCGAACTTCCCGGTGGGGGTCAAGAAGTTGTCTTGCACCACGAGGAACTCCACTTTCGATTCGTCGTTTAATATTTGGGCCGTGCGGTTGATATCGGCGTGCTGGTTGATCAGGCAATTCGTGGCAACCGCATAAATCAATTTGATGTCGTTATCGAGTCGGTCGACGCCACGAATGCCGTCCGCACGGGTCATGCTTTTTCCGCGCAGGCAGGCCTCGGTCCAGAGAAAGACCGGGATCTCCGCTTTCACGGGATTTTCCCCGGTCGGCAAGATTTCCCAAAATGGTCCGCCGTCCGG
Source organism: Anaerolineales bacterium (assembly GCA_035516425.1). GTDB lineage: Bacteria > Chloroflexota > Anaerolineae > Anaerolineales > Villigracilaceae > Fen-1038. Next base: position 4,081 of record DATJAH010000002.1, read on the forward strand.
AGCCTGTAAGCCCAGTCCGCTGGCCCAGCCGCCAGGGATTCCAACGTTGCCCGTGATGGCCGCCAGCACGCAGCCCGCGCGCACAACCTGTTCGCCGTAGGCACGGCGCTGCATTCCGTACCCCTGATAGAGCACGGCTGGTTTAATGGTGGCATATTCGCGCGCAATGCGCTCGATGGTTCGTGCAGGGACAGCCGTGATGGCCTCGGCCCATTGCGGAGTTTTGGGCACGTTGTCTCGTTTGCCGAGAATGTAGTCGCTGTAATTCTCGGTGGCCTGAACCGGCATTTGAGTCTCATCAAAACCGATGCAGTGCGTGTGGACAAAATCCGCGTCGTAAAGTTTTTCGGCGATCATGACGTAAGCCATGGCGCTCATCATCGCCGTATCCGTCCCGGGCCGGATGGGAATCCATTCATCCGCGAGCGAGGCGGCGCTGAGAGTGTGGCGCGGATCAATGCAAATGACGTGCGCTCCCCCTTCGTGCGCCAACTTGACAAAATAATCGCTGTTCGTGCCGTCGCGCATCTCGGCGGGATTCCAGCTCCACATGATCAGATATTTTGTATTGAGCCAATCCTGCCGCTGGTTGCCAGTGACCAGTGTCCCATATACGGTTGGCGTGGCGAGGTTGGTGGCTCCCCAGGAATACGAGTTGTAAATTCCGAGACAGCCGCCGAACTGATTCATAAGTCGGCGCGCGACCTGCGCACCGTTGAGCTGGTTGTACGAGCCGGTTCCATACGGGACGAATAACGCCGAGCTGCCATAGGTTTCTTTGACGCGTTGCATTTGGATGGCGACCGTGCTGAGCGCTTCATCCCATGAGATTGGTTCAAACTTTCCTTCGCCGCGTCTGCCGATCCGTCTCAGCGGTGTCAGCAGTCGGTCAGGATGATATTGCCGGCGCAGGTAGGAACGGCCGCGCACGCAGGCGCGTAGCTCGGGCGCGGCAACGGAATCAGGGCGATCATCGGCATCCAGCCGGAGGATGCGACCGTCCCGAACATGTGCGACCATCATGCACCGTCCGCCGCAGTTGTGGGCCGGACAGCCCACGCGGATTTTTGTAATCGGTGAAGATGTTCTTGGCTTCGTACCCATTCGGCAAGTGTAGGACGAATGAAGCCGGAAGGGTAGTGATGGATGTAAGTGATTCCGGCAAAGGGGACAAAAAACTCGCCCTGCCAGATTTTGGACAGGGCGACAAGTTTAACCTTGGTGATCTTTTCGCATTCAAGCATCATCCAGATTTCATTTTTGCAAAACTGGATTTAAGTGCAGGATACAACTCGCGGTATCCCAAATACATTTCGCGATATATCTGGGTTTGTCTTGCATCAGGCACCGTGGCGCGGGTCAATTGGATCGTTGCTTGGCACGCCGATTTCGCATCGGCCCACGCGCCCACACAGACACCAGCCAGCAAAGCCGCGCCGCATGCCGCCCCCTCGGTCGTGCTGACGGTGACCAATTCCGATTCCAATACCGAGGCCAGGATTTGCCTCCACAGTGCGCTTTGGATCCCGCCGCCGGACGCACGGACCTGCCGGATGGAACCCAACCCGGCATTTTGTATTAAGGTGAAGCTGTCCTTTAATCCAAAGGATACACCTTCGAGCACGGCGCGCGTCATATGGGCGCGACTGTGGCGGAGGGTCAAACCGACGAACGCGCCGCGCGCCAGCGGATCCGGATAAGGCGTACGCTCGCCGGAGAGATAGGGCAGGAACTGCAAGCCCTCGCTCCCGGTCGAGACGGATTCCGCCTCCGCCAGCAAATCATCGAAGCTGGTTTCAGGGGCAAGAGTATCGTGATACCACTGCAGACTCCCTGCGGCGGAAAGCATCACGCCCATGAAATGCCACAGGCCCGGCACGGCATGGCAGAACGCATGAAGCCGCCCTTCTGGTTCGATCAATGCCGATGGCGTGGTTGCAAACACAACCCCGCTTGTGCCGACGGTAAGACCAACGATGCCCGGCTCGACCGCACCAACTCCCACTGCCTGCGTGGATTGATCCCCGCCGCCGGCCGCGACGGGCGTACCTGCCCTGAGTCCAGTGGTCGCGGCAGCCTCATCGATCACGCAGCCGGTGGCTTCCGTTCCCTCAAAGGTTTTTGGCAGCCACGCGCGTGGAATATCGAGCGCGGATAAAATTTCATCTGACCAATTCCGGTCTTTCAGATCGAACAGCACTGTGCCTGCACCGTCGGCTTTGTCCATTGCATATTCGCCGGTCAGCTGGTAGCGAATGTAATCCTTGGGCAGCAGAATATGTTTTGCCCTGGCAAAAACATCCGGCTCATTTTCTTTGACCCATAAGATCTTCGGCGCGGTGAATCCTGTCAACGCAACGTTCCCTGTAATTTGTATGAATTTTTCCCTTCCGATTCGCTGATGGATTTCGTCGCATTGACTTTGGGTGCGCTGGTCATTCCACAAAATGGCGGGGCGCAAAACGTTGCCGTCTGCATCAAGCAGCACCAGCCCATGCATTTGCCCTGTGAGGCCGACCGCCGCGACTCTTTCTCCGCGGATGCCGGCTTTTTGCAAAACGTTCCGGATACTCGTGGATGCCGCCTGCCACCACTCGTGCGGATCCTGCTCCGACCAAAGTGGCTTCGGCGTCTGCAACGTATGTGGCGTTGAGGCAACCGCCATTACTTTCCCACCCTCATCCATCAGCAGAGCTTTACTGCTGGTCGTGGACGTATCAATGCCGAGGAAATACATGGAGGCTCCTTGCTGCGCGGAAGATCCGCTCGATCCTCAAGTCCTGCAGACTACTTGACAGAAACAGGACACACAAACACGCGCTCCCGCACCTTCATCTGACCTTCACCAATGATTCCGATCGTGCCGCGCAATCGAATATCTTCCGATGAACTGCCGAGCAGGATTTCAACGGTCCCCGATTCCAGGACAAGCTCCAAATCGTTATTGTAAAACGCGAGTTGATTGACAGGCAGGTGAAAAGTGATCGCCTGTGTTTCTCCCGGCTTCAACGTGAGGCGGTGATAGCCTCGCAGCTCCTTTATGGGCCGCGGCGTGGAAGCATATTCATCGAAGGTATAGAGTTGCACCACTTCATCGCCCGTGACGCTTCCAACGTTTTTCACGTCGAGCGATATGCCCACGCTTTTGTTGATCTTGGCTTGTGCCTGGTTTATGAACAAATTGCTGTATTCGAAGGAGGTGTAACTCAATCCGTGACCGAAGGGATATAGCGGCATTGACTTCTCTGAGACGTAATCCACGTACCAGTGCGATTTCGTTCCCGCTGGCTTCGTGTTATAGAAAATAGGGACCTGTCCCACCGAGCGCGGGAAGGTCATGGGAAGTTTCCCGCCCGGATTCGTGTCGCCGAACAGGACCTCCGCAATCGCATTGCCGCCTTCTTCCCCTGGCAGCCAGGCTTCAAGAATCGCGTTGGCGTCTTCGGCGAGAGTGGTCAGTGCATAAGGACGGCCTGTGATCAGCACCATGGCAACCGGCTTGCTCGTCGAGAGAATCGCCCTGGCCAAGTCCTCCTGAGCACCGGGCAGCCTCAACTCCGAACTGTCGCGGGTTTCGCCGGTTGTGCAATCGGGCGTCAATCCTGATTTATCGCCAAGCACGAGCACGACGGCATCGGCTCGATTCGCGATCTCCACAGCCTCCTCAAAACCGGATGTATCGTCACTGAGATTGTCGCAGCCCTTCGCATACAATATTTTTGTGGCGGGAGAGACCGTCTGCTTAATTCCATCGAGCACCGTCGCGATCCTTGGATCGTGTTTCGACCAGTGGCTCTTGTCTACACTGTGGAACGCGGAATCGCTGGGCGATCTTAACCTCATCAATTGACGCATCGCCGCGTACGAATAATCGGCGAGTTGATTGCGCCCGTTGTCCGCGTTGGGACCAATGACCGCAAGAGTCCGGATGGTTTTTTGCAGCGGCAGCATTCTATCGTTCTTCAATAATACGATGCTCTTGCGCGCAATCTCGCGGGCCAGAGTGCGTTGTTCGGACGTTTCAAATGCTTCCATCACTTTGTTTTCGTTCACATATGGATTTTCTAACAAGCCCAGTTCGATTTTTTTCTTCAGGTGATGCCGCACGGCGGCATCGATCAGTTCCATCGTGATCTCACTGCGCTGCAACGCGGATTTGAGCGCTTCGCCGTAGCATTGGATGGTCGGCAATTCCACGTCTATGCCTGCTTTCAATGCCATACTCGCGGCGCACGAGGCATCCGGAGCCACTTTATGAAAACTCTGAAGCATGACGATGGCTTCGTAATCGGAAACGATGAGGCCGTCAAAACCTAACTGTTCACGCAGCAGATCGGTGAGGATACGGCGCGAGGCGGCAACGACATCACCATCGAGTTCGGGGTAAGCATTCATGATGGAGGCGATTTTGGCCCCGCGTATCGCCGCCTGGAAAGGGGCGAGATAAACATCGTAGAGCTCACGCATCCCAATGTGGGCAGGTGCGCAATTAAGCCCACCCTGCGAGAGACTGTGACCCACGAAGTGCTTTCCCGTGGCGATGACTCCGTCCGCGAGATTCTCGGATTGCAATCCTCGAATGTACGCCATGCCAAAGCGACTCACGAGGGTCGGGTCCTCGCCGAAGGTCTCCTCCACGCGCCCCCAACGCGGATCGCGAGCTACGTCCAACACGGGTGCCAGACCCTGCCTGGCACCAATTGCCTGAAGTTGTTTGCGGATTTCTTTCGCCATCGCCTCTGCGAGTTCGGTCTGGAAAGTGCTGGCCAGCCCAACCATCTGCGGATAGATCGTGCCGCCCAGAATCATTGCACCTGCACAACTTTCTTCATGGATAATGGCGGGGATTCCGAGCCGCGTCTTCTCGACCAGGAATTTCTGTAGTTGATTCGACGTTTTCGCCGCGCTCAACGGGTCGAGAGTGGATGCACCCGCAAGGCGTGTGATTTGCCCAATGCCGTCCTTGAGTTTTGCATCCACTTTATCCCAATCGAGTGCGCCTCTTGTTTGCAGGTCAAACACCCAATAAGAGCCGATCTGGGCGAGTTTTTCGTCCAGGGTCATTTGGGAAAGCAATGCGTTTACACGTTTTTCAATGGATTCCATTCTGTGCCAGGGTTCCTCTGATGACTTTTTGATTCAAAACAAAAGTGAAAGATCATTATTGTGGATGGCGTGGATCGACCTTCGTTCTTTTCCGGGCCATGCAGATTACAGCTTGAAATAGTTAACGTACGCCCAATAAGATTTCAACCGTCAATTGATCAAGACGTTCGTATTTGAGTCCGCGACGACTGATGGCTTCACGATCAAAAGGATGCGACTTCAACGCAGAGGCCTTTTCCGAAGTGTATTTGCCGAAGTATTGATTCATCGAGCCATTGCTGGCGTTGGGTCCAGCGATCAAGGATCGGATCTCTTCATCCGCGTTCCACTGCGCGGCTTTTTCCTTAAGGATCAAATACGTGCTCATGCAGCCGCGTGCGAAATCCTTGACGCCTTCGTAATCCTCGGTGCGATAGGCGTGCGCGTCGAAATGACGGCTGCCCTTGTAGCCATTCTCCTCCAGCAGCTTCACCAGGAAGAAGGCACTCTTGAGGTTGACCGCGCCGAACCGGAAATCCTGATCATAGCGGCCAAATGCCTGGTCGTTCAGGTCAATGTGAAACAACTTGCCCGAGTCCAGGGCCTGTGCGACGCTGTGAACGAAGTTGAGTCCAGCCATGTGTTCATGCGCCATCTCGGGGTTTACCCCCACCATGTCAGGATGGTCAAGCGTTTCGATGAACGCGAGCATGTGTCCAGTCGTTGAGTTGTAGAGATCGCCGCGCGGTTCATTGGGCTTCGCTTCGAGCGCAAATTTTAGATCGTATTTCTGGTCGATCACATACTCGCACAGAAAATTCATGGCTTCCCGCGTGCGGTGGATCGCGTCCATCGGGTTCTTGCTGGCATCGGTCTCCGTTCCCTCGCGCCCTCCCCAGAATACATAGACCTTCGCGCCGAGTTCGACTCCGAGATCAATGGCGTTCATGGTCTTTTGCCGCGCGTACGCACGAACCTGTGAATCATTCGAGGTGAACGCGCCGTCTTTGAAAATTGGATCGCTGAACAGGTTGGTGGTTGCCATCGGAACGACCAGTCCTGTTTCGCGCAGAGCCGCTTTGAAGTCCCGGACGATGCGGTCTCGTTCGGCAGGGGTTGCATCAATGGGCAGGAGGTCGTTATCATGGAAGTTCACACCGTATGCGCCGACTTCCGCCAGCAAATGAACCAGTTCGACGGGCGATTTTGCGTCGCGCACCGGCGCGCCAAATGGATCGCGTCCAATGTTCCCGACAGTCCATAAACCGAAGGTGAATTTGTGTTCAGGTTTGGGAGTGTAATCTGCCATAGCCGTTCTCCTTTTCTTGGTTTCAAGAGATCCGGAAGATTTCCCTGGATCTTGTCGTATGAATTTTGAAATTACTGCTCCGGCGCAAGCGGCTCCTGACCTCGAACACGCCAAGGTCATGGCGCCATTCCGCCGGCGATCGACGATCATCCTTTGAGCGCGCCAGCCGTCAAACCAGCCACAATTTGTCGTTCGGCGAATAAGTAGAAAATGATCGCGGGCACCGAGGACAAGGCCACAAAGGCCGCCACCAACGCCAGGTTTGAGCTATATTGCCCCTGAAATTGCATCGTACCCAGGGGCAGAGTCCACAGGTTTTCACTGTCAAGGATCACGAGAGGCGTAAGTAAATCGTTCCAACTGATGATCATGGTCAAGGCTCCAACCGCGGCCAGAGCCGGGCGCACCAACGGGAGCAGGACGCGCCAAAAAAAGCCAAATGCACTGCAGCCATCTATCGACGCGGCATCCTGCAGCTCGCCAGGGACTGCCAGGAAGAAACCGCGCAGAATCAAGATGTTTCCGGACATTCCGAAAGCGATCTGTATTAAGATGACAGCCAAGAGTGTATCGGTCAGATGCATTTGGCGGATCGCCAGGTATACCGGCATGATCGCAACGGTGATCGGAAACATGAGGCCCAACGTGAGAAGATTGAAGGCCAGGTCTTTCCCCCTGAACGGCATGCGGGCAAAGACGAAAGCGGCCAGGCTGCAAACGATCAGTACACCAGCCGTTGAGGATGCCATGACGATGAGACTATTCCGCATTAAGACCCAAAACGAGGACTTGGTCAAAATCTGGACATAGTTATCCCACTGCGGGTTGCTGGGAGGGGTATAAGGATGCAGAAACATCTCACCATTCGTCTTGAGGCTGTCGAAGGCAAGGACCAGGATCGGCACGATGATGACGAGCGTGACAAAGAAAAGGACCAGGTACTGGAAAAACCTCGGCGCATGTTTTTTCAAGATTTCACTTCGATGTAGCGGATTGGCTGCCACGCTCATCCTTTCTACATGCCGCCCAGATAGTCTGGCTGGCGCGCAAGCCGCAGATAGGCCACCGAAAAGGCCAGGCAGATCAGCAACATCACGAGGGCCACGGCCGAGCCATAGCCCAGCATAAAGCGCACAAACCCGAAGCGATACATATACGTAGCCATGAATTCGCTGGCGTTGACTGGTCCGCCTTTGGTCATAATCCAGACCAGAGTGAACTGTGTCAGCGAGCCCAGAACGGACAAATAGATCGTGGTACGAATCGTGCTGCCCAGTAAGGGAATGGTGACATTTGTGGTTAATTGCCAGCGATTCGCGCCGTCGATCAAGGCGGCCTCTTCTACTTCCTTGGGGATATTTTGCAGGCCAGCCATGTACAGCAGCATATGCAATCCAAAATACTTCCAGCTCAGGACGACAAAAACGCACAGCAGGACCTGGTGAATATTGCTCAAGAAGCCCTGAGGTTGGACGCCCGGAATAAGAATCAACAGGGCATTAATAAGACCGCGAGATGGATCGGCGCTGAAGAGACCCATCCAAATGATGGCCGTGATGACTTCGGAAAGCACATACGGCATGAAAAAGACAGCCCGAAAAAAAGCCCGTCCGGGCAAGTCACGTCCCACCATAATTGCCAGCGCCAGAGCTAACGGCAACTGTATGATCAACGATAACACAACAATCAGGAGACAATCCCCCACTGCTTTCATGAATACCTGATCGGTCAGGATCTGTTTGAAATTATCCAGACTAACAAAATCAACGGCAGGGCCCAAGCCATTCCAATTGAACAAGCTAAAATAAAGGGAGCTGAAAATGGGGTAGACGAGAAAAATGAGAAAAAGTATGAAAGCCGGTGCCAGGAACAGGGCAATGGTCAGATAGTCTTGAGTACGACGAGGAGAGCGAGTCGGTTGAGGTGAGGCTGGGGCATCGCTTCTGGCTTGAGCTACTTCCATGAACAAAAGCTCCTTCGTTCCCTGACTTGCTAAAGTTAGGGGTCGGGTCAATGAGGCCCGGCCCCCACCACATCAGAAAGTATCTATCTTATTTCAGGTTCTGCTTGGCAGAGTCTTCGATCGCCTGCGCAGCCTGTTGAGGTGTGGCCGTTGCAGCAAAAATGGTCTGCACCGAGTCGTTCAGCGCGGAGCCCATCGCGGGAGGCAGATACTGATCGTAGTACAGCTGGAAATAGGTTGCATTCGCTACGTTCTGCTTGACAGCCAGCATGTTGGGATCGGTCAGGCCGGATTCGGCGCCCGCCACGGGCGGAATGCCCATGCCCAATTTGGCCATCTGGGCCTCGTTGGTGGCATTCGTCAGGAACTTGACAAAGTCAATGGCTTCCGGCGGGGCATTCTTGCCGATCGCAAAACCATTGCCTCCACCGCAAACATCCGTATTTTTGCCTACGCCGCCCTCCACCGATGGGAAGTTGAAGAAGCCTAGATTAGCAACGCCTTTCTTGTCGGCGCTGTCCGCGGTTTCGACAGATGGACCCCACTGACCCGTCAACTCCATTGCGGCTTTCCCGTTCCCGAAGTAGCCTTCCATGTCATCGTGGGTTGCGCTAAGGTAACCGGGCTGGAAGGGTTGCAGGGCAATCAGATCTTGAAGTTTCTGGAAGGCTTGAATGAAGGCTGGATCCGTGAAGGAGCCCTTTTGGGAATAAGCGGCATCAAAGGCAGCCTCACCGCCGATGCGGGTGGCAAGATACATCCAGATATGCATGCCGGGCCATTTATCACCTTCGCCCAAAGCGATCGGGGTAATGCCAGCAGCCTCAAGTTTCTTTACATCGTTCAGGAAATCAGACCAGGTCGTAGGTGTGTCCGTAATGCCGGCCTTGGCGAAGAGGTCCTTGTTATACCACCAGCCCACCATGCCCATATCCCACGGCACGCCGTAGTTCTTCCCTTGGTACGCATACACGGACAAAGCACCTGCTCCGAAGGTTTGTCGCCAAGCGCCGCTATTTGCATCGAGAGCCGGGGTGATGTCCTGGAGCATCCCAGCTTGGACCTGCGCATTCATATCGCCGCCGCCCCAAGACTGGAAGATGTCGGGCGGATTGCCAGATTGCATAACGGTGGTCAACTTGGTCTTGAAGGCTTCGTTCTCCAACACGGTAATATTGATGGTGACATTCGGGTGATCCGTCATGTATTGTTTGGCCAAACCTGCCCAGAATGACAAGCCCGGGTCAGCGGTCGAAATATGCCACCAATTGATGGTTACCGTTTTGGGTGCCGCGGGGCCACAGGCGGCAAGAGCGAAGGCACCGATGAGCATGATGCTCAAAATCGTGTACATCTTGCGAGACATGTTCTTCTCCTTTTTGGTTTTCAATGCGTTATACTAACGTTGTGCGGAGCCATGCTCCTCACATTCGTGCAGGTCCTCCTTCCTCTGTCCAAAGCCGAAGAGAGGACCTGCAATTCATTTTTGCCAGTGCCAGAGTTACACCTCCTTTCACTGGGAACGCAATGCGTAAGATCGTCCCAATCGTGCGTGGTTTGCTTTATCTTTTCGTTGCTAGCTCCCGACAGGAATTCCGGATGACCAGCTCTGTCTTCATTTTATAGGTCGACTCATCGAGAGTCTCGTGATTGATCAACCGAATAAGCATCTGCGTGGCGACAAAACCCATCTCAGAAATAAACTGATCCACTGTGGTCAATCCCATGTATTTGGATTCTGATATATTATCGAACCCGATCACGGAAAGATCGTCAGGGATTCCTACTGCCAGTTCTTGTGCTGTCTGGAAAACTCCCATGGCGGTCTGGTCGTTGGAGGCAAATATGGCTGTTGGAGGATCGCTGAGAGAAAGTAGTCTCTTGGCACATTGCGCACCGGTTTCTGTGGTGTAGTCGCCGGATTCAACCAGGCTTGCATCAAAAGGGATCATCGCTTTCTCAAGCGCGTCACGGTACCCCTTCAGCCGACGGTTGGAACTTTCCAGTTCAGAGCGCCCACTGATAAAACCAATTCGTTTGTGCCCTAAGTTCAAAAGGTACTCCATCGCCTCGATCGCACCCTGATAGTTGGTAGCGTGAACCGATGGGTAGTTTGGATTGGTCATTACCGGGTCAACGGACACAATGGGCGCATCGGTTGAAAATTCACCTGAGACAGGGGCGACGATAACGACTCCATCCGTCATGGAATTGTTGAGCAGGGAAACATACTTTTGTTCATGAAAGGCTTGTCCGCTCTTACGCACATCCCCCGTTGTATACACCAGCAAATCGAACTCAGAATCAGCAATCGCCCGGTTTACGCCCTTCATCACTTCGACCGCAAACGGGTAGGCAATATCGGGCATGATCAGCCCAATCAAATTCTTCCTGAAACTCCGCATGCTCCTGGCTGCGAGATTTGTTGTATATCCCAGGTCACTGATCACGGAAAGCACGTGATCCTGCGTTTCGCTGGCCACATCAATCTTTGCGTTCAGGACTCGCGAAACCGTGGAAACCGACACGCCCGCAGCCTTAGCCACATCGTGGATTGTTACTCTTCGTTTGTTTTTCCGCATGGCGAAACCTACGAAAGATGGTAAACTTCGGTATCGTTACCGGCAACGTTACCGGTATTATTGCACATCCGGCGAAAAAAGTCAAGCGAATCAAGAGACATTCTATAAAATTTAGGGGGTTTGCAAGAGGGGCTTGATTCTTTACTGCCGTCCCCTTAAAACGATGAGGCGTGACAGGGGACTTTCAAACTCAAAAACAAATTGCAAATACTGTTGCAGGGACCGTTATGGTAGAGCGTACCCGCGGACTGCAGGTTGAGACTAGCCTGAACATGCTGAAATGGTTTTGAGAGCAGCCGAGCAACAGGAATTCGGAAAGTGGCCCAACGGAACGCGGACAAGGCAGGCAGGGCGGAACTCGTAGCCATCTAACTGAGATCACCGTGCGGGTCAATCATTTTGTGCCGTAGTCAAGTCCCAACGGTACCTGTTCCTGCTTGAGGCCTGAAGAGTGAAGCGATACCGATCGGCCAAATGAGGATTCCATCCATGCAAGAAAAATGTTCTGAAGTCACACGTCTGTCACAATTACCACGATCATCTTCAGCCGAGTTCCGCATCGCTGCTGTCGGGGCGGAGAAACCAGCACTGATTTTTCCCGTTCATTCGCCGATCAGCTTAATAAGCACTCGCTTCCTTCGACGCCCATCGAACTCACCGTAAAAGATCTGCTCCCATGGACCGAAATCGAGTTGACCCTCGGTAATGGCAACTACTACTTCGCGTCCCATGATTTGGCGCTTGATGTGTGCATCGGCGTTGTCTTCACCAGTTCGATTGTGCCAGTATTGGCTCAGCGGCTCGTGAGGAGCTATTCTTTCGAGCCAGCTATCATAATCATGGTGCAGGCCGCTTTCATCATCGTTAATGAACACAGAAGCCGTTATATGCATGGGACAGATCAGAGCCAGCCCTTCGACAATTCCGCTCTCTTTCAAGGCCGCCTTTACTTCCGGGGTGATATTTACGAACCCGCGGCGAGCAGGGAGATTGAACCAGAGTTCTTTTCGATAGGATTTCATAGCGATACCTTCCAGGCTTGCTTTGGTGACTGCAAAGACTTTGATCGACTCTCCGGCTTGATGGCGCAAGTGGTTCTCTTGGAGGATGGGCATGGATAACTGTGCGAATCCACAAGAACGATCACTAGCTCGAATCCTGATAGATGGTTATTTATACCGCGCCGGACTGCGATTTGTACAGTTGTGAAGCCTGCAACGCACCGGTTCATGCCTCAAAATTGCAGCGCAGGGAAGTGCATAGAGCGTTCTGCCTGGCGGAAGGAAAATGGCCGGCATTCACAAGCCCGTTGGAATGACTGCTTCGCTGGAGCCGGGCCCGCCACGGTCGGTACATTCTCCTCACAATTTTCCCAATGGTGTTATTATGTAGACATGTTTTATCTGATTTCGTTGGGGCCAAGGACCTCTACTTCATGTCTCGCAAAGATTCCCTGGAGGCACTCTTCATCTTTCATCATCTCGCCAAGCACCTTCTTCTATCGAAACCTTCAACCTTTACCGAGCCGGAGAATTCGGGTTGTTTGTGGTCGGCAGGAAATGTCGTTTCCCTGCCCTGGCACCTTATAGAAGACTGAAAGCGAACAACCATGAGCCAAGACCCCCTGCTGAATGAGGATGAGCAACGCAAAGAAACGGGACATTTCCGCGATCTTCCGCGCGGTCCCGAAACTCTGCTTTTGCCCGGGGCCTGGGATGCCGCCGCCGCGCGGATGTTCGAGCGGGCGGGATTCGTCCCGCCTGAAGCAGACATACACAGGGCTTCACTGGCCCTGAAACGGGCACTGGCACCGGCATGGAGGAAAATAGGGCTGCAGCCGTCATGAAGCAGACGTTGCCGTTCAGTGCCCTCTTTCTGGATATTGGCGGTGTCCTTCTGACCAACGGCTGGGATCGCGGGGCCCGGACTCGTGCCGCGGAGAAATTCGACTTGAAATTTGATGAGATCAATGAACGTCACCATCTGACGTTTGACACATTTGAGGAAGGCAAGCTTAGCCTGGATGAATATTTGAGTCGAGTGGTTTTCTACGAACCGCGCTCCTTCTCGCGGGAAGAATTTAAGGCATTCATGTATTCGCAGTCTCAGCCGCTGCCCAAGATGATCGAATTCATCCGTGAGCTCAAACCTCGATACAAACTCCGCCTGGCGGCTGTGAGCAACGAAGGGCGGGAACTCACGGAGTATCGCGTTCGGCATTTCAAATTAGACGCCTTTATTGACTTTTTTGTCTCTTCATGTTTTGTCCATTATCGCAAGCCGGATAAGGATATGTATCGCATCGCCCTGGATATCTCGCAGGTCAGGCCGGAACAGGCCATCTATATTGATGATCGGGATATATTTGTTCAGGTTGCGCGTGGACTGAATATCACCGGCATTACACACGTTGATTACGAAACCACGAAGCAGTCGCTGGAAGAGCTGGGCCTCCGTCTACCCCGCTGAGATCGTGTCCAGCATTCGAAAGCGGCAGCGATCCTCAAAATGCATTCCTTGGATTTGGATGTACGTCTGCGAAAGGAGAGTTGAGATGCACGTTGGTATGATCGGGCTCGGACGTATGGGGGCAAATATGGTGCAGCGTCTGATGAAGGACGGCCACGCATGTGTGGTCTTTGATTTGAACAAGAGCGCTGTGGACAAGCTCGCGCGGCAGGGTGCCGTGGGGACAAACTCTCTTCAGGATTTTGTTTCCCGCCTGACCAAGCCGCGTGCGATTTGGTTAATGCTGCCGGCCGCCGGCGTAGATCGGCAATTGGAGATGCTCGCTCCCTTGCTCGAAGCGGGCGACGTCATTATCGATGGAGGCAATTCCTTTTATCGCGACGATATTCGTCGCGGTGCGGATCTAAACCGGCGTGGAATTCATTATGTGGATGTTGGGACCAGCGGCGGCGTCGCGGGACTCCAGCGCGGCTACTGCCTGATGATCGGCGGCGAAAAGGATATCGTGAGCCGGCTGAATCCGATCTTCGCAAGCCTGGCTCCCGGCGTTGACGCCCTCCCGCGTACGCCCGGTCGAGACCAAAACACCAGCACGGCGGAGCAGGGCTTTTTGTACTGCGGGCCACAGGGTGCCGGTCATTTCGTTAAGATGGTTCATAATGGGATCGAATATGGCATCATGGCCGCTTATGCCGAGGGCTTGAACATTTTGTACAACGCCAATGTCGGCAAACAGGCGCAAGCTTTGGATGCTGAAACAGCGCCGATGCGTAGCCCCGAATTCTACCAATATGAATTTGACCTGCCCGAGATCGCGGAAGTGTGGCGGCGGGGAAGTGTGATCGGTTCCTGGCTCTTGGACTTGACGGCTGCTGCGCTGCTCGAAGATCCTGGCCTGAAAAATTTTGAGGGCCGGGTTTCCGATTCCGGGGAAGGGCGTTGGACGATCGCCGCGGCCATTGATGAAGCAGTGCCGGTTCCGGTGATCAGCGCCGCGCTGTACGGGCGTTTCGCCTCGCGCGGCGACGCGGATTATGCCGATCGTTTGCTGTCGGCCATGAGAAGGCAGTTTGGCGGGCACGAAGAAAAGAAGGGATGAGACATGGTGAAAAACGATCATCACAGCGCTCCATCCGACGCCCTGGTGTTGTTTGGCGTGACCGGCGATCTTGCCCACAAGTTGATTTTTCCCGCCTTGTACGCCATGGTCAAGCGCGGCGAGTTGACCGTTCCGGTAATCGGCGTCGCGATTCCAAAATGGGATCTGGGACAGTTGCGTGCGCGTGTGAAGGACAGTCTTGAACAATCCGGTGGAATTGATGACCAAAAAGCTTTCGATCAACTTCTTGCCCTTTTTCGGTACGTGAGCGGCGACTACAACGATCCAAACACATTCACCGCGATCAAGAAGGCCATAGGAAACGCCGGGCGGCCCGCGCATTATCTTGCTATCCCGCCGGTTCTGTTTGAGAAAGTCATTCAGGGACTCGGCGCGGCGGGTTTAGCCAAGGAGGCGCGTGTCATCGTGGAGAAACCATTCGGCCGCGATCTGGCCTCAGCCCAGGAACTCAACCGTGCTGCACATGCCGTTTTCCCGGAAGATTCGATCTTCCGCATTGACCACTTCCTCGGAAAGGAGGCGATCATGAACATCCTTTATTTCCGCTTCGCGAACTCATTTCTCGAGCCGATCTGGAATCGAAATTACATTTCCAATGTGCAGGTGACCCTCTCCGAAGATTTCGGCGTTGCCAATCGCGGCGCCTTTTATGAAACGGCGGGTTGTCTGCGTGATGTGATCGAGAACCACCTCTTCCAGATCGTCGCATTGCTCGCGATGGAGCCGCCGGCTTATCAAGGGTATGGGGCCGTACAAACGGAGAAAGCAAAAATTTTTCAGGCCATGCATCCATTGCATCCAAGCGATATCGTACGTGGACAATACGAGGGCTATCGAGAGGAACCAGATGTGGCAAAAGATTCCGATGTGGAAACCTTTTGTGCTGTGCGTCTCTTCATTGACTCGTGGCGCTGGCAAGGAGTACCTTGGTATCTGCGTTCGGGCAAATACATGATGCAGACGGCCAATGAAGTGCTCATT
This sequence comes from Anaerolineales bacterium, assembly GCA_035516425.1. Classification (GTDB taxonomy): domain Bacteria; phylum Chloroflexota; class Anaerolineae; order Anaerolineales; family Villigracilaceae; genus Fen-1038. The sequence continues at coordinate 19,590 of DATJAH010000002.1, forward strand.
GAACTCAAACCACCTCCACAAAGACTCTTCGACGACTCACACCCCCCGGTCGGCCGCGCCAATTATGTGCGCTTCCGTATCTCTCCAAACTCTGTGATTGCACTGGCCGCCCGCGTCAAACGCGCCGGGAAAGAATTCATCGGCGATCAAGAGGAACTTTATCTGATCGAAGAACAACCCAATGAGGAGACACCGTACGAGCGGCTTTTGGGAGATGCGATGTCCGGTGATGGAGCGCTCTTTTCGCGCGAAGACGCGGTCGAGGCGGCCTGGGCGGTTGTTGATCCGGTGCTGAAGAATCATCCGCAGGCGTGTCCGTATCCACGTGGTAGCTGGGGACCGAAAGAAGCGGAGGCGTTGATCGCAAAGGATGGCGGCTGGCATAACCCAGCGCAGGAACAAATCAAAGAATAAAAATGTTCGGACAGGATGGTTCCAATGAAAATCAAGCCGAACATTTATCCGTGATTTCAAGAGGTGCTTTATGAACGGCGGATCTATTGCTCCCGGCGCGCCGGGAATCCCAGCTCGCTGGACATCCAGCGCCAAGAGCGGAGTAGGCACGGCCCTGACGTTCTCCAGCCGTGTCTGGTTCACCCTCAGCCACGGAATCTTTGATGAGATCTACTATCCGCGCGTCGACCAGGCCTGCACGCGCGACATGGGTTTCCTGGTTACGGATGGCCAGGATTATTTTTCGGAGGAGAAACGGCAGACGGATCAACAAATTGAGATGCTTGCCAGCGGTGTGCCCGCCTTCCGTCTAACCAACACCAGCCTGGACGGCCGCTATCGAATCGAAAAAGAAATCCTGGCCGATCCATATCGCGATACGGTCCTGCAACAGACGAGTTTTTCAGCATTGCAGGGCAAGCCTGAGACTTATCATCTATATGTGTTATTAGCGCCGCATTTGGGAAACGCCGGAGCGGACAACACAGCCTGGATAGGGGATTACAAGGGCGTTCCAATGCTGTTTGCCGAAAAGGAAGGCCGCGCGCTGGCACTGGCTTGCTCCGTTCCCTGGCTAAATCGTTCGGCAGGATTCGTCGGAGTGTCCGATGGCTGGCAGGATCTGAATCAACATAAGAGGATGTGCTGGACCTATGACCGAGCCGAGAACGGCAACGTGGCCCTGATTGGCGAGGTAGCCTTGCCTTCCGCACCGGAGGGTTTCACTCTGGCATTGGGCTTTGGCATGAATAGTTTTGAAGCGGGCCAGCGCGCCTTGTCCAGTTTGCTGGACGGATTTGACTCGGCCCGCCTGCTGTACCTCAAGCAGTGGCAAAACTGGCTGGCGACCTTGAAACCGCTCGGCCAGAGTGACGATAATAAAGCAACTGCTGTTTATCGAACCAGCGCAGCCGTCTTGCGCACGCATGAGTCAAAACGATTCCCCGGAGGTTTGATCGCCAGCCTTTCCATTCCATGGGGCTTTTCAAAAGGCGATGATGATCTCGGCGGTTACCACCTGGCCTGGCCGCGTGACCTGGTCGAGTCGGCGGGCGGCCTTCTTGCCGCTGGTGCACACGGCGATGCTCGGCGGGTCTTGTATTATCTGCAATCCACGCAGGAGGCCGACGGCCACTGGCCGCAGAATATGTGGTTGGATGGTCGTCCCTATTGGGGCGGGATTCAAATGGATGAGACCGCTTTTCCCATTTTGCTGGTGGATCTGGCTTACCGTGAGCAGGCCCTCACCGCCAACGATCTTTCCCGGTTGTGGCTGATGGTCCGGCGCGCCGCGGGATTTCTCGTTCGGAACGGGCCGGTCACTCCTCAGGATCGTTGGGAGGAAGACCCTGGTTATTCACCGTTCACTCTGGCGGCTGAGATTGCGGCTTTGTTGGTCGCTGCAGACTTTGCTGACAGACAAAACGAACCCGGTGCGGCTCGTTATCTGCGCGAGACGGCCGATTGGTGGAACGTCGGCATCGAACGTTGGACTTATGTACTTGGAACGGACCTGGCGAAGCAGGTTGGGGTGGACGGCTACTACGTCCGCATCGCGCCGCCCGATGTAGCCGATGCCGTTTCGGCAGCCTCCGGCTACGTTCCGATCAAGAACCGCCCGCCCGGGTCGAGTCTGGAACCTGCGAATTACATCGTCAGCCCCGATGCGCTGGCGCTCGTTCGATTCGGTTTACGCGCGGCGGATGACCCGCGCATCCTCAACACCGTCAAGGTGATTGACCAACTCTTGAAAGTCGATACGCCGTATGGGCCGGCCTGGCATCGCTATAATGATGATGGATATGGTGAGCATGAAGATGGCAGCCCATTCGATGGCACGGGGATCGGACGCGCCTGGCCCTTGCTGACCGGTGAACGCGCGCATTACGAACTTGCCGCAGGACGAACGGAGAGGGCGCGTGAGCTGTTAGGCGCGCTCGAGAATTTTGCAAATCCCGGCAGCCTGATTCCCGAGCAGGTCTGGGATACGGCGGACATTCCCCAAAAGGAATTATTCATCGGCAGACCGTCCGGTTCAGCCATGCCGTTGGTCTGGGCTCACGCAGAGTATGTGAAATTGCTGCGTTCCATCAAGGACGGCAGGGTTTTCGATATGCCTCCGCAGACGCTTCAGCGCTATATCAAAACTGAAACCACTTCCGATTATGTTTCGTGGCGCTACAACCACAAATGTCAGTACTTGCCCGTCGGAAAGACTCTCCGCATCGAGCTGCTTGCGCCCGCGCTGATTCGCTGGAGCGTAGACGGCTGGACGAATGCCGCGGATATGGAAAATACGAATACCGGTCTTGGGATCTACGTCGCGGATCTGCCCTCCGCGGACCTCCTGCCTGGGACAAAGCTGCTCTTCACTTTTCACTGGACGGTTGCGGATCATTGGGAAGGCCAAGACTTCACCGTGACCGTCGTAAGCTAGGCAGCCTCATTCATGAGGCTCAAGACATGAGAGGTGGTGAATGCCTGTCATGCGCAGCTACATTTTGCCCGTAATGATGTTCCCCATTTTGGGGTCAGTGCGAGCTGGGCGGGCCAGAATAGCTTTTGAGTTTTTTGGAAGCCGCAATTGATTCAATCGTGGGAACAAGGAAGCCTTGCGCGGCGATCCCGTTCCATCATCCACCGCGCAGAGGCCGAGCTGACCTACCCCAATCATTCGCGCATGTATTTGTGAGCGTCTGGTCCATTCTGGGGCAGCTGCATCGGGCCACTTTCGAAAATATGTTGGCTGGATCAGTAGAGGAGGGCAGGGCTCCCCCGGGATTGCTGTGCGTGAATAGCAAAAAAGCGGCAAGATCGTTTGGGCGAATGGTTCAAGGGAAGCATCCCTGTCCGTGGGGCCTTCGTTCGTCTCTTGCTGGTTCGTTCTCCATAGGGTCGCTATAAACCGGGAGGGTCTGAACTTATGCGCCCGCATCCGATTCATACGGCGCTCTTGAAATCGTTGTAACGAGGTAGATCCGGGACAGCACTCGGTCATCGTGCGGATCAAGCCTTTCCTTAAGTCTCCCGGCGCCGCCCAAGCCTGGCCCGAGCTCAGGTGAAGGCTTGGGGATCCAGGCGACTTAGAGAATGAAGGATCGCTGGAAAAATCATTCCCGATACGACCCATGGTAAAATAACGGATTGCCAAGATTGATGTGTGGAGCGGCAAGAATGATAAAACTTAGTTATAGCACCTTTGGCCTGACCAACCTCGATTTTCTGCAGGCGATCGAAGTTGTCGATAAGGCGGGTTATCCGGGCGTTGAACTTTCCTTTCACCGGGACCAGTTCAACCCATTTGAAATCACCGATGAGTACATTGCGAAGATCAAAAAAAGATTCGAAACGGTTACAGTGAAGCCCGCTTGTGTGGCTACTGCGTCGCATTTCTTTACGCCGTCGAGGCCTCACGAGCCCTCTTTGATGAGTCCGGATCTGGCGGGCAGGAAACGCCGAATCAATTTGGTGCGACGCGGGATTGACCTCGCCCGCAAACTGGGCGTTTCGCTGGTCACTTTTGGGAGCGGATTCATCCGTGACGAGCATGTCGCGAACCCCTCGATCAATCCGCGCGAACTGCTGGTGGATAGCATCTGTCAATGTTTGAAATCGGTCAGGGGCGATGAGGATATCACGCTGCTGATCGAGCCCGAGCCGGGCATGTTCATCGAAACCGTGGAACAAGCGATCAGCCTGATGGAGGAGGTCAATTCGCCGAAATTCCGATTGCATTTGGACATATGTCACATGTACTGTTCGGATAAGGATTACATCGCCGCCTTGGGGCGAGCCGCGCCTTATACGCGCTATTTGCATGTGTCCGATGCACAGCAAGGATACAACTTGAAGCTGGTCAAGATGGCAGACAACTTGAAACTTGACCTGGATTTCGCCAGCTATCTGATCTATTTCCCTGAATGTGCGGATTATCTTCTCGTGGATCGACAAAATCCCATCTATTTTTACGAAGAGAAGCCGGGCCCGGACCAGGAAAAGCGAATCGCATCGATCGTGCATTCCGCCCGCATTGCGCAGGCGCCAGCCTATGTCGATTACAACGGTTTGTTCACCGGCGCGACTCCGTTGGACGATGAGATCTTCACGTATTCGATTTCGGTGCCGGGACTGAGTTATGATGTGCTGGAAAGAGCCAGGCCGATCTTGATCTATTTGCGGACCGCAAAAAATGCCAAAGGCAAAGTGCTGGCGGATAAGATGGTTGCCAATACACTAACAGGCATTGTCCATTTCCATCAGATTCCAGGGGAAGGAACGCTCGATTTTGCCGCAAGCTTTAAGGCTCTGACGGATAATGGTTATTCCGGCTATGCGTCGGTTGAGTTATATCATCATGTTCAGTCCTGGGAGAAAGCGCTGAACGACAGCTTCAAACATTTGTCGAAATTTGTTTAGAGCCCTTTTGGGCCATTCGGGCTGCGATCCATAGCAAGCATCGGTCAATCAAAAATAGGAGAGAGTGCATGGTAGACGTTAAGCAACTTGGTTGGGATCCGGCCACGGTAGGAGAACTTGACCACAGGCGGTTGAAAGCTCCGCATGTGAAATTGCGCTCGTTCACCGAGGGGCCGAAAGGCGATGTGGTGTACTGTGTTGATTTGCGGATCAACCAGCCGAATACAACGTTTATGTCCTCGACGGAGATGCATTCCTTTGAGCATTTCCTGCTGGCGGGGTTTCAAAAATACATGCCGGGCAGGTTTCTTTCCGTCGGGCTGATGGGATGCCAGACCGGCTTTTATCTTGTTTTATATAATGAGGGAAATGCCGAGAGTATTTGCAAGACCTATGAACGCGTTTTGACCGATATACTCGGCGCCAGCGAAGTGCCGTATGCCAACATTCAGCAATGCGGCAACTACAAGAATCACAGCCTGCAGGCCGCGCAGAAGATTGCAGCGAGGGTGTTGGCTGCGAAAGCCAGCTGGCGGCAGGTCGTATGACAGAGGGAACCGATATGCGCCACGTCACGTATCAGCAAAGGATCGAATACGATGTTGTTAATGCCCAAGACCTTTTCCATCCCGACAACCCGGCCTTGCTGTCGGTGGGAAGAATTGAAAATGCGCGCCGGTTCGTGGTCGTAGACAGCAATGTCGAAAGACATTTCTCGGCGGAGATGCAGCATTATTTTTCGCACCACAAGGTGGATGCAAAAATCATCAGCTTTGCTGCCGGCGAGGAGAATAAGACCCTCGAGAATTTCGTTTCCATCACTCGGGAATTGGATTCGTTTCCCATCCATCGCAGGGATGAACCGATCATCGCGATCGGCGGAGGCGTTCTCACCGACGTGGTTGGATTCGTGGCTGGCAGTTATCGCCGGGGCATACCCCACATCAAAGTTCCCACAACGTTGATGGGTTATGTTGACGCTGCCATCGGAATCAAGACCGGGATCAATTTCAACAACCATAAGAATCGGATCGGAGTATTTACCCCCCCGCAAAAGGTCCTGCTGGACCGGTCGTTCCTGAAGACTTTGCCCAAACGTCATATTCGGAACGGTGTATGTGAAATTATAAAATTAGCCATCATCAAAGATGCCGAACTATTTTGTCTGCTGGAGGAGTATGGAGCGCAGAGCATCGATGCTCAATTCCAGAATGAGGCAGGCGGCCGGATCCTTGACCGCGCCATCAGCAGCATCCTGGCAGAGCTGGAGCCAAACCTATTCGAGGAGGATTTGGCGCGCAAAGTGGATTTCGGACATACCTTCAGCTACGGGCTGGAGACGCGGCACGAGGCGCATCTTCTCCACGGGGAAGCGGTTCTGCTCGATATCGTCCTTTCCACGCTGATCGCTAAAGCGCGCAAACTGTTATCCGAGCAGGACACGAGCCGGGTGTTTCAGCTGATGGTTCGGTTGGGGATGATGTTGGATACGACCGTCCTGGATCCGCGTCTGCTCTGGCAGTCTTTGGAAGAACGTACGTACCATCGCAATGGCCTGCAACGGGTTCCGATGCCGTGCGGCATCGGAGGCTGTGTTTTCCTGAATGATGTCAACGCAGATGAAATAGAATCTGCCGTTAGACTTTTAGAAGATTGGATTACCATAAAAAATGAAATCATTTGAAAATGCTGACAACAAAGAAATCGATAAGTTCGACAAGGTGTCCCAGATCTGGTGGGAACCCAAGGGAGAAATGGGAACTCTCCATACGATTAATCCATTACGCACAAAATTCATCATGGAAAAACTTACGGTGCCTCATCCAAAAATCCTGGATGTGGGCTGCGGCGGCGGTATCTTGTCCGAAGCTCTTGCCAAAGCGGACGCGCAAGTCATGGGGATCGATCTATCGGAGCCGTCCCTTCAAGTCGCTCGGCGACATGCACAGAGCCAAGGATTGGAGATAGATTATCGTTACGAAAGCGTGGAGCAGGTTGCTCGAGATTACGCGGGCAGTTTTGATGTGGTCACGTGCATGGAAATGCTGGAGCATGTGCCTCAACCCGAAAAGATCATGGCTGCCTGTGCGAGGGCGTTGAAGCCGGGCGGTCAGGCTTTCTTCTCAACCATTAATCGCACGCCGAAAGCCTTCCTGTTTGCCATCATTGGCGGTGAGTATATCCTGCATCTTCTGCCGCGCGGAACTCACACCTATGGGAAGCTGATTCGCCCTCAAGAATTGAAAAACTGGGCAGGCGAAAACGGGCTTGAATTCTCGAGACTTTCCAGCCTGATCTACAATCCGCTAACTCGCAGGTTCAAAGTGGCGGCGGGCAGAGAGGATGTCAACTACATGGCGCATTTCTTGAAGGGGAGCTGATTTGGCACGGAGATATATCCATGAAAAAATTCTTTGCACTTTCCAGAACCACACACGGGATTTTGGACCTGGCAGCACCTGGTTTCTGTGCGGTGTTGTGGCTGGGTCATTTCCCTCCATGGCAGACGATCGTGCTATCTCTTTTCACCGCCTTTGCCGCCTATACGGCGACCTACGCTCTGAACGATCTGGTCGGCACGGCGACGGACAAGGAAAAATTCGCGGGCGGCATCAATGCCGGTTATTCGGTTGAGGCCTCCGCGCTGCGTTATCCGCTGGCCCGAAACGTGTTGGACGGTCGCAGCGGATGGATCTGGTTTGCCAGTTGGTTCATCGTGGCCCTGGCCGGTTCTTATCTCTTGAACCCGGCCATCGTTGTTATATTGGTCTCCGCATCCGCTCTGGAGGTTATGTATTGCCTCCTGCTCAAGGTTACCTATCTGCGCACCTTGGTAAGCGGCCTCGTCAAATCGAGCGGACCGATCGCTGCCGTTTTTGTAGTGGATCGCAGCCCATCGGCGTATCTCTTGCTGCTGGTATTTGCGTGGGTATTTTTCTGGGAGATCGGCGGGCAGAACATCCCGGCCGATTGGAACGATACCGCCGAGGACAAACGCGTGAATGCCAAAACAATTCCCATTCGGTTCGGCACTGAAAAAGCAGGGCTGATCATTCTCTGTGCGCTGGCGCTGACCGTGCTGACCAGTACGTTCCTGCCCGTAATTTCCCCAACAAAACTAGGCGTGCTCTACCTGCTCGCCAGTGTAACCGCCGGTTCCCTCCTGCTTTTAAAACCAGCCTATCAACTGTGCCGACTCCGGAAGGGAGTGCAGGCCGCGACGTTGTTCGACAACGCCAGTTATTATCCGCTGGCGCAACTGGCGATCATTTCAATATTCGTGATACTTAAGTAAAATCCCGGTGATGCTTGGTCCAGTGCACGGCCGCCATTCATTTAAAGCACGGCAGGATGGACGGTCGCAGGCATACAAGCGGCGCTTGACACGTCAAATCTCCCTGCCCAACCGCGCTCCGCGTGACTTCCGGGCTTCCCAAGATTCCTCCGAGCCGTCCCGCACAATCAACGACCCTTGACAGAAATAACTAAACACTGTATATTAATAAATATACAGTGTTTAGTTACAAGGAGTGGTCATGGCCAGGCCGACGCTCAAAAAGCAAATCCCCAATCTGCAGGAAGCGATCAAGAAGGCGGCCTGGAAGCATATCGCCAAGTTTGGCGCGCCCGCGCTTTCCCTGCGGGCGATCGCACGCGAACTCAAGATCACCGCGCCTGCCATCTACAACTATTTCCTCGACCGCGATGCGCTGGTCACGGCGCTCATCATCGACGCCTATACTTCATTTGGTGATTCGCAGCTCGCCGCACGCGAGGCAGTGCCGTCCCAGGACGTGATCGGGCAAATGACCGCCATTGGCATGGCCTATCGCCAATGGGCGCATCAATATCCGCAGCGCTATCAGCTTATTTTTGGAACGCCCATCCCTGGCTATCAAGCGCCACTTAGGGAAGTGTTGCCCTCCGCCGCACGCTCCCTGAGCGCGCTGGTGAGTGTCATCGAGCAATTGCGTCTTTCCGGAAAACTGAACGTGAAATCCTTTCCCAAGGTTCAGGCTGAATACAAAGCAGGATTTGAGATGTGGAAGAAATACGGCGGTGAAGTGGATCTTCTATCGCTGACCGTTGCCATGCTGATCTGGGCAAGGGTGCATGGGATCGTTTCTCTTGAAATCGCTGGCAACCTGCCTCCCTTCGGAGCGAGCGGTGATGACTTATACCTGTATGAAATGAGATCCCTCCAACAACAATTTGTAAAGGAATGATTATGAAAGCGGTTGTCCTGAACGGTGCACAGAAAAATGATCCAACCGGTCAACGTGTTTCGAACGCATTGATCCTTGCGCTGGAATCGCGCGGCTGGGAGATTGAACACGTGCAGTTATGTGACATGAAGATCGGCAACTGCGCGGGTGATTTCTTCTGTTGGATCCGCAGTCCGGGAATATGCAATGTCAATGACAGCAACCGCCTGATCGCCAAAGCGATCGCGGATTCTCAACTGATGGTCTATCTTACGCCGATCAGGTTCGGCGGTTATTCATCAGCGCTCAAGAAGATGGTGGACCACCAGATTCAAAATGTCCTGCCATACTTTGAAAAGATCAACGGTGAGACGCATCACCGGCGCCGGTATCCAGCGTATCCCGACTTCCTGGCGATCGGCTGGATGGGACAACCCGACGCTCAAAGCGAAGCCATATTCCGCCATCTTGCCTATCGCAATGCGATAAATCTCCATGCGAAGAAAATGGTCGCGGGCGTAGTCCTGGCAAATCAACCCGAACGCGAAACTCGATCCTCCGTGGGGCAGTGGCTGGAGGAACTCTGGGATGAAAAACGCGTCCAGGGCGTGCCGCGGCTGCCCAGTCCGAATCGATACGCGGGGGCCGCTTCGATCCAACGCGCACTTCTGCTGATCGGAAGTCCTCGCACGCGTAAAAGCACATCCAATTCGCTGGGCAGTTATCTCTTTGAACAATTGAAAGCGCGCAATATTCAAACCGGAACCATTTACATTCACACAACGATAAGTTCCGCAGAAAGAACGAAAGCTATGCTGGAGGCTGTGGATGCGGCTGATCTGGTTTTGTTGGCTTTTCCGTTGTACGTGGATTCGCTTCCCGCGCCTGTGATCCAGGCACTGGAGCGGATCGCTTCGCATCGCGAGGCCCAAGGCAAGCTCAGACCACAATGGTTCTGCGCCATCGTGAATTGCGGCTTCCCGGAACCAAATCAGAATGCCACCGCGTTAGCCATCTGTGAAAACTTCGCGCGGTTGAGCGAATTCCAATGGGCAGGATCGTTAGCATTGGGGGCGGGGGAGGGAATGGTGCACGGCGCGCCGTTGAACGAACTGGACGGACGCGTTACTCCATTGAAGAAAGCCCTGGACCTGGCAGCAGGATCGCTTGCGCAAGGCATGGCAATCCCATCCGAAGCACAGGCGCTATTGGCAAAACCGTTTATCCCGGGCTGGCTGTATCGCACCATGGGAGTCTACGGCTGGAGGCAACAGGCAAAACAATATGGTGCGGAGAAACTGATCGGCCGCCGGCCCTATGAAATCACGGCCAGCGGTTAAAGGCGAGACGAAGCCATCCAATGATCCACCCATCTACCCTGCCGACAAGTCGTGCATGCAACTTGAAAGGCTGGAAGAAGATAGGGGTCAGCAAATAACTTTATTGGAGAAGAGCATGACGAGAATATTCAACGGTCGTTATACGGCGAAAGCGGCCCGGCCCTTTGTGGTTTTTCTGATCGGGATGTGCGTCAATCAATGGTGGCGTTTCGATAAATGGATTCCGGTTGCTTCTGCCATGGGGCCGAGGCTGACGACTTTATTTTCTCATCCGGAAAAGGGTTTTCTGCATGGAGAATTCTTCTGGAACTTCAACGGGCCGATGCTGATTCAATATTGGCGCTCATTCGAGGATCTGGAGCAATTCGCGCGGCAACCAGCCGAGCCGCACCTCGGATCGTGGATGAAATTCAATCACGCGGTCGGCGCCAGCGGCATCGTCAGAATCTGGCATGAGACCTATCTCGCCAATCCGAATCAATTTGAATGTCTGTATGGCAACATGCCCTTGTTCGGGCTCGGCGCGGCCACGGAACATGTCGAAGCCGCTGGGGGACGCGCAATGGCAAGGGCGCGTTTCGGCGCCGACGAAACGGCCTCTCCAGAACGATCCGCAGCGAAATGGCGACCATCGCAGAGATCCCAACGGTAAATGGGATCTAAGAAAACGGGTTAAGAATAACCCCGGCTATGGGATGAAGATGAGGTGAACGTCCCTTGAGAGCATGGACACGCAGGCACGCGATACGCACCCGAGAACAGACGACCATCTCTTCGTGACAAGCATGAAAGCCTGAAAGGCTCGTGCGCGGTGCTTTGCAAGCATGGAGGGTAATCCTGGATTCCGAGTCTAGTGGATATTCGCCATCCTTATATTCAGAGTGAATAGTGCTAGAATAAATGTGAAGAGTTAGCTGGCCCCAAGCATAGCCAGGTAGTTCTTAAATTTCTTTCCCTACGGATCAAGAATCGACGGATGCGATGCAACCAAGAATGGGCGCGTTGAAGCTGCTCTCCGGGATCATGTAAATCCTGAAGCATGTCTGCGCACTTTCCAGGGAAACACTGTTCGTCCGCTGTAGGAGAAAACAAAATGGAAGAGAACAAAGCGCCAACCGCAGCAGCCCCGGCAGGCACGATCGGACCGGCGGAATCTCCAGCCGTTTCTCCCGCCCTAGAACCAGAACAGACCTTCCTAGAAGAAATTTGGCAGCTGGCCGCGGTGGATGTCAAGCACGGTAAGATCGTCAGGCGGAGACCATGGCACGATGATGTAACGGGTATCCAACCCTTCACCTGCACCATTAAAGGGAAGACTTGGAGCGCGCCCACAAGGTCACCTCTGGCTCCCTATGCCTTGGCTTACAAGAAACGTGTCTATTCGCCCAATCGGATTCTGTATCCCCTGAAGAGAGTGGATTGGGAGCCGGGTGGCGACCCATCCAAAACAAACACTGAAAACCGTGGCACCAGCAAGTATGAACGAATATCCTGGGACGAGGCCACGAACATCATCGCGAAAGAGATCACGAGACTATGCGAGAAATACGGGCCTTCGGCGATCACTACCATCCAGTCCCCTCATGGGGAAAAGGGAATGGTCCACAAAGATCACGGGATCAACACCCAGTTTCTGCAATACTACTGTTACACCAAATATGGCGAGTTCATCACCGGCAGCGCCGGTTCCCCTGCCAGTTGGGAAGGGTCGGCTTGGGGTGCCAAACATGTATGGGGTTTTGAAGTGTTTGGCCAGGAGACCGGCCAGACCATGAAGGATACGCTCGAAAACTGTCAACTGCTGCTGCATTGGGGAAGCGATGGCGGGGCCAAGACTTGGAACTCCCCGCGAGGGCAGATCGGCGACATGTTGTTGTACTATTCGACCGAACTGGGCATTGAGCACGTCTACATCTGTCCTGATGTGAATTCTGAGGCCCAGGCCCATATGGACAAATGGATCCCGGTGCTGCCTGGCACCGATCCTGCTCTGCAACTGGCCATTGCCTATACGTGGATCAAGGAAGATACATATGATCAGGCCTATCTGGCCACGCACGCCGTTGGCTTTGACAAGTTCAAAGCCTATGTGATGGGCGAAGAGGATGGAGTGCCCAAGACGCCGGCGTGGGCCTCGCCCTTGTGCAAGGTTCCGGAATGGACGATCAAGGCACTTGCCAGGAATTTTGCGAAACACAGAACCTCGATCTGCCATAAGATGGACGGAGGCGGCCTGAAGAGGGCTCCCTATTGTCACGAAGCGGCCAGGCTCGAAGTCTACTTGTTGGCCATGCAAGGATGGGGGCGGCCAGGAGTTCACCAGCTCAAGGGAATCGCTCTACCCACCTCGGCGAATCCGCCGCAATCCGCGAGAGGGCTCGCCCATTTCATGAATGCGCAACCCGCACCCCTGACCAAGGCTCTGAATGGAAGAGTGCTCCGGGAGTGGGATACGGACCGACCGTTCATCCCCTCCAACGAACTACCCAAGGCAATCAACAATCCACCCGTTTCATGGTATGGAGGGGGGGTCATGGTTCCAACGGTAACTCAATTCGTCCAGCGGACCTATCCTTTTCCAGGCAAGTCTGAGGTGCATATGGTGTGGTCCGATGGTCCCGGCTTTTTTCTCGGTGCGGCAATGGATGGGAACTCCACTTGGAAAGCCTTGCAAAGCCCAAAGGTGGAATTCATTCTCGTGCAGCACCCCTGGATGGATTCGGGTACGAATATCGCCGACATCATCTTGCCCATCAACACCAAGCACGAAAAGTACGACTTTACTGCCAATTCCGCCGAAATGGACGGCATTTACCTCGAGGGCAAGGCCATCGAACCGGTTGGAGAATCCAAGAGCGATTATGAAGCCGTCTGTGAGATCGCGAAGAAGTTGAATTTTTACGATGAGTGGACCCAGGGCAAGAGCGTTGAGGATTGGGTCAAGGAGGCTTTTAACCTTTCAGGCTGGATGGGTCTGGTCAGTTGGGAGGTTTTCTCAAAGCAAGGATATTTCTGCCAGCCCATCGATCCAAACTGGCAGGATGCCAAGCCGACCTCCGAGGCGTTCTACAACGACCCGGAGAAGAACCCATTACAGACACCAACGGGCAAGATCGAGTTCTACTCTCAGCGGTTGGCCGAGAAGTTCCCCAATGACAAAGAGAGAGGACCCCTCGCCCATTATGTAATCGGTGGCCCCGCCTCGAAAGGTTGGAGCCACGACGAGTCGCTCCAAGGCGAGCGGGCCAAGAACTATCCTCTGCTAATGATGTCGAGCAATCGAACCTGGGGGGAGCATCAGCAGTGTACGGATATCCCATGGGTCAGAGAAATCAGCAAGGTCCCCGGTTGGGACGGCTATTGGTATGAGCCCGTCAAGATGCATCCGGCGGATGCGGCGAAGCGGGGCATAGCCGCGGGGGATATCGTCAAGGTGTTTAACGAGAGAGGCATCGTCCTGGGCGCCGCGGTGCTGACGGAAAAAATAATCCCGGGAGCGGTCGCCATGGAAAAGGGCGGCGGGATTGATTTCATTGCGGTAGGGCAGATTAATCGGGGAGGCACCAACAATTTGATTGCCCCGCACATGGGCGTTTCCAAGAATGCCATGGGTCTCGCGGTTACGAGCTATCTGGTTGAGGTTGCCAGGGTCACCGCGAATGAGATGGAGGCCTGGCGACAGCAATACCCGGACGCATTTGCCAGGAACTATGACCCGGCCTATGGCCCACTCTTCGCCGGCTGGACTGTCAGCATCTCCGATGATCAGCCGCCGATAGCGCGAGGAGATCCAAAATGAAAGCTTTTGTCATCGATGTAGCGAAGTGCAACGGGTGCTATGGTTGTCAGATTGCTTGCAAGGATGAGCATTGCGGTAACGATTGGATGCCTTATGCCAGACCGCAGCCAGATACAGGGCAGTTCTGGAGCAAGGTAACGGAGTACACCCGGGGTACGATCCCTCAGGTCAAGTGTTCATTTATCCCTGCGCTGTGCATGCATTGCGAGGATGCTCCCTGCATCAAGGTCTGCCCCACCCAGGCCATTCGCCAGAGGGAAGATGGGCTGGTCATCATTGACCCGGCGAAATGCGGTGGGCACCGGCTGTGTATGGGGGCCTGTCCGTACGGCGCGATCTACTTTAACAAAGAACTCAACATAGCCCAAAAGTGTACCGGCTGTGCACATCTGCTGGATCGCGGCTGGCCGATCAAGGAACCCCGCTGTGTGGATGCCTGTATCCTTGGGGCCATGCAGTTCGGCGAGGAAGATGACTTCAAAGACCTGATCACCAAGGCCGAGATACTCCATCCCGAGTATGGACTCAAACCAAGGGTCTATTATCTCAACTTGCCCAAGAGGTTTATTGCCGGAACGGTCTACGACCCCCTTATCAAGGAAGTGGTCATCGGTGCCACTTGCACCTTGAGTGGTGATGGAAGCGCCACCGCGATCACAGACCACTGGGGCGACTTTTGGTTGGATGGCCTGGAGATAGGCACTTACTCGCTGAAGATCGAGGCGGCTGGCAAGACCAAGATCATTGCCGATATCAACACAGCGAAGGATGTGAGCTTGGGTGATATCCCATTGGAGTAGAGGCATTGAATTTGCCAGCTATTGCCGGGTCAATTGAATAGGATGGGCACGCAAGACAATGGACTACGATGTCCTTTTGATACATCCCCCGGCAATCTATGACTTTCGAAAGAAGGTCATATTCTATGGACCGATCGCCTCAACGGTGAGCGAGAGCACGAGCCAGTTCGTGACGCCTCCCATCGGAATGCTGAGCATCGCCGATTACCTTGATCGTAACGGATACAGAGTGCTGGTGGACAACATCGGCGAGCGCATGGTCACCAGCGAAAGTTTTGACGTTGAGACGCATATTGCCAACCTCTCAGCCACGGTCTATGCGATCGGGTTACATTGGTGCGTCCACTCTCAGGGGGCGATCGAAATCGCCAAGTTGTGCAAAAAACTTCATCCGGAAGCTCTGGTTGTTCTGGGAGGATTGACTTCCACCGTGTTTCATGTAGAGATCGTTCGCAGATATGAATTCGTCGACGCCGTGATTCGGGGCGAGGCTGAACAGCCGTTTCTGCTGCTTTTAAGAGCACTCGAAGCACATCAGGGACTGGAAAAAGTACCGAACCTGACTTTTCGAAATGGCGAAGGAGAAGTCAAAAGTGTGCCGTTAATGGAGCCCAGTGCTGACCTGGACGAATTCGAGTATAGCCGTTTCGATTTGCTGGAACCAAAAGGAGCAATCTTCGGTCGGGGTTTGCCGCCTCATTGGTCTGTGCCCATTTGCCGCGGTTGCTTGCATAATTGTGCCGGGTGCGGTGGTTCGGCATACAGTTATCGAACCTACTTTGGAAGGAAAAAACCGGCTTTCCGTAGCTCTGGCAAGATCATTCAAGATATCCGGAAGCTTCGCGAGCAGCGGGTTGAACGGATATTCCTCTTTCAAGACCCGCGCATGGGAGGAAAGGGGTACTGGCGCAGCCTGCTCACGGCCCTGCAAAACGAGAAGATCAAACTGACCCAGCTCACGATGGAGCTTTTCGGTCCGGCGGACGAAGAATATATCAGGGAGCTGTCAAAGATCGCCGCGCCCCTCGTTTTAACAATATCGCCAGAATCTTGCGTCGAGGGGGTCAGAAAGGCTTATGGGCGGAACTACACCAACGAGGCGTTGTTTCAAACGATAAGAACGTGTCAGAGATATGACATCCCGGTCGGCATCTTCTCAATGATCCCATTGCCAAACGACAGTCGAAAGACGATCAGACAGACCTGGAAAGCATGGGAACAGCTCAGTTTGACAAGTGAAGCAAGTGGAAGCAAAACGCCACTTCACTTCGCGTTTGGACCGATGATTTTGCTTGATCCGGGGTCTCCTGCTTTTGATTTTCCAGGGCGTCATGGTTACCGCCTGCTCTTTAAGACCCTGGCGGACTATGTTACTGGCCTGTCTCTTCCATCTTGGCACCAATGGATCTCATTCGAGACCCTGTCTCTAAACCGAGATTCGATCACGGAACTCATCCTTGATTCCGTAGGGTGCTCGATTGACCTCGAGGAGAAACAGGGATTGCGCAGCAGCTTGGATGCAGATGCTGCGCGCCTTTGGTCCGTCATGGCCAACCGGTTGGCGATCGGCGTGGTGAACGACGCGATGAGCCTTGGTGAAGGCGCACGCGCGGAGAGACTCAGGTCATTTCGAGGGGCGTTGGAGAACAAGCTAAGGGAAATATCCAATGCCTCCTGACCCGCGATCCGGCAGCTGGGGAAGGAAGATGGGGGAGCCAACAGGCGGATCCGATCTTGCGCAATCGGGCATGGTCTGGAAAAAACTTCACCGTGAACCACAAGTCTTTTTGAAGGTGACCTTTCTATGGGACAGTCTCCCCGGTCATCAAGTAGGGACACGAGGAGGCCAGTTGCCTTGCCTTTTATTTCCCCCCACGTTCCGTTTGCGAACATGTAATTTGTTGTGGTGGGATACGCGATGATACGCGCACCTCTCTTTTTAATGCTATAATCCCGCTATAATAAATTATTGTCTTGCTTAGATCAGCAGTCTTCCGCTGTTTTTGTAGAGGGCTAACCATTTACTGAACCACGCTCGACTTCTGAAGAATAGGAAATCGTGAACTTCGAAC
>DATJAH010000003.1:0-44632 GCA_035516425.1 Anaerolineales bacterium
GGAAGACGGAGCCGCATGGCAAACATCAAGTTTTCGCGTCCTGGCGTTTGCTGAAGATCCTGTCCCAGCAGGGCCGGGACGCGCTTGCGTCATTCCCGCAGGATGCCCTCCTGCCGACACGGCAGGCGTTCGGCGCGGTTCTGCCTTTTGAAGCATCCCTACCAAATCTCCAGCCAGAGAGGATCGTCCGCGGCGATCTCCTCAAAATTCATTTCGACCATTGTCTCCAGATCGCTGGCATAACCGGTCAAGTGCAGGGCTTTGCAATCGCCTACCAGCGTTTCGCGTCCTTTGGACATGCCCGCGCACAACGCCACTTTTCCGCCGTTCAACATTGCCTGGTTTCGCCACTTGGCAGGGTTCTCCTTTTCGCTCAACTCCACTTCGACATACAAACTCTCCGCCTCGCGCGAAATCCATAGATCCGGCGGCGTGGGCGTCCGCTTCGACTCGGGCAGGACGCGTGTCCGATATCCGCGCCGGCGGGCATGGATCGCGAAAGCAATGAGGCACATGGCGTGGACAGGGTATTGCTCGCCTTGATGCAGCCGGTTGATGCGCGCCCATTCATTTTCAACAGGCTTGACGTGGAAGACGGCTTCATACAATTTTTCTCCGGCCGGAGACAAGCGATTCAATTTCAACGAGGTCCGTGGTGCGCCCGACCCGATCGTTCTTGCAAACAGCATATTGATGTCCGCCAGGTGTTCCATGGCGCGGCGCACCGATCCCGTCCGGGGATTCGCACCCGTCGCTTTCGCCAAGATCATGCTCATCTCCATCGAAGAGGAAAGTCCCCGCCTTCCGATCAAATACAGCGTGATCCAATATCGCAAAAATATCTGATCCAGATCGACTCCCGTTCGATTTCCGCCGTTAAGGATCTTGTCGAACGGCGCGGGTGCCGTCTTTGGAAGGTCATTCAAGATGGACTTCACCTCGCCCACCAAATCGTCCGCCGATGGAGTCGTTCCATCGTCCGGCCCTGGCTGGGCGTCAGGCAGCAAGACTTTGTTTTTCTCTGCCGGATCCCTCACGACCAAAGGAGACGATGCGCGCGAGGCATGAGGGTCCGGTATGGAGGAACCGATCTTTCTCGCGCGTGCCTCCTCCAACTGCGCCTCCAGTGTTCTCACTCTCGCTTTCAATCCCTCGACCTGCTGCTGGAGCTCGCGCTGCGCCAGCACATCAGGCGCATTCCAGCCTCGGCTGGGGAGCGAGACTTTGGCGAAGAACGCATTCCAATCGGGCACCGTCCAGGAGGCCGGTACACGCGGATCGTCCCGCCGCAATGATTCGAACCGCTCACCGTCGAGACGAATGGCAAGGTCTGTGAGGGTCTGCTGCAGCCCATGGATCACCGATTCATTTTTCTCGCGCATCAATCGTTCGGCTTGCAACAGGTCGTCCAGGGCGCGCTGGTGGGGGAAGGAAAGATCGAGTGTCATTTCAGAAGAGCCATCGCTTCCTGGAGGGATTGAACCGCCGTGTTGCGGTCTAACGCGCCGGATGCCCAATCGCGGACATCGAGGGAGGCGCTTACAAGCGCCTGACGCGCGCTTGCAAGCGATGGATCGGACTCGCTCTGGACATGCCTGGCCACCGAGCTCACAAGAAATTGAGCGGCCACGGGATCGGGTCGTTCCTGCAATGCCAGGGCCAACTTGGACGCATCGCCCTGAAGAGTGGATAATTCGGCAGTATGCTCGCGTTCCGCCTGGATCAATTCCCAGTCCGGCCATGACAGGAGTCGGGGATTGCCGGCATCGTCCGTCGGCGTAACACCGCGCCCGATCCATCCGAAGACAATGATGAGGGCGATCACAACCGCCATCAGAGCCGTGAGCCAATAGACTTCCTCATCCTTGCGTAAATTGATCTCGAATTCCATTTTTTCCTTATGGGGCGGCGGGCGTTGATGTCAGGGTCTGGACGCGCATCTCGGATGTGGTTTGCACCAGGACGTTCATCGGCGGCGTCATCGGGATGATGTGTGCCACTCTTGCAGAAGCGGCACAGTGAGCATCCACCGGACTCGGATAATCCAGCCCGAGACCCGTGATCGAATAATCGATCCTGGTGGCATCTTGCAGCGTTGCCATGAACTCGCGGTCGGCCTGGCTTCGAGCCAGCACCGGGTCGATCTGCTTCCTGCCGGTCGAAAGGTAAGTCGGGACATCCAATGCGTCCGCGGCGGCCTGGCAGGCTGCATCCGTGGCCGTCTGCAGGTGTGTCCGCACGTACATCATCCGCACGATGTCAATGCTCAACGAGGCGAGCGGGATGCCGATGATCAGCATCAGCGCCGCAAACCAGGCGTAGGCATCGCCCCGCTCGTTGCGGGATCTGCGGCCGCGCTCCGAATTGCCTTTCACCAGCCCTCCTGCCGGAACGTGCTGACCGCCGACCCTTTGAGATCGCCGCCGAGACTGCTTCCGCCGATAAAACTCAGCAAGCCGCCCATCAAGTCCGGCACATCCCAGCTCACCGTGACATTGATCTCCGCACCGGGGAATCCGCCGCCAGAGACCGACACGGCATACGTTCCAACTTTGGCATAGGACACCGACTGCATGGCCGCGCCGTACGCTGCCGGGGCCATGCCTTGCTGGTAGACACTTCCAATGCGCGCGCCATAGTTCGCGGCATTGTCGGCGTTCACGCTGGCGAATCCAGCCATCGTAAGGTTCATCAGGGCGATCGTCACGAGCAGGATCACCGGCATGGCAATTGCGGTCTCCGCAAACTCATCGCCCTTCCGGGAAAGTATTCGGCGCAGAAGTGAAGGCACGACTTTATATCCCGGCGGAGGCCTGATTGATCAATGAAACAATCTTGTTACCGAACAAGGAAAAGGCCGCAACTCCGGCAAGGACCACCAGAACGAGGATCACGGCTTTCTCGCCGTAATCGTCGCCGCGCCGGTCCGTGATCCGGCCGCGCAAACTCCAGAGCACATAGGCGGCACGGCTTGTAATTGCTTTTGTTATTCGTGCATTGCGGATGACAGTAAGGTTCATTGGGTTCTCCTGCGGCTCCTGGGCCAAAAGATTAAAATAAAAAGGTGCGACCTCCATCTCGGAAAAGAAGCAGATTCTGAGAGATGGAGATCACACCTTAGTAATTAGAGGCATTCTAAATAGGCCGACGAGGAATGTCAAGGAATTGTATAAGTCATGGACAATCTGGATGATGGAGCACGAGAAAGCCGAGAAGTGAAGCCGTTTTTCACGTAATGATGAACGGTTCGGTGTTATGGAAAAGGAGAGGCACCGTGCAGGAGCTGGCTTCTGCGGAAGGTAAATAACTCCCGAGCGCGCCCGCAGCTCACAAGGATCTTTTGAAGCCTCCCCGGCGATACGGTAACGATGGACGATCCGCTCATATCAACCAGCTGGAAGATGCCGTGCGCTGCTGCCAGATCGTCATGCGCGCCTTGTCCGCTCGCGAAGGAGTTCGATCTGAACGCGCCATCGCCATAGGCGTCCGATCTTATGTGTTTACTGGTGAGGGTCCCAGGGAAGCGTGGAGGCGGGAACATGGTGGTTCGTCTTCATGGAGCAGGGCGCGGGGCATGCCTTCCGGTTCAGGCATGCTTCATTTAAGGAGCCGATACCTGTGTGATGCGGTCCAGGCGCCTACGCGGCGGTGTGCTCTGGAGAATGCGGCGGTTTGAGATCGAATAGCTCGTCAGCCTGTCTGCCTTGGCCGGATCTTGTCTTATAATCACGCATGAGCGATAAGGAGGCTGCATGAAACCACTTACTGAGTATGCCAGCGTTGGGGAATGGAAAGACGATGTCGAAAAGGACGGTTACATCACGGGGACACAGGTGTGCTGGGGGTTGTCGAACACCATGCAGAAGAACCACATGACATTTGCCGAGGCCTACGACTATTTGCTGAAATCCAAGATGCTCGTCCTGGCAGGGAAGCAGTACATTATTGATGTCAGGGCCACACAGCCTTAGTAGGCGTCTTTGATGCCTGGCAGGCACGCATATCATAGGCTCGCTCAGGACTTGACCGAAGTTGAATAAGCAGGATCGCCCAGCCGGTCCTGCCTGACTCTGCGCGCGTGCGGCCAACTGGAACCATTAGGCCGTTAAACCATCAACAGAATGAAGCGGGACTTGCAGGGGATATTGGCTTTTATCGTCCCAAGTCGATGGGCATGTTTCGGGAATTTGGAGGCCATCGCCGTATTTTCATGTTTGAGCGTCATATAAAGAGGATATGGGCCGCTTTGGTTTCACCGGATGGGGAGCCTGAAGAAGCCAAAGCCAGGATCACTGAATTGTTCGACTTCAAGCGATCGATCATCGCTCATGAAGAGGTTCGTTTCTTTGCCAGGAGGTCAGTGACCGTAGAGGGGGGCGGCAGATCGCATTAATCTTTTGAAGCCTGTTTTGAAGCCTCCCCAGTGCTATATTAATAATGGCAAATCGCTCCTATCGAGAAGAGGAGGATACCATGCGCCGCCGCCAAATCGTCATGCGCTCCTTTTCGGATCGCGAAAAGCAAGTATTTGAGATTCTATTGGAAGGACATACCAATCACGAGATGGCGTCCTTGCTGGGTATTCGTGATAAGACAGTCGAGGAGCACCTGATCAGCATTTACCGCAAGATCGGGGTCAAGACCAGGAGTCAGGCGATCTTATGGTGGGTTTTGGGCATTAAGGGTTTTCCCTCATTGACAAGCAGAAATTAAGCGCGACAATAAACTATAGGCAATAAGGGTATTGGGCTTCGCTCGTTCAATATCAGTGTGGCGGTTTTAGCGTTAGAAGAGTTTCAAATACATTCGTTAATTCAACATCGTTTCAGTTCTCGGGAGGAATTATGTCTGCGAAATTGCAACGTACTGAAGCCCTGTTCAGGCTGGTTGTCGCCGCGACGCTCCTCTTCAGTACCACGGTCCCTGTCGTCGCGCTGGCGCAATCTTCGATAGTGAAAAGTGATCGTCAGCAGGCAGCAGCTCTCCAAGCACAGAATAATGGCCAGCGACCTGTATTCGCGCGCCCGTCTGCAAGGATAAGCGCGCCACCACAAACCAGACCCAATGCTCTCGCTTCGGACGCCTCCGCCGCCTGGTTGAATTGTTATCAGATCCAATACAGCCGTGCAAATGGGAATTACCCGTGGAATTATTCTCCATGTTCATCTGACCTTGGCGATTTGCCTTATGTTTGGCACGCTGTTACGGATGCTACCTTCAATGGGCCAATGGAAGGCAATCCTTCTCAATACCTAATGCAGTTCTTCTGTAATGGGTCAGGCTGCTCGCAATCCCGAAAAGTCTATTTTGATGTGAAGGTAACGATTAATTGGAGTTTTTTCATGGACGCTCCGAGGAGTTATCTCGGCACTCTTACTGTTGGACTCGGAAAGGATTATCTCACTCCAAACACCACAAATTTAGTAGCATGCGGTGGGACTATCCAAGGTCAATGTACGGTTGAATTTACTGGCGCCTTGAGCGGCGTATCCTCCTCGTCCAACTATTTTCTGTTCCAGAGCGATCTCTTGGAAGATATGGGCTATTGGAATGGTATGGAACATTATGTGGATGTAGGAGATCCAGGTACGATCGGCAATTTTGATTGGGATCTGAAGGCTTCGTTTTATCCTCTGGATTCGAACGTCGACGGCGAGTCGGTACTGAACGGATCCTGCACCGGCGACTGCCAGGAATCCTCAGCCTCCAGTTCACAAGGTCAAGGCGGAGACCCGATCAATACCCGTACCGGGGGATTCTATGAAAACGTGACGGACCTTTCTGTCCCGACTTCCGCCGGTCCCCTCTCCTTCGATCGCACTTATTCATCCCTGGCCACCGGTGTATATACCGGGACGCTTGGCTCTGGCTGGACTCACAGCCTCGACACGCGTCTTGTTTTTCCAGCGAATCCCGGAGGAGAGGCAGGCTACGTCCTGTTTAAGGCACATTCTGCGAATCTATATCGGTTCACGGATTTGGGGGATGGTACCTACGCCCCCGACAATGGAGTGACTGGGTCGCTCGTGCTTTCGAATGGTACGTATACTCTGACTTTGCCGGATCAATCGATATATTCCTTTGATTCAAACGGGAAATTGCTCACCTGGGCGGATGCGGAGGGAAATACCTGGACATATGGCTATGACGCCAACAACCGGCTTCAGCAGGTGAGCGCGGATGGCGGGACGCGCTATCTATCTCTTGGTTACGATACTCAAGGACGGATCGTCTCTGTGTCCGATCAGACTCAGCGAAGCGTCACCTATGGATATGACGCCTCGGGAAATCTGGCCAGCGCTTCCAACCTGGGGGGAGGGAACTGGCAGTATCAATACGATTCTGCCAATCACCTGACGCAGATCATCGATCCTTTGGGAAACACGAAAGTGCAGGTTGTTTACGACGCCCAGGGGCGCGCCGTTGAGCAATATGATGGTCTCAGCGATCTTGTCACAGAAGTGGTCTACAACGCAGACGGTACGACGACAGTGACGGATATGCACGGAGCAAATCGCATTCACACGTATGGAACCCTTGGTACCTTGACCAGCGACGCTGACTCCCTGGGGGACACGCCTGTAAAAACCTATGACCCCAATTTCCGTCCTGCCACGATCACCGACGCCAATGAAAACACGACCACCTTGACCTGGAGCCTGGACGGTGCGGACCTGGCGCACATCGCCGATGCGTCCGGAGCCCAAACCGATATTACCTATAATTCCCTGCACTCACCCACCATCATCACCGACCCGCTGGGTTATCAGACCCAATATTTTTACGAAGACCCGAACTTCCCGACGCTGCCCACCAAGGTGGAGTATCCACTGAGCTTCGACGGCGGCGTGACCTACATTAGCACCCAATACGAATACTACCAGCCCAACAATTCAGAAGGGGAGCCGGCAGGCAAACTCGAATTGCTCACCGACACTGGCGGGAGTCAAACGCTCTATACTTATGACTCCCACGGGCAGACTGCTTCTGTAACCACGCAGTATGGCACCTCTGACAGCCAGCAGACCACTTATGCCTATGATGCTGCGGGCAATCTGGTCGACCAGACCGACAGCACGGGAATCAGAACACACAATGTATATGATGCGGCAGGACGACTGATCACCTCAACCCGCAATTATGATCCGGATTTTGCCCAAAATTATCTAAACCAATACAACCTTGTCACTACCTACCAGTATGATTTCCTTGGGAACCGGATCGCGGAGACCGATACCGCGGGAACGATCACCCGCACGTACTACGATGCAGACAACCGCCCGGTGACCGTCGTGAAAAACCTGGTGGGACAGGCCATTGAAGAAGAAACTCCGCCAGCAAGACACAGCGGCGCGGCGGATGAGAACATTCGCACGGATACCTATTATGATGTCGAAGGCAATGTCATTGCTACGGTGGATCCAAACGGGGTGATCACCCGCACCTATTACGACCCAGACGAGCGTCCAGCCACAGTGGTCGTGAATCTGGTAGGGCAGGATATTTCCGTCGGTGCACCACCCGCCCGCGGGAGCCACGACCAGAACGTGCGCACCGATACCTACTACGATGCCAGCGGCAATGTCATCGCCACCAAAGATCCCGATGGAGTGATCACCCGCACCTATTACGACCAGGACAATCGTGCAGCTACTGTGGTCGTGAATCTGGTCGGGCAGGATATTTATGTCAGTTCGCCGCCTGGGCGTGGAGTTCACGACCAGAACGTGCGCACGGACAGCTATTACGATGCCAGCGGAAATCTCATCGCCACGGTGGATCCGAACGGAATAACCACACGCACCTATTACGATGCCTTGAATCGACCGGTCACCGTGGTCCGGAATTTGACCAGCCAATCCATTTGGGTTTCGACTCCTCCTGGTCGGGGGGCAGAGGCCGATGCCAATATTCGTACGGACACCTATTACGACCAGGCCGGTAACGCAATTGCCACGGTGGACCCGATGGGCATCGTCACGCGCACCTATTATGACGCAGCCAATCGACCCGTGGCCACCGTGCAGGATTTGGCGGGACAGGATATTTACGCCACGACCCCTCCGGGCCGGGGCGTAAATGACAACATCCGCAACGACATTTCATACGATCAATATGGACGCAAGAGTACTGCGACGGATGCACTGGGCGCCATCAACAAATACGGCTATGACACGCTGGGGCAGGTAATTTCAACCACTGCGAATTACGCGGCCGGACAGGCCCAGAACTACCAATACAAATTCAATCTGATAACCCAGTTCAGCTATGATGCGCTGGGTCGCCAGGTTAGCGTCACCGACACTCTAAACCGCGTGACGTCGAATACCTACGACGGCGCCAGCCGTCTGCTGAGCAGCGTACAGAATTATCTGGCGGGGCAGCCAAAAAACGGCGAGAACCAGTACAACATTGAGACGGATTACGGGTACGACGCGGACGGGAATCGACAAACGATAACCGACCCCAATGACCACGAAACATCCACAACCTATGACGCGTTGGGCCGCCCAGTCTCGGTCACGGACGCGGCGGGGAATCAGACCTCCACCGTGTACGATCCGGATGGCAATGTGGTCTCCACCGTCGATGCGCTGCATAAGGCAACCACCTTCACCTATGACAAGCTGGGTCGCAAGTCCTCCGTCACCGACCCGGACACGCACACAACCTACTTCGGATACGACGCCAATGGAAACCAAACCAGCCTGACCGATGCGAACGGAATTACCACGCTTTATCAGTATGACGCCATGAACCGCCTTACGGATGTCTGGGAGAATTACCAGGCCGGGAATCCCAGTTCAGACAATCAGACCAATGTCCATACCCAGTATTCTTATAACAAAAATGGTGACCGTCTCACGATCACAGACGGCGACGGCAATACCACGGATTTCGTGTATGACGCATTGAATCGCTTGACGACCGAGAGCGATCCGCTGACCCATACGTGGCAGTATGGTTACAATGCGCTGGGCGACCGCGTTTCGATGACGGATGCCAACAGAAATACAACCTCTTATATCTACGATGAGGCGGAACGATTGAGCGGCATCAACTATGCGGACAGCGGATCGGATGTCTCGTTTACCTATGACGCGGAAGGCCGCCGCACGTCGATGACGGATGGTCTCGGAACCACGCAGTGGTCCTATGACGCGCTTGACCGCGTCCAATCCGTAACCGATCCGTTCACGAAAACCGTCGGGTACGGATACGATCCGGCGGGCAACCGCACTTCGCTGACTTATCCCGACCAGCAGTCGGTCTCCTATACGTACTATTCAAACGATCAGCTGCATACGGTTAGCGATCTCAATCAGCAGACGACCCAATACGTCTATGATCCCGTCGGGCGTATTTCACAGATCCTGCGAGCCAATGGGGTCGACACGAACTATACCTATTACGATTCCGGACGTTTGCAGACCTTGCAGGACACGCTGGGGCAAAACACCGTTGCATCCTACCAGTACCGGTACGATAACGCCGGGAATCGAACTCAAGCAATTGAGGATGTGTCCACCCCGGTGACTATCGGGCAGAACTCGATCTCCAACAAGATACAGATGCCTGCCATTCCAGCAACCGCAACAGCAACCTCCACGGCTACCGGGATATCCACGGTACTTTTGCCCACAAAGGCCCTGACCGGCACCCTCACACCCACTATTCCTGCAACCACGACCGTCAGTCCTACAGAGCCTCCCACCGGCACGCCGACCAACTCTCCCACCGCCGCTCAAAGCGGCTATACCCAACTGGGACCTATCCGCCTGGCAAACTATCTCTTCAGTTCTGGCTCGGAAAATCCTCCAAGCAGCACACCTACTCCGACGGTGACCCCATGCCTACCAGGCGGGGACTCGACGGAAACAGCAACTGCCACAGCGGAAGCCATCGCCACCCCATCCCCTGCGGTCACTGCGACACCCTGTGCCCCGACCCCAACCGCGTCGCCAATCGTTATGGATACTGCTGCTCAGGGTGAGGCGAGCCAATCTGCGTCTGGCGGGCAGGCTGCCCCATTGGCTGCCACATCCACCAAGACACCATCGAAGACCCCGACCGGCCCAACACCTACCTTCACAAAAACCTTCACGCCCACGGTCCCGACACCCACCTTCACCAAGACCTTCACGCCGACTGTTCCAACACCCACCTTCACCAAGACTATTACGCCTACTGTTCCCACACCTACCTTCACAAAGACGTTTACACCCACCAGTACGCGAACGCCGACGGGTAGTCCTACAAGCACGGCGACCAAGACGCGGACTGCCACGCCAACAGGCACCGCTACGAAGACCGGCACCAGCACGCGGACCTCGACACCGACCGGCACTCCCACAAATACGGCCACGAGTACGCGCACCTTTACTCCCACGGTACCAACTCCAACCTTCACGATCACCCTTACACCAACCGTCCCAACGCCGACGAAGACCCCGACCAGCACTGCTACCAACACGCCGACAAAAACAGCAACCAGGACCCCGACGAACACGGCGACCAACACTCCCACGAATACGCCGACGAACACAGCCACAGCGACGCAAACCAACACACCCACCAGTACACCATCCCCTACCCCAATCCCCATCGCCACGGTGCAGGACGATTTCGACGGATCGCCACTTGACCCGGGCTGGCAGTGGTATGTACCTGCGGCTGGGCCGACCTATTCGTTGGACGCTGTTCAGGGTTCTCTGCAAGTGACGGTGCCCCCTGGCCTCGATCATTGGCTTGGCATTGACAGTGCTCCACAACTCCGCCGCAGTGACATGGGAGATGGCGATTGGACCATCGAGACTCACCTGGCACTGGCGGATACTAATCAGGGTGACCAATGGCAGGTCAACTTGATGGCGGGTTTCGACCGCTACGATCAACAGTGGCTGTCCATCGGAAGCGATGATACGTTGCGCGTCACGCGCGTTGGAAATGATGACACGGCGGTTGCCGAGGGCGTCAGCCTGCCGGTCTATTTGCGGATCGAAAAGTTCGGCACCCAATACACGTTCAAATACAAGCGGAATGCGAATGACCAGTGGAGCACGTTGGGCGTGCAGAGCATCGATACTCCGGTGAGCACCGTGGGGCTGCAGTTCCGTTCCTTTGATTCGAGTGCGGGGAATGCGGTCTTCAATGTGGATTACTTCCACCTGGAACGCTGGGGCAATCTTGCGTCTCCACCCTATACGGAGACCGAGCGGGACGACTTCGAGGGCACCAGCTTGGGTCCGGGATGGGAGGTGTATATTCCGAAAGCTGGGCCGACCTTGACGGTGAATAACGGTTTGTTGATTGACCTACCCGACTCGGATTCCTTTGAGCACTGGATCGATACCGATGATGCTCCCCAACTGAGGCGTCCAGCGTCGGACCTGGGGGATCGGGATTGGGCGATCGAAGGGGAAGTGAAAACCGTGAGCGCGGCCGGGGATGCCGGCTACTGGGTGGCCGGGCTGGAAGTGGGCTTTGTCGAAGATAGTCCATATAACCAGCTTTGGGGCGGAGCGGAGGATGGGAGTCGGGTGTTCACCGGGCAAGTGGGCAATGGCACTGCCTTTGAGACGACGGATGCACAGTGGCCGTTGATTTTCCGGCTGGAGAAACACGGGGGTGAATACACCTTCATGTACAAGCATGACCCGAACGAGGCCTGGACGGTGACCGCACCGCAGGATATCTCCGGCACGCCGCAGTATGTTGGGTTGATTGCGCGCACGAATTGGACGGGCAGCGACGATATGTTGATGACCTGGTCGTACTTCGAAGTGGATCGCTGGCCGAGCGGGCAGTCTACAGCTACGCCGGTGGGAACAGCGACGCCGATCGTCACCCTGACCCCATCTGATACACCCACACCAGCACCGACCTCCACGCCGACGCCGATACCGATACCTTCCGGTCCGATCACCATCAATTACACGTATGATCCCCTCAACCGACTGACCGCCGCGGACTATTCCTACGGCGCATATTACCATTACACATATGATTCTGTGGGTAATCGTATAACTCTGGATACCCCCGGCGGCACGACCAATTATGCCTACGATCCTGCGGACCGCCTGACGAGTGTCAACGGTGTGAATTACAGTTGGGACAACAACGGCAATCTGCTTTCGGATGGCGTGAACACCTATACGTACAATTCCGCCAACCAGCTGACCGGCTTCAACGGGCCGGGCCTCCGTGCTTCATTTGGCTATGATGGTCTTGGCGATCGCTTGCAACAGACGATCAACGGCATTCCAACCAACTACACCCTTGACATCAATAGCGTCCTGCCAAATGTCCTGCAGGATGGAACTTATAGTTATGTTTATGGTGTGGGTAACTTGTCGCAGATCAACGGCTCGACCACTGATTATTTCCTCGCCGATGCCCTCGGTTCGACGCGGCAGTTGGTGAATCAAAGTGACCAGATCACATTGGCGGAAAGCTACGACCCGTTTGGGAATACAATAGCTTCCATGGGAAGCGACAGTTCGATCTTTGGGTTTACCAATGAATATACGAGTCAAGGGTTGATTTACCTACGCTCTCGGACATACGAGCCTTCGATTGGGCGTTTTCTCAGCAAAGATTCGTGGCAGGGCGATGATACCACACCGATGTCTTATAATGCCTGGTTGTATGTGGATGCGAATCCAGTAAACCTGACGGATCCCTCAGGTCATAAACTTTATAATAGATGGGCAGCCGCGCATTACGCAATGAGCTACGAATCTTGGCCTGGAAATTGGCCGGACTATCGTTGGTTCGGGGACGCTGATTGCACAAACTTTGCTTCTCAGGCTCTAAGAGCTGGTGGATTAGTAAATGATCCTTATAATGGTTGGTATTACACTAGTAGCCTTGGACCAGCGCGTGGAAAGAACTACGGACCTGCTTGGGTATTGACCGATAAGCTGTTTGACTTCCTAACGAAGATCGAACACTTTTCTGCTCAGACTATTAATGGTTCGATACCGTATGGGCCTCTGGAAAATAAGCAATATGGATTTTATTATAGTGGCAAGCAAATCCCGCCATTTCCAGCTACACTTCCTTTAAGTGCAAGCCTCGGCGATCTCGTGTTTTATCATCAGAACGGCAGCCTTGAAGTGCATAATAATCCAAACCTAGACTACAATCATGTAGGCATAATCGTAGATCCTGGACCCAAGATGGTCGATCACGATGGATGTATTACTCTCCCTGGAGAGAAACCAATAAATCAAACCTGCACCCCGGTTGACTGGATAACGATCGTTCACATCCCCGCTGTCATTCCAGATTGGCCCGCATCAAATATCGGCTGCATGTCTCCTATATTGGCTGCGTATCTGCCTTATATTCAATAGCTGGAGTTTAAGCCTCATGAAACGATGGCATAAAATACTGATTTCTCTTGTTGTCGTCGCGCTGATTATCACAGGCATACCTTGGTGGATTCCCTTCCACGAACTCAATGAGGGACAACTGGCGATCATAGGAGAGAGCAATTCAGGCCGTGGCATATTTCTTCTAAATCCCCTCTTCCGCACTTGGCGTCCTTTGCCAACCAACAACTTATATCCTTGGTATATTGCATGGTCGCCGGACGGGCAGAAGATAGCGTTTACTTATTCTACGGTAAACGATGACGACCCCGAGTCCGCAGTGGGTCTGGCGATACTGGACTTGGAAAACATGGAAACAGAAAAAGTCTATGTTAAGCCTTCTAATGAGCGACTCAACCTGGTGACGTGGTCGCCGGATGGACAAATCTTAATATTCGATGTTTACGAAGGCAATGCACTCACTCCAACTGCCTTTCGGAGACTAGATCTCATCACTGGCAAATTACAATCCATCCCGTACCCTAAGAGCATACAGCCACCGTACGTTCCCTTTAATCAGATAGACATTGATCAAAACAATGATTACGTGATTGGGGGCTGGGATGGCACTTATATCGCGCCCCCGGACCTACAGAATCTGCGTTTAGTCGGAGAGTTTGGCAATGATTTTTTCTTGACGCCTGATGGGAAGGACATCATCATTTCTTGTTATCAATCAGTTTATTGTTACTATAACGTTGACACTAATAAAGTGACAGAGATTTTTCCAGGGGGGTACGCTTCTCATGACTTTGGAGTTGTCAGGGTCTCTGGAGCTGGGAACTGGCCTTCCGATGAAAGGGATTTGGTTTATCTTGCACGTGGTGGGGAAGGAGATCCTTCATATATTCGGTTGTTGGATACCCAGTTCAATCTCGACTATCCAATCTATAAGTTTCCTCATCATTACATTCATGCTAATTTTCTGGGGGAAAGTTGGTTTGATACATTAGGTATTCTACAGCTAGCATGGTATTCGAAGAAATAAATATCGGGAGGCGATAGAAGCGTCTCGATTCGCGGTTCACCCAACACAGTAATTCGGTTGGCCCGGGGCGCACCTTAACAAAATCTATATACCGCGCCTCGCGACACGCCTGACTCTGGCTATATAAGGATGTTGAGCAGAACACTCTTCGAGTATGCTGCGCGAAGCCTGCAAAATGGCGCAGTGTGCTGTCTTCTATCTGAAGCTCATGGCATTAAGGCGCCATTTGGGACGCCGCTCACCTTTTTGGAACGAGCAGGAGGCTGGACAAATTCCACTTTGGGAATCTTATAGACTCTTGTGCAATAATTGATTTTCTCAAGTTGAATGCCGAGTTTGCTCAACTGCCACCCGGCAAATTCCGCAGGCTTCATACCCAGAGAAGTTGCCAGACGGTATTTCCAACCCCAACACAGGAGGCTTCGGCCCACTACTTCGGAATTCGCTTCCCGATCCATCTCTTGCTTTGTGAGCACATTCCATACGACTACTAGCAGTTTTCGTGCGATGGCGGTCGCGGCTTTCTGGTTGTCCATCCGCTGCGTGAGTTGCTCATGTTTCTTCCTCCAGAAAGGACTGTTCTTGATCGCGTTCCAGGCGGCTTCAATCATGGCATAACGCAGTTCTCGCCGTCCCTGTTTGGTAATTCCGCCTGTCTTGGTGGTTTCGCCTGAAGAATGTATTCTCACTCCCAGCCCGGCATAACCCACCAGCTTCTTGGAGGAAGCAAAACGCCCGATCTCGCCTACCGCTGCCAAAATGGTCATCGCCATGATGATCCCGATCCCTGGCAATTGGATCAGGTATGGAACCTGCTCCACCCAGGGTGGTTGCGCACTTAGCTGCAAGAGAACCTCCTCCGCCTCCTGAATTTGCTGTGTGAGCAGTTCAATCTCTTCGCTGGTATGACGGGCACGCAGTTTTTCCACCTGTGGCAGATTGAGATTGGTCCAATACTCTGGCTCGAAAGCTGCTCTTCCATCTGGCGCGACAATGCGATATTGTTGATAAAGACCTTGCAGTCTACACTTGGCGTCTGCCCGTCTTTGCACCAACCGGTTGCGATGATTGATCAAGGAACGCAACTCGCGCACCGGCTTGGGCGGAATCCAGACTTCGGGCAGGATGTTGGCGGCCAACAATCTAGCCATCGCCACCGCGTCGCGCTTGTCTGTTTTGACAAAGGACGAGGCGATGAGTTTGATATGATAAGGATGCGCAACCACGACACGCGAGGCATGTTGGATCAAGATGTCATAGATCATCCAGGCACAACTCATTGCTTCGATCACGACTTCATCTTCGTTGGTGATGTGCTTGATAATCCAAGCTTCCAGATCCGCCGAGTTGATCTTATGTGGTTTGAAGATAACTTCCTGGCTCGCGTTGACCGCGGCCGCGACAACAAAATTCTTATGCAGGTCGAAACCGAAAAACCGTTTGTTCATCCGGACTCCTTTCTGTCTGCTGAGGAATGGGCGTGTCATTTTGAGGGTGAGCTGCGTTCCATACACCAATTCGAGCTTGACCATTCGCGGTCATCTCATGCAAGCCTGATTCGGGTGGGCCTCTCAAACACTGGCACGGACTTGACCAAAGGTCATTCCACAAGCCAAAACGAGAGCACCCAACGCCGCACATCCCTTCGGCGTCCCCACCCAGCTAGCAAAGTTGAGCTGAGGATACCAGAGGCACGCCCTCAAATGGGTAGATTACATCCTAACACCGGCCAGCAGACGGACAGTTACAGCGGGTTGCAGTATCTGCGCGCAAGATATTACGATCCTTCAATATCTGAGTTTACATCTCGCGATACATGGAGTGGTGATGTAAATAATCCACTATCATTCAATCATTGGGCTTATACGGATGACAATCCCGTCAATCTAACAGACCCTTCAGGAAAATTTCCAGATTGGTGTCAATCCATGGCTGACAAAGCGTCTTATGAACGGTGTGTTGATCTTTATTATAAGATTCTACCAATAAGCTTGTTTAATTTTGGGGATCAAGTTCAAGGTAGCCAAGGATGTTATATAGGTCCCCTTAATTATCGCGCTCCTGGTTATCTTGAAGGCGTAGGGTTCTGGGCGTTGATACATCGATTTGGATGGGAAACCGTTTATGATTTTGCATCTATGGAGAGAGCCAATTTTACCTATCATGGTGGAGGTGTAAACACTTCTTTAGATCTTGGCGCAGGAGCTCAGGTTTATGTTGGAGGTGTCTTGGGGTTCCGAACAGATAGACCTTTGATAGATGCATACAGAGGTGTTTCAAGTTCAATCCAAGCAGGCATCGGGGCAGTTGGAATAAGTGGGGGAGGCATAGGTTTCATCTCATGGAGTGATCCTATGGTCAGTGGTGCCGATGTTTACATCGGAGGAAGTTTAGAAGCGGCAATTTCGGATGGCGACCTAGTAAGTGGTGATGTTCTGCCCACAACTTTTTATTTTGGTAACAATAGTAGGTCCTATAAACGATCTGATGGTAGTATTGATATAGGAGGTTTGATGAGCGATATTTGGCAGGGCCGTGACACCCCTATATTAGGCACTGATGTGTATAGTCCTTATCAACTTCAAACCGTGCGCGCCTTTGGGGCGATGATGGGACTTTACTATGCAGAGGTGTATACGGAGATTAATGATGAAATCAGTGATAAGTAGAATGTCTCGAATAATTTTTAGCTTTATGATCATACCTTTTCTTGTTGCAGACTGCGCGCAGGAAAATGTTATTCCTAAATCGCCATATAACCATACTATTGCAAGCACAAATGGTCTTTCACCTTTGTGGTCACTGAATAATATTTATACTGTTCAGAGCGATTTTGAGTCCCAGATGGGTGCATCGGCAGGTTTGGTATGTATTCTAGGCGATGTTGTTTATCCGCCGAAAGAAGGACTTAGTTGCATCGACGGTTTAACAGGGAAAACTGCTTGGCAGCGATATATAGGGACATCTACGGCGATTTTAGCAATATCTAATGGGATTTATGTTACTTATGGGGGTAGGTCGGGAATTGAAAAATACGATCTCTCTGGAAAGCTACTGTGGTCTCACGGTTTTTCGGGAACAGGGGTTGTGTATATTTATCCATATCAAAATCAGATTCAATTGTTTATGGATCCAGAACGGTTCTTAGTATTAGATAGTAATACTGGTGAGAGCATTGAAGATTTAAACGGTAATGAAGTCATATTCAGTACAACGACGGAAAGGTTTGTTCTCTCTTTTGGAATCGAGTCTAGGTCAAGGGACCTTAATCAGGTAAATTGGCATACGGAAAACCGAGATATGTTAAATATAGGAGGAATTATAGCTCCTGTATTTTCTGATAGGTTCGTTTTTTACAGAACCGGTTCGGTGCTTGGAACTTTATTGGCAATTGATCGCGGAACAGGTCAAGTTGCATGGAAAACGGAAAATAATGTGGTCAGTAATGTAATTGAATTGCCAAACAAGAACAAGGTAGCATATCTGACTCGAGATGGAAAACTTCTTGCTGTTGATGAAAATAACGGATCACAAAATGTATTAGCAGAGTTTTCATCAGCTCCATTTATGCTTAATGGCGATATCGTGGCAGGAGGATATGAGCTGGCTTTGGACCAATCCAATGGCATTCTATTCGTGTTACTCGGAGATAGCAGGCAATTGTTTGCCTTTAAGGTTTCAAATTAAAGATTGAGACTTCCGATTACTTCCTGCCCGATGCCCTCGGCTCGACGCGGCAGTTGGTGAATGGCAGCGATCAGATCACGTTAGCTGAAAGCTATGACCCGTTTGGGAATACAATAGCTTCCATGGGAAGTGATAGTTCGATCTTTGGTTTCACTAATGAATATACCAATGAATATACGAGTCAAGGGCTGATTTACCTTCGCTCCCGGACATATGACCCTTCGATTGGGCGTTTTCTCAGCAAAGATTCGTGGTCAGGTGGTGAAACTGTCCCGATGTCTTATAATGCCTGGTTGTATGTTGATGCGAATCCTGTCAATTACACGGATCCTTCAGGACGCTTTGTTGAACAAGATGAATCGTCAGCCGATAAATTTCAAAGGGCCGACCTCACAATTTGGTTTGTGAACGAAATGAATGCGGATCGACAGAGTTGGGTGATACAGTTCATAAAGAGCAATCTGGGGACGGCTGCTACTTGTGTTTATAATCAGGGCAATATCTTGGCAGCATATTTAGCGTTTTATAACGTGGTGCGTACAGGCGGGCAGTGGGATTTTAAGGAAAAGATTGAGGCGATAGTCGGTGATAATATTCGAATGAGCGGTAAGTGGTATTTTAATGATGTTCCAGGAAATATATCATTTGGCTATCTCGGCACAGCTGCGGGGTTTGATAGCAATACACTTCACTGTGGAGCAGACTTTGCAAATAACGGGATACCTTGTTCACATACCGATCCATCACAAGATTTTAATGGTATTGAAGCTGGTATTCAATTATTCAATATATCGAGTGGCGCCAACATCACTGAGAACAGCCTAAAGAGCGTCCTTGACGAATACAATAATAAACTCCATCGCGGCGTGCCTTATGTGCCAAGACCTGCTGCGAATAATTATACATGGCCATATCCAGTGGGAACATTTGATGGTAATGGTTAATATTCGCCCCTAATCGAGGCTAGGATGTCAATTCCACGATCTCATTCAAATTCTCGAAGGTTGCTCTTAGCACAAACTTTGCTGATCTGCTTGTTATTCTCGGCTTGCAGTATATCCCGAACGAAACCGCCCATCCGGAATTTCTCAACCGCTGACTTACTAACCCCGTCTTTGCCCGGATGGGGGATTTATTCAGGACCGGAAAACTGGCCGCCTCACGATTTCTATTTGAAAGGGGCAATAGGTGGAAGCGTGATTCGCTTCATGAAGCCGCCTACCGGCATACAGCAATGGTCTCCTGCTGATGTCAATAATGGCCTATGGAAGCCAATTGCTGACATGGAGCAGTGGGTAGTTCAGTTCTCGTTTATTGAAGATGCTGTTCAGGCATACCATGACCACTACTGGTCTTCCGCAATTCAAGGCCAACCACTGGAGGGATTCAATTACACCAGCCCGATTGCCAATCAATTTCGAGTTGTTTGCAATGTTGGATCAGAATCGGAAAAGGTGACAGCTTGTTTTTTGGAAGGGCAGTACGATGAATTCTACGTAATAATCAATTATCAGACATCTAACCCTAGCGATGCAATCGGCGATTTGCGAGCCATTGCACAGGCAATCGATCAGAAAATGTCTCAATTTCTTGGGCCGAAGAAATAATCGAAGCTTGTCTGTTCCCAACCAAAAAGACGAACCAAACTGCAAAGCAGTTCAGCCCGTCTCTCTTGTGGGTGCTTTTATTGTACCTCCAATAAGGTGGATCGCAAGAGCCTTGTACTTTAAAAATAAAATATTCCTCGCACCTCGCGGCACGCTCTGCATGGATGTATAATGAAAACGTGAGCGGCAAGCCCGCAAAATGGCCTTAAGCGCCGTCTCCTATGTGGAGTTCACACTTTCATGTGTTTGGGACGCCGCTCACCTCTTTGACGCGAACAGGAGGCTGGACAAATTCCGTCTTGGGGATCTCATAGACTCTTGTGCAATACTTGACTTGGTCAAGTTGGATGCCGAGCTTATTCAACTGCCATGCGGTAAATTCCGCAGGTTTCATGCCCAGAGAAGTTGCCAGACGGTTCTTCCAACCCCAACACAATATGCTTCGGCCCACAGCTTCGGAATCCGCTTCTCGATCCATCTCTTGTTTGCTGAGCACATTCCACACAACCACCAGCAGTTTTCGTGCGATGGCAGTCGCGGCTTTCTGGTTGTCCATCCGACGCGTGAGTTGCTCATATTTCTTCCGCCAGAAAGAACTGTTCTCGATCGCATTCCAGGCGGCTT
The DNA here is from genome assembly GCA_035516425.1 of Anaerolineales bacterium. Classification (GTDB taxonomy): domain Bacteria; phylum Chloroflexota; class Anaerolineae; order Anaerolineales; family Villigracilaceae; genus Fen-1038. The sequence goes on from DATJAH010000003.1 coordinate 20,283, forward strand.
CGATCATGGCATAACGCAGCTCCCGTCTTCCTTGTTTAGTGATACCGCCCGTTTTGGTGGTTTCGCCTGAAGAATGAATTCTCACTCCCAGTCCAGCATAACCCGCCAATTTCTTGGATGAAGCAAAACGTCCAATCTCGCCTATTGCCGCCAAAATGGTCATCGCCATGATGATCCCGATCCCTGGCAATTGGATCAGGTAGGGAACCTGCTCCACCCAAGGCGGTTGCGCGCTTAGCTGGACAAGGACGTCCTCCGCCTCCTGAATTTGCCGTGTGAGCAGTTCGATCTCTTCACTGGTATGGCGGGCACGCAGTTTTTCCACCTGCGGCAGATCGAGATTGTTCCAATACTCTGGCTCGAAGGCCGCTCTTCCGTCCGGCGCGACAATGCGATATTGTTGATAAAGACCACGTAGTCTGCATTTGGCATCTGCTCGCCTTTGCACCAATCGATTGCGATGATTGATCAAGGAACGCAGTTCGCGCACTGGATTGGGCGGAATCCACACTTCCGGAATAATGTTGGCTGCCAACAATCTGGCCATCGCTATCGCGTCCCGCTTGTCCGTTTTGACGAAGGACGAGGCAATGAGTTTGACGTGATAAGGATGTGCGACCACGACACGCGAGGCATGTTGGATCAATATGTCATAAACCATCCAGGCACAACTCATGGCTTCGATCACGACTTCATCTTCGTTGGTGATGTGCTTGATGATCCAACCTTCCAGATCTGCCGAACCGATCTTATGCGGCTTGAAGATAACCTCCTGGTTTGCATTGACCGCAGCCGCGACCACAAAATTCTTGTGCAGGTCGAAACCAAAAAACCGTTTGCTCATGCTTACTCCTTTCTGTCTGCTGAGGGCCGGGCGTGCTATTTGGAGGGTGAGGTGCGTTCCATACACCAATTCGAGCTTGACCCAGTTGGGTCATCTCATGCAAGCCGGATTCGGGTGGGCCTCTCAAACACTGGCACGGGCTTGACCAATGATCATCCCAAAAGCCAAACCGAGAGCACCCGACGCCGCACGTCCCTTTGGCGTCCCACCCAACTGGCAATAGTTGGCGTGAGGATACCAGAAGCACGTCCTCAACAGCGTGAATTACATCCTAACACTGGTCAACAGACGGACAGTTACATTAAGTTGATCTACTTGCGCTCCCGGATGTATGACCCCGCTTCTGGACGATTCCTCACTAAAGATTCATGGCAAGGCGATGATACCACACCCATGTCTTATAATGCTTGGTTGTATGTGGATGCAAATCCAATTAATCGAGTCGATCCTTCTGGAATGTGCTACACAGATCCCAATCCCCTTTCATCTGGGTTCTGGTATCTGTTCTGGGACCCGCCAATCTTGGGCCCCTGCTCTTCCAGCGCGGTCAACCAAGTAACCCACCCGCGCCTACACCATCCCCTTCGCCATCGCCGACAACACCCCCAACGGCCACGTGTACGCCAACAGTAATTCCAACGCCAACACCTACATTAATCCTGCTAGGGCAATGGAAGATAACTTATTACGTTATTGCTTTGGAGACCGAGTTTCCTGCTGACTATGTACATGTGGGAGGATTGCAGGGCACATATCGCAGGCAATTTATTTATTCCCCAGCTGGTGTTTATGGACAGGGAACGGGTAAATCAGAGAGTGGTCAATACATCACTATAGATTGGACTACAAATAACCAAAAGTACGGAAGCAAATGGCTAGATCCGAACTTTAATGTGGCTAATATATATTTCAAAACAGGAAAAGGCGGAGCTAATGGATCTCCAACGGCTTGGGAAACCGTTGCGATAAGTCAAAATGAGCAACAACTTGGATACGGGAATAGTGTGATGATCGAGGGCTATAATCAAATATTCAAAGTAGAGGACACTGGAACGTTTACTGATACATCGCATTTAGATGTTTTTATAGGTGAAGTTCCTCGCCAAGTCGCACTTGGCTATGGCACACAATATCGAAATGTGTGGAGAGTGATAGGACAATAGCTTTAGAACACAAAGTTATTCGCAAAGGCAGATAAACTCCAGCCTAGATTCTTATGACAGAGGTATGCATGAGAGCATCGTACAAATTGGTTCTTCTCGGCATCGTGTTAATAGCTATGGGCGCCGCAGGGTGCGCTCAATCAAAAATCCACGTGAATAATGGGAAAATAGTGTTTCAGTCGGATCGAGATGGAAACTATAACCTGTGGATTATGAATCTCGATGGATCTGAGTTAAAGGACCTAACCAATATTCCTCCCAGTAGTACAGCTGCTAGAACCAACGTCGGTCCTGTCGCATCGCCCGATGGAAAACAAATTGCTTTTATATCAAATAGAGATGGTAACAATGAAATCTACGTCATTGATATCAAGAGTGGAGTCCAACAAAACTTGACAAAGAATAAAGCTAATGACTATTCGCCGACTTGGTCTCCCGATGGAAAAGAAATTGCATTTATATCGGACCGCGATGCTGTCCCCGTGGTTCCTGAGCGCGGCATCTGGTCAAGCAATATTTACATCATGAATGCCGATGGCTCAGATATTCACAGACTGACTATCAATAATTTAACGGCTGGTTACAACGGACTCGCATGGTCGCCGGATGGGATGAAACTTGTGCTTAATTTGTCGGATTTGACCTCCGCTGGAGGTTACTTTGCTAAAGGTATTTATTTAATGACTTTAAGTAATTTAAGTCTCGTTGCTCTAACTCTTCCATCAGACAATATGAGTTGCTGTGCAAAGTGGTCTCCGGATGGGAATCACTTAGTCTATTCAGTCGTAGGTAGAGGGTTTGAAAACATATATGTAATGAATGCCGATGGCACAGATCAGGTCGCTTTGACACACGAATCTTCATACTATGATACGGATCCATCTTGGTCTCCAGATGGAAAATACCTTCTATTTTCGTCTAATCGAGACGGACAGTATCACATCTACGTAATGAATCCTAACGGCTCTGACCAAAGGCGCTTGATAAGCGATTCAGGAGAAGATAGGTTTCCAGTTTGGTTGCCAGCCCGATGAGATATCAACACCTTCGGACAGTTACATTAAGTTGATCTACTTGCGCTCCCGGATGTATGACCCCGCTTCTGGACGATTCCTCACTAAAGATTCATGGCAAGGCGATGATACCACACCCATGTCTTATAATGCTTGGTTGTACGTCGATGCGAATCCAATCAACCTAACTGACCCTTCTGGTAAAAAACGATATGATAGAAAGGCTGCCAAAGATTACGCAGAACATTGGGCTGGTGGCGTTAATCCCGATTACGGCTCGTTCGGAAATGCTGATTGTACAAACTTCGTGTCACAGGTTCTCCGCGCAGGCGGATTAACCGATGACTACCCTGACTGGTACTTCGATTTAGGAGATTGCCCTGGTCGTGGATGCTACAATAGACGCTACGGACTTGCGTGGGTAAACACTGATGCGCTATATGATTTCTTAACAGAAACCGAGAGATTTACTACGCGTACTTTTGTTATTGGAACGATACGATATCCCCAGCCAGACGGCGTAATGGGTTTGAGAATCCCGGATAAGAGATTACCAAATTCCGAAGAGGATCCTCCATTTATTTTCCCTGGCGTTGCTGAAGATGGCGATGTCATATTTTATCGTCAGCTCGATTCTGCTGAAGTGAAAAAAGGAGCATATTACAATCATAGTGGTGTGATCGTAAATGCTGAGGGGCCCAAAATGGTTGATCATAGTGACTCAAATCGGCAAGGAGATGAAACCATAAACTGGACCGCCGGTCCGACTAATGAGCTCGTAGTGGTGCACATACCCGACACCATCCCGGACTCAATCTCATCCAGTCTTGAGTGCAATTCCCCAATAGTCTCTCCTTATCTATTTCATCTTCGATAACTGGAGTCGAGTCTTATGCAACCTCAACACAGAATCGTACTTGCTTTCGTGATTATCATATTAATCGTTGGAGGCGCATTATGGTGGATCCCGTTTCACGATCTTAGCAAGGGACAATTGGCAATCATAGGAGAAACCAATGGGGGCCGCAGCATATATCTCTTAAATCCCGTCTTTCGATCTTGGCATCGCCTACCCACCAGCAATCTGAATCCATATCATATTGCGTGGTCGCCTGACGGGAAGAAGATTGCGTTTACCTACTCCATTAACAACCCGAACATCAGTCTATATGATCTTCCTGTAACAGGCATTGCGATAATGAATCTGGAGAACGGGCAAACACAACAGCTCTACAGGCCACCTTCAAATGAAACTCTCGACGCAGTGACTTGGAGTCCAGATGGACAAAGTTTAGTATTCGACGTTTGGGAGAATGCTGCTCTAACAGCCATTCGCAAATTGAATATCCAGACTGGCAACATACAATCGACTGCCTTTCCGAAGAGCTTACAGCCGCCATACTTTGGTGTTGATCATTTAGAGGCCGCTCAAAACAATGATTATGTCATCGGAGGGTCTGGCATCTATATCGCGCCATCAGATCTCAAGGATTTGCGCCCGCTGAGAGAGCCCGGTTATTTAGGCAGTTTCTTCTTGACCCCTGACGAAAAGGAAATCACGATTGCTTGCTCCCAATCAGACTTCTGCAGCTACAGTATCGATACCGGGGAGCTTACTAAAACTTACCCAGGGGCATTGACTGATTATGGATATCTGGGCGGCGGGAACTGGTCTTATGATGAAAAGGATGTTGTTTATCTCTTGAATGGCGGAGGAGAAGAGGATCCTCAATATATTATGCTCGCGGATATCGAAATGAAAGCCAAGTACGTCATTTATAAACAACAAATGGGGTTCGTTGTATGGCAATTAGCTTGGTGCTCGGCAAATTAGTTTCATGCAATGGTTGACTAGAGAAATTATTTTCTGTACCCCTAAACCTCATATATTGATCTGCTCGTTCGTTGCCCAAGCGAGAATCCCATCTCGCAGTGCCTACAAGGTTTCGCGCTGAGCCGGACAGACCATGCCATCCTTGCTGCGCGTGCTTCCTGACTATTGCTCATTCCTCCTTTATTAATCGGCTTTCGACGGTACCATGTCAATTTCCGTTTGCCCATCTACTCAAAGCACCTATTTCGCTGGACGGCTTATTCTTTTTTGACGGGTCTTGGCGGCCTCATTGTTATGATGAGGCGCGAATTGCCAGCCACTCTCCATAAATCGCCAGTTGGCAGCAGTCGTGCAAGGAGCAATATTTACCACATTTTGCATGGGCATCGGTGCCTCCATCGCTCTCTCCGGTACAGCTTGGACCCGTTAATCGCCATACCGATGTTCTGCTCTTTGGCTATGAAAATCAAACTTTACTGGCACATGGTCTTCGCGAGACACGTTACCAGCAACTTCTCGCAGCACACCAACCCGCCTGATCGCAAAATCGGCATCTCCTTTTCTGCCAAGCGGATAACGCGTCCCGCAAGCAGCCTTTCCTTGGTGCAGCACGCCGTTAGGTGCCCCCCAGGCTCGGGTACTTGGTGGAGGTGTCCGAAGGACCAGATGGGATGATGTTGCGATCCATCTTCGGTTCGGACAGCCGTGAACGCATCCTGACCTTCCTGGTAAACAGCCAGGCAGGATGCGCCAGCGGGCTCGCTCGCCTCAGTGGGCTGGATCTGTTTGCGGTGCAAAAAACAGCTCAAAGGGTTCGAGCGGAAAGCATTCTGCAAAGTCGGCCGGTGGGACGAATGCGAACCGATGCCGCGCAGCCTCTTGCACGTGCCATGGCGAACGGTTAAGAAAACGATCCAGGCATGGGTGAAAGAGTTGGGAAAAGATTGAGAAACGAGCGTATTGGGCAAAGAGTTTTCTAAGGGGAGGACGCCTTGCAATTCAACATGGGGTCACCTTACAGAGCGTTACCATGAAGGTCAACGCAGTGGCGATCGCGAATGCCGACACACCCGGAAAGCGTACGCGTGGATCGCGAACCCGCACCATTTCAATGGCGCCCCAGATTCCGGCGACGATCAGCGACGCAAACCCGGCCAGCGGCCAGAGACCGAAAAGCCCAACGAGGATCTTCCAATCTGCTGCCCCCATCCAGTCCTTCTTCAAGAACAAAGCCGTCAAAAACAACACGAATGTTGAAAGCATGATCCCTGCTGGGGGGTCGATGAATGATCGCCAGGCGCAGGCGATCGTGCCTGCTGCAAACGGCGGGATGGTGAGCCAATTGCTGACCTCCCCGCTCCGCCAATCTTGGATGCCGGCCGCGATCACGAGCACCGTCAGCGCGCCGCAGAGAATGTCACTTGACCACATAGAACCACAACCGCGAAGGGTTGTCCCACGTGACTCCGATGCGCTCTGCGACTGCGCCTGCTTCCAGATCGAAGAACTCACCAACCTGCGACATCACGCGCTCGATGCTCGTCACGCGCCAGCCCCAGCGCGACTTTCCCAGGAGGGGCCGCGAGGCAAAGCTTGCCACGCGATCCTTGGCGGACCTGCCGCTCTTCGAGCGCAGGCGCCGGTCAAAGCGCATGATCTCGGCCCTGGTCGAGGTCGAAGCGATCACGCGCACGCCGCTCTCGGTCCGCAATTCCACCGCGTTGACTTCGTGAACTACGCGCGCGACTTCGGTGATCCTGATGGGCTTCTCCAATTCGGCGTTGACCTGCTCCGCCAGCCACTCGAACGGATCGATCCGCCGGGCAAGATCTTCGGCGCGCCGGGCGCGCCGGTCGCGGATCTGCATGGCGAGAAAATCCTGCACGGATCGTTCCACGCCGCGCAAGGCCGAAGCCTGACGCTGGTTGTACACGGTGAGGATCACCGTCAAGAAGAGGATGAGCAAAGCGACAGAAAACTCAATAGACATGATTTACTCCTGGGGGGTGGGCTTCTTTCCTGCCCTGATGGATCGAAAGATGGTTTTTGAAAGCGACCGATAGACTTTCGGCCGCGGATCGAACAAGAGCAGAGCCGCAAACTGCAAAATCAATAGACTCACGAGCACCGCCGGCCAGGCAGTCAGCGGGCCCGCGTCTGTCCCGGCTGGAGCAGTTGCAGGGGAAGCGATGATCATTCGAAGCGGCCGGACCGCAGGCGCGGGAGTGGGTGCCGGTTTCTCCACTGGCGCGGACACATTTTTCTTGGCCCTCACTGCCGGCGCGGGAGCGGGCGTTAAGGTGAGAGTGGGAGTCGGCAGAATGGGATACCCTTGCACGACGATCGTACTGGTGGTGTGCGCGCACAGGTTGTACACATCGCACGCCTTGACGATCACCGCATAATCGCCGGGAGCGGCGATCAAGCTGCCCAGCGCGCGATCCCAATGGATGGAACTTGGCGCGGGCAGCCCGTCGAAGAGCGACTCCGTCTGCCCTCCGCCTCGCAGCGTGATCTCTACGTCCTTTAAGGGAATGATGTTCGGTTCCACCGTAAGCGCCGCGCTCACGGAGGAGTCCCACAAGGCGGGCACGGAGATCAGCGGCGGGTGGTTGTCGAGAATGAGACGGAGCGAGGCGGGGATGCTTGTGTTGCCCGCGTTGTCCACGCCGCGCCCCAAGATCGTAAACGGACCGTTTGGCAACCTAGCAGAGTCGAAAGCATAGGACCAACTGGCAGAAGAGGCCAAGTCCGTCCATGTGCTGCCATGGTCGAGCGAGATCTGCGTGCCGCCAACTCCTGAAGTCGCATCCCAGGTCTGACCGCTGATGTTTTCCGGGCCGCGTACCACCGCGTTTGTCCCGGGCGAGACGAAGGTCGTCACAGGCGGAAGGGAGTCGATTTGGAACGTGGACGAGGCGGCGCCTGTTCCCGCGCTGTTGGTCGCGCGCGCGGCAAAAGTGTGATAGCCTTGCGCTGACACAACCACAGTGAAAACTCCTGAAGCGTCCAGTGTCCCGTTCTGCCATGCCTCGCCGTCCACACTGTACTGAAAGGATGTGATGTCGGAACCTTCGAAGGGGGCGTAGCGGTAGGAAACATCAACCGTAGCCTGTATCGGGGTGACCCACCACTGAGACAACAGATCTGCATGGGAGCCTGAAAGGAAGATCTGAACGTATGGCGCCTCCGCGGGAGGCGGCCCTGTGAATGTTGGCGTGGGGGTTAGAGTGAATGCCTCAGTCGGAACAAGGGTCTTGGTCGGGGTGCTTGTAGGGACAGGAGTAGGGCTTACCGGCGGTGCAGCCGTTGGAGTCCGCGTGAGGGCAGGTGTGGAGGTAGCGGTGCTGGAACTGCCCCCGCCGCCGCAGGCGTTATGCCACTTGTGGCAGCACAGGGTTGGTTTTCCACAGTAGTACCAGCCGTCGCAGTACCTACAGCTCCTGGCATTGGCATCAATAGGTCCAAGGGCAACGCCCCCGCTATCAGAGCTCGGAAGGATTCCCATGAAGGCAACGAGCGCTATAAGGCACAGCAATAGAACGCCGAACGTCAGAGTGGGCAGATCGATCTTTCGCTTCATGATGGCACCTCAGCTATTCCCCCTTTCCATAAGGATCTGGTACTCTACCAGTAATGGAGCGGTGGGTGGCAAACCCGACCAGATGCGCAGAGGGTCCCCGCGCGGGGAATCGATATGGTCAAGATCGCTTTCACGGAGATCGTCCTCCAACCCTTCGAAGAATGGATCACTTTGCCCGCTGTTCATCCGATCGGCACCGGCCGGGTTCTCTTCTGCAGACCTGTCAGCAAAGCCGCCACGATGTGGATGAGTTCTTCGGCCAAAAAAGTAACTGCCCCTATTACCACACATAGGGCAACAGCCTCCAGGCGACCGCGCGGGTGTAACGGCCATAGCCGGCGATCAGCGACTCCTCCTGAATGATCCTTACATAAATGGAGAGGGCGAAGACCGCCAACACGCTCCAATTCCAAAGCAGGGGATTGGAAAGGCAGGTACCGATGAGCGCTAGAAGTTCACCCGCGTACATTGGATGTCGAACGATGTGATAGGGGCCTTTTGCCACCAGGCCGCGATCCGAAGGCGCGATCGAAAACGATTCTCCCAGTGTGATGAGCGACCACAACGAAAGCACAATCCCGGGAAGCGCCAGGATGGAAGGAGCCGCGACGAGCATGGATAGCGGCGCCAGGGCCGATAGCCAGGCAAGCAGCCGGACCGCAGCTATTGAATCCTTCCTGGACTCCTTGCGAAACAAAATACGAAATGCGGCCATACCGGATTGCGCGCAGAGCAGCCAGGCCATCCAATTACCGCGCGTACCCTGCTCGACTCGCACAAGGAACAAAACGATGAAGAAGATGGAACCGGGAACGCCCACTGGTGATCCTCCTTTTTGGGAGCGCTAGAACGCCGTAAAGACACTTGCGAGCAGCGGGATGAAGATCGCCAGCATGAACGGCACAAAGATATAAAGCGAAATGGGCAGCAATAATTTATTGCCAAGCGTCTCGGCGGCTTTTGCGATCTCGGAACGGTATTCACGGGCGAGCCCGCGCGCCACCTCGCTCATTTGACGCGGACCGTCCGCACCCTTCGACGCCACCAGGTCGATCTGCCGCGCAAAAGCTTCCAATTCAGGCAGATCGTAGCGGGTGAACTCCTGGACCAGCACGCCCTCCAGCAGATCACGCGAGAAGATCAAGTGCCCGGCCTGTTGGGCGCCCTGGACGACGTGTCGCAGGAGATTTCCAAGCGGACCGGGAAGGCCAGCGGCGCGCGATACGGCCGTCTCGGCCGAACTGCCCGCGCTCATTTCTGCTGCAATCAATGCCGCTGCCTCGGGCAGGGCGCGCCTTACCGCCTCACGCACATCCTCGGCACGCCCATGCAACTGAAGATATGGATAGTAGAGGGCTATACCGATTCCGATCGCATAGAACGGGCTGATCGCATGCACGATCAGGATGTAGACAAGGCCCATTCCGCCGAACCATACGGATCGCCCCAGCACGCTGCCGGCCGTCTGGCCTGCGTAGAAGCCGCCCAGCTGGGCCCACCTCAACTCGTGCTTCCACGAAGAAAAACTGAACCCGAGGCGCTCCACCAGCGAATCGCCGACTTTATCGGTGAGGCTGCGGCGATCCAGCGCAGCAAAGCGTTCCACGCGCCTGGACGCGGAAGAGCCAACAGAAAAATCCAGGTCTTTCAAGACTTGGTAAGACAGAAAGGCGATCAGCCCTGAGGCGAGGAATGGAATAAGTTCTGTGATCATGTTCATTGGATGGTCTCCCGTTCTCACACTACGTTCTCGATGATCTGGCTGACCTGGCTGTGGCCGTACACGATCACCAGGCAGATCCCGGCGTACGCCACCTGCACCAGGGGCATGCGGACGATGGCCGCCAACGAACTATTGCGGCTCATGAATGCGATCATGACGAAGGTCATGGCTGTCAGAATGTTCACCGTTCCCTGCGCGCTCCCGCCCCTGGCTCGTGCCAGCACACGTGCCTCCAGGACCGCTTCGAGGTTGTCGGCCGCGGCGCCGAATGCCTTGCTGTATCCTTCGCCGCCCGTGGTCCACATGCGTCCGATCAGGTCAGCCGCGATCGCGAGGGAAATGGAAATGCCCGCTGCGCTTTCCCGAAACCGGTCCAGCGCGCCATATCCTTCGCTGTGCATACGGGCGGCCATCTCCAGCGTCCAGGCGCGCAAGGGTCCGCCCGCGCGCAGTGTCTTCGCGACGGTTGCCAATGCAGCAGGCACATTTGGAGAGGCTTGGATGGTGGCGTTCAAACGCATCAGTAACGATGGAAGCTCAGCTTCGATCTCGGTGCGGACCCTGCTCCAGGCGCGCTTGACCCATCCATCTACAAAAACATAACCTGCTGCAAAACCGATCAGGCTGGTGATAAACGGAAGACCAATCACAAGAAGAATCAGGAACATGCCTGCTCCGACCGTGATGCGGGAAAGCAAAAGGTAATATTCCTCGTTACCGGATGCATCCATGCCTACTCCCGCAAATGCGATCCGCACCCGATGCTGAAAACTTCCGATCGGCGCCGAGGCGACCTTCGTTTCGCCGCGCTTGGCGGCCGCGAACTTCTCGATCCGAGAGGTGCTCCTTGATCTTCCGATTTGTAGCGGGAACCTCCCTCCAACGAGATATGCGATCCACGCAAGCGCGCCTGCACCGATAAACGGAAGGATTGTTGAAAGAATGGGGGGAACATCGAATAGATTAGTATTTATCACAGGAACTCGCTTTCCTTGTTAGAGTGTGCTTTCTCTACACGCGTCGTGTGATGGAAACAGGCAATAGCTCTGCGTCGCTTGGCTTATACAGTTGGCGGAATTGCACATTGCCGCCTTTGAGAGTTTTGTCCACTTCCCAAACGCCGATCATGGCGCGCTTTCCCCCCTGCCAACCAACCTGTGCGATCACATCCACAGCCTGAGCAAACATTTCTTTTGCCGCCTCAGCGCGGATTCCAACATCGCTTGCGAGCAGCAAATTCAGTCGCATCACTGCGGCCTCCGGCCCTTCGGCATGAAAAGTGGAAAGGCCGGGATGATCCGACATCTGAGCGCGGAACAAGGCCGCCACCGCATCGCCTCTACGCATCTCGCCCACGATCAACCATTTCGGCGACATGCGCAGGGCATCATCGACCGCCGAGGCAAGGGTGTAGGGCGCAATGCTCGAGCCTACTTGCGCAGGCCGCGCTTCCAGCGTGACGACATGCGGGTGGTCCAGCCAGATCTCCTCCGGGTCTTCGATCTTTACCACGCGTGCCTCTTTCGGAACACCCGCGCAAAGGGCGGAAAGCATGGTGGTCTTGCCGGAGGCCGTGCCGCCGATCACCAGCACGCGCAAAGCCTTTCCAACCAGATCGACCAGTCCATGGATCACCTTTTCCGGAGCCACTTTCCACTCGATCAACTGTTCGGGCGGCACTGGTCTGGGCTCAAACAAACGGATGTTGATGCTCGGATATCCGAGACCCGGGGCCACCACGGGATGAATGATCTTGACCCGCGCGCCGCCCGGCAATCCCTCCTGGCGCGGGATCTTCGCATCCACGGAGGGTGAGGCCTCCGTAAGGGCGCGGCCCAGCGGTGCAAGCAGTGTTTCGGCTGCGCGCCACACGTCCGTGTGGGACGGCGCCAGGCCCAGCTTCTCGAAGGAGCCTGCACCCTTGCGAAGCACCCATACGCCGCCGTCGGGCGTAACGGCAATTTCGGAAAGCCCTGAATCAATACGGAGCAGCGGTTCGAGAAAGCCGAGACCTCCCACGCGCGCCACCACCGCGCGCGCCATTTCCTGAACCTGATCGGGCGCGGCCTGCAGCGCCAGGCGCGAGATGGCAGAGTGCACCAGGGGCGACACACGCAGGATGAGTTTCTCGCGCTCGCCGCGCATCTCCGCCAGTGTCAGGTTTTGAAGCTGAGCGGCCACATCCTCGATCACGCGTTGCCGATCCTCCTCCGTCAATACGGGAACCACAGAATCCCAGCTCATCTCTGCCTGCTCCAAAAATAAAAGCGGGCGCCGGTCACTTGCTCGTCCGGATCTTCAAGGGGCCAAGCTGCATCACTCGATCGTTCCTGGATGAAGAGGACGGCGCAACCGCCGGGCCTCCAAATAACATTTCAGCCAAATGGTGAAGGGGCCGCGCGACTTCATCCGAAGCATCGAGCGCCGAGCGTCCATTATCCTGAGCCAGTGGAACATCCGCAGAAAAAGGGATCACTGCCATCACCGGCGGAAAGCCGATATTGAGATTCAATTTTCGGCAGGCAGTATCTGCGGCCGTATGCCATTGATCGGCGGTGAGCATGCCATTCGTGCGCTGGTTCAATACCACGAAGATGTTGCCGGGTGTGATGCGATGCTGGCCTGCGATCTTCTGGGTCACGGTGCGGAAGGCCTCCACCGCCGACCACACGTCGGACACCGTAGGGCGGGCGACCATGAGCCAGGTGTTCGCTGAGGAAAGCGCGCGCGGCACAACTCCTCCTGCGGAGGGCGTATCGAGGAGGATGGCGGAATAGCCGCCGTACGCGGCGGAGGTGACCAGCTCGTTGACCGAACCAGGCGCGTCTGCGGCGCGCTCCCCCTGCGATTCGGAGATGATGTCCGGAAATCCGGGCAGCACATGCAGATCCCCCGCCGTCTGGATGCTGGCGCGCAGACCTTCATCGGTTGGGCTGGCCATCCAGGAAACGATGTTTGGCTCAGGCCTGAGCCCAAGTTGCAGCGGCATCGTATCGGGGGAACCGAGGCCGATCAAAAGCGTCTTCAGCCCGCGACGTGCGACGGCTTGAGCCAGGGCAATGGCAAGGGTGGTTCGTCCCGTGCCGCCGGACCTGCTCCAGACGGTTACGATACGCAGGCCGCCGATCCCAGCGCTTCGCGCTTGTCCGCCGTTCCATACGGCCTGTGAAGGAGCGGGAATCGTCCGGCGCAGGGCCAGCGCATCGGCGTAGGCGCGGGCGGCAAAGTCCGCCAGGTTCACATCGCCCACGGAGACGGATTTCACGGACGGAATGGCTTTTATTTCTTCAACGAAACTTGCTTCAACGCCGCCCGGAACGATCAGATAGACCGCGCCCGTGATCGCTGTCAAGGCTTCAATAAGCGGCGGCGGGCCGTCGAAGACGGTCGCATCCAGCAAGATCACCTCCGGTGAGGATGCCAATTTGGCGCGCAGATCCTGCGGGGTATTCGCCATGCTGGTCACGCGGAAGCGCGCGTCCACTTGCAGGGCTTGATACCAGGCCGTGGTGATGCTCATGTCGCGATGGGCCAGCAGGATGCTGACCGGCGCCATGCCGCTGCCTTGGGAAGGTTGGTTATTCCACATCCTGCACCTGCTGCCTACGGGATCAAAGTGGGCGTGGCCGTCACAGGCATGGTCGGTGTGGGAGTTGGGGGCACCGTTACGACCAGGTTGGGAAGCCAGAGTCCGGGGGATGTGAACTTCGCGGCGGTTCCCTCCTGCGGCATCAAATACAGTGTGATCGTCGCACCATCCATGCTCGAAAGGGCGGACAGAAGCTCAAGCGCGTTGACCACGCGCGTCTGAGAAGCGCCGCCCTGCGATGAAAGATCGTAGAAGACGGTCTGCAAGCTGGTGGGCACCGCCAGGAGGACCGTGCCTGTTGCGGCGCGCTCGGTCGTGTTCAATCCGGAGAGGGCATTGGGAGTTGCCTGCGATGGAGGGACAGTGTTCGCATCCATGTTGGCCGCAAAGGCGGGATCGATATAAAGCACGCGCAGCCCCTCGATGGCAGCCTTCGAGAATACGCCGGGATCTCCCGAGTTTTGTTGTGGGATCGAGGCCACCACTCCCACTTCCTGGCCCGGGACGAGCAGCCCGGCCACGCCGGTGGAGTCTGTGATCTTGACTGCCACCGCGCGTTCATTGGGCTGGACCTGGATCAAATTGCCGATCTGGGAGGCGCGGATCACATCGCCTTGTCCGCGATCGATGCGCAGCGGCTGACCGATCACAAGTGTTTTGTCGGTGATGACATCGGGGGCAAGGGCGCTCTCTGGAACAGACAGCAGGCTGAGATCGGTATCTTTCAACACATGTCCTGCGCGAAGGTCCGTTGCCGCCACAACGACCACCCGCGAAGGGGCGGGGCGCAGCAGCACCAGCGCTGTCACAAACACAATTCCTGCAAGGATGATGGGGAAGATCTTTTTCATGGCTTAGCACCTCTTATCATTGAAATTATTTATTGGGCCTGCTGAAAACAAGTGACTTGATGAAGTCGGCGTCGGCGAACATCCAGTTCACGATCTCGGCGCCGTCTTTGCCTTCCTTGACTTTCACCACCAGGCCGACGATCGGGATGTTCAAGCGCTCGATCGCCGCCCGCAGTGCCTCCAGCGCGCCCGGGTCATCTTTCTCGAAAAATACGATGTGGGCAGATTCCCCTGACTGCTGCCCCGTGGACGAGTACTCGTTCTTGTCCTTGGAGTACAAGTACTCGTTCTTGTAATTAGAGTACAAGTACTCGTTCTTGTGGTTGGAGTACAAGTACTCGTTCTTGTAATTAGAGTCCTGGCCTTCATTCTCCTGATCGGGTAATGGTTTCGATGTCATAAGACCTCAAGGCTTGGCATGAGCGGCAGATGTGGAGGCGGGCGCCGGTGTTTGGAACGAAGGCGGCAAAGTCGGTGTAAGGATTTGCGCCCACCATCCCGGCGTGATCGTGCTGGTGGGTGTGGAGGTCGAAAGGTCCGGACTTTTCCAAGGCTCACGGGAGATCACAGAACCCAGCCAGGCGAAGGCGATCATGCCGATGCAGGCCGATGCGACGATCAATGCGACCAACGTATTGCGCTTGACAGCCGCCCTGGCGTTCTTTGCCGCAGCGGTTACGATATCCTTCATAAGGCGATCCTCCCCAGCCTGCGCGCAATATCCTCGTCGCTTGGCTCCGGCACCTCCAGCATGAGCGGCTTGAAGAGGAACGGCCTCTGCATTTCCCGCTGCGTGGTATAGGGCAGACGACCAACCGCCATCCCGACCGGTATATCGTCCAGGAAGCGGCGCCAGGGTTCATCATGAAAGCCCTTCTCGGAGCGGGCCAGCGCAGCCAGCACCAGGTCCTTGTCTTTCGGATTCTTAAGATAACCAACGATCAGGTTGCTGCAGGATGAAACGATGTCATCCGCCAGCAGATGAGGGGCCTGGGTGATGACATGCAGCCGGCACTTGTACTTGCGCGCGTCGCGGAACATGTCGGCAAAGCGCTGAGTGGCTGAGATTCCCCCGATCCCTTCATCGCCGCTCGTGCTGCCCTGGTCCTTTACGAATATTTTGTTGGCTTCTTCATAGATGACCTGCAGGAGCGGCTCGCCCTCGTTGACCTCGTGCACGCGCCGCGCCACCATGTCCATGTAGATATGCCAGCCCGTCCAGCCCAGCAGAAACGCCTTGCCGAATTCATCGAGGAACATGCCGCCCTCGATGATGGTCACGCCCCAGCCGCCCTGCTTGCTGAGATCCTCGATCGGCACCGTATTGAGGCCGGGAGCGAATTGCAGCGCGGCCGCTCCTTGAACTAAAGGATTCAGGCGGAACAAGATCCCTTCAAGCACCCCGGTGAGCATGGTGTCGCGCGGCGGCACAGTTTTCAATTTATCCTGTACGTTCTGGTAGAGGTCGGCGAACCCGATGGTGGAACTGCGCTGCACCGCGAGCGCCTGCCGCGCCGAACTGCTCAGATCACCGAGCAGGGTGCCTGCCCCCGCCCCTGACATGTCCGCCTCGCCAGGGCGTACCCTGCCCCACATCTCGCTCGCGCGTACTTCCGGGTCGTCCACCAGCACGCCGCCTCCCGTGTCCTGGAGCGTGCCCTCCGTCTTCTTCCGGCCAACGCCGTAGATGCGGCGCATCGCTTCCAGCAGTTCCTGCTTTTGGCGCTTCACACCCAGCTGGGCGATCCCGCCGAACACGTCGGCGAATGCGCGCCACTGGGTCTCCGGCGCAATGTTGCGCCCGATCTGCATGGGATTCCAACGCATGGGACGCACCGCGTCCGGCCAGAGTTGAAGTATCTCGACATGTCCTTCGAGTCCGGGCGCATTGAGCAGCGTCCGCCAGCCTGCGCCAAAGTCCAGCACGACCGTGCGTATCTTCCAGCGCAGGGTCGTTTCATAGGCCAGGCGGATCATCGCAACCGACTTGCCGAAGCCGGTATCGCCGGCCGCCATGGTGTGCATCAGCGTCTCGGGATCGAGCCGCACCTGGGCGGTGGTCAGGTCACCTGTCTCGGGACTGTACTGGTGTCCCATGACCACGTCTCCGGGCATATTGGGATAAAAGCCAACTTCCTGCGGGAGCTTCGACATCGTGGTGGAGGCGGAGCCTTCTTCAAAAAGCCCAGGCGCGGTGTATGCCGCCAGCTGCCCCGCCGTCAGCATCGTCGCGTAGCGCGTCCAAAAGCATCCGCTGAATGGATCCCCATCGTCGAGGTCGGTCCAAGGCGTGAACGAAAACGCGTGAGCGCGCAGTTCCGCTTCGTCCGTTTGCAAGGGCTTGATCGTAAGTACCGGGGTGGGAACGTTCACCCCATGGAAGGCCTGCGGCACCAGGGCGGAGGCCGCCGCATCGCCCTCCTCGGTCTCGGTGAACAACCAGGCATTCGCCATGAAGCCGCCTTCCGCCGAAGCCTGGTTGGCGAGCGCCTCCAACTTGCGCAGGACCTCGGTCACGCGGTCTGCTACATCATCCTCCGTGTGCCAGGAACGATTGATGTTGAGGCCGGGCAGCAGGCCGGTGCTGAGTCCGGCGCTTACGCCTTGCCCCTCGTTGACCGAACGGTTTTGCGATACCGCCTCACCCACCGCATGGCTCTGGCTTGCGCTCCGGCTCACGGCGTCTGACACGCTGTTTGCATCGGACACGGACTGCGATTGCGACTGCATGCTGGTATGGGCCTCCATCGTGGCGTGCCCCTGGCTTTGCATGGCGGACTGCATGGTGCTGTCCGCCACGCCGCTCGTGCTCGATGAGAAACTGGAGGAGGAGCTGAAGCCCGAGATCGTTTCGGGCGGCCGCGAGATGCCCAGGCCCTCCGGGCTGATGTTGACCCCTATGCCGTTGGCGAGCTGCTGAAGGTTGGGCATCTGACCATGAAAGATCCCGCTGACGATATCGCCCAAGCCGCCTCCCGCGGGTTCGCTGTAGCCGCCGCCCGATGAGGAGCCATGCCCGCTCGTGGAGGCGTGTGAGGTGGTGTGAGCTGTGCCATGCGAAGTGCCGTACGAACTGGACCGGCTTTCCCCTACGGTCTGCGACTCGCCTACTGTGCTGGTTTCACCCGTGGCATGGGTGTGGCCGAGGGCGTGCGTGCTGCCCCAAGCCTGCGAGACCCCGTCCGAGACGCTGTGCGTGGTCCCCTGACCGGCGCCGAGAGTCGTGGATTGATTCTGGGCGAGGGCGGCCATGAGCGGGATGCCCAGACTGAATCCGATACCGACCGATCCTTTGCGCCGTGAAGCGACATTGGAGGCAACTTCCGCGACGCGCAGGAGCGCCGTGGTCATGTTCTGCCGCGTCTCGTGCTCGGCCAGAACCTGGAAGACAAAGTTCTGGCGCAGTTTGGAAAGTCCGCGAAACAGGATCTCGTTCTGTTCCTGCGAAAGCTCCGTATCTGAATCCTCGCCGATGGTCCCGTCGCTCGATAATCCCATGCGCCCCGTGCGTGGATCGGGATGACCGAGAACGGCGGCGATGTTCCTGGCGCGCGTGGTGATGAAGTCCAGATACCATTGCAGCCAGTCCTTGTGCGGCGCTCCGAGTTTGGTCTGCGGGAAATTTGCCAACACCGCTTCGACGGTACCGGCACCCACCAGCGCGATCCTAGCGGCCTCTTCCTGCGAGGCGCCCTCTCCTGCCGCGCCGAAATACTGCACGATGCCTACATGCTCGGGGCTGTAGATGCCCATGGCGGCGTAGACAAAATTGATGCCGGCGTTGTGCAGGCCGCGCACGGCCATATGGTGTTTGCTCAACAGTTCATAGTCTTCGCGCTCGCTGGCGGGAATGGTGAGCAGTTCCTTCAATGCCACGCAGCGGAAGAACCGGCGTCCATCCTTCTCGATCTCGAAGAAGGCATAGCGCAGGTTTCCATCCTGAAAGCTGAGGCCGTTGTCGACGATGGTCAGCATAAACACACGCTCTTGTTCTTAGAGTGCCAGCGCCCGTCCTTGTTCCTGGGGCCGCTGAAGCTCCCCTCTCGCGAGAGTAGATCTGCCATAGCGCCTTTCAGCCGATGTGCCGCCCGGCCGCTGCGTGGCACGGTGCCCAAGTTGTGTAACGCCGCATGCTTCGAGACAAAATTGCGAAGAGTCGAGTGAGCCTGCATTGCCTACCCTTTGCCCCTGGTCCGAATGGTGGAGATCATCTCCCCGGGCGCGCTGGGCGCGGGTGGATGAGCCCAAATGGATTGCGCCAGCATGACCAGGAAACCGAGCGGCATGGCATACATGGCAATGGCGAGGATCGTGCTGATATACCCTGCACCTTGCGCCATGGTTGGATCAGACAGGAGGGCGTTATCCAGACCGAAGCCGCGATAAGCCGCGTAACCGAGCCCGGCGATGGCATACAGCGCCTGGGCGCGGATCGTGTTCCAACGCGCAGCGGGTTTGTTGTACTGCTCGAGCCACTGCCCGATCCAGCCTGCCAGGGAGAGCATAAGCAGAAACCAGGGAACGGGAAACGGCGCGGCCAGCGCTGAAACGATGGCCAGCAGGCCCGATCCCGCCGCCCAGGCGCGCTGCTCTTTTGGGGTGCGTCCAACGAACGCCGCGGCGGAGCCGACCAATAAGATCGTGGAAAAGTGTTCGAATGCAAAATAGATGATCACCAGAATCCCGTTGATCACCCAGATCAAAGCCATCCAGGTCGCGGAAAAAAAAGTGCTCAATGGATGATCTCGACTTCCTTCAACCAAACATCAAAAGGTGAACCGCCTCCGGAGAATCCGCGCGGGCCTGAAACCGGCGTGCCCGAGGTCCGTCCGGCGATGGCAATCAGCCAGGCGCCCGGATCATCGATCTGCACTCCCTGCCCGGACGCCGACCATGCGCAGCCGGAACCGCCGAAGCCGAAGTATGGTTTGTGGATGTAAGCCTCGGGGTATTGAACCGAAAGCGTGTTCAAGATCCAATCGCGCGAGGCGCTGGAAAGCGAGATCGAACCCGAGGCCGATGCGATGCATTCGTTGTAACTGCGCGATTGCTGGACACAGCGGTAGCCGGTGGTCACCATGTGCCCGGAGCCGCCGCCGCAGTCGTAATTGCCCGCGCCATCCGGGCCGGTTTCGCAGGAACGAATGGGGACTTGAATGTAGTAGATATAGATCGTTGGCGCGACCGAGGCGTGGAAGCTGACATCCACGCCGGTCTTACTGGGATCCTGCCCCACCACCAAAGGATACGGAGGATAGGTTTTGCTCCCGCCGTATGAGATCGCTCCGGGATGGACGCTGGCGGCCGGGCACTTGCTGGGCGGAGGAATTGCAGGAGCAGGCGGTGGAGAGGGAGGCAGGTTTTGTGCCGTGCAGCCACGGGGAGCCTCAGCACACTCGTCCGATGTGTACAGGAGGGCGGCCAGGTAGAGGTCTTGATCGTGCAATGTTGTGGAGGCCAGGAGATTCAAAGTGTTGAATGCCGTACTGAGTGACAACGACCAAATATTCGCCTGCCCTGAGATCATGTCTTGTGCGAACTGATCGGGGCTCACGTTCTGCCCGAGCGAGGTCTGCAGGGGCTGGCCGCCGGCAGCCTGCCCGAGGATGTCGGTGATAAACCCTCCGCTTGATTCGTATTCCGAGGCGGCCTCGGAGAGACCCGACTCCTGCGGGTTGGCATTCATGAAGAACTCGGTGATGGCATTGGGGATCACCACGGTATTGCCGCTCGAGGTGTAATACACATGATAGGTGGCGGGGATGGAAACACCCAGCACGCTTGGCATCCAGCTGGCTTGTTGAGTCATTTGCCCGCCATCTTTCAAGCTCGAGTTGAGAGTGCCATCCGGATTGAACACGCCTGCCCAGGCGCTGTTTGGATCGGGGGCGGGCGGGTTTGGACTCTGCGCGCCGGCCGGAATGGTTACGACAACAAGTAAAGCGACAAGGATCAGGCTGAAAACAATCTTGCGGCTCATAGATCCCTTCATTCCATCACCTGCCTCCATAGCGGGCCTGCGCTTCCTGGTCGAACAGGATGCGCAGGAGCAGCCATGGATGCGCGGTTGAATCCTGAGACACTTCGACATAGAGCCAGGGCTGCGCTGCGTTGGAAGTATGCAGTTTCCAAACCTGATCGGTTCGCGATACTTCCTGCGCGACTCCCGCATACGTGAACGTGGTCTTCGGCAATTTGCCGGTAGACACCATTCCCCAGATCGCAGGGCCGTACAGGTCCTCGAACAGCTTGCAGCCATCCGGCGTCATGCCCGCACAGACCTGCTGCTCCCAGGCGCCCTCGCTTGAAGTGTTCGGAGCGAACATCGAGTTCACGGCTGAGAAAGCGGGCTCGCTGGTGGAAGGCGCGTTGGAGCGTGCCATCCACTGGGTAAACAATCCATTTCGCCATGGAACGGATGCGATCCACGCCCCTGCGACAAGAACGAGGATCGTGATGGACCAAAGAAGGGTTTTGCGGGAAAGCGTGACTTCCATGAGCGCCTCGAAAGGTGAAGTTAAAAACAAACAGCCCCGCAGAAACGGGGCTGTCTCATCAGCGAACAAAAGGTTAAAAAAAGACAGCCCACATAGAAATGGGGCTGTCTAGATTTTGAGACAATCCGGCTATCTACTGATCACCTTATTTGTTGACTTGATGAGCGGCATTGTACTCGCGTTTTGGAATTTGTCAAGTACATCTGTTGTTTTGGGTGCACGAAAAGGTTGTAAGTGGATTTTCAAAAATGGGGTAGTGGGTCAATTTGAAATTATGAACCGCTGACTTTTTTCTCTATCTTTGGTATCTTACCACGTATGATGCCAAACCGCTCAAGCAAGAAAAAGTCAAGTGATGTCAATACTCTAGCTTCTCAAATTATAGCAGAAGCCACAGAGGATACTTCGGAAGATCAACTCCAAGAAGTTGAAGAAACCGAAGCAGTTGTTAAAAATCCCCACGCTCAATCCTTAGGACATTTAGGCGGATTGAAAGGCGGAAAAGCGCGGGCGGCGAAGTTATCGGCGAAGCGCAGGAAAGAGATAGCACAAAAGGCGGCAAAGACGAGATGGAAAAACAAGACTGGCTAATTAGCCAGTCTTGTTTTTTGGTGGCGAAACTTCGTCTATGAGTTTCTTTATTGACTTGTTGTAATCATAAGGAATTATTCTAGTGTTCGGATGAGACATTACAAAAACTCTGAATATCTCATCTGCAAAAGCTCGTCCAATATGAGGAACCTTTTCAAAGCCTAACATCACCGTTTTAAATTTATCAAGACGTGTCAATAATCGTTTCGCTTGTGATCGAGAAACGAGATTCTCTTTACCATATTGTGCCAGACTTACGGGGACTATTGTTTTGTCAAATCCAAAATCATCAGAGGTGAATTTATCAAAAACACTTTTAGTGGTTCTTTTAGAGAAAGGTGAAATCCACATGATTACCCTTGTGCCAACTACATCCTCTTCAACCATTTCTGTTATTAAATCTACGCCATTTTTATATCCAAAACCTAGTTTACCTGAGATCATTGAGAAGAAATCAAACATTCTCGAAGTAAAAAATATTCCTTCTCCTGAATGACTTTTGGGGTCTGTTGTAAGTTTTCCTTTCGATAATTCAAGGATTGAATGGAGAGGATCGTCTAAGTTGTATTCCTTTTGGATTTTATTGAATACGCCGACTCCGTTATCGGATATGGTCATACTTATTTGATCAATCCATACAGTAATCCTGACTAGAACTTCCGTACCTTCTGAATGGTCTACCGCATTATTAAATATTTCAGTAAACCCGTACTGACAAATATTAATCACGTTCTCATTAATACCTTGTAATAATGGCACGACATCATTTCGCCATACTTTATCCTCGGCTGGATGTTCCTGAATTTGATAGGTCAGATTAATATCTTTAATGGATTTTAAATTATATTTTCTGTTTTTAGTCGAACCCTGAAATTCTATTTGATCTTTTATTGTTAGATCATGAATATATCTCAAGACCGAAGGACGAGTTAACTTATATTTCTTTTGGGTTACATTGACAATATCAGCGGGATGGTCACGAATATTAAGAAGGATGAATTTTCTTATCTCTTCTCTTTTTGCTTTATTGAGACTCATTTTTATAAATCCCTTTTTGTCTACTTATTTGAATTAGATTGTAAACATATTTTCGAGAATTGTCAACATAAATTTACTTAATCTTTAACCCCTGACAATGCTTGAGCGCTCAAGCATAATGTAGATATGAATAAGATAAGCAATTCCAAGAAAGCAGAAATCATCACCTGCCTTATTGAAGGCAATAGCATCCGAGCAACAAGCCGCATGACCGGAGCGGCAAAGGGTACGATCATCAGCCTGCTTGTTCGTATCGGCACAGTTTGCGCGGCATATCAGAATGACCACATGCGGAATCTTCATTGCAAGAAAATACAACGCGATGAAATTTGGTCTTTCTGCTATGCAAAGGAAAAGAATCTTTCCCCTGAAAAGCAGGATGTTTTTGGTTATGGTGATGTTTGGACTTGGACGGCGATTGATGCTGATCCAAAGCTAGTCCCCTCTTTCATGGTTGGCAATCGCGATCTTGAAACAGCCAAAGTTTTTATTAGCGATTTTGCGAGTCGTTTAGCTGAACGCGTACAGTTAACAACGGATGGACACAGACCTAATTTACAGGCAGTTGAAGAAGCCTTTGGGCCCGACATTGATTACGCAATGTTGGAAAAGATTTATGGAAGAGTAGAGGGCGACGAAAGACGATATAGCCCGCACAGTGCGTCGGTACGGAAACAAAAGTTATCAAGGGCAAGCCTGATTTGACACAAGTTTCCACAAGTTATGTTGAACGAGCGAATCTCACAATGCGAATGCAGATGCGTCGTTTCACGAGATTGACAAATGCTTTTAGTAAGAAACTTGAAAATCTAATCGCCGCTGTAAGTCTTCATTTCATGTATTACAACTATTGCCGACCCCATAAGACTTTGACCAAAGCGAACCAAGGTTATCCCACAACCCCCGCAATGGCGGCTGGTATCTCAGATCATGTTTGGTCTGTGGAAGAAATTATTGTCTTAGAAGATTGAAACAGACAAAAAGTCCGGCGGTTAGGCCGGACTTTTTGATAATTCTTTTTGAAGAACCCTTGCGCTTTGCTTGTAGAATTCTAGGGACGTCACTGGAAAATCTCTTTTTGTATTTTCATTCGTACCAGGGTCATAACGGTATTTTACAAATCCGGTATGTCTATAAAAATCTTTCACCTTGTCCCATTTTGGTTGTAGATTTGACCAACTAGATTCTTTCAAATGTTTTCTCTCAAAATTAAATAATTGGAATCCAATAATCTCCTCACTGTCTAACTCTACGAGCAAAGCGAATTCGTCGTTGTTTTCCAATTCTTTGATGTACGCAAGTCTTGAGGGGTCAATCATCCTAACAATTAATTCATCCGTTAATTCATCGTATGTTATGTAGAAGTCGTGAGGATGAGTTCCGAATGCACCTTTTATTAGGTCTGTACTAATTTTATCCATTTCTTCCTTTCATCCACTTTATTGATTCGCCACTGGCTCTAGTTGTCAAAAAATGAGCAGTAACTATTTCACCTATGTTATCAATGTATCTGACTACAACTCTAATCTGAAGATATTTATTAAACCTCATATAATAAAGATCACAATCAGGGTATTTCTTAGAATCAAAGATACAGTCTTCCGCAGGTTTCTCTATTGCATTT
>DATJAH010000004.1:0-21908 GCA_035516425.1 Anaerolineales bacterium
CTGATATTCCAGCATTCCCAGAAGCTTGTCTTCGTTGTCCTCTTCTTCGTCTTCGTTGTCCTCTTTGCCCATATTCTTCCCTTTCGCCTTCGCCGCGTTCATCATGGCTTGCAGGTCTTTCCGTTCATCGTCTTCAAATTGATCGGTCATCGCTGGTCCCTTTCTGATAGGCATTTCCTGACGGGTTGTCACGGTATCGAGACGTAAAACGCATTGTTCCTTATCGAATCCGTTACATGGTATCCATGTCGGCCTGAAACTACAATAGGACAACGGTCTCAATTGGAGCGGGTTGGTGCGGTTATTTGGCTGTACAGGATATCCTTATCAGAGGCGGATGCTCAGGATCAACCGCGCAGGGCCGGAGCGTCGCTCTGCCTGACATGGAAATCAACTCCGTTCATTTCGTTTCCTTCTCATCCCCAATCTGCTTTTTCTTTTGGCCCGTAATTCTGTGCGCTCATCCGTTGGTTGTCATAAATATGCTTTAACTCGCACGACCTCTCAGCTCAGGCAGGAGGCGGTCATCTTGTGAAAATGGGCTGGACTTCCCTCCTCCAGCAGAGGATCACTAGCCCCAAAGTCGTACTTGGAAGCAATCCCAGGCACGGTCTGGGCCTGCCCTATTCCTTGGTTATCAACCGCACCTGATTATCGTAGAAGAAATAATCCCACGCCCAATTGATCAACACCACCAGGCGATTGCGAAAACCGATGATGCGGTAGATGTGCAGCGCAACCCAGATCACCCACGCCATGAATCCGCTGAACGAGAATCCCCAGATGCGCGCCACCGCCGCGTTGCGCCCGATCGTCGCCAGCAAACCCAGGTCCTGATATTGAAACGGCGTCGGTTTTTCGTTGCGCAAGATTCTTCGTAGATTCTTTGCCACAGATCGTCCCTGCTGTTGTGCGACCGTCGCCAGCATCGGCAAGGTTTGATCCTTGTTATCCGTACAATGGGCCGAATCGCCGACGATGAAAACTTCGGGATGAGCGGGGAGCTGCAAAGTCGCTTCGGTGACGATTCGGCCGGAAGCGGCCTGCGGCACTTTGAGTTGATCCGCCAATTCGGATGCGCGCACGCCTGCCGCCCAGATCAAGGTGCGACAATCCATGGTCTTTCCATCGCTCAACGTAAGGCGTTCGCCGTCGTAATCCGTGAGCCTGGTATTCAACAGGATCTCGACATTCTTGCCGCGTAAAAGCTTGAAGGTTGCCTGGCGAAGTGCGTCGGGGTAGGCGGCCATCACGCGGGAACCCGCCTCGAGCAGAATGACGCGTACTTCCTTCAAGTCCATCTGCGGATAATCCTTCTTCATCACATGCGTGATCAGTTCTGCCAATGCACCGGCGGTTTCCACACCGGTCGGACCCGCGCCAACGATGACGAAGGTCAGAAGCGCCCGGCGCTTTTCTGCGTCGGCTGCCTGGCTGGCGAGTTCAAACATCCTCAACAGATGATTGCGCGTGGCAATGGCGCTCTCGATGTTCTTTAATTCAAAGGCGTTTTGCCTGATGGAGGAGTTTCCAAAAAAGTTGGTTTGCCCGCCGGTGGCGATGATCAGATACTCATAGGCGATGATGGAGCCGTCCAGCTTGACGTAACGGGCTTCCAGATCGATCTCGGTCACCTCTCCCATTTGGAAGGTCAGATTCTTTTGGCGGCGAAAGATGGTCCGCACCGGATAGGCGATCTGCGCTGGAACGAGTCCGGCGATCGCGACTTGATAAAGAAGCGGCTGGAAGAGATGATAGTTCTGTTTATCGATCAGCGTAATGCGGATCGGCGCCTTGGCCAAACCCTGTGCGGCCCTCAAGCCTCCAAAGCCGGCGCCCACGATGACCAGATGTGGGATGGGTTCATTCATGCTCATCCCCAAAATCGAAAGAGGCTGAATCCCAACGAAGCCAGGTCCAGCGGCACGCCGACAAATTGTGCCAGAAAACCGACCAACCCCCAAAACACATTTCCGACCACCGGCACATACCATAGGATGAAAAAGACGATCCATGACAGCATGCCGCGTGTCTCCGCCATGCGCATTTGAACCTCGCCTGGAAGATACGGCTCGAGCACGCCGTAGCCGTCGAAGGGCGGAAGCGGGATCAGATTCAAGACCACGGCGGAGATTTGCAAAAAGGCCAGGAACCCCAGCCCGGGCCAGATTCCGTTTGATGTGATGGGCGCCAGGCGCAGAACGATTCCGAGAACGATGGCCAGGATCAAATTGGCTGCCGGTCCCGCCAGCGACACCGCGCTCCTCCAGGTGCGGCTCCGCAACCGCCAGGTTTCGATATACACCGCGCCGCCCGGCAGGCCGATCCCGCCCAGGATCAGGAACAACAAGGGCAATAATAATGAATAGACCGGATGGGTATATTTGAGCGGGTTGAACGTGAGATAGCCTTTATCCTTTACGGTCGTGTCGCCGCCCAAATAGGCGACCAGGGCGTGCGAGAATTCGTGCAGGCACAACGAAAAGATCCAGCCGACCAGGACAACCATAAATGTCATGCTTCATATCCTTTCGGATGAGTGCGGTGCCATTCCCAGGCGCTCCCAACGATCTCGCGCAGATCATCGTGCTCGGGCTCCCAGCCCAGCTCGCGGCCGATCTTTTCGGAGGATGCCACCAGGCGCGCCGGGTCGCCAGCCCGGCGTGGGGATTCCATCGCCGGGATTCGCTGTCCGGTTACCTGGCGCGCGGTCTCGATCACTTCGCGGACGGAGTAGCCGTTCCCGCTTCCGACGTTGTAGATCAGCCGATCCTTTGTGTTCAAAGCATCCAATACCGATAAATGTGCGGAGACCAGATCGGCGATATGAATGTAATCGCGGATGCATGTGCCGTCGGGCGTGGGATAATCCGTGCCGAAGATCGACACGGAGTCGCGCTGCCCGAGCGCCGCACTCAGCACGAGCGGGATCAAATGCGATTCGGGCTGATGGGCCTCGCCGTGGCCGGGCAGTGCGCCGCAGGCGTTAAAGTAACGCAGGCAGGCAAAATGCAATCCATGGATCTGGCGATACCATTCCAGCGTCTGCTCGGTCATCAACTTCGTTTGACCGTAGACATTCGTCGGGCCCAGCGGCGAATCTTCCCTGAGAGGCTGGTCGTTTGAAACATAGACCGCCGCCGTGGATGAAAAAACAAACTTCTCGATCCCCGCCCGGGTCGCGGCTTCGATCAGGTTCAAGGAATTGACGAAGTTGTTATGGAGGAAACGGCCGGGGTCTTTCATGGAATCGCCGGCTTCGATGAAGGCCGCGAAGTGCAGGATGGCGTCGAACTTTTCAGACGTCAACGCCTGGTGCACCGTCTCTTGGTCGTCCAGGGAGGCCCGGATGAAGCGCGCGCGCTCCGGCACGGCGGCGCGATGTCCGGTGATCAGCGAATCGAAAACGGTGACGGAATGTCCCGCCTCGAGCAATGCTTGTGCGGTGGCCGAACCGATGTATCCCGCGCCGCCTGTGACAAAGAGGTTCATGGTTCTCCCGATCCGATTCTATTGCAAGGGGGTGGTGCTCATACGGTTCAGCAGCCAGGGACCCGCAGATGGACGGATCCACTCCGCCACGTAGCGCACGTTCGTTTCAGCGCTTGGATGCGCGGCCTCGGTGGCCTTTTCGTCATAGGTGCCCAGGGCAACTGCCACATCGCCGTTGATGATGATCGAGTCGACCGTGGCGGTGAGTGAATCGATGCGAGCGGTGCTGAACGTTTGCTTCAGGTAATTGCGGACCGCGGCTGGACCTGCCGCTTGGATGATGCCGGTCTGAAAGATCTGTCCCTGCGGGGCGAAGAAGGCCGCCATGCAGTCCGCGTTCATTAGCGAGAGGCATTGATTGTACTGTTCCATGGCGGCGCGCACAGCGGAGGCGGCGTCGGGCGTCGGCGTGACCGCGCTTGTGCCGGATGGGCCGCAGGCGGCCAGTCCAAGCAGCGCGCCGGCAATCAACACCGGGAAAAGAAATTGGGCCCGCGTAGAAGACATGCTCTTCCTCATTTCCAAATACTGCTGTAGGGATATTCGCCGACAATCGGCTTGCCCTCCGCAAAGCGCTGAGGGGCATAAAGCGAGAGATCGACCGTCTTGGAGGCTCCGTCCAGTATTAATTCAGACAGGCATAATCCGACCGCGGGCGAGGTCTTAAATCCCGTGCCGCTGAATCCGCAGTCGAGATAAAAACCATCGGGCCCGGCTGCGCCCAGCAGCGGATGCTGATCCGGAGTGATGCCATCGTAGCCGCCGTGAGCGGAGTGCAGCGCGCCCTGCTCCATGATCGGGATCCGTTTGCAGATCCGGTCAATCCCGCGCTCAACGAATCCCGGCCTGGCATGATCCGTGTCACTATCGGGCGATTCGCCCAGCGGGTTTTCATCTTCGAGTCCCAGCAGCGTCAAATTCCCTTCCGGGCGGAAGTACATCTCGTTCGAAAAATCAATGACCGCTGGGTGGTCCGGTCCGATCCCCTTTGGGCGCGTGACGAACATCGTATCGTGGCGCCAGGTGTCGTAGGGCAGATTCAACCCAACCATCTGGTTGACCTGGCCGGCCCAGGCGCCGGCCGCATTGACCAGGACCGGGGCCTCGAACGGACCCTGGGTGGTTTGCACGCCTTGAACTTTTCCGCCTCCGACCTGGATGCCCGTCACCGCACAATCCTGAAGCAAGCGCGCCCCTTTCGCGCGCGCGGCCTGGATGAAGGCGTTGGCCGTATCGCTCGGCATGGCATAGCCCGATTCGGGCTCGTAGGCCGCCAGCTCGATATCCTCCGTGGCGAACGAGGGCGCAAGCCGTTTGACGTCACCCGCATTGATCAGCATCACAGGAATGCCGATGCGCTGGTGCATCCTCACATTCGCCTGGAGTTTGTCGACATCTGCGCGCGCCACCAGTTGAACAAAACCCGTTCGCCGGAAGCCCGCTTCACCGCCGACCATTTCTTTCCAGTTGCGGAAATACTGGAATGAAACCCAGGCCAATTCCGAATCCTGCCTCACGTCGTAATGCATTCGGACCAGTCCGCTGGAGCGGCCGGTGGCGCCGGCTGCAACGAATTTCTTTTCGAGCAGCAGCACGTTCACGCCGCGCCCGGCGAGATGAAACGCAAGACTGGCCCCATGCACGCCGGCCCCGATGATGATGACATCCGCCGTATCGCTCACGCCGCAGGATCCTTTCCGCGCGGTTCCATCCGCACGATCAGAAACGTGAACCCCTGCACGATGAGCGCGGCCGCGGTGGCTGCCAGAAATCCGACGGTAATTCCTGCGCGTTCCAGCAGCAGCGAAAGCGTGAGAAAGAATCCGGCGAAGCCGAATAAGCCCAGCAGCAATCCGCGCAAAACATTATTGGCTCCGGGCGAGCCGTTCAGGCGATGCGCAAAGACCGTGAGGATCGCCGTGTACAGCGGAATGGTCGCCAGCAGGCCGGTGAGGCGCGAGCCGAGCAAGGGCGCGATCTCGGTCAAAAGAACGATGAAGCAGGTGCCGATCAAAATGCGTGACAGAATATCCCACCGTCCCGGCTCGACATCCTTGAAGTGCGTGGCATTATTTTTTGGCATCAAGAGCAAGCCCAGCACGATGGTCAGGATTACGGCGATGATCAGGGGCGCGAACGAGATGATGATGTTCTGCATCAGGGAGACGATGCCAAAATAGGCCAGCAGACTTCCGGCCAGTGCCACGCGCCAATCGAAGCGAGTCCCCAGCCACGCATAGACCAGACAGAATGCCACCAGCGAGAAACCGCCGCTGATCGTCCCGGCGATGGCGGAGGCCGCGAAGGGCGCACCGTTGTTCAGGGCCAGGAAAAAGATCACCGGCCCGGAGGTGAGCGGCAGGCCCACCAGCCAGCCGCTGACCGTCGCCCCCCAGCGGCGACCAGCCAGACTTGCGCCGCCGATGATGACCGGCGCCAGGATGAGCTTCAATACAAAAGTATTCATGGGTTGATCGTGGTGATGATCGTATTCATGGCGCCGGCTTCTTTCAATGATCGCGCCACGGCGGACGCCGTCTCGGGCCTGACCAAGGCGATCATGTTGCCGCCGCGTCCGCCGCCCGACAGCTTGGCCCCCAACGCGCCGGCCGTGCGCGCCGATTCGATCAAGCCATCCAACTCCCGCGATGAAACGGTCATCTCCTGCAGCAGTTCGTGATTCTGATTCATCAAATCTCCCAGGGCATCCCATTCACCATTTTCTATTTTCTCCTTTGCCTGTCTTGCGATCGCGCCAATCTGGTCAAATACTTTTTCCCAGCGTGCCGTGTCCGCCTCCCACAACGTGCGGACATCCCGCACGGCCTCCTTGGTGGGAGCGGAGATTCCGGTGTCGCCGATCACGATGGTAAATGGCGTACCGGAGTGGAAGGCTTCCGCGGGCTGACCCTTGGTGAAGAAGACCGGCCTGCCGTACGTGATCACGGTATTGTCGATGCCCGACGGGGTACCGTGATAGATGCTCTCGACCTCGAAGGCGATCTGGTTGATTTGTTCGTTCGTCAACGGCTGCGCGAGATGAGAGGCCAGGGCCCGTGTCAATGCCACCGAAACCGCCGCGCCGGAACCGAGTCCGGATGCCACCGGGATCGTGGACGTGATTTTGATCTCGAGCCCCCCAGCCTGCCTCGTACTGCGGGGCGGAGGGGGGGCCAGGCAGGGGAAAAACTTGCGGATCACCATGGCCAGCGGATGGTCGCGAGCCAGCGCGTTCAACTCGGAATGAAGATCAATGTCCGGCGCATCGATCCGGATCCCGTCATGGGCTGAATTCAAAACCTCGACGTCCGCGTGGACCTGCGTAACGGGAACTGCCAGGGCCGGTCGTCCGTAGACGACCGCGTGCTCGCCGAACAGGATGATCTTTCCGGGGGCGGAGGCGGAGGTCATGCCGGGGAAAGATAGAAGACCGCCAGCACTGCCAATGCCCATAAGAGGATCGCGACCTGCAGTGGACGGTCCAATAGCAAGATATCTTCCGGCGCGCCGCCCGCATGTTTCACCTGGACCAGATACAGATAGCGGAAGATCGCGTAGAGGACAAATGGAATCGTCAGCATCATGCTGTGATTGGCCGGGACGTTCGGGGCGGTAAAGGTATAAAGCGAATAGGCCACGATGGTCGTGCCTGAGACAATCAGGATATATTGGTCGAGCAGCGGAATGGTATAGCCTTCGAACACTTTGCGATGCGATCCCGCGCCTTGTGCCAGCAGGGCCAGTTCTGCGCGCCGCTTGCCAAAGCCCAGGTACAAGGCCAGCAGAGTCATCACGATATAGATCCAGGGTGAGAAGCGCTGTACATTGATCAACGTCACGCCGCCTTCCACCCGCAAAACAAAAC
This sequence comes from Anaerolineales bacterium, assembly GCA_035516425.1. GTDB lineage: Bacteria > Chloroflexota > Anaerolineae > Anaerolineales > Villigracilaceae > Fen-1038. The sequence goes on from DATJAH010000004.1 coordinate 7,358, forward strand.
AGGCGGCTAATACCAGCACGTCAAGGATCGGAATGTGTTTGAGCCAGCGGGAGTAGGCCAGGTTGAGCAGAAAGTACGTCACCATGACCGCTGCAAACTCAGCATCCATGAAGTAGCCCAGTCCCAGCGTGACGGCCGTCAGCAGGATTCCGGCGAGCCAGGCCGCACTCAACGGCAGTTCACCCGAAGGGATCGGACGCTTCTTTTTTTCAGGATGCTGGCGGTCCGCCTCGATATCGACGATGTCATTGAAGATATAAACACAGCTGGAGATCAGACAGAACAGGAAGAATCCGGCCAGCGTCTGCAGGAAGGCGGTGCGATGAAACAATTGCTTGTCGAAGACCAGTGCGGCGAACACGAAAATGTTCTTGGACCATTGGCGCGGACGCATGGTTCTTATCAAGGCAATCAACATAAGGATATTTTACTGTAAAATACTTGCATGACCAATGTTCGGCTGGATGTATTGCTGGTGGAGCGCGGGCTGGCAGAAAGCCGTGCCAAGGCGCAGGCCCTGATCATGGCGCGACACGTTCGCGTCAACGGCCAGACGGCCCTCAAAGCGGCGGCCGCCATCAAGCCGGATGCGACGCTGACCATTGATTCGGCGCCGCGCTTTGTTTCGCGCGGCGGCGAGAAACTGGATGCGGCGCTGGAGACCTTCCCGATCCAGGTCACAGGCAGGACTTGCGCAGATGTGGGCGCCTCGACCGGCGGCTTCACCGATTGCCTGCTGCAACACGGCGCGGCCAAAGTCTATGCCCTGGATGTCGCCAAAGGAATCTTGCATTGGAAATTAAGGAACGATCGGCGCGTCGTGCTTATGGAAGAAACGAACGCGCGCTTTGTCGAAGCATTGCCCGAACGCATATCGCTGGCGACCATTGACGCTTCGTTCATTTCATTAAAAGTATTGTTGCCGGTGGCGAAGAAATGGTTGGCCCCCTCACCCCGATTTCCTCTCCCGCCGGGAGAAATCGTGGCGTTGATCAAACCTCAGTTCGAAGCCGGGAAAAAGGAGGTGGCGCGCGGCGATGGTGTGGTTCGCGACCGCGCCATTCACCGTCAGGTCCTGGTGGATGTGTTGACGTTTGCACAGGAGGCAGGATTCAGCCTGCGCGGTTTGATGCGTTCTCCGCTCACGGGGCCGAAAGGGAACATCGAGTTTCTGCTCTGGCTGGGATTCCAGGACGGAAGAGAGGTCCAGCCGCTCGTCGAAGCTTTATTTTGAAAAGATCGTATTTTGATATCCGAGGGCCGCGAAGAACTTGGTCAGATATGTCTGTGCGTTCTGACTGGCCACGTTGAGAATACCATCATCCAGCGCGGCCTGCGTGATCTTATCCTTGGCGCCCTGCAGCCCCGCCAGTACCAGATTCACATCCGAGTTGGGCGGGGCGAAAATCCCGGTCTGCACATTGTAGACCTGGGTCTTGCTTTCATCCAGCGTGACGACAAAGATCTCGGCGGGCGGCAGCTTGACATATAAGATTCCATTTTGCAAATTCAAGTCGCCAGGTTGTAGTTGCGACATATCAATGCCGGCAATCACGGTCCCATGGACTTGCAAAAGCATCTTGTTGCCAAACAAGAAGGGGTAGAGCGGCGAGAGCGGGTTGTTCGGGTTGGAGGCCTGTTGGTTTACGTCACTGGTCACGACCTGTTCCACGGTGTATTGAATCGTTTCCAGCCGCGCCAGGGCCTGGATTTGATTGATGTAGGTCACCGGGTCCGGAATGACCGTGGGCGTGGGATGTAAAAGGTCGGAGACCTGGGTTTGCAAGGCCGTGTTGGCTTGTTGCCAGGGGGCCACGGCTTGTTGGGCGGCGTCGTGGATCGTTTGTATAATGTAATAGACACCGAATGCGACCACAACCAGGATCAGTAGTTGAATTAAAATGGAGCCGCGGTTTTCTTTCATGATGCTCTCCTCATAAGGATGTCTTATTATAGCAAGGCTTTTATAATTAACACCATACGCACGTGCTAAGGAACGGATGAGAAGACTGCTCGTACTCCTTTTGGTCGGACTATCCGGCTGTGGATTGTTGCCCAGGCCGCAGCCGACCGTTTCCGCCACGCTGGCCCCGGTCACGGTCACGCCCAGCGTGACAGCCCCCGCGCCCCTGCCGACAGCCGCCCTGGGCGATGCAAAGAACCCCTTGATCCTGGCCTTGGCTCCCGCGCCTCGCCTCGATCCGAATGCTGTGACCTCCAGCAAGGTCCTGATCGCTCATTTGGAAAAATCCACCGGTTATCAGTTCAACACCATCGCGCCGGTGTCGGAATCCGAGCTGATCCAGCGCTTTCAAAATGAGGACGCACAGATCGGCGTGCTTTCTCCCTTTGGATATTTGCTGGCCAGTGAGGCGGGCAGCGTGGAAGCGGCGTTCGCGCGCCAGCAGGACGGAAATGCGTTTTATGGCGCCCAGTTCATTGCCCGGAGTGATGCGGGCTTTCTTCCCTATTTTGATTCGGTCAAGAACGAAAACACCTCCGATGCTTCCACCGCGCTGGCGCAATTCCAAAACAAGAAACCATGCTGGTCGGATCCATTGTCGCCTTCGGGCTACGTCGTGCCCCTGGGCTTGCTGAACGAGTCCGGCGTTCCAACGGATCAGCCGGCCTTCGTGGCGGGTCAGCCGACCGTGGTGCGAGCCGTCTATGCTCAGGGCATCTGCGATTTTGGCGCGACCTATATTGATGCCCGCAGCTATCCGGGGTTGGAGGATGCCTTCCCCGACCTCCTGACCAAGGTCGTTGTGGTTTGGCGTACTCCGAGCATCATTCCGTATGAGACGCTGGTCTTTGCCGGCAGCATGGATAACGATATGCGCCGAGTTTTGACGCGGGCCTTTGTGGATGCGATGGATACGCCCGACGGCAACTCAGCCATGCAGACGTTGTATGGCATGGCCGCCATGCAGGTTGCCCAGGATGAACAATATCAGGATTTTCGAAAAGCGGTCAAAGCTTCGGGCCTCGACTTGAGCAGTTTGGTGAAATGAATCGATTCGAGCCGTTTCTATTTTTTAAGGGATACGTGCTTGTCGAAAGGCATTTTCCGGGTTATTATGATGTTGTATGCCAACGCATACGGTCCCATGCTTACCTGATTTCATAAAAGGAGAATACCTATGAACAAACGCCTTACGTTTTCCCTGCTGGCGCTGATCGTCGCATTTGCGCTGGCGCTCTCGGCCTGCGGCACTGCCGCTGCACCCAGTGCGGCTCCCACGGCGGTACCGCCTACGCAAGCTCCGGCTCCCACGGCGGCGCCCACTGCCGTGCCGGCCACTGCCACCGCGGCACCGACGGCCGCTCCGACGGCCGTTCCGCCGGTTTGCAACAAGCTCTCAGATGCCCCCGCCACGCCGCCTTCCGGCCAGCTGGGCGCCTCCGACACCCCGATCACCATGGCATTCGTTCCCTCCGGTGAAAGCGATGTGATTACCACGGCCAGCAACGCCATCGCAGATTGCTTGAACGAGATGACCGGCTTGACCTACACCATTCAAACCGGAACCAGCTATGCCGCGGCGATCGAAGCCATGGGTGGCGGCAAGGCCCAAGTTGGCTTCCTCAACACCTTCTCCATTCTTGCGGCGCAAGCCAAGTACGGCATCATACCCGCTCTGATCAACCTGCGCAACTATTCCACCAATGATCTGGACCCGGATAAAGCATTGGGAGGTCAGTTGGAGCCCTTCTATCGCGGTCAATTCATCGCCAATCAGGCCTCGGGCATCAAGACCTTCGCAGATTTGAAGGGCAAGAATTTCTGCTTCGTGGATCCGCTGTCCACATCCGGCTATATCGTCCCGCGCATTCAGCTCAAAGCCAACGGCGTCGATCCGGACACCGACATCAAGTCGACGATCTCCGGGTCACATCCCAATGTGGCCATCGCCGTGTACAAGGGAGATTGCGATGCGGGCGTAACCTATATCAACGTTTTGACGGATGCCGCCACGAACCTGGCGGGAACCTATCCTGATATTGCACAGAAGGTTTATGTCTTTGCCGACACGATTCGCATCCCCAACGATGGCGTCCAATATGTCAAGACCCTCGATCCGAAACTTCAGGCCATCACGACGGAAGCCCTGCTTGCGATGTCCAAGGACCCGGGCGGCAAGGCAGTGTTAGGCAAGCTGTATGCCATCAATGCCTTCCAGCAAATCGATTCCTCCTTTACCATGTATTCCGATTTTGCCGCGGTTCTCCAAAAGGCCGGGGTCGACCCCGCTTCTTTGGTCAAATAACAGAGTTCGAAGCCTGGCAGGTTGATAGGATCTGCCAGGCTTTTCTTTTGCCCACACCATGTTAAAAGTTGAGAACCTTGTAAAGGTTTACCCCAACGGCACGCGGGCGCTGAAAAACGTCAGCTTTGAAGTCAAGGATGGCGCATTTCTGGCGGTAATCGGTTTGAGCGGATCCGGCAAGTCCACCTTGCTGCGCTGCATTAATCGCCTGATCGAGCCGACCTCCGGGAAGATTTTTTGGAACGATCAGGAGATCACCTCGGCCCCTGCCGGTGAAATGCGCAAGGTCCGCCGCCAGATCGGAATGGTGTTCCAGCAATTCAATTTGGTGAAGCGCTCCTCGGTGTTGACCAACGTTCTCACCGGCAGACTGGGATATGTCCATACATTGCCCAGTTCCATGCACTTATTCTCGGGGGAAGACCATCGCCGGGCTTTGGACAGTCTTGAACAGGTCGGCCTGGCCGATAAAGCCCACGTGCGTGCCGATTCGCTTTCGGGCGGTCAGCAACAGCGCGTGGGGATCGCACGCGCCCTCATGCAGGAACCCAAGTTGATCCTGGCGGATGAGCCGGTCGCTTCCCTTGACCCGGTGCTGGCTCATTCCATTTTGAAATACCTCGAGCAGTTAAATAAGGAACGCGGCATCACGGTGATCTGCAGCCTGCACTTTCTGGATCTGGTGCACCGTTACGCCACGAGTGCGATTGCCCTGAAAGATGGTGAATTGGTTTTTCAAGGATTGCCGAAGCAGATTGACGATGCCCAATTCAAGGCCATCTATGGACAGGACGCGGAGCGCGTTTCGATCATTTAGGAACCGCGTCCTGGGTCAGCCTCCATTATTTTCATGAACCGATCCGCGAACACTCCCAGGCCCGCCATCCATCCTGCCCTCCCGGCTTTTGCCTCGTTGATCGTTCCGGGGTTTGGACAATTCCTGCAAAATAAACGACAGCGCGGTTTCGTGATATTTTTTGCGGCCGGGATCTCCGCCTACCTGGTCGACTGGTCGCTGATCCACCAAAATATCGGGAAGATTACGCTGGGCGGATGGACCACCAGTTGGTTATGGCTGCCGTTGATCCTGTTTTGGCTCTGGAATGTACTGGATGAACGCGCTCTGTCCCAGGCCAAGCCGCCCAACATTCTCCCTGGACTGGCTTGTATCGCCGTGATCCTGTACGTGATCGCCTGGAATGTTACCGATGTCAAGCTGAATCGACTCGTGGAGCGATTCAATGATGCCCGCACGGTTTCGACCAATTTGCTGAATCCGGATGTGATCACCCTATCCATCAACGGCAATGATCAGATCTGTGCGTGGAAGTGCCTGTATACGTACGCCAGTGATAGGCTGAGGGGGAAACCGGTCCAGGGCCCGATCCGCTGGAGCGACAACTTTGTGACCATTGTCGGAGCCATCAAGGAGATTCCCGCGCCGTCTTGGGCAGTGAAGCTGGGTTTGGTGGAAGCGGGCGGTCATGTCAAAACATTTTCGGCCGGCACGATGCTTCAAACCATTGCCATGGGACTCATGGCCACGATCTTCTCCACGATCCTGGCAATTCCGGTAAGCTTTTTGGCGGCCCATAATATCATGTCGCGGGTCCGCGGCGGCATGCTCATCTATTATGGGATGCGGACGATCTTAAATATTGTGCGCGCCGTGGATACCATTGTCTGGGGGCTGATCGTCATCGTGTGGGTGGGGCTGGGAAGTTTCGCGGGGGTCATCGCCTTGACGATCCATTCGGTCGCGGCGTTGGGAAAATTATTTTCAGAGGAGATCGAACACATGGAGGAGGGCCCGGTAGAGGCGGTGACCGCCACCGGAGCGAATCTGATCCAGACCATCCGGTATGCCGTTCTGCCCCAGATCGCTCCGCCATTCCTGGCCTATTCCCTGCTGCGCTGGGACATCAATATGCGTTCCGCGACTGTCATCGGCTTCGTGGCCGGCGGCGGCATTGGCTTCTTCGTGGTCGAGACGGTGCGCATGGGAGGCTATCAACAATATGCCACGGCCCTATGGGCGGTGGCGATCGTCATTGTTGTAGTGGATTACATCAGCGAGAAGTGGCGCGAAAGCATCCTCAAGGATCAACCGCAGCAAGTCGAAACCGCGCGGCGGCCCATCTTCAAGAACTTGCGGATCGCCTTTTACGGGATCCTTGGTGCGCTGGCATTCATCTATTGCTGGAATCTGAGCGGGATCGATCTAAAAGACATGTTCAGCCCGGGTTCGAACTTCGGTCAATTGATAAAAGACTTTGTGTCGATCGATCTCTCCGCGGATGTTCTGAATCCTGTGATCCAGCAAATGATCGTCACGATCTTCCAGGCATTTCTTGCCACCACACTGGGCGCGATCGTGGCCTTGCCCTTTAGTTTTCTGGCTGCCAAGAATCTGACCGGACGCAGCCGGCTCTCGGCTTGGGTGTACTATGCGACGCGGGCCGTGCTCAATCTTCTGCGCTCGATCGAGGCATTGTTGTATGTGGTCATCTTCATCTTTTGGGTGGGCATTGGCCCGTTTGCCGGGATGCTCGCCTTGGCCGTGACCTCCTTCGCCTTGATCGGTAAATTGTTTTCGGAAGCCATCGAGAATATTGAGGCCGGTCCGATCGAGGCGGTCAATGCCGCCGGCGCGGATCGTTTGCAGATGATCGTGTATGCGGTTCTGCCGCAAATTGTGCCGCCGTTCGTATCGTACCTGATCTATCAATGGGACATTAATATCCGCATGGCGACCATCATCGGCTTTGCGGGCGGCGGCGGGATCGGTTTGACGCTCACAACGTACTTCGGCTCTCTCGAATATCACAAAGCAGGCACCGTGGTGTTGTTCATTGTGATCGTGGTGGCCGTCATGGATCTGGCCAGCGCCCGATTGAGGCAGGCCCTGGTCTAGCCGATCGCCGCCGCGATTTTGTTGGTAGAATCGGGGAAATGCTGAAACAGGTTTGGAAGTTCGTCCGCAACCTCATCATCCTTCTGGTCGCCGTCGGGCTGCTGGCCCTGATGCTGCCGCGCCTCGTCACCATGATCTACAGTTGGACGCGCCTCTATACAGTTGAATCCGCACCGGCCGATCGCGTCGCCATCGTTTTCGGCGCGGGCTTGACGCGCGACGGTCAACCGACTTTAATTCTAAAGGATCGAGTCAGGACCGCCGTCCAACTTTACCGGAACGGCAAGGTTGAAAAAATCCTGATGAGCGGCGATAATCAGGGGATCAGCCGCGACGAGCCGGGTGCCATGCGGGATTATGCCGTGAGCCTCGGCGTTCCTGCGCAGGATATCGTGCTCGATAATTCCGGCGACCGCACCTATGACACCTGCTATCGGGCCAAAGCCATCTTCGGACTGGATTCGGCGCTGCTGGTCACGCAGCAATTCCATTTGCCGCGTGCGTTGTTCCTGTGCAACATGCTCGGCATCCAGGCCGTCGGCGTGGACGCCAACAATTATCATTACTGGCCGCCGCTGGTGTTGATCTGGAACATCCGCGAACAACTCGCCACGGTCGGCGCGTTCTGGGATGTCTATGTCGAAAAGCCCCTGCCGGTACTTGGGAAACCCCAACCCATCTTTATGGAGAACTGAATGACCCGCGACGAAGCTCTTGCCCTGGTGCGTGAATTTGTCAAGAATGAAGGTCTGGTGCGCCACATGTTTTCGGTGGAAGCCTGCATGCGTTTCTATGCTGAGAAATTCGGCGAGGATGTGGAAACGTGGGGCTTGCTGGGCCTGCTCCATGATTTCGACTGGGAGATCCACCCCACGGCGGCAGAGCACCCCATTCAAGGCGCGCCCATTTTGCGCGAGCGCGGCGTCGACGAGGACCTCATTCAGGATATCCTGAGTCACGGTGACGCAACCGGTGTGCCGCGCAATACCCTGAGGCGCAAGGCGTTGAACGCGTGCGATGAGATCACCGGCCTGGTGACCGCGGTGGCGCTGGTGCGTCCGTCCCGTTCCCTGCTCGACCTTGAACCGGCTTCCGTTAAGAAGAAGTGGAAGGATAAAGCCTTCGCGGCCGGCACCAACCGGGAAGAGATGGCAAAAGCCGCCGAAGAGTTTGGGATCGAGTTATGGGAACATGTCGGCAATGTGATTACGGCCATGCGCCGCATCGCGCCGGAATTGGGATTGGTCGGAACTATTCAGCCGTAGGATGATGGATCGCACGCAAAAACGGATTCTCTGGCTGCTGGTGGCCCTCGGGGCCATCTATTTCATCGCGTTCATTTTCCCCAACTCGACCGGCGCGAAAACGTATTCGATGATCTCGCTGTTTTCGCCGGACGAACACATTCAATACCCGACTCCGCTCTTCATGCTGAGCGGGGACAGTTTCAAGGAAATCCTTCATCATTTCGTCCTTTATCGCGATTACTCGTACGGCTTTCCGTTCTATGGCGGCAGTGCCCTCGTCTTGTTGCCGCTCAAACTAACCCATGCCCTCAACAGCCAGAATGTCCAATTGGCACTGCTTTTGCTGCGCCAATTCATCAGCGTCCTGCCCATGCTGCTGGCCATCCTGCTGATGGTTTATACACAGACCAAGTTCCGCTCCTATCTGACCTCCATCATCACGTTTATTTTCCTGTTGCTGGTCACGGCCGTGGTGGAGAATGACCTTTGGTGGCACGCCGATAGCCTGGCGGTTCTGTTCGTGGTCCTGGTGTTTTTCTTTTTGGATCGCGATGAATTGAAGCTTGGGATCAATTTTCGGCTGGCGGCAGTTGCGTGCGGGTTGGCGACCGCCACAAAAGTATTGGGCCTATTCTTTTTCCTGACCATCCCGGTTTATATTCTGATCGGCATCCAACAAAAGCGCATGGCGTGGAAGCAGGCCTTGCCCGCCGCCGCCGTGTTCGTTGTTTTGCTGGCGCTCGTGATCGTGGCGGCCGACCCGTTTCTCCTGATCCAAAGTGAGCGTCAGCAAATGCTGCGGCTCATCGGCCACATCTCAAGCACCATGACGAATGGCTATGCCCTGTATTATGTCAAAGACGCCTTTACCTGGCTCTCGGTTCTCGCCGGCCTGGCCTGGCCGCCCTTCCTGATCTTGATGGCGCTGACCCTGCTCCTGGGGATCTGGAAGTCGCCCAGGCCGGTTCTTCATGCCCTGATCCTGTGCTGGATGATCCCATTTTTCTTCTATATTTTCTATGTCCTCTCTGCCGAACTGACCCACTACTTTCTGCCGATCTTGATCCCCTGGTTCAGCTGTGTGGCCACGGCTTTGGAGCTCAAACCGGCTTCTTGGCTTTCTGAGAGATCAGGCCATGGTTCATTCTTGAGGAGGTGGGGAAACGGGATATGGCTGGCGATGGCGGTGCTGATCGTGGGGTATCAGGCGCTGAATTATCTGTCCTCCGATTTCAGGCTCTATCAAAACCACCTCACTCGCGAACAGACCAGTCCCGCGATTCAATTCTACGATGACTTGAATCAAAAATATTTAAGCGTGCTTCCATCGAATCAGACTTACGTGATCTTCCGCGACGTCCGCATCTATTTTCCTGATTCGGCTTCCAATCACGTGATTTCCTTTTACGTTACCACGAACTATGCCACCGTCCAAAGAGATAAGCCGGACATCATTGTGCTCTGGCAACAGCGTGTTTCCGATTACACCCAGCCGGGGGCGCTGGCCGCCGCAATCAACAAGAATGCCTTCCAGGCGGTCTACCAGTTCTTTTCGGATGCGTCCAAGGGCCAGTTGGCCGGTTTTCACTTGATTTATCGGAATGATACTGGCCTAGCATTCGTCAGCGACACTTTGTATCAGAAGTATTTCCGGTCGCCATAACGAATTCAGGGAAGTCATGGATCGCTGCCGCGGGAGGGAATGGATTGAGCCGTGAGCGGGATAGAGCAGCCTGTTTATCGGATCACGGACTTGCACGAAGCCGAACATGCGTGTGAACGATTGCCAGCGCTTGGACCGCAGGCGCTCAGCAAGGCCAAAGGCATCGCCATCTGGTTGCGCGTCGGCGTGCCAGGGGAAAACGCGGTTCAGGTTGGACGGCCTCTTCTGCCCAGCTTCGGCGGCCCGTGCGGTTTGCCTCGCGCTCCCCTCGATGTGCCGGTCAGTCAACGAGGTGCCGGCGACGCCGCGGCCGCGCACATCAGGGCCGCGATCGAGTTGGAGCGCAGCCGGACGCTTGAATCGGTGGAAGCACAGCCAACCATTAACAACCCTGCAGACGCGGCCGCCCTGCTGCAGCATGAAATGTCCGCATCGGAGCAGGAACATCTGCGCGTACTGTTGGCCGAGAGGCGCAATCCTGCGTTGGATCTCACCGAGTTCGAGCGCGGTGAGCAACTTGCAGGCTCGAGCCTGCGAAGTCTTCAAAGCCGTGATCCGGCGCAACGCCAGCGCGTTGATCATGGCACATCGTCCTCCGCGTCAACCCGGCTCCCAGCCCCGGCGACGTGGCGGTGAGGCGCGCTATCGTCCAGGATGGAAAGTTGTTGGCTGTGGAAGTACTGGATCATTTGGACTGTCGGTCAGGGTGGATTTGTCTCGATGAAGCCAAAAGGTTTGGGATTTGCTCAATCAGTGCTGGAGCCGCCAGGGTGTGGGTTGTTTGATTGCGCTAGGGAAAGAAAAAAGCGGGGTGCCGAGCCAGTAAGATATAATAAGGTTGATTATCCCTTGACAGCTAGTAGAACAAGTGTTATACTCTTGGTCATAAGGAACTCACAGAATGAACAAAAAATCTCCGATGACCAAACTCACACTCAAAGACTTTCAGGAAATGTTTCCTGATGATGATACTTGCCTTGATTACATCCGCAATATAAAGTTTCCTGAAAGAATTGAATGCCCTCGTTGTCATAAGGTAAGTTTGTTTCATAAAGCAAGCGACCGAAAAACTTATGCTTGCGATCATTGTGGAAACCCCATCTCTCCTGCAGCAAATACAATCTTTCAACATTCTCCCACTCCTTTGACAACTTGGTTCTATGTAATCTACCTCATGGCGCAAACTCGTGGCGGGATTTCTGCCAAACAGATTCAACGTGAGACGGGGGTTACTTATAAAACCGCTTGGCGCATGTGCAAGGAAATTCGAGACATTCTTTCCGAGGACTTTGACAAATTCACAGGTGACGTTGAGCTTGACGAGTCCTACTTTGGCGGTAAAGGCAAAGAAATTCGCGGGCGCGGTGCTGAAAACAAGACTCCCTTTTTTGGAATGGTTGAGCGCGGCGGTAAGGTTGAAACCCATGTAGTGCCTAACGTCAAGCGAAGCACGATTTATCCAATCGTTGACGCGAATGTTTCTAAAGGATGCACAAATCTATACTGACGAGTTTAGAGCTTATGATGCGCTTCCAATCATGGGCTGCAAACACGAATCGGTTCCTCATGCCGAAAAGATTTACGTTATCGGTGACGCACATACTAATACAATCGAAGGGTTTTGGTCGCAGGCTAAGAACGGGATACGCGGCGTTTATCATGCAGTTTCGGCGGATTACTTGCAACATTATCTTGACGAAAACGCTTTCCGGTGTAACCATCGCGACGATGTTACTCCGATGTTTTTGACTTTCCTTTCGCGGGCGATTTTGACGGCTTCACCGTCAAAATAACCTTGTCCAGCATCTTCAAGAAACCTTCTTTTGTGAGGGTTTCTTTTTCCTTTTCTGCTTTCTTGGTTTTTATTACACTTTTTCTTTGCATGTTTATTAACTCCTGTTGACTTATACTATCATTTAGCGCGATAATAATAAACCAACGAAAGGAGAGTAGGTAAATGCCTTGGCAAAAGTATCATATAAATCGCAGTTCAGTTACTGGTAAAGTCGTTAATACAGACTATGTTAAAAAACATCGTTCTACCACCGAGACCGAAACGAGATACCGTTGGATCGCCCCAAAAAAGAAGACCAAAAAGAAGTCTAGCAAATAGTTAAGCAATTCTTGTTCCTATTGTTTTTCTTTTCAAGATAACCGGCTTAGGGATTGTTATGACTCCGGCGTACTTATTGCCTTGCCTGTCAAAACTATCGGCAAGTTGTACTTGGTTTTTATCCTCACAAACCAAATAACCTACTGTTTCAACATTACAGAGTCCCATTACGTCTTCGGGGAGTAACCAATCGGAACTTGCGGTAATATCTTGCCAACGAAGATACGAGATTTTCATTTTCTCTCCAAAGCGAACCCTAATGATGGGATATATAACCCAAGATCATACCAATAACCCAAACAATCCAAAACACGCGCCAACGTAATTGAGGGTTGTATTTGGTGCGAAAAAACCAACTTATCGCCCAGGCAAGTAGGGCTGATATAAAAGCAGTGAACAGGAAGTAGCTTATCGTATATGTGATAGAGTACATTATTGGCCTCCTCCAATCCCGAAACAATGAGCTAATATCAATTGGACAACAATAGCTATTACTCCTCCGAGAACTCCGCCAAATAACACTAGCACAACATCCATAAGAATTAAGTCTTTGTGCCTAACTCCTGTAGAGAACAGCGCGATTGGAGTATCTTGAAGTTTGCCTAGATTTTCCAACGTCCGCTTATCTGTAATGTATATTTCTGCCGTCCCATCTTTACTAATCTCTGCTTTGCTTTTGTAATCCATTTCAACATATCCATTCTCAATAGGGGGAATAGGCGTAAACCGATATGGTGGATCGCTTCTCTCGTTCTGCGGATAAAAGGAAGCCAAAGTACCTATTAAATTCAATGGCTTAGCATCAGGTTTAAATCTTGTGAACGTGAAAACCAAACTAACCCTATCCCCAACAAAATAGGACGGCTCAATATGCAACTTATTCAATACGAATCTCCATTTCCCCTTTGGTTTTATGTCAACGTGATAACCAGCAACATCTTGCGGAAGATACGTAGGCATAAGGACACCCTTTCTTTTATTGGTATCCCTAATTATATCCCATATACTAGTTCTCATGGGATACTCGCTTATAATAAGAGTTGCCATGACACAGATAACCAGAAGAGCAATTTCCACGTTTGCACATCAGGTTGCCAAACAGTTTAAGCCGCACAAGATCATTCTGTTCGGCTCGTACGCGTACGGCAGGCCAACCAAAGACTCGGACGTGGATATGCTGGTCATTATGCCTTTCAGAGAGAGAGGCGAACAGAAAGCCGTAGAAATTCTGATGGCCACGGATCCGTCTTTTCCGATGGATTTGCTGGTTCGAACACCAAAACAAATATAGACCCGCATAGAATTGGGCGACTACTTTATAAGGGAAATTACTCGCAAGGGAAAAGTACTGTTGAGCCGCTGAGGCGTGAATGGGTCGAGAAGGCGGAAGAAGACTTCGTTTCAGCGCAGCGGGAATTTCGGGCGCGTTATCGCCCGAACTGTAATGCCGCATGTTTCTTCGCTCAGCAATGTATCGAGAAATACGTCAAAGCGCGTCTGCAAGAAGCCGATATTGAATTTGAAAAGATCCATGATTTGGTGAAATTGCTTGACAGAGTTTTGCCAGTTGAACCGCTTTGCGATCGTAGCGCTCCGCATTCCGTCCCATTACAGCTTATGCAACCAGCTCTCGCTATCCAGGTGAAGGCGCTGACAAAGAAGAACCGCAAGAAGCAATAAAGCTTCTAAAAGCTTTCGCACAACGGCCCGCCAGGGTGTGGGATTGAAAGCATAACGAAAGCTTGTTTTGATTAAGGAAAGAGGATCGGGGTTTGGATAATAACGTGACCTGCGCCGCATATCACCGTAATAGGCACAGCAAGCAGGATGTTTTTGAAATCTTTCATAGAAGTGATCTACATAGCGGTTTGGCTCCTTCCACTAATTTCTGCATTGTGGGCTCAATCGAACGTGGAGCAGCTGATAAGCTTCGAATAGGAAAATCACCGCGAACCATGGAAAGCAGATGGAAAGCCCTTCAGCTGGTTTTCACGGACACCTAGAGCAGAATTGGATCCTCGGTGGGAAAGATTTATCTCTGCGCCGTGGTTCACACGACTACGTACGTTCGCCTGGTCGTTTTCCACCCCAAAATGGATAAAACGCGCTGCTAAAACAAGAAAGTTGTTTGATCGGTTTAGAACCGGAAATTTGATGCGCTTCCGTTGTATCGTGGCATGGTTTCTTATTGGCCTTTTTCCATGGAACCTGAATCCATAAGATGTTTGCCTAATTCGTCCATCCCTTCAAATGGAACATCAACAACAAGATCCGTTTATGTAAATTGATCACGCGGCGGTTCCAATCAATGCGTTCGTCGTCGGGGTCCACTTCAAAGATGACCTT
>DATJAH010000005.1:0-29671 GCA_035516425.1 Anaerolineales bacterium
AGCCTCTAACCCATTATAAGATTGCCATTCATCGGTCATAATTTTGGCGGACTTGGAAACATTCTTGCGGATATTCTCTTTCAAAGTCTTTGCATCGGTTGATACAACTTTAGTTGCCCTCGAATTACCATCACGTTCTACTAAAACTGCAAGCGGCGTCTTAGTCTGTGTGCTTCGTCCTTGCGTTCCTTCCACGCGCTTTGAAGCATGTTTATTCTTTTCCTTACCGCCAATATAAGCCTCGTCTGCTTCTACTGTACCATCAAGTAACGTGTCCATTGGGTTTTGTGTCATTGCGAAGCGAATCCGGTGAGCCATAAACCACGCGGCCTCATAAGAGAGTCCAAGTGTCCGGTGTAGTTGGTGAGCAGAGATACCCTTCTTGGATGAGCATACTAGGTAAAAACCCATAAGCCAGTCCGCAATCTTGATTCGGGAGCGTTCCATCACTGTACCAACCGTGACGGTAAACTGCTTCCGGCAAGCTCCACAGAAGTACACGCCAGCGCGGACGTGAGTCTTGCCTTCGGTTTTGGGTTCGAGTTTATGCGCTCGGTCAGAACCACAGCGGGGGCAGATTACGCCATTCGGCCAGCGGACTGCTTCGAGTAATTCACGGGCTTGATCTTCGGTTAGATTGCGGAGTTGCTTGAACGTGATATTATTCATTTTGGCTTGTCCTTACGCAATTAGTATAGCACAAGTGTTTGCGTTTGTCAAGCCGATAATTCCCATTTTTTTATATGTCCTTGTGGCATGCCTGAACAGCATATCCATGAATTGGCGAAAGAATCACAAAGGTTAACCTGAATAGATGAGCATCCCTTTACAACACGTATCCGCTAAAAGCGGATGCTCATCAAAAAGAATAATACAGAAGGTTTTATCCGCAAATCTTTCATGCCAAATCTCCCACTCCCGCATAAATCATCAGCAATGTTTCTGCCGTATGGAGAGTTATTGGCATTCATGCTCTACGGTGATGACTACTTTTCCCTTGGCGTGCACAGTCTCAAAATAGCGGAAGGCTTCAGCAGTCTTACTCAACGGGTAACACCCATCGATCACCGGTACAACTTTTCCAGCTTCAAGAAGTTCCCTCATAAAGGCCAAATCTTTTTGGCTGCGTGCCGTGGAAACAATGAATATTCTCTGCCTTCCTGACTTGGAATCCCGTCGCGCTCGGAGTGAAGCCTGGAAAAGTTGAAGCATGGAGCCTCCGGCGACTACATAGGTTCCATCGGGAGTCAAGGCACGCAAATAATCTGATATTGGATGGTAACCATTCGCCGCCAGGATCAGATCATACCGTTGTCCATTCCGGGTAAACTCTTCTCTCTTGTAGTCGATAACATGGTCCGCCCCGATCGAGTGCGCCATGTCCACATTCCTCGTGCTGCATACGCCCGTGACCTCCGCCCCAAACGATTTGGCAATCTGGATGGCGAACATCCCTACGCCGCCCGAGGCGCCATTGATCAAAACCTTTTGGCCCGCCTGAATGTTTCCTTTGTCGCGCAAGCCTTGCAGGGCGGTCAGCGCCGCGATCGGGACAGCGGCGGCCTGCTCGAATGATATATTGGCTGGCTTCAGCACGATTGCATTTTCTTTAGCACATGCATACTCAGCAAAAGTGTTGGCGCCAAACCCAAAGACCTCATCTCTCGGTCGAAATTGCCTGACATCCTTGCCGACCGCATCAACCCGCCCGGCAACATCAACGCCTAAGATTGGGTTTTTAGGTTTTAGAAAGCCTCCTACCATGAAACGGATAAAAAATGGATTCGCTCGCATAAGACGCCAGTCAAGAGAATTTATGGAGGCAGCCTGAACGCGGATCAGCACTTCGTCATCCCTGGGAGTCGGTTTTTCCACCTCTTTGAGATGAAGCACTTCCGGCGATCCATATCGATCATATACAATTGCTTTCATCTGGACCTCCTTTGATGGAACGTGTTCGTTGAGCCTTCGTTCATATCTGTTTTGACAGAGCCGAAAGCGATTGCATTGCTGTGTAAAATCGCATTCATATAAGTATCTTCCTCTATGTTCGATGTGCCAATTTAAACCTGTTTTGTATCGGTTTTGGCAGACCCGGAAGCGATTGCAGATGGATTGAATCCTTTAACAATCAACCACACTGCCAGAGCCATTTCCTGCAAGGCGATTGGGATAGCCAACAACAAGGTTGTGCCCGAAGGTTCTTGGCCGAACAGAATTAATACAGCCATTGATAACAGCATGGCTATCCCAATGATTCCCCAAACGGATAGGCATCGAGGAATGAGTTTTGATTGATAAAATACAAAGTAATACATGAGAGCGCCCAGGCAAAATGAGATCACTCCACATGCATAGTTCGCCCAGTTACGTACTGCTGACATCAAGGTTCCCAGGATTTGAAAAGTTGAGACGGCGGGAGTTCCTGCTTTTACATATTCCTGACTCAATGACAATAGAGAAAGTAGGCCGAGTGCCCCGACAATATAGAACACTCCCTCGATAAGCCTGAAACCAACGGCCCCCAGAGCCAGGCCTTCATTATATTTCCTTAGGAGCGGATACAACGAAATTGCAATCGCAGCACTTGTGGCAGCCGCAATAAATTGAAAGAGCACTCCTAAAATCACCTGGTTCTCAGTTGCGGAAAACTTAATAAGATAATCCGGACTATCCAAAATCGATTGCGTAAAACCGGTGCTCACCAGACTTGCAGCCGTCGCAACAATGAACAAAATCCCTGCGATGATCGCTGTTTTTCTATATATATTCATTTTTCTCCTTTTTGAACGATGTAGATGGTTTCCTTCAATCAGGTTTCAGGCAGATTCCAGTACACGTTTTTCCCACTGTTCGACATTTACGCCTTTGATCAGCAGCCACAGTGGAAACAACACTTCTCCCCAGAATGTGAACAAGGCAATATTCACGCCGAAGCCGGGGAAAAGAAACGCTGCAAAACTATCTACCAGATAACCAAGACATCCAATGATCAGTAGGACGCCCAGAATCTTGGGCAGGAAACCCGATTTGAAGACTAAATAACCCATGGGAAACAGCCATAGGCCCCAAAAGATTCCAGCAATACTAATTCCAAGTTGATGCAAATTAAGCAACATGGGCACGAAAGCTTGAAGCTGACCTGCCGTAAATCCAGTCAAGGCGCTGGCGCTGTGCAATAGAATCAGGACGGCAAACTGGTTTAGCTCGTTGAGCATGGCGATGGGAGCGCCGAGCAGGATGAATATAACCATCGCTCGTGCCATGCTTTTGTTGACCGGTTGGAGCAGTTTGTATAGAGCCAGGACCACAAATATGTTGACAATTTGGACCAGCAGTGCGATCACAATTCCGAGACGAAACATCGTTTCAGAAGCCAGGATATTCCTGGCGGTCGCGGCCGCATCACCAGGTACGATCAAGCCAGACGCGGTGAACATTCCGAAGAATCCGAGCGGGACGAGACTGAGATACAGGATCCCTGCAATTCTGGCGGTCTGATTGATGGATGGTTTGGAGGTGTGATTATTCATTTCAATTTCTCCTATCCGGATTTTATGAATTGGAAACGTTTTCAGATTCTGCCCATCTCCATGCGTACGAGACGATGAAAGCAGTACATGCAATTTCTATAACGCTGAAAAATATGTAGTAGAGGGTGGGCGACCCAACCCACAGTGATGCGATTTGAACGACGGTCATAAACGCACCCGCAATAAGGTTCGTCCAGCGGTTGGCCCCATACTTCAGCACGCGGGACAGGAGCACCATGGCAGTTGGGATTTCCATCAAGATGCCGGCTCCCAATAAGAAGCCCGGGGTGAAATGGATGCCGGCCACGTTTCCTGTCAGCACTTGCTTTAGATAATCGGAGTTCATTAACGCTAGAACATCGCAATAGAGATAGTTGAACATGGCGAAGATCCATAGCGTTGAGAGTATTCCCTTCTGATCCTTGATCTCAGCGATCGTTTTGTTCGTATTCATTTTTTCTCCTTCTTTGAATAATATGGATGAATTTCATGGTTCGATATCTGCTTCGGGAGATCGATCCGGTTTAACCCGGATCACAGAGACTAATGGCATCCCTACGTCGCGCACTTTTTTCAACAACCCATACAATGCAGCCTGATCGATGATCAGGCCGGTCAAAAGCGTATCGCCGTTCTTTTCCAGAGTAATGGTCAAGCCCTCGAACCAGTCTGTCCATTGACAACCCAGATGACCCTGGATTCTGATTTGATAGACGATGGGTTGATCCGAATCAATTTTTGCGCCGAGATCATTTGTCATTGCCTTGTACCTTTCGCAACCGGCTGCGAACCATCTGCGCCCGTTGCTCCATGTACACGTAATATACCGGGCCAACGGTATTTTTGTGGCGATACTAAAGTATTGCTCTTGGGTATTGTTTTGAATTGATTGAGGGGGGAAGTTCTACAGTGCCGGATTCGACGGCGCTTGCGCCTGCATAAATCGTTACAACAGACCCAACTCGCGGGCGCGCGCTACCGCCTCGGTGCGATTTTGAACATGCAATTTATCAAAGATATTCCGATTGTGCCCCTTGACGGTGCTCATCGCAAGGAAGAGCCGCTCGCTAATCACATGATTCGATAGTCCCTTGGCGATGAGGCGCAGAATTTCCAATTCACGCGGGCTCAGTTGCTCCATGGAAAGTTGGGCAGGGGGCAAAGAGGGTTTCCCTTCGCTCTTTAGCCCCTCCACTTCAAAGCCGGCTCGCAACTTTCCTACATAATCCAGCATCATTCCTGCGGAGGCCGCTTCGGACAATAGTTGGGACATCGGAGCGCCTTCGTCCACAAAGAGACGGATAAAGCCATCCGGCTCTGCCCGTGCCAGCGCGTCGGTCAGTACTTTAAGAGCCCTTGCCTTTTCGCCATGAAGATGCCGAGCTACCGCTTCCAAAACCATGACTTTGAGCTGTTCGTCCTTCAACTGCTTCTCCTCCACTTGCTGGCGTAACGGCGCCAGCACGGCCAACGCGGCGGAGGCGTCGCCTTGGGCCAGAAGCACTCGCGCCTGAATGGTTGGAAGATCATACATCCGGGTCAGATGCAGCGCGGCTTCAGCATCGCCCTGATGGAGTAGTGTCAGCGCTTGCGCGGCGGCAACCTCAGGGAGGCGAAGCACAAAATTATTTTGACGCGCGGATTGGTCGGCTTGAGCCAACATCACGACCGCGCCATCCACATCTCCTCGAGCCAGTTTCAGGCGGGCCAGGAACACTTCGCAGACAATGAATCGGTCGATCACCTTGTCATACTGTCGCGCGAGATCGAGGCTCTGTCTTCCATGTCGCTCGGCGGCCTCCAGATCATTCCATTCGTACAAGATACGAGCTAGGCCGAGATGCGCATCGTACACAATCTGAAGCGGCTGATCGCCCGCCAACCGCAAGACACGCTGGTAGCTCTCAGCCGCCAAATGAAGCTGATTTTCTGCCTCCTGCACATTGCCCAGACTGCCAGTCGCCAATAGCGTGGTGAAGACATCCCCACATGCCTGGCTGAGGGCTAAGGCTTCCGTGAGCGCCTGGCGGGCCGCGGCACGATCTCCAGAAAAGAAGTAGTGGGCAACGCCCAACGTCCAGTTGGCGGTCGCGCGGTTGGACAAGTTATCAGCGCTCAGATATTCCAGGGCGCGGCGCGATTGGACAAGTATGGTCTCTGCCTGATAGCGGGTGAGAGCCAACACGGCTCGGGCTGTGGCAATTCGTCCGATGAGATTGCGGGTTTTGTCGTCCATTTCCGCGCCTTGCAAAGCGGCTTCAGCCGCGTCCAGTTTCTCCTCTACACCGGTCGTTTGACCAACCACCAGCAACAACGAGCCGTATCTCCACCATAACGAAGGTCTATCATCCAAGACTGTCTTCGGCAACGACTCTAGCCAGTCAAGGATCGTAGTTACCGCGCCACGAAGATGCAGTGGGATCCCATCTCCCTCAATAAGTCGTTCAGCGCGCTCAATATCCTGGGCAGCCGCGGCATGGTGAAACGCTTCAAACTCCAAATCATGGTCTTCATACCATTGGCTGGCACGACCATGCAATTCGTTCACGCGGCGTTCCGCATCGTCAGTCGCTGAGGCAATACTCTGGTGGAGTCGCTGGCGTAGCAAATCAGCAAAGAGATGGTGATAGCGATACCAATGCCGTTCGTTGTCCAGAGGGACGATGAACAGGTTGATGCGTTCAAGGTACTCCAGAGTTTCCTGTCCCGATCCAGAGGGGGCAAGTAGAACAGCATCACACAGGGGACCAGACATCCGTTCGAGGATGGATGTGCGCAACAGGAAAGTCTGAATGCTTTCGGGTTGCTTTTGCAGGACCTCCTCAAGGAGATAGTCGAGTATAAAATGATGGCTGCCGGTAAAAGATTGGATGAAACCGCTTGTGTCTTGAAGTCCCTGCATGGAAAGCGCAGCCAACTGCAAGCCGGCAATCCATCCTTCGGTACGGGTTTCCAGCGCGGCGATATCTTCTACTGAGAGGTTGAAGCCCATGACTTGATTGAGGAATTCGGCCGCTTCGGATGGAGTAAAACGCAAGTCTGAGGCACGTAATTCAATCAATTGGCTGCGGGCGCGCAATCGAGCCAGGGGCAAGTTTGGGTCCTCACGGGTAGCGATCACCAAATGCATTTGTGGCGGCAGGTGTTTGAGCAGATAAGCGAGAGCATGGTCAACCGGTTTCGAATCAATCAAGTGGTAATCATCCAGAACGAGGATGAAATGATCTGTGATGGCGGTGATTTCATTGAGCAGGGTCGTTAGAATCGCTTCGGTCGGCGGCGGTTGAGGAGACTGCAGGGCGCGCAGCGCGCCTTCTCCAATGTTCGCGACCATCCCTTTGACCGGGCTTACCGTTCGTGCCGCGAGAGCCGGCAGGGCAAGCGTTTGCAAAGCAAGGATCAGGTAGGTTAGAAAACGGCTGGGGTCATTATCCCCTTCATCCAGTGACAGCCAAGCGATTGGTCGTCCGCAACCAGCAGTCCATTCACTAACCAGCGTGGTCTTTCCAAAGCCGGCGGGGGCTGAGACGAGGGTCAGTTTGCGCTCCAAGCCCTCGTTCAATCGCTCCATCAGGCGGGGGCGGAGGACGGATTTAGATCGAGGCGGGGGAATATAAACTTTGGTGGCTAGAATTGGCAAAGCCATGGATCGATTATAAAACACATACCCATCTTCTCAACAAGCAGATACTCGCCATAACCAATTCTTAACATCCTGTTTTTATGACTTTAATACCTTCCCGATAGAATGGGGAAGACGAGGCATAGTGAGCGAAAACATCCTGTTTATTTGTGGTTCCTTGAATCAAACCACAATGATGCACCAGATCGCGCTGCAGTTGGAGGAGTACAACTGCTTTTTCACACCATATTACGCCGATGGGATCGAAGATTTTGCAGCCCGCATCGGATTGTTGGGTTGCACTGTTTTGGGCGGGCGGCATATGCAGGAAACGCAAGCATATCTTGCCGATAACAATTTGCAGACTGACTATCGCGGCAAGAATCATAAATACGATCTGGTTG
Source organism: Anaerolineales bacterium (assembly GCA_035516425.1). Lineage (GTDB taxonomy): Bacteria > Chloroflexota > Anaerolineae > Anaerolineales > Villigracilaceae > Fen-1038. Next base: position 7,560 of record DATJAH010000005.1, read on the forward strand.
TGACTTGCAGTGATTTGATCGTACAGAATAACATTCGCGGGAAACGAATGGTATTGGTTCAGGAAGGAATTACAGAACCCGAAGGTTTTGTTTATCAATTGGTAAGGCGTTTCAAACTGCCTCGATATTTGGCCAATACGGCCACGAGCGGGCTTTCCAATGCCTACGATATTTTCTGCGTGGCATCCCAGGGTTATCGCGAACACTTTATCAAAAAGGGAGTGAGAGCTGAAAAAATTGCAGTATCTGGAATTCCAAACTTCGACGATCTGTCAAGATTGGATAAGAACGATTTCCCGCTTCACGACTATGTTCTCGTCGCAACCTCGCCTCTTCGCGAGACCTTTCGTCCTGATAACCGGAAGGATTTTTTGCGCCGCTGTCTTCGTATCGCCAACGGAAGACCATTGATCTTCAAACTACACCCAACAGAAAACATCCAGAGAGCCATGCGGGAGATCTATCAGGTGATCCCTGATGCAACGGTGTTTACCCAGGGCAACATCAATCCGATGATTGCAAATGCTTCGGTGGTCATTACACAACAATCCACTTGCACGTTTGTGGCGATTGCGCTTGGCAAGGAAGTTTATACCAATCTGGATGTCACGGAACTAAGACACTTAATACCTATTCAAAACGGAGGTATGGCAGCTCAAAAAATTTCGGAAATTTCGCGTCGACTGTTATATACTCCCATGCCGGTTTTGGAACAAATCCGCAAAGGATATCGCACCCGGCCCAAATGGGAACAAGCAGATCTATTCTAACCGTGAACTGCTCTTGAAAGTGTGTACAAAATGAAACCCACCATCGCCATATACCATGTTGCAAGGTTATTAACCTTTGACATACAACTGCGGTTTAGAAGATTACCGTCCTTCAAGTTATTAATCCCAATACCACTGATTTGGCTTACGCGGTTCTCGTGGCTATAGCTTTAAAGTCATTTACTTATAGGTAGTCGATTCATCAGCCATTCTTGAACATCAACTTGTTCATCACCATCTTTTGAATGCTGGTGTCTATACTCGCCATCTGATTGCATAGCCCTTGCCCGTGTATTATCTCTTAGATACACATCCAAAACGTGGTCACGTAAATAACGGACGTGTTCCTCGCTTTCAAGGGGAAAGACAACTTCCACGCGATGATTTAAATTGCGTGTCATCAAGTCGGCACTGCCAAGATAGATCTCATCTTTCCCCTTATTATGGAAGTAAAAGATTCGGCTGTGCTCCAAGTAACGCCCCACAATACTTATCACACGGATATTCTCGCTGACATTTTTGACACCCGGCCGCAGGCAACATATTCCGCGTACCAGTAAATCGATTTGGACACCTGCTTGGGATGCTTCATAAAGCAGTTGAATCATTTCCGGATCAACAATCGCGTTCAGCTTGAAAATCAAATGTGCCTTGTCTCCGTGTTTAGCATGTTCAATTTCACGCTTGATCAACGATGAAAGTCTCTGGCGCAGATTAAGCGGAGCGACAAATAATTTTCGATACTCTTGTTGGGTGGAATATCCGGTTAGGAAATTAAATAGATCCGTTGCATCTGCGCCGATGGCTTCATCACAGGTAAAAATGCCAATGTCTTCATAAATGTTCGAGGTGACCGAGTTGTAATTGCCAGTTGCCAAATGAACATAACGACGGATGCCATCTTCTTCCTGCCGCACCACCATTCCGATCTTGGAATGTGTCTTCAAGCCCACCAGGCCATAAACCACATGCACGCCGGCCTGTTCAAGCTTGCGCGCCCAGCCGATGTTGCTTTCTTCATCGAAACGCGCTTTGAGTTCCACCAGCACAGCAACTTGTTTGCCGCGTTCGCAGGCGGTTAGCAGAGCATCCACCACAGGCGAGTTGCGTCCGACGCGGTACAGAGTCTGTTTTATGGCGAGCACTTGCGGGTCAAGCGCGGAAGCGTTGAGAAAGTCGATCACGGAGTTGAAAGAGTCATAAGGATGATGCAGCAGGATGTTCTCCTGGCGGATCGCGGCAAAGAGATTTTCCGCGGTCGCCGCGTCTTTGAATTGATTCACAATGCGCGGTTTATAAGGCGGATATTTCAGATCGTAGCGTTCAATGTTTTCATACACTTGCATCAGGTCTGTCAACCCCAGTGGAATCTTCTGGAGGAAGACATCACTTCGCTTGATCTCAAGATTTTCAACGAGCAAATTGCGGATGGCAATCGGCATGGATTCATGAATGGAAACCTGCACGACCGACCCAAACTTTCTGCGCCGGATGCTTTGTTGCATCGTCTCAATCAGATCGTCCGCTTCAATCTCTTGGATTTCAGTATCGGCATCGCGGATGACGCGAAACGAATGAGTCTCCAGTACTTCCATGCCGGGAAAGAGCAAGCCGATATTCGCGGCGATCACCTGTTCCAGCCAGACAAAATAATGATGATGCGGAATCGTACCGTCTTTGCGCGCACCTCCCGACGAATGCTTGATCGGAACCAAACGCGGCAGCGTGTTCGGCACTTTCAGGCGCGCGAATTTCTCATTGCCCTTTGGGTCGCGGATCACGATGGCGAGGTTGACGCTTAAATTGGAAATATGAGGGAAGGGATGACCGGGATCCAAGGCGAGCGGCGTAAGCACTGGATACACCACTTCCTTGAAATAAGCGTCTGCTTTCTCCTTTTGGGATTTGCTGAGGCGGGGATAATTCAAAATGTGGATGCCCGCCCTGTCCAGTCGGGGCAGCAGCGTGCGATGCAGGCATTGCTGCGCTTGGTGATAAAGCTCGGTGGCCAGCTTGCGGATGGCGGCCAGTTGTTCGCGCGGCGTCAGACCGTCCGGCGAAACTTCCATGATGCGAGCCTCCACCTGTTTGCGAATGCCCGAGACGCGCACCATGAAGAACTCGTCCATGTTTGAGCCGAAAATGGATAGGAATTTAACCCGTTCCAACAAGGGGTTGTTTTCATCCTGCGCCTCTTCCAAAACGCGGCGTTGGAATTCGAGCAGGCTGAGCTCTCTATTAATGAATAGCTCGGGAGAAAGGGCAGGCGTCTCGGACATGGCGCGGCGTTATGTTTTTGCGGCGATCTTCGGCGTCAGCAGCCATTCCAGCGTGGCCCTGCGTTCGATGCGAAAATCGTCCGCGGACAGACAGCACACGCTGCCGTATTTCACATTGATGGACAGATCCCCGCCGCCCGAAGCAAGTGCGCCGATCAGCAATCCAAGGCACGGCTCATGACCGATGACCATAAGTTCTTCAACCATATATTTCTCAATCATCTCTGCGATGATCAAGCCGGGCTGTGCGGTGGGTAAGAGCCTATCGCTGAATACCAGCTTGTCTTTCTTGTACTTTAGCTCCTTGGCGAGGATCTCGGCAGTCTGGCGGGCGCGCAGATAAGGACTGGACACCATCACGTCGGGCTGCACGCCCAGCCGTTTGAGAACGTGAGCAACTTTCTTCATCTTGTCCCGCCCCTTATCGGTCAAGGGGCGTTGTGCATCATCTTCATAGCCGGGCTCGCCGGGTTCGTATGCAATTCCATGTCGAACGAGATAGATCTTCATCTTTTATCCACCAATCTCCACAAGCTGGGCGGGAGATAAGAGCCATTCCATGTTTGCACAGCGACCGTAGCGAATACCCTCGATGGAGAGTCGACAAACCCCACCTTTCTTTAGAATAATGGAAGCATTCGGATCGCCTGTGATCAACACGGAAGCCAGGTTGCTCAAATAAGGTTCGTGTCCAATAATGGCGATGTGTTCGACATCGCCATGACTTTCATTAATTTCATTGATCAATTGATCCGCATATCCGGTAGGTGTGAGATTGTCCGTGCAAACAACTTGCTCGTCTTTTAAATCAAACTTCTTTGCTAGAATTTCCGCTGTCTGTGTGGCTCGCAGGTAGGGACTGGTCAGGATCAGGTCGAGTTGGCTTCCCAACTCCTTCAGCCCCTGGGCGATGGAGCGCATCTTCTTCCGACCTTTGTCGGTCAGCGGACGCTGGCTGTCTTCGCCTTCGAACGTTGCCACGTCCTCGGCGATGGCGTGACGGATGATGTATAGGATCATGGTTGTTCTCCCAAGGGAAAGATTGATCGGGCGCAGCGCGCCAAAAAGCGATGAGTTCCCCTTTATCTTCGACGAACGCGGCGGTCAATTCGGTGTGGCGTTTCTCGTAGAAACTGCGGATGGGTCTCGGGTCGAAGGAGGACGCGCCGCTTTCAGTAAAATCGGTCAAAGCATTGAGAAACGTTTCGATATCCTGAATGTCCCCCATCGTACTTTGATATTGGTGCATATGTTCGAAGTGCGATTCCGGATAATCAGGAATCAATGGCTGAATGACTTCAGACATGTAACGAAACTTTTTGAAAGCAAGCCTCAATCGATGAATGGTGCTGGGTTGCGACGCATCCACCTGAACGTAAGCCTGCATGGTTCTCAAATAAGCATTATCCACCGTTCGGAATAACTGTGCCGAGAAGCTCTCTTCGACGATTCGCTTCTTTAGCGCCTCGCTGATTTTCTCGATGCGTTTCTTCAACTCCGAAAGCTTCAGAGCGTTAATTTGTTTTCGAGCCCACCTTAATAAATGTTTTTCCTGTTCCTCTAAATGCGCCTCGAAAGACTTGAGATCCAAAAAGTTTTCTATCGTTTCCGATCCTTCGACCAGCATCACTTGCACATCGCGCAAGTCGTCAAGGTCATCGAGCTGATCTTTCAGGAAGCGGCGCATTTTTTGAATGCGCGGATGCGGATCGATGGCGCGGGCAATATCCAGGATCGCCAAGAACCGCCGCGTCGAGACGCGCAGATCATGAACCGCTTCCTCTGAAAATTCCTGGCGGCAGGTTTTCACCTGCCTCCGGTAATTTTCCCAGCGTTCATCGAGCGCGGCAAGAATGAGCGCATTATTTTGCTGAACATTCATTTTGGAAGTAGACGGTCTCGCGGTCATGGGTTTATCCGATCTCAAGCTCTTCGCCGAAGATTTCCCGGAACAAGGCACGGCGTTTATTCAATGCCCATTTCTCGAGCATCAGGTCGCCGCGCCCGCGCAGGGTTAATGACCACCCATTCTTTTTTTGCGTAAGTCTGGCATTGGAGACGTGCTGGGTGTGACTGACGTCCATCCCATCCGCGAGGCGGATCAAGGCACATAGTTTTGTGACCGTGGCGCGATCTTTTTGCGGCAGGGCCCTAAAGTTTGCATCCTCGATGGAAGGGAATGTGGCGCGATGATAACGAACCAGATTTGCGACAATTTCTTGCTGGTGTTCATTCAATCCGATCAATGGATTGGCTTGGAGTATGTAATAACCATGCTTGTCGTGGTCGATCGTGTTGATAAAATGACCGATGTCATGCAGGAGCGCGCCGACTTCCAATAAGAGACGGTCCTCCTGACTCAAATTATGAAGCTCGGCAGATTCATCAAACAGGTGACCGGCGAGACGGGCGGTTAGTCTGGCATGATTGGAATCAAATTGATATTTCTGACCCAATCGAATCGCTGATTCCCAGACCTGTTCACGGCGCGGCATTCCTTGACCTAATTTCATGTCGGCTGCCATATCGAGCAAGAGTCCATCTTTCAGTCCAACATGCGGAATGGCAATCTGTTTCACACCCGCCTCTCGCGCAATCAATTGAAGGACAACTGTCGCGGGAAGAATCACATCTGCGCGGTCGGGCCGGAGTTTTAACTTTTGAATTCGCTCCTTTACCGTCATGTCACTGAGTTTCTCAATCAGGTCTTGCAATTCTCCCATTGTGATCAGTTTGTCGCTCTCGCGCTTAAAAAGCTTTTGGCGCAATCGGCCCATCTCTTCTACATTTCCACCCGTTCCCGCGCAGACATCTACTTTTGCTTTACCAAGTTCACGGTCAATGCGCTGGCGAGCGGCTTCTGCGTATTCTCGAATAATCGAACTAAGCGAATGTTTGGGAGCGCCAAAAGAAAATATGGATTTTTTATCCCCGTTCAACTTTTCAAGCAAACGAACCGTTCCCATGTTGTAACTTTCAGTGGAAATAACTTTTTGATCTTCTGCAATAGTTACTTCGACGCTCCCGCCGCCGATATCAATTAACACCGCATGTTTATGTTTTAGATCAATCGTATTTGCCACTGCAAGATGGACCAACCTCGCTTCTTCTTCTCCGCTGATCGTTTCGATACCAATTCCCGTGGCGCCTTGAACGCGTTCCATTAAGATATCGCCGTTGACAGCTTCTCGCATGGCGCTGGTGGCTATGGCGCGGATTTTGGTCACTTCCAAATCCAGTGCAACTCTTTGAAAATGCCGAAAGGAATTCACTGTTTGCTGGATGGTGACTTCCCGCAAACGACCGGATCCAAAAGCATCCGTTCCGAGCCGGACGGGCAGGCGGATGTTTTCCATCACCTCCATCGCACGATCGTCGTTAAACCTTCCCACGATCATACGAATGGCATTCGAACCAACGTCAATTGCGGCAATGGTTTGAATCATGCTTTTATTTTCCCACTCCAAAACACTTTTGCGCAGAATCAATAATTCGATTTATGTAATTTGGGACTTGTTGTCGCATAAGCATTTCTTCCATATCTATATAATGCCCACAATAAAATAACATATGCTGATTAACATTCATGGTTCAGAAGGTTAATGATTTGTAAACAAGGTTGGTAGTATACCGAAAATTGTGTAAAAAGTTAAAGGGAGTCTTGGTATCCTTGTAGGTAGCCAAACCAAAACAAGGAGAAGGCCATGACTCCCACAACAAATCATAAGCGGCTTGACGCTGAAGGTCAGGCAGTGATCGAAGAAGTTCTTCAGGAGCGATTGCGCCTGGCGATCAAGTACACGCTGGTGCACGTGCTGGAAGAAGAAGTGGACGCTTTTGTGAAGGCGGCCCCTTATCAAAGATCCCCGGATCGGCGTGATCAGCGCAATGGAGATTATGCGCGAGACCTGGGCACTTCGATGGTTCGGAGACACGAAACCACTTTGGGTGTGATCGAAGACCTGCCGGCGCCGCGGACTCGGCAAGGCTTTCGGACGGAGTTATTTGAACGCTACCAGAGACGACAGGTGGAACTGGATGAAGCCATTTTGGAGATGTTTGTGGGCGGTGTCAGTACAGCCCGGGTCGGCGAGGTGGTCTCAAAAGTACTTCAAGATAATGAATTAGTTACAGTTGTTTAGGCTACACGGGAAAATAGCAGGAGATAGCGCAAGAGAAGTACCTGAGACGCCCAATTCATATCCAATTCCAGAAAAGTTGTTGAACACTTCACTTGGTCAAAGTTTCGCTACTAATATTGGATTCAGCCAACTGTTCAAGAATCCGGTTTAGCCATCCATATTCAAATCACATAAAGATTCACCCCGACATAAACCGACATCGCGCGCGAGCACATGGATTTCACTAATCCTGCTGCTCGTCAACGCCACTCGGCATTTTGGCTCCAGCCGCAGGAGATGTTTTTTCCAGAGGTTTAAGAACTGGTCGGTTCGAATTTGCTTCACCCCGAGAAGCCTTATTTAGCCTCTTCCCCACTCTTCCCAAATCTTTTTTTATGCGAGCTGCCGCCTTTCTCTTTGATTCGCAACTTCAGCAAACCCGCGTAAATCGGATGCGAATTGGTTCCAGTGTTATAAACGATCCTTTCCGTTCCCACGTTTGCAGAACCTGTAGCAAGCTTGGTTAAGGGCGCTAAAACGGAGACAAGAAACAGTAAGCACTTCTCGAAGACCTAAGACGCAAAACAAAGCCAGATGAGAGTCGCGGCGATTTGCCTGGTTTACAAGGGATGATGATAGGTGACAGAAAAAAAGGGGAGTTTATTCAGGTTATTTGCGTATACATAAGTGATATATTCCGAGAAGATATCATCTCCATTTGCTCCTCCAGTTTTCAATCAACGGACCTCCTTTGGAATCGGCAATGACCCATAAGCATTTACGGCCAGCTACAACATTTTCATTAGATAAACCGCATGCCATCCGCGTGTTTGTCATCGTTCAGGGAATGATTCTCGGGCTGGTAGGATTGGTGCACGGGATATTTGCATCTTTAGAAGGAAATATACCAACCGGCGGATATTTATTGGCTCTCGGCATTTTTACGCTTATTCCCAACTATCTGGCGACCGGAATCGCCGCGATCCTGGTCGGTTTGGCTCTGATCGTATGGACTCTTGGATTTATTCACACGAAAAATGGCCCGATCGGTTTCCTGGTGCTTTCGATATTGCTCTTTTTAGTTGGCGGCGGTGTGGCACAAGTTCCTTTTTTCATCCTCACTTGGGGAGCATCAACGCGCATCAATAAACCATTAACTTGGTGGAGAAAAGTATTACCCATAAATTTGAGAAAACGATTAAGCCAATTATGGCTGGCGATTTGGATCTGCGGTTACATTTTCTTAATTGCTGCCATAGGCATCTGGTTGTTGCTATCACCGCCGAGCGTTGCGGCCAGAATGCCGACTCTCACTCAATATATCTTGTGGCTATTTCTTTGCATAGGGATCTTGTTTCAACCTTTAACCATCGTTTCGGCGTTCACATATGATATGGAGCGACAGGCACCTTCGCCTCAATCCAACCTCAAGCCGGAGATGCTCAAATGAAAACGCCGAATCCACAACCGGAGATGGAAAATGCAGACTCCGTTTGGAAGCCGATCTACCGCGTTGGCGCATGGTCTGCCATGATCGCGGCATTGATCTTTAGAAGAAACCTCGATGCAGAATGGTTTCTTTTCAGAGCCATGGAGATTGTCAAGGATGGACCGATGGCGCCGCCTAGCACTGTGTTAGATTGGTTCGTTCTGCTTCAGAGTAATAAGCTTCTTGGACTTACATTGCTCAAAGTCTTTGACATGGTAAATTATTTGCTGGTGGGATTTATATTTTTCGCCCTTTACGCGGCTCTTAGGAAAGTCAATAAACCTCTCGTGACACTGGCTGTGGCTCTTACAGCCTTGGGCATAGGCATCTACCTCGCATCGAATCAAGCTTTTACCATGCTTTCCCTAAGCAACCAGTACACCGCCAGCACAGACGCACAGCGAGCAATGCTCCAGATGGCCGGGCAAGCAGTATTGGCCATACATTACAACGACAACTATCCAGGGGTATATTTGAGTTACCTGTTTGTGACTGTTGCCGGTCTGGTTTTCTCCACAGTCATGTTGCGATGCGATATTTTTAGCAGGCCCACAGCGTATGCAGGAATTCTAGCGAACGGATTTGGGTTGGGATATTACGTCACATTGGCTTTCGCATCGGCATTTGAATTCATCCCCATATCCATATCCGCCGTTTTTTTGTTGATATGGTATCTCCTTGTCGGGCTGAGACTCTTTCAGTTGGGACAGGTCTCCCGCACAGGTGCAAAATGATTTTGCGTAACCTTCGTGCCACCCGCGTAGTCGCCTCCATGCTCGGTGTCTTTAGTGGACTGATGGGCATGGAACATGGTTACTTTGAGACCCTTCCAGGCAATGGTGCACCAGGCGGCGTGATCATGGACGCCATTGGCCGCCAAATGCACAGCATGTTCCAAGGCAGTGAGCCTGCCTTTACCATCATCCCCAACTTTTTCATAACAGGTGTTCTCGCGATCATACTTGGATTTATTGTCACGATATGGGCTGCAGCATTTATCCAGAGGAAGAATGGCGTTGCAGTCATGATCGTTCTCTCCGTTGTACTGTTCCTTGTTGGCGGCGGTCTCGCGCCTTTGGTGATTGAAACCATTGCAGGTGCTATCGGGACGAGGAGCAATGAACCTCCGAGGTGGTGGCAGGCTCATCTTTCAGTTGGAGTGCAAGTCTTCTTTAGAAAATTGTGGCCATGGGTATTCATCCTGTTCTTTCCACCGTCTTTGATGAATCTTCAAATCGCAATCTTGGGGAACTTCTTCGGTGCAAAAAATCAATCCGTTACGGCAATTCTTATTTTCCTCATTTTCGGGCTTCTGCTGTTGAGCATTGCCAGCGGATTTGCATACGATACACAAACGCGGGCCGATTCACACAACGAGGAGACTCACTTCCAATGAAAAGTAATATACAGAAACCAGATGTAGAAACCCTTACTGTAGCGCAACGAGGGGCGGAATTACTGGTCGTCGTGGCGATGGTTCTGCTGTTCAGTTTTTTCGCAGATCACCAGCTCACCCATACTGGATTCCTCTCAACAAAATTCGGGGTGGTGGAAATGTTCTGCTTGTACGGTCCCATTCCAGTTTCCCTCGTTGCCCCGCTTGTCAAAGTCTTCACCGGACGCCGAAATCCAGCTCGTCCATTTGAAGCCGCGACGAATCTATCTCTGGCGATTGGTTCGTTCTGGCTGCGGATTGTGTTTCCGTTCAACTTCGCTCATCTTGCGGATGTCTTGCCCGGTGCGTTGCGCTTTGCGATTTCTTGGATCACAAACGATATTGGGAAAATCCTATTGATGTTGCCTGTCATCGTCGGTCCAATCGTGGCACTCCTGGTGACTCTGAAGTATTTTTCAATTCGTCGTCAAACGTCTGCAGCGTGATCATCGAAAGGAACAGGTTATGAATAGTAAAAGAGTTATTATTGTTTTGGCTCATGCCTTTGTCGGCTGGGCGCTGTGCTTCGCGACGATAGGGATTGGCAGGGTGTTCACGACATTGCAAAACGCATTGATCGTGCACGCGATCGGCGCTCCGATCTTCTTTGCCATTGTGTCTTTGATCTACTTTCGCAAATTCAATTACACTGCTCCTTTGCAAACCGCCTTGATCTTTGTAAGTTTTGTGATTGTGGTGGATTTCTTCATCGTGGCGCTTCTGATCAACAGGAGTCTGGATATGTTCGCCAGCCTGCTTGGGACATGGATTCCTTTCGCGCTGATATTTATATCAACTGATCTAACCGGCCTGTATATCGCGAAAACCAACACCGCAAAAGCTATGAGGTAAAAGTGAAAATCCTAGCGATCGAACACGAACTCTCCAATAGCTCCGCTGATCAGTTCAAGGAATATGCCAGAGCGGAAGCCCTCAAGGTTTGGGAATTACAGCAGTCGAGTGTGATTCGCGAAATCTATTTTCGCGCAGATCGAGATGAGGCTGTCCTTGTATTGGAATGTGAGTCCATCTCTGAGGCGCAGGAGATTCTTGGAACATTGCCATTCGTTGGATCGAACTTGATCTCATTTGAGATCATTCCGTTAAAAGCCTATCCGGGTCTGGCAAGATTGTTCGATTCGGAAAAGAGTCAAAATGATAACAGACAATACTAAGCTTTTGGTTATCGGAGCCGGAGTGAACGGCTCAGCGGTGATCACAAAATTGGTTAGGGCGGGGCTGGACGCGAAAGTTCTGGCGCGAGGCAAACGCTACGATGAAATAAAAGATGAAGGGATCATTATCGAAGATCCATTTCGCAACCAGCGCAGCGTTACTAAAGTTCCGGTCATCAACGGTCTCGACCCGGACGATATCTATGACTTCATCCTGGTCGTCGTTCGCAAAAATCAGGTCGCGGATCTTTTGCCGGTGCTGGCTCAAAACAAATCTCCGAACATTGTCTTCATGGGCAATAACCTTTTGGGGCCGGATGAATTCACTGAAGTCATAGATAAGAAACGGATCATGTTGGGAACCGTCGTCGCGGGTGGCAAACGGGACGGCGATATCATCCGCGCCATCACATCCACGCCGCTGGCTTCACCATTCGGAGAAATAGACGGCTCGATCACCGCGAGGCTTAAGCGGCTTGTCAAGATTCTGAATAGTGCGGGAATCAAGGCAACAACATCAACGCACATGGTCGATCACGATATGACTCATGCGGTTGGTGTGGCTCTGATTGGTAAACTGACGCTGAAATACCGTTGCGATTTACATGCCATGGCCCGCTCTACTGAAGATTTAAAGCTCTTCGTAGATGCTTGGCGCGAAGCACACCGGGTCATGCGCGCCTTGGGACACAAGATTGTTCCCCCATCTGAGGATGCGATCCGGTTCATCCCACGTTTCCTGCAAGTGTCTGGAATGCGCGCTCTGTTGAATTCCAAATGGGGGGAAGTAGGTTTGGGCTATCACGCCTCCCAAGCGCCCGATGAAATGATCCAACTTGCCCATGAACTCGGCGTATTGGTAAATCACGCCGGTATTCCCGTACCTGCGATTCGGAAAATACTTGAGCTGAACTAAAAAAGTTAGGTCAGTATTCCTTCAAGGCCGAGAAATGCTTATATAATAGCTTGGAAGGATTCGACAATGTCAATCATGAAATTATCTTTGATCATCAGGATGACAGGGGGTCTGATTTTTATTCCAACTGCTCTTGGACTGTTGCTGTTCCTTCCTGCGGGAAGGCTGAACTGGCTTGAGGCGTGGATTTATATAGCAAGCTATCTCATCTTTCTCATGATTTATGCAGTTTGGGCGATCACGAATGATCCAGAGCTTTTGAAGGAACGCAGTCAGGTCGCGTCCAATACCAAAGGTTGGGATAAGCTCATCTTGAGTGTGTATACCATTTTGCTATTGTGCTTGTTCATTTTGATCGGCTTGGATGCAGAGCGGTTTCATTGGAGTTCGCTGCCGGTCGTTCTAAAGCTGATGGGTTGGCTGGGTCTGATATTTGCTGCATGGTTGATCTTCTGGGCCATCAGAACAAATACCTATGCTTCGCGAGTCGCACGAATCCAGGATGACCGCGGTCAAACGATAATACGTTCCGGCCCCTATCAATTCGTGCGGCATCCAATGTACGCAGGCATTATTGTTTTGTTTCTTTGCACGCCGCCAGCCCTCGGATCATTTTGGGGATTGATCCCTGCCATGGTAATCGGCATTCTGTTCTTCATCCGAACGAGGCTTGAAGACCAAATGCTCAGGAAAGAATTATCTGGTTACGAAGATTACACCAAGCACGTCCAATACCGATTAATGCCGGGCATCTGGTGAAAATTATGACTTCTGGTTCGAAAATTGATGCCGCCCACAAAAGTTATTGGCAAATATCCGAGGTTATCTTTGGCGCTCCTTTTCTCGTTGCTGTCGCTATCCAATTCCTGGTCCGCCTCTCACTACCTGATAGGATACCGAGATTAATCCTGATCTTTGTAGGCATGGCATTGATGATCGCAGGCGCAGCCCTCATCTCGCTTGCCCGCCGAGAGTTCTTCAAATACAGCCAGCCAACCGAACCCAGTCGCCCAACAACTGAAATTGTCACTACCGGAGTGTTTTCCATCTCCAGAAATCCTATCTACCTTGGCGCCGGTTGCCTGTTAGCCGGCCTTGGTTTGACACTAAATTGGATGTGGGTGTTGGTATTCCTCCTGCCAAGCCTCATTGCCTGCCATTATGTGCTGATAGCACCCGAAGAGAAATATCTTGTCGCCAAGTTCGGCAAGGAATATCACATGTATGCCACCCGAGTTCATCGTTGGATCGGCCGCTCACAGAGTCCGCACGAACTCTGAGATTCATTGGTACATGTTGCCATATGTTGCTCACGGTGTTCGGCGGATGGACGATTTGAATTGATCATGACTGCCTATCGTGCGGAAGGAGATAGCTACGAAACGCAAACCTTATGCGGCTGGTTATTGTCACTACTTGTTCCGGGTTCAGGACAGCCATATGCAGCGGAGGGCGATAAAGGTGCGGCCATCATGACGGCTGCGATAGTCATTGGCAGCTTGAACATCATGATATGGCCGTTAATTTCCATGGCAAATCCGCCCGTGCCAATGGAAAATTCTTCAGCAAGGAGGATGTGGACATACTCGATACCCAGGATAGTACACGATGTGATCTCATTTTGGAGCATTGTCTTTTGGGGTTGGGCAACAGTCGATGCAATTTCCACAACGCGAAAGCGTAGATAACATGTAGGCCATGATTGCTTGACCGCTGTGGAAACTCTTCGCAAAAAGGAAATAATAAATGAAAACCGTGAATCACACATCCGCTACGGAAATGACAGGGTCTGCCCTGAAAAGAACAAGTCGACTTGGATTCTGGTCGGCTGTCCTAACCGTTCTCTGCGCTGTATCCGCCTTCGCCCTCGGCATCACCACGCCTCCGAGATCCGGACCGTTTTGTTTGAGCGCCTGTATCACCTATCCCTACACCGATGCCGCGGCATTCGTTCCTGGCGACTACCTATGGATGTATCCAGGAATTCTGTTATGCCTAACATTTTTTGTGTTGATGACCTGCATTCGCTACTACACAACAGAAGCCGATAAGAAGTTGTTCAGCCAAATTGGATTATCTTTTGCCTTGATCTCTGCAGCTTTGATCACCATGGACTACTTTATTCAACTTAGCGTGATCCAGCCCAGCCTCCTCAAGGGAGAAACAGAGGGGCTGTCTCTCTTCTCGCAATACAACCCTCATGGAATCTTCATCGCGCTTGAAGATTTGGGATATGTGATGATGAGCTTCGCTTTGCTCTTCCTCAGTGCAGTTTTTGTCAAACGCGCAAGGGTGGAGGGCGCAATCCGCTGGTTATTCATCGTCAGTCCGGTTGTTTCAATTGGAGCGCTGATTGGGCTTTCACTGCTCTATGGTAGAAATCTCGAATACCGGTATGAAGTTGCAGTTCTTACGATCAATTGGATCACGTTGATCGTTGGAGGGGTATTGCTGGCTGTCTTGTTCAAGCAAACCACGTAGTGTTTAAAATCCATCAGAAAGAAAGGAAATACCATGACAAAAACAAACAACTCTGCTTTAGTTTACCAACGCCCTCCTTGGGTCATGCGTCATTTGTTCGACCCACTCACCTTATTATTAGTTGGAAAGCTGGGAATGGATGATCGCAATGGAACGCGCGTGCTCGAAGTCAAGGGTCGAAAAAGCGGAATCTGGCGCGCCACTCCAGTACGGCTGCTGGAGTTGAATGGACACCGATATTTAGTTGCCATGTACGGTGAGACAAACTGGGTGAAAAACCTTAGAAGTCAGGGAGAAGGCAGGCTGCGGATCGGAAGTCACATGGATGCGTTTCGAGCCGTGGAGCTTGACGGAAACGAGAAACTAAATGCCTTGCGGGCTTATCTCAAACTTCATTGGAACTTGGTGGCGCAGATGACCACTGTCAAATCGCCGGACGCGCCGGAAGAGGAGCTCATGAAAGCAGGGCGGTACCATCCAGTTTTTCGGCTGGAGTAAAACGACTGACAAGCAAATCATGATCTTTAGCGAATGGATAGCACAGACCTCGTGGAGAATTAGAAATTCAGCTAGCCGATCCAACCGGTTGTCCGGTTTTCGAGTATTTCCAACCGGCAAAGCGATTTATCCAAACGAGACCAGGCGCCAGAGAATGAATCGTGCGACAAGAACCATCGTATTATTGTGTTAAACAGAGAGAGGGATGCCCGTGAAGGCATCCCTCTTCTTGCAAATAGACCTCATTCCATTCGATTGCTAGAACGGAAGGTCACCTATGATCAAGTCGGGACAAACAACCTCGCAGAGCGCGGTGAGCGCTTCCACGAGTCTCCGGTCAAGATCGGCTGAATATCTGAACACTTCCTCCACCCGCGCATCGGGAGCATCCTCGCGGTCGGCTTTGCAGACCGGACAGATTTGCTCTGTGCAGGGATGGATGTAGTACCTCTCGCATGCACAATCCCAGAACAGCCGGGTTGTAAAAAACACATCCCGACCGAGCTGGTGCGGCTCCACCAGCTCAATCCTTGGTCTTTGATCTGGACACACGGCAGACCTCCTATACGAACTTTCTCTTTTGGGCCAGACGATTTCGCATCACGCCGATGTGCGCGCGGTGCTGCCAGTAATGGCTCTTGCCGCCTTGGATACAAGTCCAGCCTGCGCCGCGAACACGGGATGACAGCGAGGGCTCATAAAGAGTCTGTGCGCCGCATACCGGACAGCTGGCAGGACGAACCGGGTAATATCCATAAGGCGGGCGCTCTGCGCGTGGGCCGCCCTGGGCCAAGTAATCCTTTACCGCCTGTACCGCGGGACAACTTCGTCCAAGGCCGCATGTGCATTCTCCGTGGATCGCCACGTGGTGGTGTCGAGGGTGGGCCGAGTCGCTTAGGTTTACAGCATAAAAATAGCCTGCAACCATCACCGTTGCCTGGCTAGTGCTCGCATTTGTACTTGGAGTGTCAGCCACATGGGTGATGGATCGGATTTGTATTGGTAGCATATGTTATTCCTCCACGAATTCCTTATCTGCGGGAAAAAGTCGCGTGTTTTTGGTTGGGCGATGGTAGATCAACGTGAATCTACGAAGAGGCGAGGTGGTAACGGGGGAGGGAGAGTTTGAAGTCTTCCGAGACGAAGTGAAGATCGCCTGGATCAAAGAAAAGGTAGTGAGGGCTAACTACCCTCACTACCTGCGATGCTTCTGCTGCGCATCAATGTAACGGCAGAACAGCGAGGCCGTGATGGTACCGGAGGTTCAGGCTGGCTTGTTCGCACAATCGCGCGTAGTGATCGTCGCCCGCCGCTGACCCCCACGCCGATCGAGCGTCGCGAGCCTTACATGCCCGGATGTGTGCCAGGCGATCGGCGGGCGGAAGGGCGGTCTTTTTGACGATCCTCCTCTGACAGGCCGCTTGTGCCTAGGAGAATCCCAAGCCTTTCTCCTTGAGGGATACCCAGTTACCGTGCCCTATGATGAGATGGTCGAGAACGGCGATCTCCAGCAGCCTTCCGGCTTGAACGAGGGCGCGGGTCACCGCGACATCCTCGGGACTCTGACTCGGGTCACCGCTGGGATGGTTGTGAACAAATGCGACCGCAGTCGCATTGAGCCGGATCGCCGGTCGAAACAGTTCGCCGGCGCGGATCATGGTCATGCTCGCCGAGCCTTTGTAAACATCCTCCATGCCCAGCACTTTATTGCGCGTGTTCAACATGATCACGCGCAAGCGCTCTTGGTCGAAGGCGCTCATGTCTTCGCACAGCTGCGCCAGGTCGCGCGGGCAGCTGATCTCGGTGTGTTCGGCGGATTTCAGGCGGCTGGACAGCGTGAACGCTGCGCGCAGGGCGGCGGTCGTGCGCTCACCGATCCCGGGGATCGCGAGCAATTCCGCCGCGGACGCCTGACGCATTCGGTGCAGGTCGCCATGGAAGTGAGACAGCAACGCCTCCGCAATTTCGATCTGATTCGATCCGCCGATGATCACCGCCAGAAGTTCGGTGATCGTGCAGACCGACGGGTCCGCAGAGACGCGGGTGACGGGCCGGTCGTGCACAGAAAGGAATTTGAGTTTGGAAACTCGATACGTGGCAGGCTTTTGTCCTGCCGGGGTTGTTTGCATCATGCATACCTCCAAGAGATTTGAGCCGCCCCGCTACGCGCGGGATCTTCGTTTAAAATCGGCTCCGCCCGCTCTGGAGGGGGTCCAGCGCAGGCGGAGCAGGTTTTGTTGCATAGGGCAAGTCGGTTGCACAACCTGCTCTTTGCCGGAAGGGACATCTCTCATAACGAGCGGAAGTTTGTAGATCGAGAGGCGAGCTGCCGCCAGGGCCCGGATCCTGATCCCTGCCGCGCTGCGCAAAGAGATCCGGGACCATAGGAGCGCGGGACAGTTTCGCCCTGCGCTGCGACTCAAGGTCCTCAAGAATTGCGAGCGGGGAATGCCGCATGGTTCAAAACAGCCGCACCACTTTCTCCACTCGCTTTTCCTCCGTCACGATTTTGTGGCGGAATCGATTCGGCGGTCGAGGTCGTATCTGCCGGAACGCGCATACCAAACGATATAGGCGTCATAGCCAAGCAGCCATACCACGATCACGCCTGCAGCGATGGACAAAGCGGTAAACACAATGCACCTCTCTCAGGAATTTGTGGAGCGGACTCCTCATGGAGTCGTCTCCCTGCGAGAGAGCATCCAACGCTTCAAGGATAGAAGCAGTTTTCGGATGCCTTCCCGAAGGGAAACGATCCGCCGTGAGAGAGGTGCACGGATACGTGGAGAGGAAGACAATCCCCGCTCGCAGTCATCCCGCCGGGAGTCGAACCCGGTATGCCCTTTACTCGAAAAACACACTGGCCCGGCGTGCCAGTGCCGGGAGGTGCGGGGAAAACGAGTCTGCATCGGGATGAAGGAGAGACGCGCCGCCCGGCGCGTCTCGGTGGAACCTTATGGCTCGAAAAAGATACGGGGTCAGGAAGGCGCGCCCAATTCTTCTTCAAGCCCCCGCTCGCCGTTTTCAAACGAGAAGGGTTCGACGGACACGGCGACGACCAGGAGTTGTTGGCGCGCCGCGCCATCCTGTCCCGTCCACACGTCCATTGCCAGGCGGCCCTTGACGGTGAAGAGATCCTTGTCCCTGAGCTGGGAGATCGCCTCAAGGACGGGGGTGGTGTTCTCATTCTGCGAGAAAGCCATCACATCCACGAAGATGGAGGGCTTGTACTCGTGCGAGTCTTTATCCTTGCCTTGAGAGAGGAAGGCGCGGACCTTTGCCATCATGGACCCGCTGTTGGCATAGCGGGCTTCGCCGTCGGCTATGGCGTGCAAAGTGAGAATGACGTAATTGGACGGGAAATTTCGCCCGGTGCTACGACCGGAACTGTTGTTGGCGTACTGCTTGGTAGCCATGTCGGCATACCTCCTTAAAGAGATTTGCAGAAGTTGAGCATCATTCTGCGTTAGCCTGCGCCGTCAGGGCGCAATGCGTTCCCGCGGGGATCGAACCCGACCTGGCGGGGATGCGCGGAACGGAGAGGTTGACAGATCCCGGAAAGAGGCTACAATGTATTTACGTCGGTAAATACAGGAAGGAGGCGGCTGTGAAAACCGCAAAAAACTACCGGTTGAACGACAGTACGATCGAGCAGATCGAATGGCTTGCGGGGCGGTCGCCGCACACCACGGCCACCGATGTGATCGAGAACGTCGTTCGCGAAAAATATGAAAGTGAACGCAGGAAAATCCGTGTACGAGCGGTCAAAGCCAGGGGGGACAAGTACAACCTCGTCGCGGACCAGATGGTCCTGGCCACGATCAATCAGGCCGTGCTGGACGCAACCCAAAGCCACAAACGCCAATTGCTCGCCGAGGCGGGTGCCGATCTGAACGTGATCGGCGTGGTATTTCTGGCAACGGCCCTTGCGAAGAACGCCTACGTCAAGTGGAATCACAACCCGCGCTGCCTGGCGCTCATTAACCCGCAAGCCGAATGATCGAGAAGGAAGAGCGAGGTTTTTGACCTCGCTCTTCGCGTTCACCTGCGGCGCCTGATCAACCTTTGATAGGCGATGGCGCGCAAGACCCCGGTGGCGTGATCGGACAGGCGGTCCGTGCCTGCATCAAGCATAAGCCGGACTTCGTGAGCGGCCTGCGGATACCTCCGAACTTCGGCCAGAATGGATCGGATCAACTCATCCTGTTCTTTTTCGGACAAATATCCACCGAGGATTTTGAGGCAGAAATCCTTGAACATCGCGACCTCCGCGCGGGCGGCCGGGCAGCGGTCCTTCCGCTCCGTCGGGCACGCCTGCTGCTTAGAAAAAGCGACTGCCTTTTCTCGTCCGGCTTGGAGCGGGCTCCAGGACAGATGAGACGAGGCAGGGGGCTGGATTGAATATTCTTATGGAGGGAAGTGATTGATTCAGATTTGATCCGGCAGGCCATTTTTCCTAAGCGGATAAAAATGTGGATTGCATTGACGCGTTCCACGCGGCCTGGATGGTCAGGAACAATGGGTACAGGATCCATGCATTCGATCCAAGGCATTTCCATCCATTTGAAAAGATCGGAACGGATGTGCCAAAATAGGCTCCCAACTTTTGGGCGATCTCGGGGAGGGTTGGCGGATGAAAACAGAAGCCTTGCGGCGGGTCCCGTTCGGTCCTGGGCCCTATCTCGAATGTGAAAAGAGGTTCCTCCTGAATGTTTTGGGAGGGCCCGCGCCCGGGCTTTGGAACGGAAGGCTCTGTCGTCCTTTTCAGGCGCAAAAGCGGTTTTCGCCTGCCAGCGCGGAGCCGCCTTCGTGACTAAAAAGAAAGACAGAGATAAATTCTCTGTCTTGTTCATAGAATTTTGTTCTATGATGGATCAAGGGACTTATGGTCCATTGATGTCGATAGATGGATGATCTATCGATCAGGCACGCCGGTGGGCGGCTGATGCTCATTTTGACTGTTGGCCAGGTTCGGCCAGCGGCGCCTGCTGGCGCCTGCTCTGGTGCTTGAGGCATTGGAACGACCGCCTCTTTTGGAGGTGACCGCAGGCCAATCGTTCAGGCTGACACGGAGAACGGCATAAACCAGGACCAGAACGAGCGTTGCCGCACCGACCCAGGCGTACACCGTCACGCCTTCACCGATCATCACGAATGTTGTGATGGCAGCGACCACGTAATAGATCCCGCGTGCGATCAGCAGGATCATCTTCACGGGGCGGTTCTCCGCAAAAACCAGCAGGAGCATGCCGATGGCGAAATGGATCACAACAATGGAAAGAGCGAACAAATTTATGAAAGAGGTTGCATATTTCAGGATCAGGGTGGTGAACATGTCACATGCCTCCGAATAGGATTGGGAGAAGAGGAGCATCTCCTCGCTGCTCACGAAACATGGGCAGTGAGCAAATGCCTTCTTTCTGGAAGGAAGCGCGTTTTGCACGAGATCGTGCTCTTCACCATGTACCGCACCCATGAAGTGCCGGACACCCCTGCGGAAATTCTGCCTCACACCCGCGGCTGCGCTGCTCGCAGCCCCCATGTCCGAAGCTTTGTCTGCGGCCCAGCCGCTCCCGCTTGTCTGATCTCGAGAAAGGTGTACAATATCATGAGCAGGGAGTCACGAACTGGAATGAGGCGCAGGCTCTACGCCCAGTTCCGTCTGTTGTTGGTTTTCGCATGGGAGGCGCAGGATGACGCAAAAGGATATCAAGCTTGGGGATATGGATGACGTCAGCGATGAAGCCAATATCGCAGCTGGAAATACCACCACGAACAAAACCACGACCAGTTTGGGGGCGGCGGAGATCGAACCGTTATTCGATCTAATTTGTTTTGCCATGAAAGCCCCTGCAGGAACTTCACCGGTTAATCAGGAAGATGGGAAGGCCGAAAGGAGGGAGATCCAAGGAGCGGTCAGCCAAACCGCACAAAAGGATGAAAAAGTGGATGAAGGATCCTGGGTGTGTCGCCTCGGCAATATGGCGCGCATGGCTCCGCATCGTTTGGATGGGACGGTGGCGACGCTCGGGAATGCCCCCGCCGGAACGGGAACGGCTGTAACGAAGATGGTCGCGACCGGGGCAGAAGCAAGCCAGGATCGAGATTCCGCTTGGTATGCCTCGGAACATGATCAGGTTCGCGTGGGAACGTCACACACCTGATCCGTGGAGGCGGACCATGCAAAATCCCATCATGACCCAGCCCGCTTGGCTGGCACGTCTCCCTGTTTCCCGTACGGTCCGCAGGCGTTGGAATGTGCGGCACGATGATGCGCGTATTGTTCCATTCCGGACAATACACAAACGAATGAACAAAGGAAGCGAAAGGAGATAGCATGTCTAATATCATTGGCAAGGATGGCCGACTGTTTGCCGAGCAAAAGCCCGGCGCCGACCCGGCTGCGTTCAGGGTGGACAACACCAGCGATGCATACTACAACTCAGAGTATTACAAAGCACACAAGGACAAGATCCTGCCGGTTCCCAAGCCGAGGATCAACCCGCCACGGATGAACCTGGCCGATGTCCTGGGCGATTCGATCACGCAGGCCATTCAGAGTTCCAGGAAGATCTCGTTTCACGCCGTGGGCGATACTGGCGCCACCAAAGTGGGCCATCTCCTGGATGAACAAAGTGTCGCTCACATGATGGCCGCCGATGTTGAAGCGGGCGGCGCGGACGCGCCGGCCTTTCTGTTTATCCTCGGCGACCTCATCTACCAGTTCGGCGAGGCGAAATACTACTATGACCAGTTCTACGATCCCTATCGGATATATGACCGGCCCATCTTCGCCATTCCCGGCAACCATGACGGCGTGGTGTATGGCGATACGGCTACCTCCAAGGCTCCGCCGAGTCTGGAGGCTTTTTTGCGTAATTTTTGCGCCGCCAAATCAGGCTCCTCGCCGGATGCGGGCGGCCTGATGCGCAGCACCATGACGCAGCC
>DATJAH010000006.1:0-36289 GCA_035516425.1 Anaerolineales bacterium
CCAAGTCCTCGACCAGGTTCTTTGGCGCGAGCCCGACCACGCCGTAGGATTGAAGCGTGGCATGATACACGATCGCGGCGACCGCGTCGGGAGAGATGTGGATCCCGCCCAGAGATGTAGTTTCTTCGCCCATAGGTTCCTCTTGCTCTATTCTACTGCTTCTTATAACACGCAAAGAGAATTGTATACTTTACAAACGCAGACATTTGTGCTATTATAGGGGCATAAGGAAAAGCACGAATGAACAATATCACGTTCAAACAACTCCGAAACCTGACTGAAGACGAAGCCCGCGAACTCTTTGAAAGTATCCGCTGGCCGAATGGTACAACCTGCCCGCATTGTGGCTCGCAGAACGCCCATAAGTTGAATCCTACCACGGAAGGAAAGGAGCATGTCAGAATTGGCGTTTATTTCTGTGGCGATTGCCGCAAGCAGTTTACCGCAACCATCGGAACTATCTTTGAAGGTAGCCGAATCAAGATTGCTGATTGGCTCATGGCTTACTACTTGATTTGCTCATCGAAGAAAGGTATCTCCGCTCATCAACTACACAGGACTTTGGGTGTAACTTATAAGACGGCTTGGTTTATGGCTCATCGCATTCGCCTGTCAATGAAACAAGAACCCCTTGCCAATCTAATAAGCGGTACGGTCGAAGTAGATGAGACTTATGTAGGTGGCAAGGAAAAGAACAAGCACGCCGATAAGCGAACAGAAGGTAATCGAGGTCGAAGTCTAAAGACGAAGACTCCAGTCTTTGCACTTGTAGAGCGCGGTGGTGAACTTAGAGCGCGCAAAGTTGAGAATGTGACATCAGCAAATTTGAAGGGTATCATCCGCGAGCATGTCTCTAAAGAGGCAACGATTGTTACAGACCAATTCAACGTCTACAATGGCTCAGAGAACGAATATGCAAAGCATAAAGTTGTAGATCACGGCGCGGGCGAATCCGTACGGGGGAACGCTTACACCAATACCGCCGAAGGTTGGTTTGCTCTTTTGAAGCGCGGCGTTACGGGTACATTCCATCACATCAGCGAACAACATCTTGACCGCTATGTAGATGAGTTTGCCTTTCGCTATAACAACCGAGAAATAACAGACGGGCAACGAACCGCAAAGGCTTTATCAAAGGCAAGCGGTAAAAGGTTAATGTATAAGGATACAAAGAAGAATTAGAACATTAAGACTCTGTAACATAAACGGTGGGTTTTGATTGAAAAGAGGACGAGCTTCCTGTATGATGGTGATTGTCGAAGTCTCCATCGGAAGGAGCCCGTCCCATGTCCATTGTTGTCCTCAAATTGCCTATTGTCAAGCGAGAAAGAGAAGTTCGTCCACACCAGTGCCCGTATTGCGAGTGGGGGACCTTCCAGCGTTGGGGTCAGGTGAAAAAGAGGGTGAAGGATACGAAGAAGCGGAGTGTGCGAGTATATCGGTAACGTGGTTGCCACTGCAAACGAACCTTTCGGTATTATCCGGAAGGAAGTAGTGCTGCCGATCAAACCGAACGTTTGAAGTTGTTTGCGGTGATTTGTTGGACGATGGGACTGAGCCATCGAGGGGTGAGCCGGATGCTCAGCGGCTTGAATATTGCTTTGTGTCACATGAGCGTCTGCCGCGATGCCCAAGAACAAGCGGCACGGATCCGAAGACAGAACCGTTGGAGGAAAGTGCGTGTGCTGGGAGTGGATGGAGCGGTGGTGCGGGGTTGGGGCGAACAACGTCCGGTGCTGGTCGCTGTCGACCTGGGACAAGGCGATGTCGTGGAGGCGGGCTATATGAATGAATACAACCCGCAGACGGTGGAGGCGTGGTTGAGAGGTCTCATGCAGCGTTTGGGTGTCGGAGTCATTGTCACCGATGATCTGAGTACCTATCGCTTGGTCACCGAGCGTTTGCAACCGGGTCATCAGGTGTGCCAATTTCATGTGCGCCGCTATGTGGGCAAGAGCCTCAAACAACTGCGCGAGCAGGTCCCCAAAGAATGGCAATGGGTCATGGATGAAGTCGAAGAACTCATTGACCATCTGCCGCCGGCAGGGGATAAGCGCCTGTATTACCTGTGGCAACGCATGAGTCAGATCCGACGCATCGGAAACCGCAAACCCTTCACAGCCTTGGAGCAGCTGCGCGCGCTCGTGCTGAGGCTCTCTCCTCACTGGCAAAGCTTTTGCACCTACCCATTCGAAGAAGTGCCATGGACCAACAATCGAACTGAGCAAGCCATCGGAAGAATGAAGATGCGCGCTCGGACGGTTCGTGGATATAAGACCTGGCACGGCATGCAAACCGGCCTGCTCCTGGCTGGAGCGCTCCATTTCTAAACCTTCACTTCTCTGCCGCAATTGTTTGTTCTTTCGTATTTCCAAATTCACCAACCACGAATGTTACAGACACAACATTAATCTGTTCTTGACATTTTTTAAGGTTGGCGTATAATAGAGGGTAATCCAGATAAAACTGGAGGGAGATAATCCGTGTAGGATTAGCGCAAGAGAGTCTAGTTTCGTTAACTAGGCTCTCTTAATTTTTGCGGGGAAGGAAAACTTTTCCGTAACCATCAATTCTTCCAGAGTAGAAATGATGGTTATATTTCTTCTCAATAACCTCTCTAAACTTCTTAGTAAAATCTCCTCTAATATCTGTTATCAGTCCCTTTTGAATCAATATTTCCTCTTTGCATGGATGTGCAAGCAGGTCGGCCAACTGCAATCCCGCAATATTAGCATCTTTGCACTTTAGTTTAATCTCTGCGCTTGTGAGACCCTTTTGAAAAAAGGGTGGCCGATGAAAATAGGTTCCGTTGCAATATAAATGCCTAAAAGCCTCCTTTAAAAACTTATCCTCGCCTGCTCTTGATTCGGCCATTGCATCGCCCATTCTGCCAAGACGATCTAACCAACCACAATATCGCTCCATCATTGCGGCAACGCAAAAATGATAAGGATGATATGCCGCAATACCATACGAGTCTAAGTGCGTCTTTTTATCAATTACAACCGCAATAACCATAAAGTTATGTCCTTCAATAAATTGAAGCAATTCCTCGTTAAATGCGTCTCTTTTATTCTTGTCCTTCAACCTCCAAAATGCTCCATACTTGCTAACTATCTTTGAACGAACAAAAATAACTGGATCATCTGGATTGTGGGGAAAATGCTTTTGCTTAAACGCCTCAAAATCTGGTTGAAATTTTGTCCTATAGTGATCGTTTTCGATTACACAACCAACTAGACCGAGATACCTCTTAGAATCCTCGTCACAGTGATTGTATGTATGATCTCCCGATTCATCAATGTAAATCCTATATTGTGGCAACATTTATGCCTCATCTACTATGATACAATAAGTCAGTATTATCTATAATAGACAGGTGTTCTATGAATAAACCAGAAGAAACTAAAACAACAAACGAAAAACCAATATCTTTATATCCTCTGGATTTCAAAGAAGTTTTATCCGCTACGCTCAAAATAAAGCCGTCGCCAAAAGAAAAGAAACCAAAGAAACAGAATAGTCAGAAAACCAGTAATTAGGGTATCCTGTGCTAAGAAGAGAAGCCAAAGGCATGTTTGTATTTGGTTATAAAAATAATGGCTTACTCGATTCTATTTTCAATAAAAACAGAGAGAAGCTCTATGGTTTTCGGGCGGGGCGAAATTCTACACAGTTGTATCTAACCGAAAGCCAATATCAAAATATATTATCAGCTCAATTACGACAACCGATTCGTGTGATGAACGACGCGGCCAGTAAGAAACAGTGGTGGATGTTGAATAATGAATTCTGGTGGGAGGATGATAGTTGTACGCCAGCAGAGGTACAACTCCTTATTATTGATAAACTCAAGCAGAAAGACGAACAGAAAAAACGACAGGTTGCTAAAGCCATTGCTCATGTAAGCCAACCAAAATCTCCCTCAATTACTGAGAGACAGCCCATCCCTGATGATGTTAAATTATTCGTTTGGCAACGCGACGGCGGACGCTGTGTTAAATGTGGCAGTCAGGAGAAATTAGAATACGATCACATTATCCCCTTAGCAAAAGGTGGAAGCAATACGGCGCGCAACATTCAACTTCTATGTGAAAACTGCAATCGTTCAAAGGGCGCGAATCTAATTTGAATTAAACATCCCAATAGAAAAGTCCAGCGATTAGGTTGAATTTTTTCTATCGGTTAGTTTCTGTTTTTGTTTCAAGGATGCTTATGACTTTTCAACTCTTGACCAATCTCCCTTACATCGTCTCTAATCCCTTTGGTATCGTCTCTAATCTCTTTGGTATCGTCTCTAATCTCTTTGACATCGTCTCTAAGATCATCAACTCTTTTATTTATGGATTCACTGACTTGTAAAATTTTCTTATCAATAGAATCGCTGACATACCAAAGCAACGCCGAAGAAGCCGCAATACTAATGCTAATCGCTGCCAATGTAGGGTTAGGATCGAACATTGCAATAATTGCCACCACAACCCCCACTACACACACGGATATAATCACTCCCTTCCTCATCTTTTCTCCTTCTCCTCCTCGACCTTCACATTGTTGACAAAAAAAAGCACGACCAACCTCCAAGAACATACTAATCTCTTTCTTGGCCTTAGTCTAATGCTCCGGCAAGCTTATATCTATTTCAAGCATACGCCGAGAATCATTGCAATTTCATTGCAAAAACATTACAGAATTTTTTACGTTTATGTGTACCCGGATTCAAGTTACAAGTGCAACGGACACGCGAAAGAACACCTCGAAGGGGGTTTTGTAACGAAGAGATTTCCGAGGTCTGAGATTCAGCTTATGGGTGACGTGCTCGACTTCGCTGGAGGAGATGGTTTTGAAGTCGTATTGTTTGGGAAAGTACTGGCGGATTAAGCCATTCATATTTTCGTTAGTGCCGCGCTCCCAGGCAGAATATGGATGGGCAAAATAGAATTTCAAATGCAGTTGATCGGCGATCTGTTGGTGGCAGGCGAATTCTTTGCCATGATCTGAAGTCAGGGTATGGACCTTTTGGACCAGCGGCAGCAACAGTCGCACGACTTCGTCTTGGACCGCTTGTGCGGTGTGCGGGGTGACATTTCCCAACAAACTGAAGCGGCATTTTCGTTCGGTCCGACTCACCAGGGCCTGTTGATGTCCGTTGCCCAGGATCGTATCGACTTCCCAATCTCCCAGTCGTTTGCGACCTGCAACTACGGCGGGACGCTCTTCGATGCTTGTACAGTTCGATAATTGTCCACGCCGATCATACAGTCCATAGCGTTTGCGGCGTTTCCCTTGGCAACGTAGATGCCGATACAGATCTCCACCCGCTCGTTGATCTTTCAGAATATGCTGGTAAATCCATTCATGACTAATGTGAAAACTGTGTTCCTGTTTCAAGCGGCCCGAGATCTGCTCCGGGCTCCGTTCTTGTCTCAACAGTTCTTCCACCTGCGCCCAATCCTGCTTGGTGATCGTTGGCTGGCACTTCCTCCTACGCTCCTTCGCCAAGTGCTGCGCCCATTGCGGCCGGTAGCCGCGCTGGCTCTGGTTGCGCCGGATTTCCCGACTGATCGTTGATTTGTTGACCCCGACCACCTCCGCAATCTCCACCAGAAAATGTCCTTTGAGTTTCAGGACATAAATCTGGTAGCGTTGTATCTGGGTAAGCTGTGTGTATCGTTTCATAGTGCTCCTTTGACTTGGTCGTCTGAGAAGCATTATCGTACACCAGCTTACCTCTCTACAACCTTCAAAGTTGCACTTGCTTGTTGAATCTGCGGTATAAGAATTACATATTCGGCAAACGCGTTGACTCGCGCATCTATTTTGCGCGATAATCAATAAATCGAAAGGATGTAAACATCATGGCTACTACAGTCCCAGATACAGAGAATTATAATGTTGCCGTTTTATCCATTGCATGGGAGATCGTAAAATCAACCTATCTCACCGGCAATACAGTAGGAACAAAAGAGAGCGGAGCGGACGAAATAACCAACGCTGTCATAAGAACTTTTGGCGCAATATTAAGTGGTGAGACTTTAAATAAATAGCTACCAGACCATCTTCCCAAATATTGCTTGAACGATTGCCTGGAATATTAATTCGTGTGGCAATTTTGAGTTTAATTTGTCTACCTGTTCGGCAATGTCAATTACAATCTTAGCGTTTGTATTCAATTCTTTATCGCTCTCAATTGCTTCAATTTCATTTTTCAAATCCATTAGAATGCCCATTTTCACCTTACCTTTTTAGTTGCGTTTGCTAAGTATATCATTCCCCACGCAAAACGAATTAACGAATTGCATTTCTGCCAGCCAGGCTCTGCCGATGCCGTTTCAAATTTCGTGGTACAATGCCGTGCCTGCCAAGGGCAGGGAACGCATTCGGAATCATTGCAAGAAAGGATCGTGTACGATGGCTAAGTGTGCAAATTGCGGCAAGACCACCACCTTTGGGCATAATCGCTCGTTCTCTCAGCACGCCACCAACCGAGATTTCAAACCCAATCTGCAAAGAGTGACGCTGATGGAGAACGGCCACAAGGTTAAAAAAGTGCTGTGCGCCAAGTGCATCAAGGCGCTTGGAAAATCATTGGCATAAGCCCGCATCTGTCCTGCTGCTCCTCCTCCTCCCTCTATCCAACAAAGGTCACGGCGAATTTCAGGCCGTGATTTTTGTTGCCAATATCTTAGAGCAGTGCCCGCAGCGCATGGACTCCTGCTTCAATGCCGTCGGGGTATTTGAAAATTGCTGTGGCCGAAACAAAAGCGTTCGCGCCGGCCGCTTTCATCCTCGGCAGCGTGTCCGCGGTAATGCCGCCGTCCACCTCCAGATAGGCCCGTGAGCGGATCGCATCCAACCTGCTGCGGATCTGCGCGACCTTCGACACGGTCTCCGGCATAAAGGACTGTCCGGAAAAGCCCGGGTTGACGCTCATCACGAGCACCAGATCGGCCAAGGACAAAACCGGCTCGATCTCAGAAACCGGCGTGGCGGGATTCAACGTCACGCCTGCCAAACAGCCCAGGGACTTGATCTGCTTTAGCGTCTGCGGCAATTGCGGACAGGCCTCCACATGAACCGTCAAATGGGAGGCCCCCGCCTTGGCAAAGGCTTCGAGATAACGTTCCGGCTGCTCGATCATCAAATGGACGTCCAGCGGAAGCCGGGTGGCGCGCCGGAAGGTCGCCACCAGAAAGGGTCCCATCGTTATATTGGGAGCGAACTGGCCGTCCATCACATCGACATGAATCCAATCCACGCCCGAGGCTTCGCAGGCGGCAATGGATTCTTTCAATCGAAGAAAATCAGCCGAGAGAATGGAGGAGGAAATGAAATACTGGTTCATCGGAAACGGGATGTTCAGACTCTCTTACCCAATGGGAATGCTGCTTTTTATAGAGCCTATTTTACGGGCGGATTATAGCTGAAATAGACCCACATCCAAAACGGGATCAGGCCGCCGGCTGCGATCAGGGCCAGCAAGCCCAACCCAATGGAGATCCAATCGACGTCCGCCAGGCGGAAGGGCGAGGCTTCCCCTTCCGAGTCTGGAACGGGATGGGATGGTTCCTCTTCCCAGGCTGGAACAGGCATGGGCTCGGGCGCCGGCGTTGAGACGGAAGACCGGAGCGCTTCATCGCGCCGCGTCCCAAAGTTCATCAGCACACGGCCCAGCTGATCGGCCGTCCGATAACGGGCGGACGGTTCCTTCGACAACACCTTCAGGATGATCTCTTCGAGCGCCTCCGGCAGATCGGGAAGGTACTCGCTGGGCGGGATGGGTTTGGCTTCCATATGCAAACGGGCCAGCTCCGGCACGGTGGAGGCGGTAAAGGGCAGCGTACCCGTCAGCATCTCATACATGACGACGCCCAGTGAATAGACATCGGAGGCGGGAGTGGGCGCCTCGCCCGCCGCCTGTTCGGGCGAATAATACTGCGGCGAGCCCCAGACGACGTTCGTGTGTTCCCCGAGAGCGATGCCTGCCATGACGCGCGCGATCCCAAAATCCGTCACTTTGAGGCGGTTATCCGGCGTGACCAGCATGTTGTGCGGCTTGACATCGCAATGGACGAGCCCGGCGCGGTGGGCATACCCGATTCCGGCACAGGCTTGCACCATCAGCGGAATGCATTCCGCGACGGTAAAGCGTCCGCGCTGGCGGAGCAGGGACTTCAAATCCTTGCCGGGCACCAGCTCCATGACGATGAAGAGCTGGCCATTATCGTTTCCAAAGTCATACACCGTGACAATATTGGGATGAGAGAGGTTGGCCGCGGAACGTGCCTCGTTGCGAAACTGACTCTCGAACTCCGGATTCTTGGAATGATCCTCGCGCAACACCTTGATCGCCACATAACGCCCCAGCATGAGATCGCGGGCGCGGTAAATCTCCGCCATGCCGCCGGAAGCGAATTGTTCCAGCAGTTGATAACGATCGAGAAGCAGATGGCCTTCGTTGGTTTCGGGCACCGTCAAAATTATACTCCACCGTTATAATCGGCTGATGCGCAAAGGCTTGCTCCTTTACAACCCCGCGGCTGGCCGCGTGCCGGTTCGTCCATTTGTGCGCGGCATCCTCCGCCCGCTGGCTTCATCCGGCTGGCAGATCGAAGTGGCCGAAACCTTGAGCGGACGTCACGCCACGCAGGTGGCGCACCAGGCCGCCCTGGAGCAATATGATGCGGTCTTCGCCATCGGCGGAGACGGGACCGCCGGCCAGGTCGCCGGCGGACTGCTGAATTCAGAAACGGCCTTGGCGGTCCTGCCCGCCGGCACGATGAACGTCTGGGCTGCCGAGGTGGGCTTGCCCGTCTTTGATTGGCTTCATCCTCGCGCCTTGCAGCAGAACGCGGGCCTGCTGGCCGCTTCCAAGACCTATCGCGTCGATGTGGGCCTCTGCAACGAGCAGGTGTTTTTGCTCTGGGCCGGCATCGGCGGCCTGGATGCCATTGCGATCCATCAATTGGAGCCCCGGCCGCGCTTCGCAAAATACGTTTCGGTGCCGCAGTATTTCGCGGCCACGGTCTGGAACGCGGCCATCTGGCACGGCCTGGACCTGCGCGTCTGGGCAGATGAACAGCGCGTGGATGGACATTTCTTATTGGCGGTCGCCACCAACATCCGCCGCTATATTGGAGGCATCGCGGTGCTTTCTCCAAACGCCTATGTGGATGACGGCGAGATGGACATGTGGCTCTTCAGCGGCGACAATATCGCCGTGGTCTTTCGCCAATTCGTGGACCTGTTTGCAGGCCGCCATCTGACCAGCGACCAGGCGCGCTGCCTGCCGTTTCATTCGGCCCGCGTGGAATCGGATACGGCTTTTTCCTTGCATGTGGACGGTGAACCGCTGCTGGCCGGCGCCCGGGCGGAGATCAGGATCCAAAAGCAGGCGTTGAAGGTCATGGTCCCGGCAAAAGCGTTAAAATTGTTGAAGGAACAGCACGAATGAAGCGCATCGTCGAATTCATGGCAGGCAACCCCTGGAGCTTTCTGCTTGCGGCTCTTCCGCTGACTGCGGCCGCGCAGCTCCTCCATTGGTCGCCGCTGGCGTGCTTCATCCTGGCCGCGCTGGGCATCATTCCGTTAGCGGCCTACATCGGCGGAGCGACGGAAGACCTGGCCGCGTACACCAATCCGCGCCTGGGTGCGCTTCTGAATGCAACCTTCGGCAACGCGGCCGAGCTCATCATCACCATCGCCGCGGTCCGCGCGGGGCTGACGGAACTGGTCAAGGCCTCCATCAGCGGTTCGATCATTGGCAACCTGTTGTTCGTCCTGGGCGCGTCCATGCTGGCCGGCGGCCTTCGTCATGGCATGCAAACCTTCAACAAGCGCCGCGCCAGCCGCAATGCCATCCTGCTGGTGCTGGCCGTGGTCGCACTGATCATCCCTTCGGCCTGGAGTCAAGCCATCGGGGCGCAGGGCGATCCCAAGGTCGAGGCCCTGAGCCTCGGCGTGGCGATCATCATGCTCTTGTTGTACGCGCTGGGCCTGATGGAAGCCTCCAATGTTAAAGAAAGTCCGCTCGGGCACCAATTAGCGAAAAGCGATCTGCCCGGCTGGACACCGGCTCAAGCCGTCCTGATCCTGGTGTGTTCCACCCTGGGCGTGCTATGGCTGAGTGAGACGCTGGTGAACCAGATCCAGGCGGTGATGGCAAGTTGGAATGTTTCGGAGTTTTTCCTCGGCATCATTCTGGTGCCGATCATCGGCAACGTGGCGGAACATCTGGTATCGGTGCAGTTGGCGTTGAAAAACAAGATGGAATTGAGCGTCGAGGTCGCCACCTCGTCCAGTCTGCAGATCGCATTGTTCGTCGCACCGCTGCTGGTCTTCATCAGCCTCCTGCTGGGTCATCCATTGCAGCTCACCTTCAATCGCTTTGAATTGTTGGCGGTGCTCACGGCCGTGGTGGTCTCCGCCCTGGTTTCCTCCGACGGCGAATCGACCTGGCTCGAAGGCGCCGGCTTGCTGGCCGTCTACTTAATTCTCGGATTAGGTTTTTTTCTGCTGCCATGAACCAAAGAGGCTTGATCAACTTTTGGACGATCCTGGGGTCGTTGGGTTGCGCGGGATTTCTATTGGCCGCGACCTGGATCGGGATCGAGTGGTCGCACCCGCGCGCCGCCTCGACCGAAGGCTTCGTCGCCGCCGAGCTGACCGTGATCCCGCTGCCATCCCCAACCCCCGTGATCCCCACGCCGACGATCAACGCCGGCCTGGCCGCGGCCCTGACGGCACAGCCGGACCAGATCGGGCTTAATACCTATGTTCAGATCAGCGGCACAGGCACGGACGGCCTGCGGATCCGTTCCGCTCCAGGGCTCAATAGCGACACCGTTTTTCGCGGCGACGAGTCGGAAACCTTTTTGGTAAAAGACGGCCCGCAACAGGCGGATGGCTATACCTGGTGGTATGTGGTCGCGCCCTATGATCCTTCCAGAGCGGGCTGGGCCGCCGCGAATTACCTGGCGGTTGTGCCGGCCTCCACTCCATCGCCATAAGGGAAAATCGAAATGACCGAAAAACCAACCAACATCACCGCCAATAAAAAGACGCGCGAGTTCACCATCCAATGGGAAGATGGGCACGTCAGCGTGTACCCCTTTGGATTATTGCGGGCGGCCTGTCCGTGCGCCTCCTGCCGGGGCGGACACGAGAACATGAGCTCCGAGCCGGATCGGGATGTGTTCGAGGTTCAGTTGGAAGATTCAGCGATGACGCGCATCAACAACATCAAAGCCGTGGGGTCGTATGCCCTGACCATCGTCTGGGAAGACGGGCATGATTATGGGATTTACAACTGGCATTATCTGCGGGCCTTGTGTCCGTGCGAGGCGGATCGAAAGAAGTACGGAAGATAAAGCCATGGCCGCCCGAAACGGACGGCGGATCTCAGGGCGTGGTCGTTGGCGCGGGAGTTTGATCTGCGGCCGGCGTCCCGGTGGAGGCGGGAGCTTCCGTCCCGCCCGCCACAACCGGTGTGACCGTTTGAGTCTCACCTCCCGCCGCGGGCGTCCCGGCGGTCAGGGCGGCGAGATGCTGCACGGCGTCGGCGTGCATGGCCGAGGTCATGGCGTCCGTTGACATGGCGAGCAGGGCCTGCCAGGCCGTAATGGCATCCTTGGGGTCATTGCGTTTCTCCTGGATCAATCCCGTCCAATACAGCACCAGTGCCTTCTGCTGATCCGTTTGGGCCAGCGTCTGCGTGGACCCGATATGCAGGAAGGCGTCGCCGTAATGTCCCTCCGCATACGAAACGCG
The DNA here is from genome assembly GCA_035516425.1 of Anaerolineales bacterium. GTDB lineage: Bacteria > Chloroflexota > Anaerolineae > Anaerolineales > Villigracilaceae > Fen-1038. The sequence continues at coordinate 11,770 of DATJAH010000006.1, forward strand.
CATCAATCCCAGGTTCGCATCGAACGAACCGGGGAAGAACTCGACCGCCTTGTGGATGTCGCTGTCTGCGGCATCGATGTTATTCAACTCGAGATAGGAGAGCCCGCGATAGAGATAGGCCTGCCGCTGGGTGGAATCGAGCGCCAGCGCTTGAGCGCAGGCCGAGATCGCATTCTGATACGCCCCGGTTTTTTCATAGGCCTTCCCCAACAGGGCATATGCGCTTCCGTCCGTGGTATCGTAGGTCACATAGGTGTTGAGCGGTTTGAGGGCCTCCGAATACTGGGCATTGGCCACATAGGCCTGGCCGAGGACGAGATAGGCCGGCAGGAGTGTCAGATCGATCTGATTGGCCTGCTGTGCGGCCGCCAGCCCCTGGTCAACGTCCCCCTCGGCCAGATAGGCCTGTGCGAAACCCAATTGGACCAAGGCGGAATCAGGCATCCGCTTGCTGGCGGAGCCGAGGTCGCTGAGCGCCAGATCCGGCTGGTTATGATACAGGTAATAATTGGCACGCGCCAGATACGCCTCGCCGTAGTTCGGATCGTCCTGGATGGCCGTACCCAGTAACTGCGTGATGTCGGTGTTGGGATCCCGAATCAGGTTGGCCCGCGCCATGCCCAGATAGGCCGGCGCAAAATTCGAATCGATCCGCAGCGCGACCGCATAGGAATCCAGCGCATCTTTAAAATCGCCCTGAAAGCGATAGGCCTCTCCGATGTAATACGGGATATCGGGGGCGTCCGGCTCGAGCAGTTGGATCTGCTGCATGTTCGTAATGAAGGAAGCCCAGTCGCCCTTCTGATAGGAGCTCAACGCGAAACTGTATTGATCCTCGGACTGCGGCGCACGCGGCGTGTTGACGTAGAGCGGGGTCGCGGTATAGGCGATGCCCAGCGCCGAGGCGATGGATACGGAGCCCGGCCCGGGGGTGATGGGCAGAGCCGTCTCGTTGACGAAGGTTGGAGTGAGGGTGAAGGTGGGTGAAGCGCCGGGCGTGTTGGTATCGAAGACGCGGTAGATGGAGTTGGCATTATTGCGCGGCAGCAACACGCCGCCGATGGCCAGTCCGACCACCAGGACGCCCGCGAACACGATCAGGAGCATCAGCCGCAGCACGGGAGACAGCCGCCTCGATGGAGGCTGCTCGTGCGACAGCAAAAGCTTTTCCTCCCAGGCGCGCGGCCGGTTGAGCGCGAAGGGTTGAACATTCTCATCGGGCGGAAGGGCGCCCAGCAGGGTCAGGCCGCGTTGGGCGGAAATGTTTTCAGGATCCAGCTTGAGGGCGGTCTGCAGACAATAGATGCGCTCCCGGTTGGTTTCCATCGCGGCGCTCATCCAAACCCAATAGGTGGCGTTGTTTTGATCCGCTTTCAGGAGACTGGTCAGAACATCCTTGGCGTGGGCTTTATCGCCGGCGCGCAGCGCGTCGACCGCATCCTGAAACATGGCATCCAGCGGGACATCTTCAGCCATGGATTGATTGTAGTATAGGCACGGGAAAGAGACAAGTGGCACCCTGAGGAATGGAGGCAAGGCGCATGACGGCGGCACTCCGCAAAAAAAAATGTCCCGTCCGGGGGCGATCCAAACGGGACATCGAGATGGTCTTAGATTAGCGGAAAGCCACCCTTTGCTGCAAGAGATTCCCTTCTAGAAACTCATGCAATTGTTGAGCGTAATGACCTTGTTATTGATATGCCTAATCAGCCATTGGCCGTCTATGCGTATAAAACAAATTGTGATCGTCCTCGGCCCACTAGATAGGGCATCAGTATCCTTGTCTCGGGCTTCCCAAACTATGTCCGCCTTTGCATCAAGCTTCTGCTTGTCGATGAAGATATTTTGGTAAAGGTCGCTGGCATTATCAAGCGCTACAAAGTACTTATGGGCCGCTATATTATCCCACCAGCTTTCTTCATCATCTCCGAACAATCCTTGGAGGGAGGGCGCCAGCATAGACCAGGCACGATCACGCGAGATATTGTCGAATTCGTAATTGGGAATATTCCAAAAATAGGTTCGCAGCACTGAAACAATGAGTTGCTGATCGGTGGGTGTCGGAGTTGGACTGGGGGTAGGCGTATTTGTAAATGTTGGAATGACCGGCGGAGTCGCGGTGGACGTAGGGCTCACGGTTGCAACCATTGTCGGAGTTGGTTGTACGGTGCCCGCCGGTGTGGCTGTCGATGGGCGCGCTATGAGCGGAAGTCCATACTGAATGAAAGTGGAGATTACACCTATAATTGCGATCACTATGGGCACCCAGACATACTGCGCCCACTGAATTCCACCTTGGTTATCAGGCCCATTGCTGTCACGCACACGACTTTTACGGGGCATAGAACTCTCCCTTTAGTGTCCGCGTTGCGAACGCTATCACGAATAGGCGATTTTGAGCACTCTTATTATACCGCTCGCGGCTCTTTTGATGCAAGCGAAACCATCACATTGCGCATGGCTTTACCAAAGTCGGGAAAAGGGTGTAGTAAGCAGTAAAAATGCCTCGGAGATATGAGCAGCAAACCAGCGTCGAGCTCGAGCAGTATTTTTGAATTTTGCTTGGCGGATGAGAGCGGTCACGAGATTGTTGATCGAGGCCATGACTTTTCCCATATCACCCACCGTCATTCGTGTGGCCTCTTCATGGAAGGTCACGTCGCGGCGGCCGTGCAGTCCGGTTTCCATGCCCCAGTGCGCTCGGCGAACATTCAAGAGACGAGCCGGTGTGGTGTTCGAGCGAGCCAGGCTGGTGATGCCCAGTTCGACATCATTCGAAGTGCGATAACAACGTCCAGAGCGCCACCATTGGAATTGACGTTCAAGGCGATAGACTTGAGCCAAGCCCGGCCAGGCGGAATACCGATTGAGCATCTCGCTCGTAGGAATCATGCGCGTTTCAATCCGCCCGTGTCCTTTGTTGACTTTTTGAGCGGTGAGAAAATCCATCTGGATTTTTCCGAAGCCTGGCTTTGGATATTCAGGAGCAAAGAGTTGCTGAATGTTTTGATATAGCCGGAGTTGATTTTCTTTGACCGGAAAAACGTAATCACCACCTTGGCTGATAATTTGAGCGGAGAGGGCTTTTTGAGTGTGCCTGGCGTCCCCCGTGACCACTTTTTGAGAGATTTCCACCATTTTCAAGGCTTCCGGAGCCTTCGTGATCTCGTTTTCCTTGCGTCCCACCGCCACCTGCGACAGCACTTTGCCTTGCTCCACGTCATAGACACTCAATAAATACTCCGATCCATCTTCCTCCTTCTTGCGCACTCCGCGCGGCGCCTTCCCATCCAAAGTGGCAGGTTCTTGCCCTACCATCGCATACACTTCGCCGTGTTCTCCACTTGGATTGTAGGCTCCCACCATCCTCGCAATTTCTTCTTCCTAAACCACATAGGCTGGGATCCGACGATACGTATTATAGTGAGGCAGCTTGGGTCGCTTCAATGGCAATAACTTGATAATTTGTTCTTGATGATTTCTGGCCCACTCCGCAATTTCCATGGGTCGATCGCAACCACACAACTTTGCCGTCACCACAATGGTCAACATGGTCTCCAAGCTATAGCGCTTCCCGCGCGCTTTTCGAATATCCGTCAATTGACCGAACCGTTCAAACACACTGCCTCGATCGTACTCCACACCATCGCCATGGATCTCCCGCTTGATACTGCCTGCCTGCTTTTCCTTCGTGCTACAATTCATTTCAGATCCTCCTCGGTTAATTGCTTGCCTCCACTCGCAATTCTACCGAGAAGGATCTGCTTTTTCTATTCCGTCAAGCGACTTTGGTATCGCCATGTGAGTAATGGAGGCAGGGCGCATGACGGCGGCACTCCGCAAAAAAAATGTCCCGTCGGGGGGCGATCCAAACGGGACATCGAAATGGTCCTCAACTTACTCTACATACGCGTCCTCACCAAAGATCCCCTTGTCGAGACCTTTGGTTTCAACCTGCTCCGGCACACGCACCGGAGTGACCAGATTGATCAGCCACAAGAGGACGTAGGTCACCACGAACGAGTAGACAATGGCGATCACGGCCCCCAGCAACTGGACCAGGAACTGGTTCAAATTGCCTTCGAGCCATCCACCCACCTGGTTGACGGAAGCGCTGGCAAAGACGCCAAGGAACAGCAGGCCGATGAATCCGCCCACGCCGTGAACCCCCCAGACATCCAAAGCATCATCCAAATTCCATCGTGCGCGCAGCATGATGGCGCCGTAGCAGACAAAACAGCAGACGATGCCGATCACGGCCGCCGACCAGGGCTGGACAAAGCCCGCGGCGGGTGTGACCGTTGCCAGTCCCGCTACGGAGCCGGTCAGCGCGCCGACCATGCTGGGTTTTCCGAGGCGAATCCAATCAAGGATCATCCATGTGATCATGGCGAACGAGGCGGCAACATCGGTATTCACCCAGGCCACCGCTGCCAATCCATTCGATCCCAGGGCGCTCCCGCCGTTGAAGCCGAACCAGCCGAACCACAAGAGCGCCGCACCGAGCGCAACATAGGTGATGTTATGTGGCAGAGGCTTCTCGCCTTTCCTCAGCGTACGTTTGCCAACAAATAGAACCGAGGCCAGGGCGGCAAAACCGGCGCTGGCGTGGACGACCATACCGCCGGCGAAATCCTGAAAGTGCATGAGCTGTAAAAAGCCGCCGCCCCAGACCCAATGAGCGAATGGGATATACACCAGATAACTCCACAAAACCAGGAAGATGAGATAGCTCTTGAAGCTGACGCGGTCCGCGAACGCGCCGGTGATCAGGGCCGGAGTGATGATCGCGAACATTTCCTGAAAAACAAAAAACGCCAACAGGGGGATGTTCTGTGTTGAGCCTGGAATTAGCTTTACATCGTTAATCACGCCCTGCAGGGCAAAGTATTGGGCCGGGTTGCCGATGATCCCGCCCATGTCTTTGCCGAACGCCAAACTGAATCCGCCGAAGACCCAGATGATGGTGACGATGCCCATGGAAATGAAGCTCTGCATCATGATGGTCAAGACGTTCTTGCGGCGCACCAGACCACCGTAAAAGAAGGCCAGGCCGGGGGTCATCAGCATCACCAGCGCGGCGCTGACCAGCACCAGGGCCGTCGCGCCCGTATCGATATTGTTCATTCGCATCTCCTTGAAGATATGGTTTGAAGGGAAAGTGAAAACAGCTTTCTTACCTGAGCTCTGGTCGGGAAGTTATCCCCTGACGGCCTCCTGGGAAAAGAGATGGATTAAAAAGAAAAAGCGCCGATCTTTCCGTATATAGGGTTGAAGACCGGCGCCGATCGCTCTTGACTTGACTGCCAAATGGAAAAGCCACTGAAACCATTTCCGTTGCCACACCACGAATTGAAACAGTTAAATTGTAAGACAGATCAAGAGACTGTCAAGTCAAGAGTCTGTCAAGAAAAAAATTCGGGACTAAGATCAGGGATCCAGGAGGACGATGCTCGCAGGGGATGGCTACTCATGGAACTCTTCCACCTGGTAGATCAAGACCTCCAGGTGTTTTTGTCTCCAGGTGTTCGGCGCGGCGCCCATCTTGTAGCACAACTCGGCCAGGAACTCTGCTTTATCGGGGATCTTCTCCCAGACCTGCGGCAGAAATGTAGCGCGACGCCAGCCGTCGTGCAGGATGACGCCATCCAGATTGGGATGGAGCTTGGCGAGCAGGTCCTCGGCATCTTTGTATTCGAGCCGCTTTGGAACCGTCAGGCGGGAAACTTCGATCTCGATCTGCTCCAGTTCCGGCGGCTGAACAGGCGGGAAGCGCGGATCCTCCAGCCCTGCCGCCACGGCGTGTTCCCGCACATCCATCGCCAGCGGCTGATAGGGTTCCAAGGCGCCGATGCAGCCGCGCAGCTCGCCGTGCACCGTCAGGGTCACAAACGAAGCGCCCGCCTGGCGCAGGCACGGGCCCCATGCGGACTCGTCCAATGGCGGAAGTTTCTGGCCGCGCACGGCCAGTTCAAGCGACTGGCGCGCAATGTGCAGCAGCGTCTGCTTTTCTTCCGGATTCAATTGATCATCCATACTTCCTCCCGCCGCCTCGGCACGGCCGGGCCAAGACAGAGGCTTAAAGGTCAGGCAATTCGCGCATACCCGCGATCATGGTACAGGAGCGGCCGGCCCTTAAACCGCTTCGCCGCCACGACCTCCCCGACAAAAATCAGGCTGGTGCCCGCGTCCATCGTTTGGTACAGGCGGCAATCGAAATAAGCCAGTCCGCCCTTGAGAAAAGGTGCTCCGGTGCTCAATGTTTCTATTTCAAGGCCTTCCAGCCGGTCCTCGATATGATCGTTGCGACCGGCAAAGCGTTCGGAGATCTCATCTTGGCCGGCAGAAAGTATGGTTACGCCAAAGGCCCGGGCACGCAAGATCAGCTTGGACGTGCGCGTTGTTTTCTGTAGGGCCGCCATGAGCAGGGGCGGATCGAGCGAAATGGAGGTGAAGGAACTGACCGTCATCCCATGCCGTTCGTTGCCATACACCGAAGTAACAATGGTTACGCCCGAAGCCCAGAGGCGCATGGCCAGCCGCACTTGTTCGGGCGCTGCGTGGGTCGTCATAGTTTGTCATCATACTTTCGAGAAGGGGTGAAGTCAAGATGGAAAATCGGTAAAAAATGCCCTTGTCTTTTATCAGACAAACTAGTACCATCATGCCAATCATGATGGAAACTCCTTCCCGGCGGCGCCTGTCACGGAGAACGCCGCGCCAACACCGATCAATCAATGCCATCGTGCCCACGCTGGGAGTCGCGATCCTGCTGGCGACGCTCTTCACATCGCTCTCGCCTACCAGTTTCTCGCCGATATCGCTTTCAGACAAGCTGGCTTTATTGCTGACCCCCCAGGCGCCCAGCAATCCGGTCAACCCGGTGGAACCCGCTTTGCGGATCGGGATCGTTTCCGGACACCGAGGCAACGACTCGGGCGCGGTCTGCACCGACGCCAACGGCAACGTCACGCTGACCGAGGCGGATGTCAACTTCAAGATTGCCACCCTCGTCGTGCAGAAGCTGACCAAGCTCGGTTATCAAGTGGACCTGCTGAACGAGTTCGATACGCGCCTGAACGGCTATCGGGCCGTGGCGGTCGTTTCCATCCACAACGACTCCTGCCAATACATCAACCCCGAGGCGACCGGTTTCAAGGTGGCCGCGGCCCTGAACACACGCGACACCAACCGCGCCAGCCGCTTGCTGGCCTGCCTGATAGACCGCTATCACCGCGCGACCGGCTTGCCCTTTCATGCCAACAGCATCACGCCGGACATGACCAGCTATCATGCCTTCAGTGAAATCGATCCGAACACGGTGGCCGCAATTATCGAAACAGGCTTCCTGAATCTGGATCAGGAGATCCTCACCCAGCATACCGACCTGGTGGCGGAGGGGGTCGTTAACGGCATCCTTTGTTTTGTGAATAACGAGAACATCGAACCAACACCCATACCCACTGATACACCATGAACACTCGCTTTAATGATGCGCGTTTATCGGTTGAAAAGGCACGCGAAGCCCTTCGGAACGGCAATCGCACAGAAGCACGCCAGTGGGCGGAACATGCCGCGGCGCTTGCGCCTCAAATGGAGGATCCCTGGCTGATCCTGGCGGCGGTCGCCAGTCCACGCGCTAGCCTGGAATACATCAAGACCGCCCTGAAGATCAACCCGCAAAGTGAACGGGCGCGCCGAGGCATGGACTGGGCGATGCAAAGACTGCGGTCATCGTCCGCCGACGACAAAAGCCCCCAGGGAGGATCGGTTCCAGAGGCAGCCGCGCCAGCTCCAAGCCCGCAAAGAAGCGGGAGCAAGCCGGCGTCCAAACGCGGCCCGCTGCTGGCCGCCGTGCTGGTCGGAGTCGGCTGCCTGATATGTGCCGCAGCAGCCTGGTCCGCCTATTCATCACCGCTGCTGGGGGCCCTGCTGAATCCTGCCGCACAACCGGAAGCGCACCCGCCCGTGTGGGCACAGGCCGAGATCCCAAAGCCGACCTACACACCTTTATCGCTGGCCGTGTCTCAAGCAACTCCACAGCTCCTGCTCCAGCCGACCCTCCCGCCGACTGAGATGCCGGTCATCCTGCCCACCCAAACACTCCTCCCGCCGCAGCTGCCGACCGCCACGCCCGTTCCCCCCCAAAGTACGCAGCTGCCCGTCAACACCCTGGCGCCGGCCCAGCAGAATACCGAAGCCGCGCCGATGCCTACGCCGACCTATTCCGGCTCGATCTCGATGTCGATCGTGGCCGACACACCGACAGGTCAGAGCCCGACCAACGTGCCCCTGCCGACCCCCGAATCCACCTCGGAAGGGCAGACCCAGCCTCAAGTCGCCAGCACAGGCGTGCGCTGGATCGATGTGAACCTCACGCAGCAAATGGTCTATGCCTATCAAGGGAATGCCGTGGCCAATTCCTTCCTGGTGTCGACCGGCACCTGGCAGTATCCGACCGTGACCGGACAGTATCACATTTACGTCAAACTGCTTTCCACCGATATGACCGGACCCGGGTATTATCTGCCCAACGTTCCCTACACCATGTACTTCTATGAGGGCTATGGCCTGCACGGAACCTACTGGCACCACAACTTCGGCACGCCGATGAGTCATGGCTGCGTCAACCTCAGCATCCCGGATGCGGAATGGCTCTATAATTGGGCCTCGGTCGGCACGCTGGTAAATATTCATTACTAATTTCGCTCGTTGGAGACAAGGATGGTCAAAGCGCTTTTCCCCGGCACGTTCGATCCAATCCACTACGGCCACATTGACATTGCCGAACGCGCCGCGCGTCTGTTCGATGAGGTCGTCATGGCGGTCTATGATCGGCCGCTCAAGTCCTTGATGTTCTCGCCGGACGAGCGCATGGACCTGGTCAGGGAGGCCTTCCAGAAAAACCCCAAGATCAAGGTGACGGGTTACAGCGGGCTGACCATGGATTTTTGCCGGAAGATCGGCGCGCAAGTCATTGTGCGCGGACTGCGCGTCTTCTCCGATTTTGAATTCGAATTCAGGATGGCATTGGCCAATCAGCGCCTGGCCACGGACATTGAAACCGTCGCGCTGATCACAGCCGAACAGCACACCTTTCTCTCCTCCAGCACGGTGCGCGAGATCGCCTCCCTGGGCGGCGATGTGTCCAGCATGGTGCCGCCCTACGTGGAATCCGCGCTGAAGCGAAAGATCCTGACCTTGGGTGAACTGCATTCCCCTCCCAATGCCCTGCGAGATTGATATATAATAAGACACACCGCCAAGTGAGGCGAGGAATCTATGGACATTCTGCAACTGATCGATCGTCTGGAAGAACTGTTCAACGATGCCAAGGCTGTTCCCTTTACGCACAATGTTGTGATTGACGAGGACCGCATGTTGGAAATCATCGACCAGATGCGGATTGTGATCCCGGATGAAGTGAAGAAGGCGCAGCAGATCCTCGGTCAGCGCGACCGCTTTTTGGCGCAGGCCCAGGAGGAGGCGGATCGCACGATCGCCCTGGCGCGCGAAAAAGCCGAACAATTGGCCATGAAGGATAATATTGTGCTGGAGGCCCAGCGCCGCGCAGAACAGATCCTCAGTCAGGCCCGCGCCGATGCCGAAGCCACCCGGCGCGACGCGGATAATTACATTGTGGAAACGCTCCTGAACTTGCAGGAGCAGATGGAGAAGACGCTCAACCAAATTCAGAATGGCATCCGCACCGTGCAGGAAGAGCAGATGCAAAAAGGAATTCCGACATCGCCCCCGGCCCTCTCGGAAAAAATCGCGAAGTGATGGATCATAAAAAATCTCCCGGCCGGGAGATTTTTTTCTTCGGCCCGAAGGCTAATTTCCAAACTCAAACGTCGGCATTCCTTTAACATTGGTCTTCATGCTGAATACGCCGCCGGATTGCGGATATTTTCTGAGCGCCGCCGCGTCCATGCCGATGCGGGCGGAGGTGATGAACAACTCATCCATTTCAGGCCCGCCAAAAACGCAGGAGGTGACCTGCAGCGCCGGAACGCCAAATTGTTCGAGCAATTCCCCCTTGGGCGTCCATTGACAGACGCGCGCGCCGCTCCACATCGCGATCCAAAGATTGCCATCCAGGTCGGAGGTCATGCCATCGGGAAAACCGAAGGTGTCCGCGAAACGGATGATCACACGCGGATTGGCGATCTGCCCGGTCTCGACATCGTACTCAAACGCTTTCACTTCTTTGGTGGGCGTATCAATGAAATACATGGTCTTGTAATCGGGCGACCAGGCGATCCCGTTCGAAATGCGGACATCCTTGAGCAGGCGTTTGACGCGTCCATCCACCGAAAGCGAATAGAGCGAACCGCTGGCTTCCTCTTCATTGTGATCCATCGTTCCGGCGACGAAGCGTCCGCGCGGATCACATTTGCCGTCGTTGAAGCGGTTGTTGGACGGCTCCCCTTTCGGGGAGGCCAGCGTGATCAATTTATTGGTATCCGGCTCAAAATTCCAGAATCCAAAGCGCTGGGCAATCACCAGCCCGCCGTCCTTGCGCGGGGCCAGGCACCCAACGTAATCATCCAGCTGAATAAACAGTTTCGATCCGGCGTAGACGCGTTTCTCCAGCACGTCCACCCAGTACAAGGTTTGGGTCTTCGCATCCCAGGCGGGGCCCTCCCCGAGCGTGGCTTTGGCATTATAGAGAAGTTCAGGCAGCATCATATTTTTAAAGATTACCCTGCGATAAGTTTTCCGTCAAGTCATTGATTGTTTCATTAATACCCGCTATACTTTTCCTCATGAGCTCGATCATCCTGATTCAGAACGTTGTCCTGATGGACGGCACGGGACGTGAGCCCAGGCCGAACGCAACCGTCGCGGTGCAGGATGGGAAGATCATCTACGCCGGAGGGGCCAAACGCTGGCTGGCTTCGTATGATGAAGATATCATCGGCCTCGATTTCAGCGGCAAATACCTGCTGCCTGGCTTGATCGATGCGCACGTGCATCTCGCCGGGGGTGGAGAAGCGGACAGCCAGTTCAAAACCGACAGCGGCTCCATGGCCCTCCGGATTCTGCAAAACGCGCGCAAGAATCTTGCGGCAGGCATTACCACCGTCCGTGACCTGGGCGGGTGGAATGAACTGGAATTTGCGGTGCGGCGGGCCGTGCGACGGCACGACTTCAGCGCGGCACGCATGATGCTGGCGGGAAGGTTTATCTCCATCAGCGAATCCGGCGCAGAGCGGTATGAGGGCATGTACCGCATTGCGGACGGTGTCGAAGCCGTCCGCCAAGCCGCGCGTGAACAAATCAAGAATGGGGCGGACCTGATCAAGCTGGGCGTGACCGGCGCGGTGCTGGTGGAAGATGGTCTGCCGGGCGCAACCCATTTCAATGAAGAGGAGATCCGGGTGGCGGTGGAGGAAGCGGCGAAATTCGGCAAAGGCGTGGCCGCTCACGCCCACGGCATCGACGGAATCCGCAAAGCCGTGCAGGCCGGTGTGCATTCGATTGAACATGGCACATTCCTGTATCAGGGCCCGGATGTGATCGATGAAATGAAAAAGCGCGGCACGTACCTGGTTCCAACGCTCAAGCCGGGCTGGGATGTGATCCGGGGCGACCGCTCGAAGATCCCGCCCTGGATCGTGGAGAAAACGATCGAGACGCAGGAGGCGGCCGTCCAATCCCTGCGCCTTGCGTATCAAGCCGGCCTTCCCATTGCGATGGGAAGCGACGCCGGCACGCCGTTGAATTTCCACGGCGAGAACGGTCTGGAAATCTATTGGATGGGGCAGGCCGGCATGCAGCCGATGGACGCCTTGGTCTCAGCCACGCTGGGCGCCGCCAAAGCGCTCGGCTGGGACGGGCAGATTGGCTCCATTGAAGAAGGCAAGTCGGCGGACCTGTTGATCTGCAACGAAAATCCGCTCGACGATCTAAAACGTCTGGCGGATAAAAAAAATCTGCGGGCGGTCTTCCTGGATGGCAAGCTGGCCGCGCGTCAAGCAGCCGATTCCTATCCGGCGTCCGTCCTGGCCCCGGATCTATTGACGATCGGGACCGCCTGATCCGCTCATTCCGCCGCCAACGAAACAACCTCTGCGTTGCTCAAGGCGCGGCGTAGATCTGCGCTCTTCAAGATCACTCCCACATTGCGCATCCCCGAGCCAATGGAGATTTCATCCTCCTTCAATACACGTTCCTCGATCAATATTCGGATCGGGCGGGGCATGCCGAACGGCGCCACCGTCCCAATGCGGTAGCCCGTAACCGCCCATACTTCTTCTTCGCGTGCCAGCGTCAGCCGCGATTGGCCGAGATACCTTCGCAGGGCCTTCCATGAGATTTGTCCGGGTCCCGCCGCCAGCACCATTAAATACTCGTCTGCCGATAACCGAAACAAAATACTGCGAACCACCTGCTCCACGTGCTGGTGCCGTTCCTGTGCGGCCTGCTCCAATGAGTTGACTTGGCCGGGGTGACGAAAGACCGTATGCGGGACACCGAGTTCATCCAAAGCCAGGCTGACGGGGGGGCTATGTTCCATCATGATCCAGGGTTCCTCAACCAATGATCTTGCCCGGATTGTAACCATAATCGGGTCTGCCGTGGGATTCGTTGGCGGCTTGCGCACGGACGGGGGCCCGACCAAACGTATGGCATGGCAACGGGCGGCAAACCTGCCGGCACAGGCGGATTCATTGTGTGATATTATCCAATGGGTCGTTTTGCGGAGGGAGAACCGTTTGACGGAATTGAGGCGTTCTGCGATTTCAAGGATCCTGAGAGGGCGAACCATCCTCTTACTCCTGTTGCTCGCGGCGGCATGCCGCCCGAGCGGGGCCGTGCTCCAAACTCAATCCGAAGTGGCGCTGACGTTGCACCCCGGTTGGGGCGGGGTCTGCAGCAATCTAAGTAGGTGGGTCCCTCTGCGCATTACGCTTGCGAATTCGGGGCCCGCGATCACGGCCCATGTTCAGGTCACCTACGACAACGACAGCTCCGGCGAAGTATCCGATGGCGCGGATGTCAAGGTGCCCTCTGCTTCGCAAAAAGATGTGTTTTTATATTTGCTGCCGCAGAGTTCCGTGATCCATGCGGTCGTGACGCTCCGCCCAACCAACCAGACGGTCCTTAATAAGAATTTCACCCTCTTCTGCAATTTGCCGGCGGATAATAGCCTCGTCGGCCTGCTCAGCGATGATCCCGCCTCCTTAAGCTTGCTCAAAGATCTGCAGGTTAATGAAGGGTTTGCCCAATTCATCCCCCTGCAGTTGGCGGACCTGCCGGACCGGCCCGAGGGCTGGGGTTCTCTCGACTCGCTGATCGTTTCGAATATCGATACGCAGGCGCTTACCAGTGAGCAGCAACATGCCATGGAGCTGTGGCTTGTCAATGGAGGCCGGCTCATCATCGCCGGTGGACCAAACTGGCAAGCTACGAACAGCGGGCTTCAGAAGTTCCTGCCGCTGGATACGACCTCGACGGAGCCGGTCTCGGACCTGCTCTCCCTGCAGAGCTACTTTCAAACCGCCAGTGCACCGACCGGCGAGGCGTTATTAAACACCGGCCCGCTTCGATCTTCGGCCCAGGCGATCGTCGCCCAGGACGGGATTCCGGTGATCATCCAAAGGCCGTTCGGTTTCGGCGAAGTCATCTACCTGGCCGCGGACCTGGCCGCTCCGCCTCTCCGTAATTGGCCGGATTCCAAGAAGATGTTTGGCAGCCTGCTGGCAACACGCCCGCCGCGGCCCCCGTGGAACTCAAGCCGCTGGGACATACCGTTCTCCAATGGAGCGGCCTCGACCTTGTCGAATTTGAATGTCCCGCCTGCACTGGCGGTCATCGGCTGGTTGGGCCTGTACATCCTTGTGATCGGGCCGGTGAATTTCCTGATCCTCAAGCGCTTGAAGCGGCGGACCCTCGCCTGGTTATCCATCCCAATGATCGCCATTATTTTCAGCGGAATTGCCTATGGCCTTCGCACCGTCTATCTTGGCACACGCCCGGTGCTGAATCGCGTCTCGGTGGTGCAGGCGTGGGATGGGGAAGGTTCGGCTGAGGTCAAATCATTGATCGGCCTGTATTCGCCTTCCCGCGCCAGGTACACGCTGCTGGCAAAGGGTGGCTTCTTTTTGTATCCATACTCGGGCAGCCCTGAATATTCCAACTCGACCGCCCAACTCGAGAGCGGCTCGACACTACAATGGGCCGAAGGGACGCAGATGGCGGACCTGCCGGTGGAAATCGGCGGTCTACGAATTGTAGCGGCGCAGGGCGACGTGGCAGCCCTGCCCCTGTCACAGAACTTGGTCCTGGAAATCCAAAGCGGAATTCCCATCCTTCAAGGCAAGATCACCAATGCCAGCACGGCCACCTTCCATAATGCCGTGCTGGTCACGCCGGGCGGCTGGAGACGACTGGGCGAGCTGGCACCCGGCAGCTCAAGCGCCATCGAGATTCCATTGGCCCCCCGGCAAGGCGGTCCAGAATTCTATTCCCTGACTTCCTCCGATATTCTAAACCTTGACGACGTCACCAATGACAGAGAGTTGACCCCGGAAGAGATCCGCCAGGAGGATCTCCTGGATTCGGTGCTCAGCCCGGAGGGAAATGGAGTCAACCGGGGAAATTTCGGCGTTTACCTGATGGGCTGGCTGGATCAAAGTTTGCTCCCGGTGAGTTTGCAAGGGAAAGCCTTTGACAGCCTCGACACAACCCTCTACATTGCCGAACTTACGCCGTCGGTGCAGTATGGATCCACGCCCTGGGACATCCCCACCGAGGCCATGGTCTGGGAAAGCTCCAATCCCGAATACTCTCCTTACGATGGCCTGGACCAGTGTCAGGCCGGCAGCTACACGTTGAAGTTCCGGCCTGCCCTGCCCATCAAATTCAGCACCATCCGGAGCCTGGGAGTGAACATTGAGGCCGTATCCCCTGCCGCGATCGACAGCCTCACGGCTTCCTTGTGGAACGTGCAGACCGGTGATTGGCAAACCATCGCGGATCTGAGCTGGGGCTGGAACGACGTTCCCAACCCGGCAAGTTTTGTGGCACCCAGCGGCGAGGTCCGGTTGCGAATCGATGATAATGCCAGCAGCTGTATCCAAATCTCGCCTACGGATATCACGCTTCAGGTGGAACCATGAGCGACATTGTTGAGATACGCAGCTTGAGCAAACAATTTGGCCGCCGCCGGGCCGTGGATCAACTCGACCTGACCGTTGGACAGGGAGAAATCTTCGGGCTGGTCGGTCCCAACGGCGCCGGCAAGACAACGACCCTGCTGATGCTGGTCACCTTGCTGCGGCCCGATCACGGCGAGATCAAAGTCAGCGGTTTTTCCGTTGCACGCGAGCCGCGCGCCGTACGAGCGCTGATCGGATTCATTCCCGACGTTTTTGGATTATATGGAAATTTGACGGTGGCAGAGTATCTGGATTTTTTTGGAGCTTGTTACGGAATCGCATCAGAGCAACGCCGGCGTTTGATTGGAGAATTGCTGGAGTTGGTGAGCATCTCGCATCGACGGGAGGACATGGTGGATACGCTGTCGCGGGGTTTGCAGCAGCGACTGGCGCTGGCCCGCGTGTTGATGCACGATCCGCAGGTCTTGGTCCTTGACGAACCCGCCTCGGGGCTCGATCCGCGAGCGCGAGTGGAAATTCGCCAGCTGCTCATCGCGATCGCCAAACGCGGAAAGACCATTATCTTCTCGAGCCATGTTCTGGCAGATGTCGCCGAATTATGCTCGCGAGTCGGCATCCTCGAGCAAGGCAGGCTGGTGGCCTGCGGCACGCTGGATCAATTGAACCGGCAAGCCGCGCCCCATCGCTTCGTGCGGATCGAGCTGATGCAAGGTGCCAATGCTTCAGACAGCCAGCAGTTACTGGCGTCCGTTCCGGCTGTGTCCCACATCCGCTTGAAAAAGGAAGAGGCCGGGGCGGACCGGATCATATTCGAAGTGGAATTTCAAGGTAACGAGGCGGCCTTGAATCAAATGCTCGTCCGCCTGCTGGAGAAGGGCCTGCCGATCGTCCACTTTGGCGAGGTCGCGCAGACTTTGGAGGACGTGTTCATGCAGTCGACGCAGGGGATCGTGTCATAGGCCATGTTTGAAACGAGGTAGTTTACTTACATGCTTAGGGTGCCGGGCTCGCTCGAGAAAACGATCGAAAAACGTATGGCATGGAAGCGGACCTTGCAGAGGTTCAATAATCCAGTCATCCTGAAGGAAATCCGGAGCTGGATGCGTACCTCTCAAGCGTTTGCCGTTCTAACCGTTTATTTGATCGTCATCAGCTTGATCGTGTTCATCGTCTATCAGGTAACGCTGGCATCCACGTCAAATCCCGCCTCGGATCCGAATTTTCGGCAAACTGTGGGAAAGGCGATCTTTGGCACCGTGGTTATTCTGGAACTATTGCTGGCAGCTTTGATCGGTCCTGCGCTGACCTCGGGAGCCGTCAGTTCGGAGCGGGAACGGCGAACGTTCGACCTGCTTCGCACCACCACACTCAGCGCGCGTTCTTTCGTACTTGGCAAACTGGGTGCCGCACTGCTGTACCTGATCCTTTTGATCGTGGCGGCGATGCCCATTGAGAGCATTGCCTTTCTACTGGGCGGGGTGGGGCTCGCTGAGATCCTGATCTCGAGTTTGATGATGATTGTGTGCGCCCTGTTTTTCTGCTCACTGGGGCTCTTTTTCTCAAGCTTCATGAGGCGGACCCTAGGCTCGACCGTGGGGGCCTATGTGGTCATTGTGCTGTCCGTGATCCTATTGGTCGTGGCATTCGTCTTGATTTTCATGAATCCCAACTTGTGCGATGCCCGCTCCGCCGCCAACGATCTACCCTGTCAGAAGACCCTCATCGTGATCGTCTGGATATTGGCCTCCACCAACCCGCTGCTGGCAGCGGGTATCAGTGAGTCAATGCTGACTCAATCGCAAAACGCGATCATGGCGACCATGCCGCTCGGATCGAATCTCTCCGTCAGTTTGCCGCTCCCGTGGATTCCCCTGGTCGGCCTCTATATCATTTTGTCTGTTTTTATGATCTGGGCGAGCATCCACTTCGTATCCCGACCGGATCAGTGAGTCCGCGCAAGCGTTCTTGCAGCAAGCGGGCCGCGGAGCATTGGTTGATGTGATCATCAACCGCAATGTCAATCAACAAAGCTTTCACCATCGGATGACCAAATTCCAGCAGTGATCGGAACTTTGCAGATTGAACAAATGCCTTTCCCGAAATTTCCTCATTCCCAGCACAGAATTAAATGGCAAGCGCCAGGGTGAGGGGGGCACCCTAGCGCTTGCCGTTCAAAATAATACTATAATTCACCAGACAAAGCAAGAGTCAGAGTCTTAGAATTTCGTTAGTAATTCCTTCTCGCCGGCCCTTGATGAAAACTTTTCAGCAAGGTGCCCGTTCGGCGGCATGTCTGCACGCGTAGATTGGGCGGTCCCCTGCTTCGTAGCCACGGGGCCCTTCTGCTACCTTCTCGGTTGATACCGCAGCGCCACCGCCCCTGAGGCAAACTCCAGCCGGCTGACGAGCTTCAAGTCGATTCGCTACGGCAGCCCCGCAAACAACATCGGCCCATGCCCCACGAGCACCGGCTGCACCACAAACTCGTACTCATCAATCAATCCCAGCTCCGCCAAAGCCATCGCGAGCTTCACGCCTCCCACAAAGAGCCCCCTACCCGACTCCCGCTTGAGTTGCTGAACGGCCTTCCCCAGATCGCCGCGCACGAGCTCTGCATTCCAATCGACCCGGTCCAGGGTGCTCGACACAACATACTTCTTGGCCGCGTCGATCGTCCGGGCGAACGGTTCCATCCAATCAGGCCCGGCGGCTATCGGCGCCGACGGCCGCCAGGCTGTCTCCATCATCTCATGGGTTACCCGGCCAAAGAGAAGGGCGTCGGCCTGCGAGAGGTTCTCGACCGCGTGACGATGCAAGTCCGCATGCGCGGGTATCACACGATGGTCGACACACCCCTCCAGCGTGACATTGATGGAATACCGAAGGGGTTGCATGACGTGAGACCTCCTATCGTGATGGGGCCGCCCAACGGCTTGCGCATGCCCTGCGCTGTGCAGGGTGCCGACGGGACGGAATGACAAGGCTTCTGAATAGTATCGTATCGAACCTGGCAAAACGCGCCGCGAATCGTGGGGCTGTCCCGGTACACGCTGTGAGTGGAAGCCGCGCTTTGGATGGGAGGATTAGCCGTCGAATACGGACCAACAGATTCCATTGCGCAACTTCTGATCGTCCAGCACGAGATCGCGGATTTCGCGCGGAAGTTGTGCACGTTGCCATGTGCACTCCAAACGACCCGCTTCTTTGGATTGACCATTCATCGCCGCCGCGCGTACGGCTTTGATGGCGTAGGCCGCTGCGCCCAACTCATGAGCTGCCACATGGGCGACTACCGCCGCCTGGCCGGCAGCATACGCAGCATGACGAGCCGCTCCGTTCAGATTCCTTGCCGCCGCCATCGCGTGACCGCCCGCTGTTCGAGATTGGGACATGGTAATCTCACCTCGCGTCCAGGCGCGCGCCGCTTCGATAGCTTGACGCGGCCGCTTGTCATCGGGCTGCATTTCCTCAAATAGGTGCAGCACATGCTGTGCACAATCAGCTGCCCATAATGCAAGCAGGTAATGATCGGAGTCTTGAAGGACACCGCCACGACGCACAGTGATGAATCGAGGATCGCGTTTCTTTGGTAATATCATTCGTTAGTTCCCTGTACGTTCCCTTCGGCCAACGGTTGGCGTTCGCGAAGCACCCTTTAGGATATCGGCGGGGCGGATTGACAAGACTCCCACACATTATCTCGCCAAACGTGGCAAAACGCGCTGTGAATCTTGGGGCGTCGGGCGAGTGAGCTTCCAGCGAACACCGTTCGTCCAGCTTGACTGGATTGCCTACTTCGGAGACGTGACTGGCTGAGGCGGTTACAAGCCGCCATCAGCCGATTTGGAGCTAAGTAGCTCCAATAGTCTCCGAGTAAGCCCCGTCCGGCCGCTCGCCCCGACGAGCAAAGCGAGTACGGGGTGCGCGCTGTGTTAGGCGGCAGGAAGAAAATCGCTTTTTGTTGAATTCCTACGAATTGCTTCTGCGTACCCTATTTTGAGAATCAATCGAGCACCTGGTATTTGTTTTTCGGTACGATCTAATTGTTCAAATAAAGTCTTTTGAAGGCCAATAGGTGTAATAGCACGAATAACTGAAATACTTTCACTCAGTGTGTCGAGGTAGAGCGAGAAGGCTGAAGAGGATTTTTGAAGCAAATTCTTGAACTCTTCATCATCTTTCCAGGGCGGATCGAGTGGACCTTTCACACGTACAGCTTTATTGTGAGCGGACATTACCTGCTTTGAGACGTGAATCTCTTGCCACTCTCGTATCTCCTTCGCTGCTATCGCGAAAGCTTCAAGGCTAGAGATTACTTTGTTGATGACACCAGCGATACGAGGATCATCAACGATTTCTGAATTTATTCTCAATTGGTTGATGGTACCCTCGATCTCACGGAGGTATACCCTGTTCGCTTTGCCAGGCATGGCAAAGGACTGCGCCCAATGAAGATCATTCAAAAGATAAAAAGGATTCACAAGTGCACCGGTTGCCCAGATGGCAACTGCATCTTGTGGAAAATCAGCTATATTTCCGAGGATAGAGAGACGAGTCATTGAGTATCCCTACACCAAAAAGTCTGCGGTCTTTTGCCAGAAGTCAACCGCCTAAACGGCTTGCGGTTCAGCCGCCTGGCCGGCTGTGCTTAAGTAGATTCAGTATAAATTACACTCCAACGAAGACGCCAGCCGCCTTAACCCTGGCCTTCGGCTAGGTCGGCTGCAACCGCGGGTTGGGCGGCTTTAGTTACTGTTTGTTATAAAATACTTTCTAGTTGCAATGTATCGTTCGTCATTAGGTTGCTTTAATAATAATTCATCTATCTCTAGCATAGCTTCTATCTTGGATCCGAGCATATAATAAATAATCGCCAGATTATATTGATTAATCTGATCCGAAGGATCAAGTTTCTTAACTATTTGGCGATGCATACAGGCTCCCTTCACATCACCGGTATTTTTAAGTATAAATGCCAATTCTTTGTGTGCTTGGATATGGTTAGGATTCTCCCTCAAGCATTTTTCTAGTGTTAGGCATGCCTCTTGATATCGTCCCGCTTCAGCTAATTCATATGCTTCTTCATATAATTCACCTTCAGTTTTACTTCTAAATCCCTTAATGGATCTTCCTTCCTTCTCACGCCACTTTACCAATTTGAACGACCTAACAATTGTATCCCATTGTTTTTCGCTTTCAATCAATTCTTTTTTACCAGAACATAATCCGGTAATTCCATATTCAACATAGTCAAAGACAATCATATATTTTTTCGCCCAATTATCATTTCCCATGTTATATATTGCACAAACATGCTCTTTATTTTCCACATAAATTCGACCAAATTCTACTCCGGTATATCCTCGAGCTCTACAATATTGCATAAATTCATATTGTGTAAACTCTAATAGTCGCTCTGGGCTTAATCGTTCAACTAGAATAATAATTGTTTGTGATGGTGCTATGTCAAATACGATTTTATTTTGAGACTCAAGAATCGGCGTATGCCAATTCTCAGGGATTTCTATTTCAAAGCCAAGTTCCTCATTCTTATAACTCCTCATTTTTATTTTCCTTTGGTATTCTCAGGCCGCCCAACGGTGGGCGTGGGCTGCCGCTCAGGGTCAGTGAATAGCAAATCAATTATAGACTCGAATCGGATTTCATGCGGTCGGCTCCACGCTGTGCTGGGTGGCTCCAGTGGTCGCTCGATCCATGCGCGGGGGTCCCCCCTCAGGGGCGCCGCGCGGGACAGGCGACCCACCCCCTGTACTGATAGGGGGGTCGAGATTTGCAATGTTCACACTATGGACGCTATGGACAGTTTCGTGTCGTCAATGCCCAGCTTCAAAACCAGCCCGACAAGGCGTTCGTTGCCCCGACGCGGAGGCGTGTTGGCAATACAGCCGCAGGGACTTCTGCACGCCGCCCACGCGCGTTCTGTGCGCCAAGCGGCGGGCAGTTTAGAAGTCATGTCGCGGCGCTTGTATTGCCGATGAGACGCAAGGGGTAGCCTTGACCCGGCGGGCTGGAAAAAAGCAAAAGTCCCTAAGACTATTAGTAGGGACTTTGAGAACGTAGCAAAGGTTTTTGCCGCAACTGCTGTCCAGTCTCGTCTGTTAGCTGGCGTTCAGATATTCGCGCTCACGCGTCGATTCTTCAGATGAATTATGCCTAGGCCGGAGAGCACGCCCAACAGCGCTCCGATGAAGGCATACGCCAAACCGCACTGGAGGAATGCGATGATCGGAATACCAGTGTCTTCTCGCGTCCACACTTCAATATGACCATCGCCCGTCAGCACATAACATCGGACACCAATGGCGATCGAGTGTTCAAATCTAACTCCGCGGCTATCCACAACATGTTTTTCTACGGGTGGGGGTTGCCAGATTTGGGCGTCGGACTGCGCGCCCGCCCACTGCGGTGCACACGTTGAGGAAGAATCATCATCCCAGTTAGGATTAGCCTGTGCTAGTGCCCAGCCATTTTCAAATAATGTTGTCGAATATACGGACTTGCCCACTGTGCTCACATAAATCGTATCGCCGGTTGGGTCGGCAAACGTGGACTTGTAATCGATATGCAGGATGCGCGATGCCGGAACAGGAGGACTCGGAACTTGGTATGTGTGCCAAGGCAGGTTATACACCATGAATTCGAAGTAGGCTATTGCGCAGCCGCCGCTACCGAAGAGTACGGCGAGTACAGCGATGACCAGTGCCTTCGAAACACTCGACCTTCGACTCGGGTTGTTCATTCTGGGAGTGCCTTATCTGAGGAGCCGCCCAACGGTTGGCGTTACTGGCGGGGCGAATTTGCAAGACTCCCAAATATTATCGCGCCAAACTTGGCAAATCGCGCTACGAATCTTGGGGCGAAAGCCCCGTCCGGTGCACGTTGTGTTACTAGAATGTAACAGGAAGGGGCGTGGCGGAGTATCCTTGGCGGGACAAACTCACCGGGAATGCTCCGGGGTGTGAGCATTAGGGCAAACCGTTGCTGCCCATGAGAGAGAAGTTGCGTTCTCCACTCGAGGTGTTACTTGGTTGCCCGGTGGATCCTCGTCTGGGACTCAGATCCCGAATCGGTGTGTACCACTTACAACCCAAAAATCCACGCCCCAACTATCAACAAGGAGAGTCTAGCATGAATGAAGATGAACATACAAGAGGCGCAAGACGATATGTTGGATTGGATATCCATAAGCATTACTGTGTCGTGGCTGGCGTGGATCGGGATGGGAGAGTCGTGCTTCCAGCGGTGCGAGTGGAACACGATGATCTGGAAGGGTGGCTGAAGAAGAATTTGCTGCCTGCCGATCATATGGTGCTTGAATCCACGACGAACGCCTGGCATGTCTATGATCTGCTGGAGTCGCTGGTGGAGCGAGTGGTGGTGGCCAATCCGATCAAGGTCAAGCAGATTGCTCAGGCGCGCGTAAAAACCGACCTGCGGGACACGCTGATTCTTGCCAGACTGCTGGCAGCCAATCTGGTACCGGAGGTGTGGGTTCCGCCTGCGCATGTGCGCGAAATGCGCCAACTACTGTCGCAGCGCAGACAGTGGGTGGAAACGCACACGCAGATCCTGAACCGGATGCACAGTGTGGCGCATCGACATCACTTGAAACACGAACGGGGCAAACGGTTCAATGAAAAGAATACCCTCTGGCAGAAAGACCAGCGTCTGTCGAAAGTGGAGCAGTTTCAGTTGGCGCTGGAAATGGAAAATCGAGCACACATCGAGAAACAGATTATGCGGATCGGGAAAGAAGTGGCGCACATGAGCCACCAGAATCCCTGGGCGCAAGATATGACCTACCTGATGCAACTGCCTGGCTTCGGGCTGATCACGGGAATGACTGTACTGGCTGCCATAGGAGAAATCCGGCGTTTTGAATCTGCAAAGCGTCTGGCCAGTTACTCCGGGCTGATCGGTGGATTGGAACAGAGTGGTACCAAGTTTGTAGAGAAAGGCATTACGAAAGAAGGGCGTAAAGAGTTGCGCTGGGCCATGGTGGAAGTTGCCCAGCCAGCGGTGAAGTCTGACCCGCGCTGGACCCACAAGTTCCAAGAGTTACACAAACGCATGCATCGCAATCAGGCCATTGTAGCCATTGCTCGTCAGTTGCTGGAACTGGTCTGGTATGTTCTAACCCGACACCAACCGTATCGCCATTTCAGCCAGGAGCGGATCGCCTACAAATATCTGACTTGGGCCTGGCAGATGGATGAAGAGGCTCGAGATGGACTGACCCGGCAGCAATTTGCTCGTTACTACTTGATGCGTTTGGGGATTGGTCATGATCTGACTCGGATTGCCCTTGATCCAAATCATCCTCGCAGACTGGCAAGTGAAGCAGAAGTACTGACACTGCGACCGGAATTGAATCACATCGAGTAACACCAAGCACTTCTCTCGTTCGTTGCAAGCACCGCATCCGAGGCCGGGCGTGGGTCTGGAAGGCTGTCCCTCGTCATAAAATCGCAAACAAAAAACGGCTCGCAACAAAGAATGTCCGAACCGTTTTGCCTTCGGGGCTTTCCTTTTTACCTTTTCATTGCCTATCTCTTGACACTGCTGTTAATCGGTGGGCGCGTTTTTGTTTGAAGCACCTATTTTTTACCAAAGATGATGCCAACCTTCCCAAGTATTTTAGGGTGTTTCAATAATGTTGGCAACACAATCACATCTTGCAGATGCTTTCGTGCAAACTGCCTTAAATTCAGATCTTTTAGGAATTGCTCAAAATCTGACGCAGTTCCATAGTATTTTTCATCGAAAAAGTAATCGACAAACGAGAAACTGCCGCCCGATTTCACAACACGCAACGCTTCTTGTAATACCAATCTCTTATCAGGAACAGATTTTACTTCGTGGAATGTTAGATTACTTATTGCGCCATCGAAGGTATTATCAGAAAAATCGAGTAATGCCGCGTCACCTTTTTGAAAATGAACGCGGTTTTCTACTTTGACAATTTGGGCATTTTTCTCACAAACACTTTTTGAATATTCCCAATCTGCACCCCAATAATCAACACCTGTAACTTCAATATTTTCGTGCTTTTTGGCAAGTGTAACAGCCAAAACCCCATTGCCAGAGCCGATGTCAATAAATTTTCCCTTCAAATCTTTTCCCAAATGCTGAATAGCAAGGTCATAGATTTTTTCTTGGAGTTTGCCGCCCCTTTGCGAGAACATCACATAGGAATAGAGTGGAAACAGCAAACTAATGAGGGTGATCACAAACAGACACACCATCACAAGTTGATAGAGGAAGCCAAAGGGCAGGAGGCTCAGAATCCCCAGCCCCAAGGCACACAAGCCTAAGATCGACAAAATCTTTTTACGAATCCAATTACCATAATTCAATTGCGTTTCCATATT
>DATJAH010000007.1:0-19672 GCA_035516425.1 Anaerolineales bacterium
TAGTGGATTGCGCCGGGTTGATTACCCACGTTCCGGATTTAATCGCCAGCGAATCTGCAAAAGAGAGATATAGACCGAGAGGCAAAATAGTCCACGCAAGAAGCTTACGGTGATGCCAGAGAATATCCGCTCCAAAAAACAGTTGCGGGATCATGGGCGGGATCGCCCAAAATAAGATGGCCGAAAGATAGGTAAGCGGCTTCCAATGGCTGAGAAAAATAAACGCCGCGCCCAACCAAATCACAGCAACAATGATGCTTGTCGTATATCGCAGTCTTTGAGACGGTTGAAACTTCTCTGTCGAATTTATTCGCCGCACAACCATCTGCCACCACAGCCCAACTAACAAAGTTTGAAGCAAGAAGAAAGTATATTCTTCAAGCGGCACATAACCGAAAACGATCCCACTAACCAATCTTGGGTTGTAATACCAAACGCGTGTTGCAACGAGATAATTATCCCAAGGCGCCGTGTAAATGACGGCGAGAATCACGTGAATGAAAGTTGCTAACCAAAATAATTTATTGCTCTTACGCCATATGGCAGTGAACAAGATGATGATTGGAATTACAACAAAGCACAAGAGAAAACCGGAATATGTCATAGCCTTCTATATACCTTCGCCATCACACCCGGACGCGGCTCAAGTGTTGCGCCCATGTGCGCATGGATTTTATAGACGTTGATAAACTCAAAGGCATAGTTTTTGAGCAGGAGCGCGATAACCAACCTCGCTTCTGCCTGGCCAAATGCCGAGCCAATGCAGGAACGCGGCCCTCCGCCAAAGGGAATATATGCAAATGGTGGAGTCTTTCTTCCATGCGCAAAAC
Source organism: Anaerolineales bacterium (assembly GCA_035516425.1). Classification (GTDB taxonomy): domain Bacteria; phylum Chloroflexota; class Anaerolineae; order Anaerolineales; family Villigracilaceae; genus Fen-1038. The sequence continues at coordinate 831 of DATJAH010000007.1, forward strand.
GGTCGGGGCAGAATTGATCGGCGTTTTCCCAAATTGCCGGATCGCGATGCGTTAGATAGATACTGTAAAACATTCTCTCGCCCGAAGGAATTCTATTTCCATCGAAATCCAACTCCTCCGAAACGATGCGATTGCCGATGTGGATCGGCGGATATAAACGAAGACTCTCCTTGATGACTTGATCGAGCAACGGCGATTTTTCCAGTGTGTCAATTTCATGGACAAGACGAGCGGAGATGTCAGGATGTTGACCGAGCAATACAAACGTCCAGGCCAGCAGAGCAGTGGAGGTGTCATGTCCGGCGATGAGCATGGTCAGCATTTGATCGCGGATGATCGTGTCATCGAGACTGGCATCAATCAAATGCTGAAGCAAATCTTGTTTGGAAGAATCCGCTCGACGGTCACGGATGATACGATACAGATACTCGTCGAGTTGTTGAAAATGCTTTCGGTATCCTGGACGAGGAATCTTTCTCCAAACAATCCAGGGTCCAGGCGAAATAAATTCAATGGTTTTTAGAATCGGAGTCCAAATATGCGGCAGATCGTCCCATGCATCCACGCTGAACAACGCATCCATGATGATGAGCAACGCAATCTTGCGACCCTCGACCAACATATCAATGGTCTGACCGTTTTGCCAAGCAGAAGTGACGCGGTTGGTTTGGGCAAGCAGCATTTCAGCGTAATCGGGAAGTTTGCCGGGATGAAGTGATGGCTCCATCAACTCGCGATAGCGATCATGCTCTTCGCCATCAACGATCAATACGCCGCGTCGAAGGATGTCTATGACCGGATCAGGATTACGCCACAAAACTTTTTGGCGCTCGGTGACCAATACTTTGCGATTCGCCTCAGGACCGAATACAACATAAGGACGGAACATCGGCATGGGAATCTGAAAAAATCTCCCAATATGGTTGGCCATGATTCTCAGCGGACCAAGCAGCGAACCTTCCTTGAAATAGGAGAACAGTGCGCTCAAGCCAAACTGTGGCGTGAGTATGTTTTTTTGCTCACTCATTTGTCTCGATTAACGCTCCAGGAAAAAATCTTAGACTTAGCGAGCTTCAGCGTTCATTCTTAAGTTCCGCGCGCTTGCGGCGATATTCGATGATCGGCAGGTCGCCCTGAATGAGCACTTCTCCGATCTTCAGGCCGCTGGGCTGTGGTTGGTGCGTAACCACGACGCGGCGGTCTTCATGTGCAATATAGATATTGGACGGCATGGCAAGTCTCGCGGCAAGTTTTCCGATAATGGGTATGGTCAGGAAGCGTTGATAAAAGCGCAAGTAAAGCAAAGTGTGCGACTCGTCAACTGGCACGAAAGCGGCCACCACACGTACGTCATCGCTGATATAGTTTTGCCACAGGTTGGGAAAGATAAATTCCAAATGCACGCTGCGGGCTTCCTCACGCCGAATGTCGCTTGGCTTGCGCGGCGGATGCCCATCATCTATGCGGTTGAAGACATAGGTAGAGAGCATTTTATCGCCGCGCCATTCCACCAATGGACCATCCACCACCGTGCGATTTCCGCGTCCAATCGTATTGCGATGGATAAACGGCAGATGGACAACATCCAGCTGATTTTCAATCACGCGCGAGTAATGCGCGTCCCACGGATCACGGGCAGAGGCGTGTTGAAAAGATTCGTCAATGTTGTCGAAGAACGTCGGCGGTTCAAGGTTGGCTTGCGGCTTCTCGCCCCACCACACCCAGATGTAATCATGTGCCTCATAGGTTGGATAGGTTCGCAAGCGCAGGGCAGAAGGAACAACGCCGCCGCGTCCGTTTGCCGGGACATGAACGCAAGCACCGTTTGAATCATATTCGAATCCATGGAAAGGACATTGGAGATGATCTTCCAAAACACAGCCCAAACTAAGCTGCACACCGCGGTGGGGACATTTATCCAAAGCGCAATAAACTTTGCCGCTGTCATCCCGCCAGAACACCATTCTTTCGCCCATGCGCATGACGCCGATGGGCTTATGGCTGACTTCATCCGATTCGAGTAGAGCGTACCATTGATTGGGTATCATTCGATTCCTTCGTTTTGAAATTAGTCTCGAATTATTACGGGAGCTGGTTCCGGTTGAGCTGGTTTGAAACTCAACACGAGGGGATGATTGTAAATTTCGAACCAAACATAAATGAACAGTCCAGCCATTACAATTGCGCCGAATGCGCCGGGTGCCCATGCGCCAAGTTGCTGTAGTAATGCGCCGCCGAGGATCGGCGCGATGATGCGTGTGGATGAATCAATGGATGCAGAAAATCCTAGAATGCCGCCGATTTCCTGCGGCGGGACTGCCTTCGTCAATGTGGAGGAGAGCAAGGTATTGAGAATCCCGCCAGCCAGTGAGGTGGGCGCAAGAACGATTAGCAGAACCAAAACCGATGAAGCCATCGCCCACCCGATCATCGAGATTGCCATCAAGGCAACACAAGCCACAATGAGAAGATCTTCGCGGTATCTATTCGTAATTTTTCCAACCAGATAACCTTGGGTAAGTACCGACAGCACACCGACATACGTCAGCACATAACCTGTCTGTGCGGCGGTGAGATTGAATTTGGTCAGTGCGTACAGTGAGAAGATGGTTTGGAAGATGGCAAAGGCTACGCCAAAGAAGAAACGCGAAATCAGCAGCGTTCCGGAAAACGGACGCCTCAACGCAACGAGCAAAGCACCTAACGTGACTGCCGGTTTCTTATCTGTCATTTCCATGCGTTTTTCGGCAGACAATGATTCAGGCAGCCAGAAGAAGATCAATGCCAGATTTGTGAAAGACATTGCCGCTGCGGCAAAGGCTGGAACGGCATATCCCCATTGACTTAGAAAGCCGCCGGTGACGGGTCCGATGATGAAGCCGAGTCCGAATGCGGCGCCGATCAAGCCCAAACCTTTGGCGCGATCCTTTGCATCGGTCACATCGGAGATATAGGCTTGGGCAATCGAAAGGTTGCCGCCGGTCAAGCCGTCAAGGATGCGCGCGGCGAAGAGAATCCATAATGAGTTGGCAATGCCCAAAAGGATGAATCCGAGAAATGTCCCGATGATCGAGGCGAGCAAAATCGGACGTCGTCCGTAGCGGTCCGACATGCGTCCCAAAAGCGGCGCGCCGATCAATTGAGCAACAGCATACGATGCAACCAACAAGCCGGTCACAAATGCATTGGCGTGGAATGTTTCCGCATAATAAGGCAGAAGCGGCAAAATCAAACTAAAGCCGAGCAGGTCAATGAAAACAACTAGGATAATAGAGAAGAGAAGTTTTTTATTCATGAATACCTTTTAAATTTTTGGTTTATATGATTCTTCGAAGTGCAATTGATATTTGGGAGTCTTCCCTGTCTTTGTGATGTTTTCCCATGTGACGCGCAATAGTCCAAGCATGGGAGTCCATGGTTTCATTACATGCACTTCGGTAAATTCTTTGTTGTTACTTATAATTGCTTTAACCAATTCTCTTGCCGCGAGCTCTGTAGGTTTAACCAGGAAGCGCAAAACCAATTCATAATTCTTCATGATTTCTTTGCCGCGCTCGCCAAACACAATCGGATTTACAAGCATATCCGTCGCCATCATACCGGGACTGAATGCCATGATCTTTACGCCCGTGCCTTTCATCTCCTTTGCAAGTGTGCGTGTGAAGGATGTAATCCAAGCTTTGGTGGTTGCATACATACCCATCGGTGAGGCGGCTTTTCCGTTCGAGCCTGCGCCATATATATTGATCAGCATTCCTTCCTTCTGCTCCAGCATAAAGTGCAACGCGGCTTGGGCCCCATAGAATGTGCCCATATCATTCGACATGAACATATCTATAACTTTTTCAGGATGAATATCAAGCGTGATTCCGCTTCCAGCGGAGTAACCCGCGTTGTTGATCCAAATACCGATGCATCCAAATGCCTCAACGGTTCGCCGCGCCAATTCATATACTTGATTCTCTTTGCGGACATCACACAACCATCCGGTGACTTTTCCGAACCCGCTCAGTGACTTGATCGCTTGATCCAGCGACTCTTGCGACCTTCCCGAAACGACAACGGTCGCGCCTGCTTTGAGCAATTCCTTCGCCGCGACATAACCAAATCCGCGCGTGGAACCGGTGATGACGATGATTTTGTCTTTCAATTGATTTTTCATAATTAATCCGTGCCTGCTTGCAGCGTTACTGGACGCTTGAAAAGGTTGAGCGCCCAATTGATAGCGAGATAAATACCATAAAGCAGAAAGATAACCATGTAGTCCAGAACCGGAATGCGGATGACTTCATTCCACTGGTCGAGTCGTCCCATGAATGTGTAGGTTGCCACGGTGATGATAATAAAGCCAATTGCCAGCGCTCGCTTGGTCCAAGTGTTCAAGCCAAGCCCATACATTTGAGTCAGAACCAGCATGGCGCCGAAGCCAAACGTGAACATGGGCCACATGTTGTTGCCTTGCAAAATCGCAACCATCGTTCCGTGAATCAGTACAAAGAACTCGAGAAAGAATGTCCACCACGTATTGATATGTGCGCGGTTGAAGATCAACGCGGATTGTGCGAACAGCATGAACATATAGAAAAAGCCCAGCAGATGCCCCCATGTGCCTTCGGCGGGATGATACCAAAACGTGTAGATGGTTGCCCACGCAAAGAAATAGCCATGATATTTGCGGACGATTTTCATAAAGCTTTCTTTGAATTTGAAGTTCTTTCCGAAGATCAAGCCGCGGCGCGGCGTTTCAAAAATGATGATGACCATCAGCATCACCGCTACGGAGCCAAGCGCAGTGATCTCCGGCACATTTGCGGCGAGGCCATCGAACCAAAGTTGGGATTGGATGATGTGAAGGATGATGAAGCTAACATTGGTTGCGATCAAAACCCAATTGAACCAGCGCAAATTATTTGTGAACTTTGGCTGTTCGCGTTGAGCGAGATAAATGATCGTCCACACGATGAGATTGTGAAGCAAGTACAAGCCCCAAGCCGTCAGGGACGCGAGAGCAGTTGGTTGGAGGAGCCGCCACGGATAGGCAAATGGAATCGTTGGTCCAACGATTTGAAAACGCGTCAAGTTCGCGGCGGTCAATCCGATGACCGCGGTAAACGCCGCGGATGCAAGAACGCCAATGGAAATGTATTTCAAAGATGGGTTGTTCATATGTTCCTTATTTATATTTGTTGAGCCATTCTGTAATGGGCCCACCGGCGCCGTTGATGTTCGTTGTTACGGCATCGGCATACAGATTCAGATAACCGCTCAACGCCTGCTCCGGCATATGATTCCACTTTAGCAGATCGCGCACCCAGTCAATTTCACGATCTACCAACTTGATGTCGCCAAGTCGAAGAGCCGCCAGAATATTATCGCCAAGAAACTCGGTGGCAATATTTATTAGATCTGGTGAAAGATTTAGACGGTGGATGGATTCATATAACGTCGCCTCGATTTGAGAACGCCGCGACTGAAAATAACTTGCGGCAGCAATGAGCGTTTCTCCAATCGCTTCCGTTCTCGGACTTCGGGCGGTTTCATTTAATAAAGACTCGATTTCATCCGCCGCAGAATCCAAACTTGCGCCAAGAAAATTTCCCGATATACGATGAATTAATTTCGGCTGGATATTGAAGATTCGTCCGCCGAATCCAACTCGGATTTTGTGTCTATGTAAAATGTGCGCGATGGCTTGTAATGTTGCGGCGGTTGTCAATTGCTGTACGACCAAAACCACTAAATCAGCTTTTGCAGCCTGAACCGTTTCTTCAAATTGCTCTGCAGGAACATTTGCGCCGAGATAGATCACATGCAACCCTCGACGGCGCAATAACAGGCAAAGCAATAAAGGCGCGAAGGTATGCCATTCCCCGGCGGGACATCCGATAACAATTGCCGGTTCACGCGTTGGAGCGGGCGCCGCGCTGACCAATGCATCCAGTCGACGCATGGCAAGCGCCGATGCAAAGTGTTCTTGTTGTACGCTTGTCTTGTTTTCATGCCATTGCGTGCCGATTTCAGAAAGGGCGCGTTGAAGAACTTCAGCGCAAACCGCTTCAATGGGAAAGAGGGCAAATGCCTGATTCAAAATTTGTTCCGCCTCGGATTCGTTGAATGTTAAACATGCATTCAACCATTCCGATCGAATCGAATCGAGATTATTATCTGACGCGGAAGCAATCGGACGGGATAAACTCGTGGGCGCAATTCCCGCCAGCGGATCGGCACCGGTTGCGATTTGTTCTTTCCACATCTCGACAGCATTTGAAATCGAAAGACCTTCTGCCTGCCGCGCAATCAGCCATTTGATGCTTTCAATATCACGTTGGGAATACAAACGATGTCCGCCCGCGCTGCGTTGAGGCATCGGCATTCCATAACGCCGCTCCCAGGCGCGTAAAGTATGTTCCGTGAGACCGGTTTCTTTGAGCACGGCTTTCACGTTGTGAGTGGGGGTTTGGCTGATGGACATTGTCTCTCCGAAATAGAATCAGGCTTTGACAGCAGTGGGAACTGCAATCATATTCTTTTCCGTGATTGTACCCATTTCTTTAAGAATGCGTTCGGTGGTTAGCCGCGCCGATAACAGCACGATGGGCAAGCCGGTGCCGGGATGTGTCGACGCACCTGTAAAATAAAGGTTCTTATATTTTGCATGGCGATTATGCGGACGCAGATAACCGACCTGCCAGAAGTTATGGCTGAGTCCAAATGCGGCGCCTTTGGCGAGATTGAATTTTTCTTTCCAGATCTTTGGTGTGTGAATGATCTCAAATTTAATGTGATCCTTTAAATCGTTGATGTTCATTTCCTTTGCGAGTCGATCCAAGACTTTTTGGCGGGCGCGTGCCACCAAAGCATCCCAATCCTGATTGCTCTTCTCATCGAGGTGACCGACGGGAACTAAAACATAAAGCGTGTCTTGTCTTTTTGGCGCGGCGGACTCATCCGTGCGAGCTGGTGCGTTGATATAGAAGCTCGGTTCGTCAGGCAATGTATGATCTTTGAAGATGCGATCAAACGAAGCTTTGTAATCGCCGCCGAGGAACACATTGTGATGCGCGATCTGCGGATATTGTTTGTCCACACCCCAATAAAACATAATGGTGGAACAAGTGTAAAGTTTTTGGTTGAGCTTCTTTGCTTCAACGCGATCCTGCAAGAGTTGATCGTAGATATAAGGCAGATCAGCGTTGCCGATGAAAATGTGAGCGGTGAAGATGCGCCCATCTTCCAATTCTGCACTTGTAACTTTCGAGCCTTCCACACTTAACTTTTTTACTGGCGCGTTATAAACAAATCTCACACCAAGTTTTTCGGCAACCTTCACCAGCGCCTGAATTCCTGCGTACATGCCGCCCATTGGATACCAAACGCCTTCCGCTAATTCCGTATATTGCAATAGGGAGTAAGTGGCTGGCGCATCGTAGGGACTTAATCCGAGATACATATTTTGAAATGTAAATGCCGCTTTCAATCGTTCATCTTTGAAGAAGCGGCTGACATTCGAATAATGTTTTGTCAGCGCTTTCAATTGAAAGATCAGCGGAAGATTTAACAGACTGAAATATTCGAAGAGGTTATAGAAATTTCTTCCAACAAATTTTTCGAGTGAGATTTTGTAATGCTTTGAGCCTTCCGCGATGTAATTCAGGAATCCGGTGAATGCGGTCTTTTCTACTTTTTCAAGCTGTGTTTGCATCTTGCCGATATTTGAAGTTAGCTCCAATTGCAATCCATCTTCGAAGCGGACTTTATATGTTGGATCAATTCGAAGCAAGTCCAGATAACCACTAAACTTTTCACCGAGCGAGGCAAAAGTCTCCTCCCAAACTTCGGGCATTAGAAACAGCGTCGGTCCAATATCGAATCGGTGACCATCGCGGATAATTTGGTTACAACGTCCTCCCGGCTGTTCATTCTTTTCCAGAACCGTAACAGAATATCCATTTTTGGCAAGGCGGGCGGCGGTTGCAATTCCGCCTATTCCAGCACCGATAACTAAAGCAGTTGGCTTCATGGTTCTCCTTAAATATATTTCGTAATTATACCTATTGTCAATATTTTGTCAAGTATTTTATACATAAATCTTGACAAAATATACAAAACCTGTACAATAGCGGCTATGACCAAAAGGAGAAATCATGCAAGCGCAATGGGAACATCAATTGCTCAGGTTAGCAGGCAACGCACCACACCCATCCACCAAACCGATTTTCTCGGATCAGGCGGATGATGCCTTACTGAGCGCGGCTTATAAAAAAGCGGAAGAAATCACGGCAAACCACAGCAAATCGTTTTACTTTGCTTCGGAGTTACTCCCCCAGGAAAAACGTTTCGCGGTACGCGCGTTATATGCCTTCTGCCGCAGTGTGGATGATATTGTGGATGAAGATTCTGCGAAGGATCGCAACTTTGAATTGGACTATTGGCGCAACATTGTTCGCGGCGCTTCCGCATCCCAGGATGACCTGGTCGCCGCGGCTTGGAGGAATACGCTCACCCGATATCATATTCCGCGTCACTACGCTCTCCAGTTGGTTGATGGCGTTGCGCGTGATCTGGAACAAACCCGTTATCAAACATTCGATGAATTAGCGATGTATTGTTATGGCGTTGCATCCACGGTGGGATTGATGAGCATGTATATTGTCGGATTTAAGAGCAATGATGCCGTTCCGTATGCAATTAAATTGGGAGTCGCGCTTCAGATGACAAATATTCTGCGCGACGTTGGAGAAGACTATCGCAATGGACGCGTGTACCTGCCACGCGATGAAATGGTCTTTTTTGGAATCCGCGAATCAGATATTGCAGAAGGCAAAGTGACGGAACGCTGGCGCCAGTTTATGCGCTTCCAAATTCAGCGCACGCGCGATCTGTATGACGAATCATGGGTTGGAGTCAAATTACTCGAACCAGAGGGACGATTGGCGATTGGTGCAGCGTCCACTTTATATAGGGGTATCCTCGATCAGGTCGAAAAGAACGATTACGATGTGTTTTCAAGGCGAGCCTCCTTGAGTCTGTCGGAAAAGTTGAAACGGATCCCCGCTCTTTGGATAAAGGTTAATTCTCTTTAGCTAAGCCCCAATCGATTCGATTTGAAAGAAATTTCTTTTCAGTTCTCGAATAAACAGTCATCTTAAGGAGAATGAAAACTTCAGTATCGCGATCGACGATGCGGTGTATCAAGCCTTTCGCATCCCGCTCGACCTGGGTCCCCATAACTTCTAGGAATATAACGGCCGTTCAGCAATGTGCGATTCTGGCGATACGAATAATGAGGCTGAGGAGGCCTGGTAGCCCTCCGCAAAAATCGATCGGGAGGGCAATCTGCCCTGCCGTATGGTTACTTTAGAAGGTCAGTCAGGATTTCGATAACCTCATCAAACTCGATATCTTTTGCGAAATAATTATCTTTGCCGTAACGAGCCCAGCGCCTTCTTGAGAGTTCCTTCAGAGAGTGGAAAACCTTGCAGGGTTGCATCCAGATCCATCGTGGCGCGGCTGTCGATCCCGACCAGTGAGGCGACCAGCATCCCGCCCTTGAGGATGAATCTATCCTTGTGCTCCGAAACAGAGATCCTTTCCAGCAAACGTTCCAGCATGAAGCTTTGTAAAACAGCCTGGGCTGGAATGTGGTTCTTCGAAGCCAAATTTTTCATTTTGGCTTTGAATTGCATGGCTTTGTTCACAAGAGCACCTCGATATATTCACGCATGATTTTTTGAATTCTGAACTGGGCGGCATAATCCCAAAGTTGGTTGAGGTTTCCACCTCGCTGTTCTACATATTTCTTCAAGGCTTGATTTACGAATTGAACATCCATCTGGTTCCTGCTCCGCACTACATCACAGATGGTCCTTTCCATATTAAAGGTCTGGATGCTGTTTCCATAAGGAGATTTCCGCGCGGTTAGACCCAACGGATATAAGTTGCGCTGCACAAAATAGACTTTGGCCCCGCTGGCCTTGAGGGTAGTGGCATTAAATCCGGAAGGGACAGTCACAGAATAAAAGAGTGGCGTGCGGTCCATGAGGTCAAGAAGGTATAGCGCGGTTTCATGAGAGAAGATGGCGCCGCGGAAACGCCTTTGCAGCATAGCCATTTCATCCGGCATATTGCCGGCCGTCACGTAGATGCCGCGCGAGATGCGTTGAATCTCGCCGTTCTTTTCCAGGATGGCAAGATAGGTTCTGGGAATCCCCGAGTGGGATAGATCGGAAGCGGACAGGATTCCATTCTGTTTCTTCAGGAGTCCTCGGATATTTGCGAGCGGGCCGGATTTACTTTTTACATCCATGCTTATATAATATTCAAAATAAGCATAAACGTAAAGTCAGATTTTGTGGCCATCTTCATCCATGCAATCTGTGGAAGGGGTGACGCAAAACACCCGAACCAAACCGAAATGGAATTCGCGGCTTTCCTCTTTGAGCTTGCTCCCCTGTTCATTTCTCGAAGGGAACAGGGGGCAGTCTTAAGCACACTGTTCCATCCAGTATTTCGAGCCACCATTGATGTCTTGGGTTTACAGCCGCGCGGTATAAATCCGGTATACGGGTATAAATTCCGACCCGCTTGGATTGTATCCACTTAATAGAGAATAGATCATCACACGAAACAATCTAACGCCCCCCGCATATAGGGCGTGATTGTTTAAACATTGCTATAAACAACCGTGCCGTTTTTTGCCCTCTGCCGATAGCATTTCTGTCCTATACCAGATTGTACGGCTGGTCATCAAAAACGGGACAATTTTTCACTTCCTTGCTATGTTGTTTATTTGCAGTATAATTGCAAATAAACGAAGGAGATGGAGTGAACAATAATTACATTCATCGTTCCTTGGAGCCCATTGTTATCAAAGCCGCCAGCCAATTCCCTTCCACTGTGGTGATCGGCCCACGCCAATCGGGGAAGACAACGTTACTGAAGCATCTTTTCAGTGAAAGTTACACTATACTTTCTTTGGAACCGCCGGATGTGCGATTGGCAGCACAATCCGACCCGCGTGGATTATTAAACCTCTATCCCCCTCCAGTGGTTTTCGATGAAATCCAATATGTTCCAGAACTGCTGCCCTATATCAAGGAAAAAATCGACGCCTCCCGCAGCCGTAACGGACAATTCATCCTGACTGGCTCCCAAAATCTTCTATTAATGCAGCAAGTCACTGAAAGTCTTGCTGGGCGGACTGCAATTCTCAAACTAATGCCACTGTCTCACAGGGAACTTGCCAACGTTCCAGGAAAATTCCTGCCGTGGGAAACGAAACCAGAAGCCGGTTCCGGCTTGCCGGAACGTACTTCCCTGAAAATATGGGAACAAGCATTGCGCGGCTTTTATCCAGAGATTGCCGCTGACCCTCACCGCGATATCCGTGCGTGGCAGGCGAGCTACATTCAAACATACCTTGAACGCGACGTGCGCAACCTGAGAAACCTGGGCAATCTGACTCAATTTCAAGTCTTTCTGCGCACCCTTGCCGCCCGCAGCGCACAAATCTTAAACATGAGCGAACTCTCACGCGAAGTTGGAATCGCCGTCAATACGGTAAAAGATTGGATTTCCATCCTTGAAGCCAGTTTCCAGATTTTTCTCCTAAGGCCCTATTACGCCAATATCGGTAAGCGTTTGATCAAATCCCCCAAGGTCTACTTTGTTGATACGGGATTGCTGTGTTATCTCGTTGGCCTGCGCGATATCGAACATGCCGCGGCCGGCCCGATGGGTAAAGCGATCTTCGAGAACTTGATCGTCTCCGACCTGTATAAAACATATCTCCATCGCGGGGATGAACCGCCGCTGTATTATTGGCGAACGGTCGCGGGTTCTGAAGTGGATCTGGTCATCGAAACCCAATCGGGCTTAATCCCAATGGAAATTAAACTGTCCGAAACGCCGCGGCCCGAAATGGCAAAAGGGATCCTTGGCTTCCAACGGGATTTCAAGAAAAAGGCGCTGCCGGGATATATCATTCATCCGGGAACGATTACCCTTCCACTTGGGCAAGGGATAACAGCATTGCCGCTAAACAAATTATAGGGGCCCATCAACACATGGACGGACTTCACCGGCACCCTCCACGCCTATTTCAGCTTGGACGCCTTCCGACCGGGACAGGAAAAAGCCATCCAAAAGTTCATCAACCAATATACTTCACCAGGACAACCAACGCCTTACAACAACACGCCCTTGACCTTCTCCGCGCGATGTCAGCGAAAAAGCCAACTTTCGTTCTGGTCAATGGGATGCAATTGAAGCGGTTGCCATTCATAAGAAACGTACATTGGTCATTCAGCGCACAGGATGGAGAAAGAGTCTCGTTTATTTTCTCGCCACTAAACTGCTGCAAGAACAAGAGGTAGGCCCCACACTTCTCATCAGTCCCCTGCTTTCCCTGATGCGATATCAAATTGAAATGGCAGTGTGAGCAGATCAAGTTCTCTTTGTAGGTTGATGAACATAAATGTTAGTAAAAAAAGAATATCCCTTGCACTCTAGTTCTCACAAGCTAGGCACTTCAAACAGAAATCGAAGCGATATGATTCGAGCTTCACACGGCACAAATAGTTGCCACGCGCGGCATAAATCTGGTAAACGGGTATAAATTCCGCCCCACGCATTTTATGCCACAAAGTAGGAAACGAACCATTGAGAATCGAACGGATACCCCGACATCGGCGTGTTTTTGCTTAAACGCCCCGGTAAACGATCATACCGCTTTTTGGCTGTTCGCCGACCGATTTTCCCGTCTCCCAAATTTATCTGTTTTATACTGATCCGGTCCATACATGTCTACGGATGGATCATCATCATAGATTGTCCCGCCGTTCTAGCTCAAAATACTTGGAGAAGGCGCCTCAACTTCATTTGTAACGCGATCATTTGCGAGTCACGCAAGCAGGTCAGGGGATTGCCCAAAGCCGCGTGATCGCGGGCTGGTATCACCGTGTGGAGATCATCAGCCCGTGCTGAGACGAGTTTCTTCTAATTTCAACGCACCTGCCAGCAGCCTTTGAGGAGAAAGATATTGATCGACAGCTTATTGATTGGAGATGATCAGCCGGGTAATTTATTTTCACTTGTCGGGAGAGACTGATCCCCTAAGAACCAGGGGCCAACGGGCTATTGGAAATGTGATAAGAACCTGAAGCAAGATTGGCTTCCAGCATGGCCCAGGCCGCTCCATGATCCCAGCGCAGGGTAATTTCAGAGTCGCCAGTCTCTGGCATGCTGAAGACACCGTCAAAAGCCGGATGGCGGTTGCGAAAGCGGATCAATTCAAATAGGGATTGGACCACCGGGCGTTGAATAGCTCTATGGATCTCTTCAGACGTGTAATAGTGTCGATTGATATCACGCCCAATGCCGCTTTCGGCAAGCAAATTCATATCGTTCTCCCCTGCCAGCAAGCCTACATAATAGACTTGTGGCACACCGGGAGCAAAAAATTGGATCGCACGTGCTAATAAGTAGTCATTATCCCTGCGCCCGAGGGCTTGATAGAAAGTGCAGTTCACCTGGTATAGATCCAGGTTGGAGGCCGCCGCTCCAGTGGCAAGGCGGCTTTGTCCGTTGCTGTTCAAATGGATCTTTTCGACCAATGCGTCTAATTCTTCCCTGGGAATGAGGCCAGGGTCATTTGGTTCTGCCCCATCGGCGCCAATATCCATTACACCGATCCCGTCATGCGTGTCCAGCACTGTAATGGCATTGCGCGGGCTGATCTCCAGCCATTGTTTGAGATAACGACCGGTGCGGTTGAATATGGCGTGTAATACCAGCGGAGGCAGGGCAAAATCATAGACTCGATCCACATGGCGGGAGATCTCGATCTGTCTGCGATAATGAGAGTGGATCTCAACGAGCACTTCGATGCCCAAAGTTGACGCCTGCCGGGTGAGGTATTCAATGAAATCGAAGGTTTCCGGTATCATGAAACAACTGCTCCCCGGTTTCTTGATGGCATAACCGACCGCATCCAGACGGACCATGCGGATGCCATTTTTATGAAGAGACGTCAGCACAGATTCCAAATAGGCCCGTCCCTGAGGATGCATTACATTGATATCAATCTGCTGTTTCGAAAAGGTGGTCCATAACAATCGCTTTTGTTTATTCTTTAGAGTGATGTACGAAAAGGGCAACCCCGGCCGCGGGCGGTAGATGGTCAACAGGTCGGCTTCGGTAGCGCCAGTCGGAAAGACGCTCGCCATCGTGAGGAACATGTCTTTATAAAGGGAAGCATCTCCCTTTTCGAGATAATCAATGAATTGGGGGGAGGAAGATGAGACATGGTTGACGATCAGGTCTGCCATCAAGTCCATGTCCTGCCCTAGTTCCTTTATATCTTCCCAACTTCCCAGGCAAGGATCGATCTTGGTGTGGTCGATCGGATCAAAACCAGCATCGGCGCCATCAATTGGATAATAGAACGGGAGTATATGTACGCCGCCGAACAGGCCGGCGAGAGGCCCTTTCAGCAACTGATGTAATGTTCTAATGTTGCCTTTTCCCAAACGATCCGTATAAGTGATAAGTTGCACATTATTTTTCATGATCTTGCACCATATGGAAATGTAACCTCACCGGTCAGCACAGCTTCCGTGACAGTAAATCGGCATGAAGACTTTTGCCAAAACCTGGTTAACCCGCCATATCGGCGTTCTAGAGCATGATCCTTGATCGGGTTATCGGCTTGATTTTGAAATGGGAGATAGGAACAAACACCCTGTTTGGAGGCCGGAGTGCCTGGCACTTTGGAGCGGAAAGAGTATTCAGGGCAAGACATTTATCCTCGTCAGCGAATCATCAGCACTGCAAGAATGCCGGCTCACACCCCCATCATGAATTGAAAAACCTGATCACTCAGACCCGGCAAAGGTTCATGCCCAAAATCGGGGTATATCGTCATGTTCTTGGATGAAACAATTTTGTTATATACAGCAAATTGAGTGGAAGGTGGGCAGATAGTATCCATCAATCCGATCCCCCACAACACTTCAGCCCGGATGCGGGAGGCCAGGAATTGAATGTCGATGTAGCCTAACTTCTGGAAGACACGATCTTCAAGTTTATGCGTGGGGTCTGAATGGCGGAAATATTCTTGTAATTCGATGTAGGAGTCCTTGGCCTGATCCATTTCCCAAACCCGTTTGTAATCGCTGAGGAAGGGAAACACGGGAGCGGCACGCTTGATGCGAGGTTCCAATGCGGAGCAGGCAATGGTCAAGGCCCCTCCCTGACTGCTACCCGTTGCGCCCACCCGATTGGCATCCACATCGTTCATTTCCATGACGATCCCCGCAAGTTGGGCAGTATCCAGGAACACTTGTCGGAAGAGCAGCTTTTCCGGCAGGCCGTTCAGGGCGTCCTCCAGGCCGCGAATGATGTGCCCGTGAAGTGTATTTCCGGTTACGCCGCCTCGATCTTCCGACAATCCTGCCTGCCCGCGGCAATCCAATGCCGCTACAGTGAACCCTTCCGAAACGTAACTGAGCTTATCGGCCCAATCGCCAGAATCACCCGTGTACCCATGGAACATCAAGATGGCTGGATGGTGAGGAGAAGATTTCACGGGTTGCAATAGCTTGGCATGGATACGCTCCCCGCCCACGCCGCTGAAATAAAGGTGAAAGCATGCCGCGTTCTTCGCCTTAAACTCGGCGGGAACCATTTCAACCTTTGGATCAGTCGCACGCATTTCCGCGAGGCCCTGTTCCCAGAAAGCATCAAAGTCCTGCGGGCGCGGATTTCTGCCCTGGTAACTTTCTAACTGCTCGAATGGAAGATCGAAAATGAGTGGCATGCTGCTCTCTGATTTGGATTATTTACGGCGATGTGAGGAAGAAGGATCATGTGCCTTTTCGTTCTTCCAGTAAATGACGATATCAATACCCTTGCCCCATTCCTTCGCGAGGGACATTTTTATTTTGAAGCTTCGGACCCCACGGCTCATCCCTTGACCGCGCCCTGGAGCAGTGCCGAGATGATCTGGCGCTGGAACAGGATAAAGACCAGCAGGGTGGGCACCAGGAGCAGCAGTGTGCCGGCGCACAGCAGCGGGATATCGGTCGCGTAGTGCCCCTGGAACGCTCCCAGCGCACCGGCCATGGTTCGCTGCGATGGGTCTTCGACGAGCACCAGTGGAAGCAAAAACTGGTTCCACGTCCACACCGACATGAGGATCCCGAGCGATGCGATCGGTGCCCGCGCGAGCGGAACGTGAATGCGCCAGAACAGGTCCCAGGAGGTCGCCCCATCGACACGCGCCGCCTCCGAGATCTCGGTCGGCATGTTGACAAAATGGGCCCGCATCCAGTAGACGGCAAAGGGCATGTACAATCCGATCAGCGGCAGCACAATCGCGAGCCGCGTGTTATAGATGCCCACGGCCCGCTCCAAGAAGTAAATAGGGATGATAATCCCCGGGAACGGGAGGGTCAGCCCGAACACAAACAGCAACAGCAGCATGCGCGCACCAGGGATCCGCAGGAGGCCGATGGCGAACCCGGCCATGGTCGAGATGACAAGGGAGGCAGGCACAACGGCGATGACAATGAACGTGCTTGACGCAAGCAGCGTGGGCATGTCCGCGACTTTGAATGCCTGCACGAAGTTTCCCCACTGGGGGTTCGCGGGCCAATCCAGCCCGCCGGGCACAGTCCCTGATGGGTGCAGCGCGGTCATGAAGATGCTGATGAATGGCAGGATCGTGAAGGTCATCAGCGCCAGGAGGAAGGCCCGGCCCGCCCAGAGCTCGCCGCGAGCAACTCTCATTGCGCACTCTCCCTGCTTAGCCACTGGATCGGGATGATGACCACAACCACGAGGATCATAAGCATAACAGCCAGAGCAGATGCCAGGCCCACAGCCCGCTGGGCAAACGCAAGGACATAGATCTGGATACCGGGGACCGCCGTCGCGTTGCCGGGCCCGCCGGCGGTCGAAACGTAGACGATGTCGAATGCAGCGAGTGCGGCGATCACGGTAACGGTCAGGCACACGCCTATCTCATTTCGGAGCAGCGGAACAGTGATCGAGAGAAATTCCCTGAACCAGCTGGCACCATCGATCCTCGCAGACTCATAGAGGGCTGGATCCACTTTCCCCATGCCGGTCAACAGCAGGACCGTGCAGAATCCCAGCAGCACCCAAATTCCGATAACGCCAACGGCCGGGAGTGCCCAGTGGAAGTCGCCGAGCCAGGCACGCGCGATCGCACCAAGCCCAACGACCTTCAGGATTTGGTTGATCAAGCCCGGCAGGGCTAAAAGCCAGCCCCAGATGATACCGGCCGCGACGAGTGGTATTACCTGCGGCAGAAATAGAACCGTCCGGGCGATTGCTCCGAGGCGCCCGGTCGCCACGCGGTGGATCACGCTCGCGACGACGAGACCGAGTCCCACTGGAATGAAGCTGAACCACACGACCAGCAAGAACGCGTTGTAGATCGTCCCGATCAGGTCAGGGACCTGGAAAATAGTCAGGTAGTTCTTCAGTCCGACCCAGATCGCAGGAGTAACCCCATTCCATTTATAGAACGAGTACTTGACGGTAAGCACGAGGGGTGCGAGCACGAACAGCGCATACATCGCGAGGGCCGGCAAGACAAACAGCCAGCCAACAAAGAATTCTCGGCGAACCCTCCTGCGCGGGAAGGTTCGCCGAGAAAGCGCAGGAGACGCGTGATGGATGTCAGTTGTCATTGAAGATGTCACCGTTGGTTTGGAAGGCGTAGGCATCATCACGCGGCTCCCATCCTTACTATTGCTGAGCCAGTTCCCGTAGATACTCGGCTTGAACATCCTTGAGCAGGCTGGCAGCGTCCTCTTGGCCGCCGACCATCTTCTGGAGGGCGGGCGTCCAGCCCTGAGCGAAGATCGAGCTGGTTGAGTTGGCGATGAAGTCCATCGCCGTTCCAGCCTGGTTGATCACGGCTCCTGCAGCAAGCGTGTCATTTGTAATCGAGCCGGCCGTCACATTCGGCATTGTGGCATCTGCAGGCCCACCGGGGTTCGAGCCACCAACGGTGACATCGATCTGGCGGGCTGTCGGATTCGTGGCAACCCAGTTGAGGAAGAATGCTGCGCAATCTGCGTGCTTGGCCTTGGCGGAGATGCCGTAGGTCAGCGGAGATGACATGGCAGCGGGCGGATTGCCGGCCGTGGCGGGCGGCATCAGGAAGAACCCGACGTTGCCAGGCATGTTCTTGTCGTAGTCGGCGTTTTCCCAGTCGCCATTGAAAGTAAAGACGCCCTCGCCCTTAACGAAGCGTGCGTTGGAGTCGGTGTATTCGATGGCGTTGATGTCAGGCGGGAAATAGCCTTTCTGGATCCAATCCTGAAGGTGCTGGGCCGCCGTCAGGTTGTCGGGAGTGTCGGTTGTGGCGCCCTTCTTCTGGAAGATCCAGTCATTGATGGGGCCGGTGGGGCCGATGGATGCCATCAGCGCCTGCAGAGGGAAGGCAAGCCCCATGCCACTCTTGGCGCTGCCCCACTGCATGATGGGTAGGAGCCCGGCCGCTTTGGCCTTGGCAAGCAGAGCGTCGAGATCCGCGAGTGTCTGGGGCGGCTGGGTCATCCCGATCTGAGCGGCCAACTTCTTGTTGTAGAACACGCCGGTCAGGCTGTAGTTGAGGCCCCAGGCATAGAGCGTGCCGGAACCGCGGGTGCCGTCTGCCGCGAGCCGGTTCTGGTTGATCTGTGCCATCGGCCATTTGTCCCAACCGAACTCCGTTGCGTAGGTATCCAGGTTCATCAGGAGGCCGTCCTTCGCATAGGATACCATAGTCGGTAGGCGGATCAGGTCTGGTGGATTGTCACTCGCCAGCA
>DATJAH010000008.1:0-6079 GCA_035516425.1 Anaerolineales bacterium
TGACCACCACGTCCGCGCCGGCGGCGCGAAACTGTTCATACATGCGCCCCAACTGGGCGACGTGCGCGCGGCACTGCATTCAGTTGAACTCGCGCACGAAGAACAGGACCACGTTGGCTTTCCGGCGGTAGTCCGACAAGCTGATCTCTCTGCCGTTCGTGGCCGGCAGCCGAAAATCGGGTGCATAGGAGCCAATCTTTGCTTCGATAAAATCTTCTTCGCCGTTCATGATGACCTCTTCGGGGTGAAGTCACATCCAATAATTAAGTAGTCTATTTGTTTACTACGCTATAACCATGCAGATTGGATTTTTCGAAGGAAACTAAATTTCCGGCCCCTCGAATTTTGAAATTCTATCCCGCCAATCATCCGGCACCGGAGTGGTTTTCTTTGCACGATAATCGAACGTTACCATCACGATCTCACCCTTTGCCATTTCCTGGCCGCTGACTGTGTTGACAATATTCTGTTCAAGCGTGATGGATTTATTGCCGAGTTTCGCGGTCCGCACGCCGACCTTCACCTCATCGCCGTATTGAATCGGTGCTTGGAAGGCAACATGCGCATCGGCGACGATGACGCCGATGTTCATGAAAGACTGGTCTTTCGTGAACAAGCCCAAATGAATCAGATAATGCACGCGCGCCTGCTCAAAAAAAGTCAGATACTTGGCATTGTTGACGTGTCCCTGCGGGTCGAGATCGCCATAACGAATTTCAACGGGATGAAAAAATTTGAATTCAGCCATGCCACGATTATAACCTTGAGCCGCGCTGCGAGATGCCTTAGAAAATTTGTGCTATACTCAGTCCATGCCGCCCGTTCTGCGCGCTTCGGATATTGGAACGTATCTTTACTGCCGCCGCGCTTGGATGTATCGCAAAAATGGAGTCGAATCGGAAAACCGCGCCGAAATGGCCACCGGCACAGAACTTCATCGCCAGCACGGACGCAAAGTCCTGGCGGCGGGTCTGCTGCGGACATTAAGTCTGCTTCTGTTTCTGATCGCCCTGACCCTCGTGGCCCTCTATCTCGCTCTGCGCTTCGTATGATTCTGTATATTGCCCTGATCCTTGTTGTCATTGCCCTTATTTTCCTATGGCAATCAACCCGTCAGCGGCGCGAAGCCGGTTTGCCCGGCGGACGCGTCATCTACACCGACACCCGCGCCTGGGGCGCGGTCGAAAAACCGCTGTTCCACAACGAGCTCGGCCTGACGGGCAAGCCTGATTACCTGGTGGAAAGAAACGGGAAGCTGATCCCGGTCGAGGTCAAGACCGGACGCGAGCCGAATGCGCCGTATGATTCTCATATCTTTCAATTGGCAGCCTATTGCCTGCTGGTCGAGAAGACGTATGGCAAGCGTCCGCCGTACGGCATCATCCATTACGCCCACCGTGACTTCGCCGTGGATTACACGCCGCAGCTCGAATCCGCCTTGCTCGATCAATTGGCCGAGATGCGGCGCGATGAGCTTCGTACCGACGTCCCGCGTTCGCATGGAGATGCGGCGCGTTGCCGCCATTGCGGGTTCAGAAAAGTGTGCGATCAGAGCCTGGCCTGATGCCAACTCAAAGTATAATATTTCCGTATGGCTGAAGCCTTCCTCCCGAAAAAGCCGGTGGTCGTCACCTATCCGCGCGTGGCGGATTCGCACGCCGAGGCGGATCTGATCGTCGCGTTCCTGAAAACCAAAGGTTTCAATGCGCCGTGCGGATCGATTTACGATGAAGCCATTCGTACGCGCGTCAAGAATAATGAGTTCGATGTTTTGATCGCTGTGGGCGGCGATGGAACCATGCTGCGGGCCGGACATCTTTGCGCGCCCTGCGGTGTTCCAATTTTGGGGATCAACCTGGGAAGGCTTGGCTTCTTAATTCAAGTGGAGCGCGGTGAATGGCGTGAAATGCTGGACCGGCTGTTCAAGGGTGAAGCCTGGATCGAATATCGCATGATGTTGTACGTTCAGCACGTCCGTGCCGGCGAAGTGCTGGGAGGCTGGCATGCGCTCAACGAGGCCGTGGTCAGCCGTGGAACCAATTTAAGGCCCGTGCATCTATCCGCCAGCGTGGATGGACGCTTGCTTACTTCGTATGTCTGCGATGGCTTGATCGCCTCGACCGCCACCGGCTCGACGGCCTATGCTCTCGCGGCGGGCGGGCCGATCCTGCCGCCTGATTTGCGCAATATTCTGCTTGTCCCGATTGCGCCTCATCTTTCCGTGGACCGCGCCGTGGTTCTCTCCGAGGGTGCCTCGGTCAGTATCGTGGTGAAGGGCGAAAATACGGTCATCAGCGTGGATGGTCAGGCGCCGATGCCGCTCGCGGAAGATGATCGCGTGGACATCAAGGCCGCGGAATACACCGCACAGTTCGTGCGCTTCGGCGATCCCGGATATTTTTATCGCAACTTGAACGCGCATATGAACACACCGCAGATATAGGAACACTTCATGGCTGACGAAACTCTCTACTGCTACATCCATCCCAACCGCCCCACCACCCTCCGCTGCAACCGCTGCGAGCGGCCGATCTGCGCCGAAGACGCGGTGCTGACGCCCACCGGCTATCGGTGCAAGAACTGCGTGCGCGAACAGCAAAAGATCTTTGACACCGCGCAATGGTACGACTACATCATCGCCTTTGTCGTCGCCGCCGTTGGTTCAGGGATTACCAGCGTGCTGGTATTCTTCGCCAGCCAATTCTTCTTTGGAGTTTTGGTGTTGTTCCTCGCACCGGGCGCGGGCGCAGTCATCGGGAATCTCGTTTTGCGCTTCATCAAAAACAGGAGGTCGCGCGCCCTGTTCCTAACCTCCGCGATCGGCATTGTGGCCGGTGCCGTACCGGCCTTATTGCTATTTGCCGTTCCGGTCTTGTTATCGGCGTTATCGGGCGGTTTCGGCGCGGGTCTGGGAACCATCCTGCCCGCGATTTGGGAA
The DNA here is from genome assembly GCA_035516425.1 of Anaerolineales bacterium. Classification (GTDB taxonomy): domain Bacteria; phylum Chloroflexota; class Anaerolineae; order Anaerolineales; family Villigracilaceae; genus Fen-1038. The sequence continues at coordinate 2,939 of DATJAH010000008.1, forward strand.
GTGGTTTATCTCTTCATGGCAGTGCCGGCGGCATATACCCAAATCTCCGGCATTCGCATTGGTGGATAATGCTCACCGAACTTCACATCCAGAACTTCGCCATCATCGACAAGCTCGATCTCAAGCTCGGTCACGGACTCATCATCCTGACCGGCGAAACGGGCGCAGGCAAGTCCATCATCCTGGATGCGGTCGAGATGCTGGTGGGCGGACGTGCGGATGTGAGCGTGATCCGAACTGATTCGGACGCGGCCATGGTCGAGGGCGTGTTCCATTTAACGGGTCCGGAAAAGGAAGCGGTGCATGAAATCCTCAAGCGCGAAGAATTACTGGATGATCCAAATTATCTGACGATGATGCGCGAGGTGCGGCGGGAAGGACGAAGCGTGGCACGCGTCAATGGCCGGTCCGTGAGCGTGTCGCTGTTAAAGGAATTGGGTACATCACTGGTAGATATTCACGGACAATCCGAACATTTGTCGCTGCTCGACCCGCGCGCTCATCTCGGTCTGCTGGATCGTTATGCCGACATCGCCAGGCCGTTGAGCGACTACCGTCAAACCTATCACAAGCTGATGAACGTGCGCCGCGAGCTGAATGACCTTCGTCAAGCCCAAGCGGATGCCGACCGCCGTCTCGAGATGCTGACCTTCCAGGCCGAGGAGATCGAAGCCGCGCAGTTGAAGCCCGGCGAAGACGACGACCTGCACAAGGAACGCGATCGTTTGGCGAACGCCGAGTCGCTGGCGCAATACGCGCAGCACGCCCTCGAAGTCTTGGATGAAGGCTCTCAGGAATCTTCTGCGGCGAGTGATCTGGTTGGTCAGGCCGCGCAAGCTTTGGCCGGATTGGCAAAGATCGATAAGGCGCAGGAAGAATTGGCGGACGAAGCGGCCACGTTGGAAGATACACTGGCCGATTTGGTGCGCAGTCTGCGCAACTATTTGGACGAGATCGAATTCAATCCGAAGCGGCTCGATGAAGTCGAAGAGCGCTTGAATTTGATTCATAACCTCAGCCGCAAATACGGCGGCTCGATCCCTGCCGTGATCGCCTCGGGCGAGAACGCCCGCAAACAGTTGGACAATATCTCCAATGCGGGTGAACGCATCACGGCCCTGGAAGCCCAAGAAAATCAACTGCTTCAAAACTTGTCGAAGCAAGGCGTTGCGCTTTCGGAGAAGCGCAAGTCCGCGGCGGGACTGCTGAGCAGAGGCATGGAAGAGGAACTGGATATGTTGAAGATGGCCGCGGCGCGCTTCGCGGTGGACTTCCAAACCCGTCCCGACCCGAACGGCATTCCGTTACCGGATGGAACGCGAGTCGCATTTGACCAAAACGGTTTTGACCGCGTCGAGTTCCTGGTTGCGCCGAACCCCGGCGAGGGACTCAAGCCGTTGGTCAAGATCGCTTCCGGCGGCGAGACCTCGCGCTTGATGCTGGCGCTGAAAAATATCCTCGCCAGCGCCGACCAAATCCCATCGTTGATCTTCGACGAGATCGATCAGGGCATCGGCGGACGTGTGGGGCTGGTGGTCGGCTTCAAGCTCTGGCATCTCGGGCGCAATCATCAGGTCTTTTGCGTGACGCACCTGCCGCAGCTGGCGGTCTTCGGCGATGAACATTATCAGGTGCAGAAATTGATTCAGGGTAACCGCACGCTCACGCGCGTCGAGCGGCTGACAGGCGAGCCGCAGCTGCTCGAACTCTCGCAGATGCTCGGCGAGGTGGGCGAAGGCACCCTGCGCTCGGCGCATGAACTAACTCAAGTGGCGCGGCAGATGATTAAGAACGCGAAGTAAGTCAATTGCTTGAATGAATTATCAAACAAAAGTCCTCACAGATTTTGTGAGGACTTTTGTTTCCATTCAAAACGATATCACTGGCAAGTAACCGCACCAGTGACAGTATTGGTTGTACATATTTTCTTAATTTGTTTTGGCGTGGGGCAAGCACCCAATGGGATTGTGAAACTTTGACAATCATATACCTCTGGGTACGGTTTTGCTAGGCAGTAATCAAGATCCGGCAAAAAATAAGGATAACCGGCGGGGCACTGGGGATTGAGCGCAGAGGTTTCATCATCCACACATGCCTGTTTGGAATTGTCATAATGCGAGCCCGGCGGGCAGGGAGCATAGTTATCGTTCGGGTTATTCGGATCAATGGGAATGCAACTACCCTGGGCATCCTCCACAGTTCCTGATGAACAGCTTAATTTTCCGTATGATTGAGGCGCCTTTGGAGCAGTGCATGAACTGCAGATCAATGCCTGGAATTTTGTACCCTGAGAGCCTGAGCATTGCGCGGAATTTGCGGACCAGCCACACAAACCTTGAGGTGTTGTGGCTCTATAGGATGAGGAAGGTGAATAATCGAAGGTGACCCCTCCCACACCTTTGGCTGGATTGACGCAATAGAAGTTTATATTACTGACGCTTGGCACGATTGGGTTGCAAGCAGGAGGAAAGATCGAACCGGCATTGGGGTTGTTGGCCACAATCGCTCCTGCGGCAGGACCAGGGTTGTTGATGTTTGTATTTGGAGCTTGAGACGTTTGATAGATCGTACAAACCCCTGTGTTCTTATCGCAAACGGCCGGGTACGGACAACCCGTTTGATTGCAAGTGACAGGTGCGGGGACTACCGGCGTCGGAGTGGCTGCGCCCATTTGGCAGGCGCTCAATAATGTCAGAAATAGAATACCGAGATAAAAGCCAATCCTTATGTGCTTCATATGTCTCCTGTCTACCAATAAACAATGCAGCTTCCAAGCAATTCGTACCAATTATATGTTGTGCACGTTCCCTGCCTATCCCCTTTAGGGTGGATTCGTGATGTCTTTCCCAAGCAGGCAGTTTCAATGCAGCCTGTACTCCCGCCCAGCCGGATGTTTAACAAGCTGATGTGATTCTTAGTTTCAGCTCGGAATTCCTTCGGTATGTCCATATCATGCCGATATCCTGGCACCATAGTTCCTAGATAGTCCATTCGCACTTCCTGCGACGATCCTTCGAGGAACCGTCGCGTCCGCTGTGAGAGCCGCCTTGTCTCTTTTGAAACTTTGCATTTCAGCCTCCAGCTCGTGATATGTTGGAAGCCCTTCTTTGCTCCCGGGTTGGATTTTCTGTGAAAAGCATG
>DATJAH010000009.1:0-30467 GCA_035516425.1 Anaerolineales bacterium
CGGACGCATCAGTTCCGAGATGCTGCAGAAAGCCGCGCGCCTGCAGGCGCCGATCGTGATCTCGCGCACCTCGCCGAGTTCGCTTTCGATTGAGATGGCGGAACATTACGGCATCACGCTGATCGGGTACGCGCGGCGCAATCGCTTCAATGTGTATAGCAATTTGCAACGAGTGAGTTGAGAACCCATCCAATATTTATGTTGAACAATGTCAAAGAGGCAAAGTATGGTCACGACGCTTATCGATAAAGATAGTAATCAGAGCGATAATTGTGATTACAATCAGCGCTGACTCTGAAACTAGGTCAATAACTACAGTGTTCCAGACTGGATTGAAAGAATTTTCTGCGTATGAAACCCCATTATATATATCATCTATTGCAACGATGATAATCACAGCAAATAAGACTGGAAACCCTATTTTCTCTCTAAAGATGGTAGATGTTGCAACTGGTTTATTTCTAGCAACCATCAAAGCAATGAAAATACATGAAAATGCAGCCAACCCGCTCCCCAATTTTGACTGCAACGGAAGGATAGAATACTCGCTTATTAATGAGATTAATGAAGTTAGGGAAAGCCAAATCAGGCATACTATTGAATAGACCGCAATTGCTTTTCATGTTTCCATTGTCACCTCATGGTAAGGCTCTCAACTACATTTCTCCTAATACATTCCCGTCCAAAGAATATAAACCAAGTGAGCATTAAATATTATACGCCTTCGCTACTTACTAAAAGCTGACATTCAAGAAACTGTTTCAACTCTTTGGTAGAATCACCGCCATGTCTCTTCGACGATTGAGTTTATTAGTAATGCTGTTTGCAGTTCTAGCGGCCTGCTCATCCACTTCCAATTCAAACAATCCCTATCCAACGTACAATCCGTTCCTGCCGTTGAGCGCCACCCCCGAAAGCAATTCCACAGCCATCCCTTCGCCGGCCCGCACGGAGGGACCGACGCCCACGCGCGCGGCCCTATCGGTGACGGTGCCTCCGCCGCGCAATGCGAACCTGCCCTTCGTCACGCCGACGGCCGACGCGCCCCATGCCCTGCCGACACTTCGACAAAACGCGGAGCAATACACCGTCCAGACCGGTGACACGCTGGGTGACATCGCCCAGAAATACGGCATCAGCGTGGACGCACTGGAACAAGCCAACGGCCTCAGCGATCCGAATCTGATATCCGTGGGACAAACGCTGGATGTGCCACAGCCGCTTCCCGGTGAGGTCGGGTCGTCCTTCAAGATCATCCCCGATTCCGAATTGGTCTTCGGTCCCGCCAGCGCGCAGTTCGATGTGGCGGCGTACATCCAAGACAAGAATGGATATCTGGCGAGCTATACCGAATCCATCAACGATCCCACCTTGCCGGATGTGAATGGCCAGCCGATGACCGCCGCACAAATCATCCTGCAAGTTTCGCAGGATTATTCGGTCAATCCTCGGCTTCTGCTGGCCCTGATTGAATACCGGAGCAGATGGGTCACGAGCCTCAACCCGGACCCGTCCACACTCGATTATCCAGTGGGCTATATTGATCCAAGCCAAGTTGGCTTATATCATCAGCTGGCCTGGGCCGCGAACGAACTCGACCGCGGCTTTTATCTCTGGAAAGCAAACGCGATTGCGAATTGGGTGCTGGCTGGCGATGGAAGCATTGTGCCGATTGATCCGACCATCAATGCCGGAACCGCGGGTGTCCAAAATCTTTTTTCCAAGCTCGACGAGCGCACCACGTGGGATACGGATGTCAACGCCTTCGGGTTGTTTGAAACGTATTCATTCCTGTTTGGCAGTCCGTTCGATTATGCCATCGAACCATTGATCCCTCCGGACTTGACTCAGCCGACGATGCAATTGCCCTTCGAGTCCGGCGTGACCTGGGCGTTCACGGCGGGACCGCACCAAGCCTGGACTGACGGCACGGCTTGGGCTGCACTGGATTTTGCTCCCACCGATGTTCAAGGCTGTGCCATGGCCAGCGAGTGGGAAACCGCCGTGACCGACGGCTGGATCGTGCGTGCTGCGAATGGCGCGGTGATTGAAGACCTCGATAACGATGGATACGAGCAAACCGGTTGGGACGTTCTTTACATGCATGTCGCCGCGCAGGACCGCGTCCAAGCCGGGACGTATGTCTATGCCGGCGACCGCCTCGGACATCCCTCCTGCCAAGGTGGAATCGCCAGTGCGAGCCATCTTCATCTCGCCCGCAAATACGACGGCGAATGGATCGCGGCGGACGGCAGTCTTCCATTTATTCTCGATGGCTGGGTCTCAAGCGGAAACGGGACGGAATATGATGGCTATCTTAAACGCGGTACGGTCACGCTCGAAGCGGCAGAAGGCACAACCGACAACAACCAGATTTCGCGCTAGGTGGGTCCGGGATTAAGCGCGGTGCCAGTACAGTAAATCCCGCACCGACATTGCCATACTTTTTACACATTCCGATTTAATCAAGGCGGTTATAATTTGCAGAACGGAATCACTGTGAAGCGCCTTCTGCCCATTTTATTTCTCACATCGATACTATTAACTGCCTGCGGGCAAACGCCTTCATTATGGGGAAGCTATTCGACTCCCACCGCTGAAAGCGTAATCCCATTCGTCCCTTCTCTGCTTCCGACGGAGACCGTGCCGGCTTCAGCCACGCCCACAGTGAAGCCGCAACCTACTGCCACCTTTACGTTCACGCCGACCTCGCTTCCGGTAGAGACCTCTACGCCTGCGCCCTCTCCTGTAATTCCCAACGCAGAAACCACAGCACTTCTGCCCACTTTCGACGTTCCCACGCTTTTGTATTATTCACAAAGCGGTGACACACTTCCGGCAGTAGCCGCTAGATTCAATGTGAGTCTTTCCGATGTACGCTCTAACACAGACATTCCTCAGGCCGGTCTGATCAATCCGGGCACGCTGCTCATTATTCCCAAGCGCATCACCGATTCCACAACGCCGAACGTCCAGATCATCCCGGACGGCGATATGGTCTTTTCGGCCACCGCTGTGAATTTTGACATTGCGGGCTATGTGGCTCAGGCAGGTGGCACGTTGAGCAAATATCGAGAGTATCTCGGTTCAACCGCCTGGACGACCGGTGCCGATGAAATCAAACGCGCTGCTTACGAAAATTCCATCAACCCGCAGTTGCTCCTGGCCGTCCTCGAGTATGAAAGCCATTGGGTGCGCAGTCAACCTCTGGACGCACTGCATACCGACTATCCGATGGGATACGAGAATCCTTTGAATAAGGGTTTATTTCTCCAATTGGAATGGGCGGTTGACCAATTGTCCGTCGGATACTATGGCTGGCGCGCAGGCACGCTCACCACACTGACCTTCACGGACGGCACCAGCCTGCGCCTCGATCCTCGTCTCAATGCCGGAACCGTTGCCGTCCAATATCTGTTCGCCCAGCTCCACAGCCAGCCGGAATGGGACCAGATCATTAATTCCAATGAGGGCTTCTCCGTCCTATACAACGCCATGTTCGGCGATCCGTGGTCGCAAAGCGGCGCCGCGAATCCGATCCTCCCGCCCGGTCTCGCGCAACCCAGCCTGACTCTTCCATTTGAAGCTCATTTTGAATGGAGTCTCACCAATGGGCCTCATGGGGCCTGGTTGCCGCTGGGCGCCATGGCTGCAATTGACCTAGCCCCAACCAGCGATCATGGAGGCTGTGCTCAATCACCAGCCTGGGTCGTTGCCGCCGCGCCGGGCCTGATCGTTCGCTCTGAAAACGGGGTCGTGGTAGAGGATTTGGATGGCGACGGGTATGAACAGACCGGCTGGGATTTGATGTATCTGCATATCGCCCCCGCGGAGAGCGTCCCCGTTGGAACATGGGTCAATCGCAACGACCACATCGGGCATCCAGCCTGTGTGGGCGGCTACGAAACCGGCACGCACTTGCATTTCGCGCGTAAATACAACGGTGAGTGGATTCCAGCAGGCGGCCCGATTCCACTTGTTCTGAGCGGGTGGACGGTCCATGCGGGAAGCCAGCCTTGCAGTGATGGCTTCTGCCCCGGAACCATGACGCAAGGCGGGCAAACCATCACCGCAAACGCGTTTGGAGAATCTCAATCCATCATCTTCCGCAACCCGAATGATTAAATTCTGTACACACCTTCTTGCCTTGGGGGTCTTTCTAGCACTAACGGCATGCAGTTCATCCAATCCGATCCTTCCCACTCCGCAACTCCCGGCGAACGGCACGTCTCCCGCGGAGACCGGTCCAACGGCCATCCCAACGCGTCCATTTTATAAACCCGGAGAACTGGTGGATTACGTCGCTCAAACCGGAGATACCATCCCTGCGTTGGCTTCGCACTTCAACACAACGATAGATGAAATCATGGCAGCCAACCCGATCATCCCTCCGGATGCGACCACCATGCCGCCCGGTCTGCCAATGAAGATTCCAATTTATTACCGTGAATTATGGGGAACCTCCTATAAGACCATTCCCGATAATGCCTTCGTCAATGGACCGACGTTGATCGGCTTCAACACGTCTGCTTTTGTCGCATCACATCCGGGCTGGCTCAAGGACTACGTTGGATATGCGGGAGGCGAATATCGTACGGGCGCCGAAATTGTGGACTTTGTGGCGACCAACTATAGTGTCAGCCCGCGACTCTTGCTGGCACTTCTGGAATTTCAAGCCGGGGCGTTAAGCCGGCCACAACCTCCTCACAAGCCTTATATTCTTGGATTCAATGTGCTTTATTCAGAGACAGTCTATTACCAGCTGATCATCGCAGCCCAGACACTTAATAACGGATATTACGGATGGCGTGCAGGAAACCTGATCGAGTTCGGACGGCCGGACAAGACCATCGTCCGCCCCGATCCGTGGCTGAACGCGGGCTCCGTTGGAATCCAATATTATTTCGCACAACTCCTGTCGGGAGCCGATTATGATCGTGCCGTTGGTCCGACTGGTCTGGCGAAAACCTTCAAGGATCTTTTTGGAGATCCATGGTCAAACAGTCTCGTTCTGATCCCAGGAAGCCTTCAACAACCCGCTTTGCTTCTGCCATTTGCCCGCAACCAGACCTGGACTTATACCGGCGGCCCTCACACCGGCTGGGGAGCGGGCGAGCCGTTTGCCGCAGTGGACTTTGCGCCTCCGTCTGAATTCCACGGTTGCTTTATGCCGGACCCTCAGAACTACGCCATCGCGGCGGCCGATGGGCTGGTAGTCCGCTCTGACATCAATGGCCTGGCCCTGGATTTGGACGGCGACGGCGATGAACGCACCGGCTGGGTCGTCTTTTATTTGCACCTGGCGGGTGCAACGCGAGCACCAATCGGAAAACAACTGCATGCCGGCGACCTTATCGGCTATCCATCCTGTCAAGGCGGCGAAGTAACCGGCACGCACGTTCACATCGCTCGGAAATATGACGGCGAATGGATTCTCGCCGACGGACCGCTCGCATTTAACTTCGAGGGCTGGATTTCGCACGCGGGCGCCGTGGCGTACCAAGGCACATTGACCCGAAATGGTGACACAGTGACCGCCTGCCAATGTTCGGATTTCAACAGTCAAATCAAGTCTGGAGCGGGCCCATAAAATTATGGCGCACTAACTTGTGCGCCATAAGCAATTCTGATCAGGGCCGAAAGGTTCTTTTTTAGTGCTGGAACGCGCCTTTCTTGACCAATTGATCTCCCTCGTAAATTGAATAGGCGATGGCGATCGGAAACGAATCTTTGAGCATGGCATGAACTGAACAATATTTGGTAGTCGAAAGTTCGATCGCCCGGCGGACAGAATCCTCCTCCACGTTATGGCCGTGGACGACATACTCAAGAACAGCTCTTACAAAACGTTTAGGATGATCGACGGCACGATCCGCATTGACTTTCACTTCAAAACCGGCGACGTCCACTTTCTTTTTCTCCAAAATAGAAATCACATCCATCGCAGTGCAGCCCGCCAGGGCAATTGCGACCATTTCCATGGGGCTTGTTCCGGTCTCCACGCTCGAATGGCTGTCCAACCTGACCGGGAATCCGCTGTCGGCTACTCCTACAAATTGCAATTCTTTCTGCCAGGTTACTTTTGCTTTCATTCATCACTCCTTGATAAGCGGTGTAACGTATTTCTCGAGGTTCTGTTGGCTGATCGCACCCATCCATTCCAGTCGCATGACGCCGTCGCGATCAATCACATAAGAGCTGGGGAGGTTCGTAGTTTTGAAAGCATGGTCGGTTGCCTGATAGGTCGGGTCGAGCCATACTGAGAAACTCAAGCTATATTTCTTTACAAAAGCCACGACCTCGGACGGCGGGTCGCCGTCTTCCACAGCAACAACGATAAACCCTTCGGCGCGATGATGCTCGTAGAAGTTTTGAAGTTCGGGCATCTCGGCCTGGCAGGGCGGGCACCACGTGGCCCACAAGTTGACCAGCACCACCTGTCCGTAATACTCGGATAGCGATTGCTGGACTCCTTGAATATTGTCGAGGGTCAAAGCCGGCGCTTCGGCCTGGATCCTGGCTGGAACTGCCGAAAAATCCGTCGGCGATTCAGCATCGAGGCTGCTCTTGGCCGTCAAAAGCAACGTGTAGACGGCAAAGCCGATCACGATCAAACCGAGACCCAGCATTAGTAAGCCAATGATCCAAGAAGCGCGGGGCGAAACTTTTATCATTCAAATTTTTGAGACGGATTGTTATTGAATTCCATTACCCGGAGTATAACCCATCCTCATTGTTTCATACGCCAGAAAAGGATGAATGTCTATGCATTCAGGAAGTTTGGTACTATAAGATTACGTTAACTTCGGGATAAGATACTTGGCAATGTTGGAAGCGGTAAAACAAATCCCCATGCTGCAGGGATTGAGCGAGGAACAATTGGAGTTGCTCTCTCCGTTGTTTGAGGTCTTCACCTGCCCGGTCGACCACTCCATCTTTGAACAGGGTGAACAGGCAACATACTTATATCTACTCACCGGCGGAACGGTTGCCCTTTCCTATAAGCCTTACGATGGTGCGCGCATGATCCTCACCCACCTTCATGCTGGAGATGCTTTTGGCTGGTCCTCCGTAGTCGGAGGTTCCGCATATACCTCTGGTGTAATCAGCGAAACGGAGATCAAGGCGATTCGAATCCGCGGCGCCGACCTCCGGAAGTTGTGCCGCGACCATCCTGATCTGGGAAGAATGATCCTCGACCGCTTGGCCGAGGCGGTTTCCGGCCGCTGGAAGGATTCGCGCGAACAAGTTCAGACCATCCTGCAGCGAAACTTAGGCAAGAACTGCAAACCGAAATAGCTGCCGGAGTGCAGTGTCAATAGGGTCCCTGCGAAATCGCAGGGACCTTATGTTTATTTTGGCCGGGTAAACCGAAACACCAGCAAGAGACCCATCAGGATCAATGCAGCCGGCCAGACATAGTTGAGGGCGCCCGCAATTGGCGCATAACCCAACCCTACGCCCATCAAGAGCAAGATCACGCCCGGGATATACGCCCATTGCATGGAGGCCAAAATCGCCACGAACAGGAAGGTCAAACCCAGGCCGAGGAAGAAAATGCCGCCGGTCTCCCGAGCGCCGTACGTAGGGGTCAGCACCGCGATGAATCCCAGGGTGATCAAGACGCCGCCAGGGATGATTGCCCACCAGCGTTGGCGGTCACTCAAGTAAATTCCTAGAAAGCTGATTCCCAGGCAGCCAAGAAAACCCAGGCCCGACCACTGCCCAGGCAGAACGATCGATGCTGCCACGCCGACCAAAGCAAAGCCGGGGATGAGCGCCCACCATTCACCGTGCAGGTCCAACGCAAAACGATACAAAAAGTATGCACCGCCGGCCAGAAAGATTACGCTCCAGAAAATGTCGACCGCGCGGCTGAAAATACTGAAGTGCTGCAATAACATCAAAACGCCAAGCAGAATCAATGCGCTACCGGTCAGGACGCGAAAGTTGATTCGATTCATTGCGACTCCTAACTGACTCTGATGGAAGTTGCGCCGCCTTCGATGGTCACATCGGCGCGATACTTCGCCGCATCATAATCCGCCGATTGATAGATTCGGCCTTCACGAGGCACGAAACGACCCTCATCGATATGCAATGCGCCAACACTTTTCAATCGCAGGCGCAACCCCACACCTTGTGGGACATTCAAATCAATGCTGGCTGCCCCGGCTTCCAAATCGCAGATCATGTTCTCGACGCGGGCCGGCAGCGTCAAATTGATTCGGCTGGCGCCGCCATCGAACGAAAGATACCTGACTTGCAGGTCGTGCAGGTCCAGATTCAAGCGACTGGCTCCGGCATCAATGTCGAGAGACACGGGCAGGTCAGGATTGAGGCGGAATTGCCAGACACCTCCCTCCGGTCCGATGAACGGGATAAAGCTCGGCCCCGCATCAATCTTGACTTCCAGTTTAGCTCCGTCCAAACGCCAGGAATGATCCATCGCCACCCCTGCAACACCTGTGAGAAAGTCGCCCAGCTTCGCGCCTGCTGACAGCTCTATCTGTCCTGCGCCGTGATTCATTTCAAGCCGGGCTTCCTTCGCATCTTGCATTGGAATCGAGAACGTTTCGGCGTTATTGAAATCAACGCGCGCGATGAATCCGCCGAACAAAATCCAGAGGCCAATTGCGATGATTACAATGGGCCAAAACCAGCTGAACACATCACCTGTCAAATAGCCGGCAGTTTGAAGAAAGAACAACACGCCCAGCAAAACTAGCAAGCTTCCCCAGAAAACTTCCCCGCGACGCATATTAGCCTCCACGACGCGGACGTATCAGTCCGCGACCGATCACATACAAACCGAGCAAAATCAGCAATGCAGCCACGCCATAATTTCCAAGGATGCTGATTCGATTGAAGATCATGGCAAAGATCAGGAACAGCACCAGGCTAATTACGATCAGGTTGATGCCGCGCCCCAAATTGTGACGGGTATCGTCACCCAGCAAGCCTGCCAAGATATTTCCAACGCCTACAAAACCGAGAATCAGGGTCCACATGAAATCCCACGACATCCAATCCTGACTGGCATTCTGGTAATACAAAATGCCGCCAATCCCCGCGACGATTGCGGCAGGGATGGCCATGCGGGGCGCGGCGGTCACCAGGCCGATCACCAGCAGGATCACGCCCGCGCCGATGACGTAAAGGGGCCAGTCGAAATTCAAATCGGCAAACGGTTTCAAAATTGGCACTTGCCGCACAGCGATGAACCATGCGCCGAGCAATATCAGCAGGATGCCAAGCGCAAGTTGAGTTCGATTTTGTCTGCTCATCCTAGTCTCCTCATCCAAATTACAAATTCAGTCCATGACAATCCGCGGTCTTCGCCAGGTCCGTACAGATATACGTACGGATGGCGGGCGCGTTGCAGCATTCAATTCCGGTCTTCGCACAATTTTGCCAACATCATCCATTCGCCTTTTTGTTGGGGATGTCCGCCAGCTCTGATTTTTCCGCTTTCAACCAACCGCGTCAAGGCGCGCCATGTCAAATCAGTCCCCCAGCCGAAGATCTTATTGGCGTCCCGCGCTTGGGCCGCGCCCACCGATTCGAAATAGAGTTCCAGCAGTTTTGTCCGCGCCTGTGACTCTCCGATCGCACCGGCCCGTTCCACCAAATCAGGATAATGCCGCGCGGTGAGCTGATAGACGAAGGCATATTTCCATGCGCCGACCTCGGCAACGCCCACGGGCAAAATCTTGAGGTCCTTTTGCAGGTCCTCGAGGGCACGGTTCCACTCCGATTCCTTGGCACTGGTCAGGCGCGCAGCTTTACGAAGTGAGATCGAATCAAGGGCGCCCTCCTTTAATAACACATCATAAATGTTCTTCGCGGCCAAAGTCAAACGACCATCTTCATAGGCAACTAAATGATCTTCTTCCGGCGAGCCGTAGTTTTCCGACAAGGCGTAAAAATACGGAATGACTTCCAAGGAAATCATGGTCGCTTTGCGGCGCAGGATCTTGGCATAATACCAAATGCGCCTGGGCAGGGCATCATCCTTCCAGCGCCATGTGACATGGCCGGGATCATCGTGTTCATCCGGGACGGGGCGATCGCCGGCAACCGCCGTCCACAGACTCGGAAAGTCCACGCCTTTGATGGGCCAGAAAAAAACGAAGCCGCGCTCATTGACGAATCGCAAAGCTTGCGAGGGAGATGAAAGCGGTTTTAACGGCGGCAGATGGTAGGTCCGGCCGCGATGCACAGCAAACCGCTTAAGGTCAAGCATGGTCACGCGGCCATTGTAGCCCATGCGAGTCAAATCCGCAAACCGACGTATAATCCAGAAAGAGATCCGATGTCTGTTGAAGTTTCTACTCTTGCACAACTGATCGAGGATGAAGTGATACTGGCGATGAGTTTGCCTGTCGGTGGCTGGTTGAGCCGGCGAATCCGTCCGATTCTTGCATGTGCCACATGCGGTTTCTCCGAAATGTTCGTGGAATTGGATCGGATGATCGAAGTAGAGGGAATGTCCGCTGGCGCGCGTTGGCCGCTCTTGAATTTGGCGCAAGGGCTCCAAGCGCGGGGCGTCGAGCACATTCCCAGTGACGGACCCCTGATCATCGCAAGCAATCACCCAGGCACCGTGGACTCGATAACTCTCGCCGCCGCCGCCCGGCGCGATGATCTAGAAATCGTCGCCAGTTCCGTTCCATTCCTACAAAACCTGCCGCACGTCAGCAAGCGCCTGATCTTCACCGCGCGACACGACCTCCGTCAGCGCATGCTCGTGGTGCGTGAAGCCATCCGGCATCTCCGGTCGGGCGGCTCGTTTCTGATCTTTGCAGACGGAAATATCGATCCCGATCCGGCATTTATGCCTCACGCGGAAGAAGGCCTGCACCCTTGGTCGCGCAGCATTGAAATCTTCCCGGGCAATGTGCCGCAAACCCAAGTGATCACCAGCATTGTCAGCCATGTGATCGATCCACGCTATAGGCATCACCCGATCACATGGCTGCGGCGAGTTTCGTTCGGAGACCTCCTCAACTTACAATCTTTTGAAAATAAAGAGGATGCTCTGCCAACCATTATCGAATCGGCCAGGCGATTATTGCGCACCCACCTTGAATGGCAAATCTAAGATCTCAGCTTCGACTCTTCGATAATCTGAATTCCTTGAGTCTGGCTGCGGCAGAACTGTTCGTTCAGTCGGCGGCCCGGGCCACGGTGGAGCACGGACGGTTCCTGGTCGCGTTGAGTGGCGGCACGACTCCCACGGAGCTATATGAATTACTAGCCCAATTGCCCTATCGCGCGAAGATCGATTGGGAACACCTCCACGCTTTCTGGGGCGACGAACGCTGCGTGCCGATTGATGATCTGGAAAATAATTACCGGCAGGCACGTGATACATTGCTGAGCCGCGTGCGCCTTCCAAGCCAGAATATCCACAGAATTGAGTCGGGACTGGAACCGGATCAGGCAGCGGAAGACTATGCCCGCGTCCTTAAGCGCTTCTCCACGCCTCCGCTAGACTGGCCGCGCTTCGACCTGGTCCTGCTGGGGATGGGTGAGGATGGACACACTGCGTCGCTCTTCCCCGGCTCAGAAGTCAATGTTTCCTCGCCGACTCTGGCGGTGACCGCTTATTATCAAAATCGCCCGGCCAGCCGCGTGACCCTGACGCCCGTGGTTTTCAATTCGGCACGCCGAATCATTTTTCTGGTCAGCGGGGAAAGTAAGTCCCAAACTCTTGCAAACGTCTTGTATGGCGGACATCAGCCGGAACAACTGCCCGCGCAACGCATTCAGCCAACGGATGGAGAGTTGATTTGGATGGTGGATCAAACAGCGGCAAGCAAATTTTAAGAAATCTTCAGGAGCAGAGCATGGAACTTGCAATGATTGGATTGGGCAGGATGGGGTTGAACATGGCGACGCGCTTGGTCGGCGGCGGCCATCGCGTGATCGGATTTGCGCGCAGCCAAGAATCGATCCAAGCGGCGATGAACGCGGGCACGGAAGGCGTTCGTTCGCTCGAGCAGGTTGTCCAAGCCTTGAAAGCGCCGCGCGCTATCTGGGTCATGGTTCCTGCTGGCAAAGCCACGGACGACGTCATCGAAAAGCTGGCTGGCTTGCTTGAAAAGGGTGATATTGTCATTGACGGTGGTAATTCAAACTACAAGGATTCGATGCGTCATGCAGAATTGCTAAAGGCGCGAGGAATCCATTTTCTAGACTGCGGCACAAGCGGAGGCGTCTGGGGGCTGAGCGAAGGCTACAGCCTGATGATTGGCGGCGAAAAACGCATCGTGGAACAGATGCGGCCCATTTTCGAGACGTTGGCTCCTGCGGCAGACAAAGGCTGGGGGCGCGTCGGGCCCCATGGCGCCGGGCATTTCGTCAAAATGATCCACAACGGCATCGAGTACGGCATGATGCAGGCGCTGGCCGAAGGTTTCAACATCATGAAAGCCAAGAAAGAGTTCGGCTTAAACTTGGATGAGATCGCTGAAATCTGGAGGTATGGGAGCGTCGTACGCTCCTGGTTATTGGACTTGACCGCACGCGCGTTGAAAGACGATCCGTCTCTTTCCGATATCAAACCGTGGGTCGAAGATTCGGGCGAGGGACGTTGGACGGTGGCTGAAGCGATAGATCACGATGTGCCGGCGCCGATCATCACTCTGGCCCTGCAAATGCGCCTTGCCAGCCGCGATGATGAAAATTTCTCAGCTCGTCTTTTGGCTGCGATGCGAAATCAATTTGGCGGACATGACGTGAAGAAAGTAAATTGATCGCCTCCCCGTAATGGGCTGGCCCGTGCACAGGGTTCTTAAGTATGAATCAACTTCCCACTTCGATCATAATATTCGGCGCCTCGGGGGATTTGACACAACGCAAGCTGGTGCCATCACTGTTCAATTCATTCATCAAAGGACGTATGCCCAAAAATTTTCGCATTGTGGGCTACGGAAACACGGCCTTCACGGATGAACAGTTCCGCGTGCATCTGAGCGGCGGTATACATCAGTTCGCCGCTTTTAAGTACAGCGACGAAGAATGGAATACGTTTGCACCCAATCTTGCTTATCAACAGGGTCGTTATACGGATTTAGCCGATTTCAAAAGATTGAGCGAGTTCGTAAGCAAGTGGGAAAACGGTTCGGGCAATCGCCTTTACTACATGGCCACGCCGCCCGGGATCTTTCCAAATATCATTGATCTGCTCGGTCTGACCGGGCAGCTGCAAGAGAACGGCGGCTGGCGGCGTGTGGTGATCGAAAAGCCGTTTGGCACAGACCTGGCTTCGGCTCGAAGTCTGAATCTTCAAATTCATAAGGCGTTGAACGAGAATCAAATCTATCGCATTGATCATTATCTCGGCAAGGAGACCGTTCAAAACATCCTGGTAACCCGCTTTGCGAATACCATCTTCGAACCGCTCTGGAATCGAAACTATATTGATCATGTGGAGGTGACCGTCTCGGAACAAGTTGGCGTGGAACACCGTGCAGGATACTATGACAGCGTGGGTGTCGTCAGAGACATGTTTCAGAATCATCTGCTTCAACTGGTGTCGCTGGTGGCGATGGAACCGCCGGCCTCGTTCGACGCCAATGCATTGCGCAACGAAAAAGTTAAGGTATTGAACTCCATCCAGCCGCTTCGCGGCGAAGTCGTGGCATCCAACACCGTACTCGGACAATACCAAGGTTACCTCGATGAAGAAGGCGTTAAGGCGTACTCGACCACGCCGACATACGCCGCGCTGCGCTTGCAGATTGACAACTGGCGCTGGCAGGGCGTGCCCTTTTATTTACGATCCGGAAAGCGGCTTGCCGAAAAAACATCACAGATCATTATCGAGTTCAAGGAGCCGCCGCACCTGCTTTTTCCCAATGCCCGCGCCGGGATGACGCCCAACATGCTGGTTCTCTATCTTCAGCCGGATGAAGGCATTCACTGGCGGTTCGAAGCCAAGGTTCCCGATACAGCCGCGGACATGCGTTCCGTGGACATGGAATTTCACTATGCGGATTCATTCGGGAAAACTTCCATCCCCGAATCCTACGAACGCCTCCTGTTGGACGCCTTGGCGGGCGACGCGTCCCTTTTCACCCGCGCTGATGAAGTGGAGACTGCTTGGGGTCTGATCGATCCGATTCTTGAATCCTGGGATGCACAAAAGAGGCCTCCCTCCATCTATGAGCCGGGTTCTTGGGGTCCGGCTGCGGCTGATGAAATGATCATACTCGATGGGCGTACCTGGTCGCGTTGGCAGGGGCATTAAAACAACTTCCAGTCGATCCTTACTTTTGCGAAAATTCAAAGTAAAATACCGGTCATCGCGTTGCCGCGTTTGAGGTTCAGGCCAGGCCATTGAGTCGGGTCGGAATGTTGTCAATTTTGCATCCATGTAGGGCTAAAAGTTCGTGTTCGCGCTCCCTTAATCAAACCATAAAACGGAGTACTTGGCGTGGCGTCAGATACAAAGCAGGCAAAGAACGGAAGTGTCTTCATCTCCTATTCACGGCAAGACAAGAACTTCGTCCGCAAGCTCGTGGCTGCCCTCGAAGCAAACGAAGTCAAAGTTTGGGTGGATTGGGAAAGCATCCCTCCCAGCGCGGACTGGATGGCGGAAATCACGGGGGCCGTTCAAGGTTCCGACGCGTTCATCTGCGTCATCACTCCCGCTTGGCTCGGTTCCAAAGTCTGCGCTCAAGAATATAACCTAGGGCTGCAGAACAACAAAAAATTAATTCCCATCATGCACCGCCAGGCTGAGAAACGCAGAAAGATGCCAGAAAGACTTTCCTCGACCAACTGGATCTATATGCGGCCCAAGCAGGATCAGTTCAAGGTCGGCTTGGCGAAAGTGGTGGAAGCGATCGCCACGGATCTGGACTGGGTAAAGGAACAAACACGCCTGCTCCAGCGCGCCGCGGAATGGGAAAACAAGAAGCGGAATCCCGGCTTCCTCTTGCAGGGTGCGGATCTGGAAGATGGTGAACGGTGGATGAGCGAAGCCGCGGCCAGACCCGGCCAACAAATTCTGCCGTTGCAAGCCGATTACATACACGCCAGCCGCAAGCAGGCAATCCGTCGCCAACGGAACCTGGTGACCGGCGTATTGTTCGCGTTCATGATCAGTGTCATGCTGGGAATCTTCGCCTTTTTACAGAGGAACGTGGCAATCTCGAACGAACAACTAGCGAACGCCAATGCTCAACTGGCAAGGGGCAATGCTGCCACTGCAGTGGCGAATGAATATGCACGCGCGACTCAACAGGCTATTGCCCAAACCAATGAAATTGCGGCGCGAGCACAGCGTAGCGCGGCGGAGGCCAAACTGTTTCAGGGCCAAGCCGGAAAATTGGACCTCAGCACCCTGCTGGCCATTGACTCCTGGCAAAAGTTGCAATCGCCACAGGCAGAAGACATCCTTCGGCAAAATGTCAGTCTCATGCCGATCCCCATTGCGCATGTGTCACAACGGGCCAGAATCGAGAGCTTGCAGGTCAGCCCAGATGATAAGAACTTTCTGACAGCCAGCGACGATTCAACTGCCTGCGTTTGGGAACTTGATAACGGCAAACAGCTCTATTGCGTGCAGCAGGACAAGGCAATCGAAGATGCGGTATACACCAAGGACGGCAAATTCATTATTACCGGCGGCGACGATGGGAGCGTGCGAATCTGGAGCGCCGCGGACGGGTCTCTTGTAAAACGCTTCGACTTCGGTGCCACCATCTGGGTTCTGGATGTCAGTCCGGATGGCGGCTGGCTGGCGGTCGGCAGAAATGACAATTTTGCAACCATCATCAACCTGCGCGACTTTGCGCAAAAGCCCTTGAACCTGCGCGAGCCTGGACCGGTCTTTGCGATCAGTTTTTCGCCGGACGGAAAATGGGTTGGCATCGGCGGCGGCGGCGGCCAAGTCATGCTCTGGAGATTTAACCAAGGATTTTTCTATTTCGGCCCGCAACACACGAACGACGTCTATGCCCTCGCATTCAGCCCAGACAGCCAATGGGTCGTTTCTGGAGGCGCAGACAGTACCGCTCGAGTCGCAAAGGTCACGTCCGGTGGACAACGGTACTCGGTCCAGCAAGGGGATTGGGTCGAGGACGTCACCTTCAGCCCGGACAGCACTTGGTTCGCCACGGCCTCTGATGACAACAACGTCTACGCCTGGAACACAGCCACCGGGCAACAAAAGCTGGTCCTGCAACAAAACGGTTTTGCACAACATGTCAAGATCAGCCCGGATGGCCAATGGATCGCCAGCACGGGCTTCGATCAGACCGTCCGTGTTTGGGATGCGGCTTCTGGCGCCGAGATGATGCAAGCCACGATTGGCGGAAACGGCTCGGCGCTCTCGTTCAGCAATGATGGCAAGCACCTTTTGGCGGGAGATAACGCAGGCAACATATTCGTCTGGGATATCTCCGTTCTATCCGCCCGCCTCAATGATGTCATCTTTCCCGAACTCGTTCATAACGCAACGTTTGATCCATCCGGTTCATGGGTAGCCGTGAACACGGATGCAAAGACCGCGCAAATTTTCACCGTGGATCAAATGCTGCATACGCATTCCGGAACCGATGGGAAAACAGTCCTGAATGCGAAAGACCTAACCTACAGTCTGGCCATCAGCCCCGATTCCCAGTGGATCGGGGTGAATACAAAAAACCTGAACGAAGCGATCCTGGAGAACATCCAAGCTAATAAAGTGTTCGATCTGCCTCAAAACACGACGGTGAATGATGTTGCCATATCTTCCGACAACAAGATGGTCGCAACCGCCGGAGCTAGCGGCATCATTTCCATTTGGGACCTCCAGAGTGGAAACAAGTTGTTCGACTTGAAGGACTCGTCGCCAGTCACGGCGGTGGCCTTCGGCCCTCAGCCCAATCGGCTGGCTTCCGCAGCCAACAATCAGGTTGTCGTATGGGATGTGGCCCAGCAGAAACAGATTACCACATGGAACAATACAGGCCAAATCAACAGGTTGAAGTTCAGCCATGATGGAGCCTGGTTGGCTGGCGGCAATTCCGATGGCAGCATCTATCTTTGGACCACCCAGGGACCCAATGTTTCTGTGCCCACTTTTGACTTGCAACAAAACGGTCAAGTACTGTCGTTGGATTTTAGTCCTGACGATCATTGGCTGGCAAGTGGAAGCTCCGAAAACTTTGCTTATGTTTGGAATGTGAACAACGGCCAAGAAATGACGCGGCTGCCTCACATCGACGCCGTAGACAGTGTTTCCTTTTCAAGGGATGGGAGTATGCTTGCCACGGCATCAAAGAAAGTGGTCGAAATCTGGAATTTCTCGGCCATCCCGAAGATCCTCACAAAGGATCTTGAAGCAGCCGCCTGCGAACGCCTCACGGCCAATCTCAGCCAGAACGAATGGCAAACGTATTTCTTCAATGAGCCCTATCAGATCATCTGTCCAGGACTACCGTCCTCGAATTGACCGTTAGAAAAGCGACTCTCTTTGCAATCTCTCAAGGAGACCAATTATGGAAGATATCGTGGATCAAGAGGTCACCTCCATCCTAACCGTTGCCTGGGAACGATACTCGCAATACGATGCCTACGCGGTCAGGCGAAATCACGCACAACTTCGACTCCGAAGATGGGTAGCCATCCTTGGTGTTATGGCAACGCTGTTTGCGATTCTGTTACAAGTCCATCCGTTTCAGTCCAGCGATGCCGTGAGCTGGATCTTCAAGGTTCTTTTGATTGCATCGCCTCTTTTGGGCTCCTTTCTTGCAGCCTTCAACACCAAATTCTACGCCAACGGTGATTGGCTGACGCTGCGCGCCGGCGCCGAGGAAATCCTGAAAGAAATTTACAATTACCGCACCATACTTCAGAACCGTTTGGATCGACACACCTACCTCGAAAACCGTTTGCAGGAAATCCAGCGGCAGGTATATCGCGGCATCAGCGGAGAAGTCGTGATGCGTCCTTACGCAGGCAAACTCCCGCCCTATTATGATTCCAATCAACCGCACAGTGATCCGGGTTTCAAAGACTTGAACGGAGAAGAATACCTCAAGTATCGCGTTAAGAATCAGCTTGATTATCACACTCGTAAGGTCAATCAATTCCAGAGGGATCGCGTGAGGCTTCAGTTATTCGTCCTGTCGGCAGGCTTTGCAGGTGCGTTCCTCGCGGCGCTGGGTGGTAGTTTCAGTCTATGGGTGGCGTTAGCGGCCTCGACCGCCACCGCTCTGATCGGCTGGCAGGAACTCCGCAACCTGGACGCAACCGTGCGTAACTACAGCAAAGTCATCCTGGAACTGACGATCATCTCCGATCATTGGAACAACCTCACCCCCGCGGAGAAGAACAAGGCCGGGTTCTATCGAATGGTTCAGGCGACCGAGAACGTCCTCTGGAGTCAGAACGTGGAATACATCAAATCCATGCAGGAAGCTTTGACGACTACCAAAGGGAGCCAGGGAGATTTGGTAGATCAGGTTCTAAAACAGTCCATGGAAGAATTCGAGGAATCCAAACCAGCGCGGATCAGGAGGCGTAAGGTTAAGCCGGATTCGAGGCAAGCCAAGCGGAGGTCCGCCCAGAAATCGACGGACTGAGCCTCGTTGCATTCGCCATAATGAGAGTTTCAATCAGCTTCCGCCGCTTGAATCACTTCTTTTGCTCTTCGTCCACCAGAACCATGGCCTGCGAAACCTTCTCCTTCGGGTAGGCCCAAATCTCACCCTTAACGCCGCGTGCCAGATAAAAGTCGCCGGCGCGAACGGTCTCGACCCCTTCTAGTGAATAGACGGTAACTAGTTGATCTTCATTCCCTTGAGTGACTTCGATCATCGGTACAAGACGGGTCAGGGCGCGTTTGACACAGTAACCGGGGCGAACGATGACGTAGGTCTCTTCAAAAATATCCGCCTTGATCGGCCACTTGTCATCGGGTTTATCGATCTCGCTGATAAGAAAATCGCCAGCGCGCGCGATCAACTCCTCTCCCCACGGCGTCTTGATGCGGATGGAGGTCGGTTCATTGGGTCCCGGTCGATAGGGCTCGACGCGCCGTTCAACCTTGCTCCGATAAGATTTGAAGTGCAAATCCTCAAGGATGGGATCCCATGAGGTAAGCATGAGTGGCCTGGGCATTGGGCAGGATTGTAACATAGCGACGGCGGGAAATAAAAAGGGCAATGGGAATATTATGCACGATGACTTTCAGCCAGTTGCAATTAAGTGCTTTCTTCCCTTATACTTAATCCATGAATGCATTGGCCCAATTTGAAGCCCGTCTTCCCACTGCAGCGCACCGCGCAATGAACAAAATCAAATCACCGTTTGAGGTGCAGGAATTCTTATTGACCATGCCTTACAATGCCGAGGAGCGGAATCGCTCTCCGTTGAATGTCATCCTGGATAAACAATGTCATTGCCTCGATGGCGCCTTCCTGGCGGCGTTATTGCTGTGGAAATTGGGCTTCGAGCCGCTCGTCCTGGACCTCGTGCCAGCTCCCGACATGGACGACGATCACGTGCTGGCGCTGTATCAATATGAGGATCGGTGGGGTGCGGTGGCGAAATCCAATTATGTCAATCTCGGATTCCGGGAGGCGGTCTACAAAAATTTGCGCGAACTGGCGATGACATATTTCGAGCATTTTATCTCCATCTATCGAGTCAAAACCTTGCGCGGCTATATGCGCCCTTTTGACTTATCAAAATTTCCTCTCAAAGATTGGTCATGGAACGAAGAAAGCACAACCAAACTCTACAAGAGATTTTACAGCCGCAAGGTGATTCCGCTCATCCGCGGAAAAATGGAGCGTCGCTTGAGTCTCGTCAGCGATCGCAATTACACCGCCGAGATCATGTATACCGATTTGAAGGAGTCGTTTGGAAACCGTCCAGAGTAGGGAAGCGGCTGCGCCTTCAGCCGAAACGTAACCTGTTTTTCGAAACAAGGAGATGCAGACCATGAACATCCGGCCCGTCCAAAACAAACAGGATCTCAATCGTTTCATCGATCTTCCATATCACATCTACAAAGAAGATCCCATCTTTGTGCCGCCATTGCGCGACGAACAGCACGGTCAATTCGATGCCAAGCGCAATCCGCTGCTCGATCACTGCACATATCAATTGTTCCTGCTCGAAGAGAACGGCAAAGCCATCGGGCGCATCGCGGCGTTCATGGATACCCTTGCCCTCGACTTCTGGAAGCAACGCATCGGTCTCTTCGGTTATTTCGAGTGCATTCAAAACCCGGATGCGGCGCAGCTGTTGCTGGAGGCGGCACGGGACTGGCTGAGGGCACGCGGAATGAAGTCCATGCGTGGTCCATGGACGTTCGTCTCACAGGAGTGGGGTTTGGTCGTTGATGGATTCACTCCATCACCGATCGTCATGGCTCCATACAATCACGCATACTATATCGAATACTTCGAAACTTTCGGACTGCAAAAAGCCAAGGACTTATTATGCTGGTATGTCTCCGCCGCGGAAGGTTATGACATTCCGCCGCGCATCATGCAGCTGACCGATGCGGTGGCAAAACGTTACGGTATCCGCGTCCGGCCAATCGACATGAGCCGCTATCAGGATGAAGTCAAGTTGGTGG
Source organism: Anaerolineales bacterium (assembly GCA_035516425.1). GTDB lineage: Bacteria > Chloroflexota > Anaerolineae > Anaerolineales > Villigracilaceae > Fen-1038. The sequence continues at coordinate 20,588 of DATJAH010000009.1, forward strand.
TTGATCTTTCTAACGCCAGCATCATTGCCAACTGGGGCTATTCGCCCGTAACCGAAGCCGAAGTCCAAGCCACGGCGCGCGATCTTAGGCCCGTGATTCAACCCAAAGGTGTTCTCTTCGCCGAAGATTCCCATGGACGCGCAGTGGGTTTTGCCATTGCGATCCCGGATGTGAATTCTCTGCTCAAGAGTTTGAATGGTTCGCTTTTGCCCTTTGGGTGGTACAAACTTCTGACGGGGATTCCACGCCTGAAGCGTTATCGCATGTTTGCCCTCGGAGTGGTTCCCGAATATCAAGGTAAAGCGGTGGACAGTCTGCTGTACCGCGCTTTATACGTATCGCTTTACACACCCGAAACCTGGATGGAAATCAATTACGTGCTCGAAGATAACTGGCCCATGATCAACGCCATCAAGAAGCTGGGAGCCATTCCGTTGCGGCGTTATCGCGTGTACGAAATGGAGATATGAACTCTACCGCGTGCGTTCCTTCGCAACGCGTACCATCGCTTCCAAACTCTTCTCGACATCCTCGTCAGTGGTAGCCCACGAAGAAACACTAATTCGCATCGCGGTCTTACCCTGCCAAACCGTCCCACCGCACCAACAGGTTCCATCGCTCTGAATTCCAGAGAGCACATTGCGAGTCGTTTCTGGATCTCCGAATGACACCAACACTTGATTGAGAACAACATCATTCAATATTTGATAACCGGCGGATCGCAAACCTTCGGCAAAACGCCGAGCTTGTCGGCAGTTGCGCTCAACGAGTTCGACGATTCCCTTTCGACCCACTGCGCGCAATGCTGCCCACACTTCCACACCGCGTGCCCGCCGTGAGAGTTCCGGCGTAAAGTCGGATGGATTTCGGTATGGGCTATCGGTTGGAAGATATTCAGCGGTAACCGCCATCGCCGCTTGCAGGGCATTCGCATCGCGGACGAGCGCCAGTCCGCTATCATATGGAACATTCAACCATTTGTGAAAATCCGTTGCCCATGAATCTGCATTCGCAATGCCTTTCGTAAGATGAGCCATCGAAGGAGTTGCCATTGCCCACAAACCAAACGCGCCATCCACATGAACCCACGCACCAGCTCGATGTGCGATATCACAGATCTCATCAATCGGATCAAAGGCGCCGGTGTTGACATTGCCAGCTTGCACAAGCACAATTGTCGGACCTGATGGTTTCGGTAAAGCATCGGCTCGCAGCCTCCCTTGACCATCAACCGGAACTTTGATCAACCGGCTTCGTCCAAGCCCCAACATGCCCAAGGCTTTGATCGGTGAGACATGCGCCTCGCCGCCAACGATCACCGTAATGGGAGGCGCGCCAAATAAACCGTCAGCTTCAACGTTCCAACCCGCGCGCTTGAGGAGGGCATTGCGGGCAGCTGCCAAGGCCGTGAAGTTCGCCAGGGTTGCCCCGGTAACAAAGCCGCCGCCGCACTCGCGCGGGAGATCGAAAAGTTCAAGCAGCCAATCCAAAGCGGTTTGTTCGAGTCGCGCAGTAGCAGGTGTGATATTGTAAAGGGTTGAGTTCTGATCCCATGCCCCAGCCAGCCAGCTCGCAGCGAGAGCGGCGGGAAGTGACCCGCCGATGACGAATCCAAAAAAGCGTGGCCCCGCCATCGCCATGGAGGCCGGAGAGCAAACCTCATCCATTAATTTCAGTGTGCCCGCAGGATCGCTGGGTGCTTCCGGCAAGCCTTCATCGAGTAAGTTGAGTTTGTCCACGGCCCCGGGAGCGGGAGCAACGCTTCGTGAGTTGAGGCCCTCGAGATATGCAATGGCGCGTTCTGCAGCATCTTCTAAAAGCTCTTTCATGGCCACCTCCAAGAGAATGATCTAATATCTTCCTCTCTGCAGCCTCACATTTGGATTCGGCAATTCATCTTCTCTTGCAGGGAAAACCTGCACTGCGCAGGCTTTAAATTCAGGGATCAAGGCTTGCGGATCCAGCGCGTCGTTGGTCAGTAAATTACCGGCGGCTTCGGCGAAATGCCACGGGATGAAGATCACTCCCACCGATGTCTTTTCGGTCACGGTGGCGCGCATGATTACTTCCCCGCGCCGCGATTGCAGTCGAACCGGCGTGTTGTTTTCAATGCCATGCATCTCAGCATCGGCGGGATGAATTTCGACACGCGCTTCGGGATAGACGTCATTCAACGCCGAATGCCGCGTCATCGTGCCCCCGTGCCAATGCTCCAGCAAACGTCCGGTCGTCAGGATGAACGGATATTCGTCATTGGGTTCTTCTTTCACCGGCACGTAATCCAGCGGGATGAATTTGCCTCGTCCGCGCGGAAACGATTCCTTGAAGAGCGTCGGCGTGCCGGGATGATCCATCGTCGGCACCGGATATTGTAATCCGACTTTCTCGATGCGCTCATACGTGATGCCCGCATAATCCGTGTTGACGCCCGCCATTTCACGCAGGATCTCTTCCGGACTGGCGTAGTCCCATTTGGCGGTGGGGCGCATGAGTCGTGACTCGAGGCGGAGCGCGAGATCACAAATGATTATCCAATCGGGCCGCGATTGTCCGCGCGGCTTCTGGGCCCGTCGCACGCGCTGCACACGTCGATCCGTATTCGAGAACGTCCCTTCTTTCTCCGCGAACGGAGTCGCAGGCAGGAACACATCCGCGAACGCGCCGGACTCATTGATGAAAATATCCTGTGCGACGAGAAATTCCAACTCCTGCATGTGCTTGCGCGTTTCATTGAGGTTCGGCTCGGACATCATCGGGTTCTCGCCCATGATATAGAGGGCACGCACGCCGCCCTCGTGCGCGTGACCCAAGATTTCAGTCGTGGTCAGACCAAGTTTACGGCTCAAACCGCCGGCTTCGATATGCCACGCGGATTCCCATTTCTTTGCGTTGTCTTCGTTGTCGACGCGCATGTAACCCGGATAATGATATGGCATTGCACCCATGTCGCTCGCGCCTTGCACGTTGTTCTGTCCGCGCAACGGATTCAAGCCTGTGCCATCGTGTCCCACGTTGCCCGTCAAAAACGCAAGATGGATGAGAGCCAGAGCCGAGGCCGTGCCGTGCGATAACTGGGAGATGCCCATGCCCCAATAAATCGCGCCGTTCCTCGCATTGGCGTATAAGCGCGCCGCCCTGCGAATATCTTCGGCAGGCACGCCAGAAATCTCCTGGGCATATTCGGGCGTGAACTTTTCCAGCGACTCGACGAACTCATGATAGCCTTCCGTGCGTTGCCCGATGAACTCGTTGTTGACTAGTCCTTCCTTGACTATCACATGCGCCATCGCACAGAATAATGGAACGTTGGTCCCTGGCCTGAGCGGAAGCCACAATTCAGCGAAATCAACAAGATCAATTCGGCGCGGATCAATGACGATCATCTTCGCGCCGTTTTGCCGGACGGCATCCTTCATCTGCAAGGCAATAATCGGATGGTTCTCACTTGTGTTCGATCCCGTGACGATGAACACGTCATTCATCATCACTTGCGAAGCCGTGTTGCTCATCGCTGATGATCCAACTGCTTGCTGAAGCGCGACCACCGAACCCGCGTGACACAGGCGCGTGCAGTGATCCACGTTGTTGGTACGGAAGATGGCACGATACATTTTTTGCAGTAGGTAATTATCTTCGTTCGTGGCTTTAGCGCAGCAATAGACGGCCATGGCATCCGAGCCATCGCGTTGATAGATTTCGACCAGTTTATCGGCCGTGATATTGAGGGCAGTTTCCCAATCGGTTTCGACCCAGTCCCAGAGATTGGAAATTTGCGAATGTTCAATCAGTTTTCCATCTTTGCTGATTGCAAAGACTTGCTCGCGTCCCTCCGGCTTTGGTTTTCCCTCGAGCAAATATCTTCGTACTAACGGCGTCATTACGCGCTTCGGATGATAGATGTAATCGTAGCCAAAGCGTCCCTTGACGCATAAGTTTCCGTGATTGACCGGCGAATCAAACGGCGACGTGACTTTGTAAATGAAATCATCCTTGACGTGTAATTCGAGCGTGCATCCCACCCCGCAATACGGACACGTGGTCGAAACCACGCGATCTTCAATCACCCGATGAGGATCAAGTTTTAACTTGGCCCTGCTTAACGCGGGATCTTTGACAACCATAAAGACACCTCCAAGTAATCCTTAAGGCAATCCACAAATTTCTTCTTCTCTCTAATCGACGAAATCTGCGGATGAAGTCTTTCAATTATAACAGTGAACCTGCCCCGCTCTATTTACTTTCTCAACGCGATGGAAACTGCATCCACGATGGCCCAGACCCAAAAGACAATACTCCAAAATGCGGCTACATCGTGCACAATTCTGGGTACCCAATAAGACCATGCACTTCTTGAATCTGGAGTTCCTTTGGGAATCACGGGATTTGCCATTGAAATAAGTGGCAATACGATAATATTCAAATTTGCGATGACTATCGCAGCCACCAAAATTGCAATACCTTTGGTGCTTTCTCCGCCGTAAATCTGACCTAATCCTGGGACAAGCAAGGATAGAATTCCAGCGATGAATGGGTTGCTGTTCATGTATCTCTCCTGCCTCGGCCGCTTGAGCCAAAACCTAACAAGATCATTAAACTCTCTGCACGCGCACCGCCGCAACCTTGTATTCAGGAATCTTCGCGACGGGATCAACGGCATCGTTCGTCAACGCGTTCGCAGGGATTTCGGCAAAATGGAAATTCATGAAGACCATGCCGCGCGGCAGCTTTTCTGTCAAACGAGCCCTGCCGGTCGCTTCGCCGCGACGAGATGAAACGCGAATCATATCGCCTGTGGCAATGCCCAGTTCTTCACCGTCTTCTATATTGATTTGAATCTCACCCTCCGGAACGATCCAGTTCAATCCAACGGAGCGGCGGCTCAACGTTCCGCCATGCCAATGTTGAAGCACGCGTCCCGTGTTCAACACGAATGGGTATTCAGTGTCTGGGTTCTCCATTGGCTCGCGGAAAACCAACGGCGTGAATCGTCCCAGGCCGCGCGTGAATTTTTCTTCATGCAGGATCGGCGTTCCGGGATGATCGCGCGTTGGGCAGGGCCACTGGAGTCCACCATGCTCCAACCGCTCGTAGCTGATTCCGCTCATGGTCGGAGTCAGAACCGCAATCTCATCCCACACTGCTGACGCGCCCGCGTAATTCCAATCCGTCACAGGATGAACTATATCCGAAGAAATGTTTCCGTCCGAGTGACTTAGGCTCTTCCCCAAATCACAGATGATATCCAAGTCGCGTCGCGCTTCACCTTTAATGGGAAGCGCCGTGCGCACGCGCTGGATGCGGCGCTCGGTGCTTGTGAACGTTCCTTCTTTTTCTGCAAAGCTGACGGCCGGCAAGACCACATCCGCAAGCTGCGCGGTTTCGTTAAGGAAAATATCCTGCACCACCAGAAACTCAATGGCGTGAAGCGCTGCCTCGACATGATTCATGTTCGGGTCGGAGAGAAACGGATTCTCGCCCATGATGTAGAGCGCCTTGACGCTTCCGTTCAGGGCACCATTCATCAACTCCGTGACCGTGAGTCCAGGCTTCGATGGAATCTTGACTGGTGATTTCCACGCCGTTTCGAACTTCATGCGAACTGCATCATCTGTCACAGATTGATACGCGGTAAGCACATTCGGCAGTCCACCCATATCACACGCGCCCTGAACATTGTTCTGTCCGCGCAGCGGATTGACTCCCGAGCCCGGCTTGCCAAAGTTTCCACTGAGCAACGCAAGATTGGCAAGAGCTTGAACATTATCTGTGCCGTGCGATGATTGTGTGATGCCCATCGCCCAGAAGATCGCGGCGCTTCTTGCCTGACCGTAAACGTGCGCGGCTTCGACGATCATCTCTGCCGGGATGCCGGTGATGTCTTCCGCCCATTGCGGCGTGCAATCTTTGACCGAGGCGGCCAGTGCGCCGAAGTTTTCCGTGCGCGCAGCGATGAAACCTTGATCTGCCAATTCATCCGCGATGATGATATGCGCCATCGCATTAAGCAACGCGATGTCCGTGCCAGATCGCGGACGCAGATGCAGCGCCGCAAAGTTTGATAACTCAATCTCGCGCGGATCGATCAGAATCAATTTCGCGCCGCGTTGTCGAACGGCCCTCTTCATTTCCAAACTAATCACCGGATGCGCTTCGGTCGTATTGCTTCCAGTGACGAGCAATACATCTGCGAGATGAATATCGCTGATCGAATTGGTCATTGCTCCAGAACCTAACGTTGACGCCAGACCGGCGACAGAACTGGAGTGTCAGAGCCGCGCGCAGTGATCGACGTTATTCGTGCCGATCAGTCCGCGCGCCACCTTCTGCATAAGATAGTTTTCTTCGTTTGTGCATTTGGCTGAGACCAGGAAGCCAATCGAGTCGGGGCCGTACTTGTCTCGAATTTCAAGCAATCTTTCAGCAACATGTCCCATCGCTTTATCCCATGATACGGGAACGAGCTTCTCAGCCATGCGCATCAAAGGTTTCGTCAAGCGATCCCCGGAATGGATGAAGTCGTATCCAAAGCGGCCCTTTACGCACAGATTGCCATGATTGGACGGCGAATCAAAGGGCGAGGTGACCTTGTACACCAAGTCATCTTTGATGTGCAAATGCAAACTACATCCCACACCGCAATAGGGACAAGTGGTGGCAACGATGCGATCTGCCTTGATCATTTTGCTTTCCTTTGCTTTCTTCCAGTATTCATCACGCTGATCTCACTCGGACTCATCCCCTGCTCCAATAAGTATTCACGCTTGGGCTTGAGCGCGCCGGTCGGACAAACTCCGACACATTGACCACATAAGACACAAGTTGTCTCGGGGATGGTCTTATCGAAGAATGTCCCAATCTGCGTTTCGAAGCCGCGGCCGTTGAAGTTGATGGCATTGACATATTGCGCGTCGTCGGCGCAGACTTGCACACAGCGCCAGCACAGCAAGCACTTCGAATAATCGCGGATATACATCGGATTGTCGTCCTTGATTTCCGACTCGCGGCGTTCTGCATGCGGGAATCGTCCCGCGCTCGCGCCGTATTCTTCCATCATCGTCAAGATGGCAGGCGCATCGGATAAATCCATCGTGGATGCCAGCATTTCCAGAATGGTTCGGCGAGCACGTTTGACGCGTTCACTTTTCGTTTGGACCTTCATGTCCTGTGCAACTTTGACGATGCACGCCGGTTGAAGCAATCGCTGCCCCTCCACCTCGACCACACAAATCCGGCACAACGCATTGGATGTTGTCGCCGCGTGCCAGCATATCGTGGGAATATCAATACCATTCTGCTGGGCGGCTTTCAATATCGTTGCGCCTTGCTCAACAGAAATCGGTTGTCCATCCATCGTAAAAGAAATTGAGTCTGCCATAATTCACCGCTAACGCCTCGTGGTCTTGCGTGCTGATTTCTTGACAACAGCTTTCTTACTTGGCTTCTTCCCGGCTTTTACTTTCGGCTTTGACTTTTTTGCCACTATTTTCTTTCCTGACCGTGCTTTCGTTCTTATAACTTTCTTAGCGACTTGTTTCTTCCCGCTTCCATCAAACATCTCAGGCCACAACTTGATTGCGCTCAACACCGCGCTCGCCGCGGTCTGACCCAAGCCGCATAGACTCGCATCCGTCATCGTCCAGCCGACATCCTGCAGGCGCGCCAGATCGCCTTCCAATGTCTCGCCCGCCGCGACGCGATTCAAGATTTCCATCTGACGCTGCGTGCCCATCTGACAGGGATAGCATTTGCCGCACGACTCATGCGCAAAGAAATGTCCGAGCCGCGCAAAAGCATCACGCATATCACGCGTCTCATCGAAAACCATCACAACGCCGGAACCTAAAGGCAAACCCGCGGCGCGCAAATCTTCAAACGTCAGCTTCACATCGAGATGCGCCGATGTTGCGAACGCGCCCGCCGCCCCTCCGAATAGAACCGCCCCCAAATTCTTTTTATCAGCAACACCGCCAGCCATATCAAGAAGTTCGCGAAGCGTCACACCGAACGGTACTTCATAGACTCCGGGCCTGGTCACATCACCGGAGACGCAAAACAATTTTGGTCCAGGAGATTTTTCGGTACCGATCTTGCGATATTCCGCCGCGCCCATCGAAACGATCAACGGCACATTGCATAACGTCTCGACGTTATTGATCGCGGTCGGTTTGCCAAACACGCCGAACGTCGTGGGGAAAGGCGGCTTGACGCGCGGGAAGCCGCGCTTTCCCTCAATCGACTCAAACAGCGCAGTCTCCTCGCCGCAAATGTAGGCGCCCGCGCCGACCCGGATTTCAATATCAAAGTCTTCAGTCAAATATCCCGCGCCGCGCGCTTCGTCCAGCGCGTTCTCAAGCACCGGCACAATATACGGATATTCGCCGCGAATATAAATAAATCCTTTGCTCGCGCCGATGGCGTACGCGGCAATCGTCATGCCTTCGATGATGCGATGCGGATCATCAAGCAATAAGATTCGATCTTTGAACGTACCCGGCTCGGACTCGTCCGCATTGCAGATGACATATTTCGGTGAACCTTCCGCTTTGGAGGTTCCTTCCCATTTGACTCCCATGGGAAATGCCGCGCCGCCGCGTCCAACCAGACCTGAAGCCTTGACCTCGTTAATGACATCTTCGCGTTTCATCTCACGCGCTTTCTTCAACGCGGCATATTCGCCGTATTCTTTTAGCGATGTAGTTGAGCCATTGCCGCAATTGACGGTCAACATTCGCAGTGATCCGCCGACGATAGAACGCGGACGACCAAGTTCATACAAACCAGACTTTAAATTGACATTCGTCTCGGCTTCATCACCGTACAAGATCGCGGGGGCTTGTTCACAAAGCCCAAGGCACGGACTCGCTTCAATCGTGGTTCCCCCATCCGGCGTCGTCTGACCCGGTTTGATCTCATGATGAGCGCAAAGATGATTTAGAAGTCCATCCGCGCCTTTGAGTGCGCAGGCTTGATCCGTACACACGCGGACAAATTTCTTCCCCATCGGCTCATTATAAAACATCGAATAGAATTCGATGACGCCGTGCACATCCGCCAGCGGCACGCGCAGGGACTTGGCGATTTCGGTTGCAACAGGTTCGGAGATCCACCCATAAATTTGTTGAGCCGCATGCAAGGCTGGCATTAGCCCCGAGCGGCCCAAAGGAAGATACGGTTCGATGGCAGATTGAAGGCTGGCCAGGCTTGCACTTAGCGAAGGCGAGGTGTCGGTATCGGACATGAGGACTCCAATGTGCCGAGTATAGGACGAATTATTTTTTATGGCAAGCGACAAATGTCATTTATATTGATTGGTGATCAAGCATTTTCCAATACCCTCATTAACGCACTGGCAAGGGCCCAACACTCAAAAGCCACCACGGGCTTTGATATACCAACGAATCTATGGCTTTGTGGATCCTTGAAAAAGCCTATCGCCCCCCGGCAGAGATCATGCGCGGCTAGTTGTTCGGGAGGAATTGTGCTGATTCATATGATTGGATTAGTCGGATTAACAGCCTTATCGACTAAGGCGATACCAACATCAGTAGGTGATAATCCACTTTTTGAGCGTACTGCATCTTCCACAACTTTCATAGCATCAAACACCGCATTATCGTAGCGTTGATTCTCAAATAGTTCTTTACACTTCTGAACAATTGATGGATGGAACCTAGTTGTGTACAATGATTTCTGTAAATTGCAATGAAAGGTAGGTCAAGTGTTATCCTTGCGGTTACCACACCAAAAGGAGAAGCACATGACCTACCGCGAAGATTTTACCTTACCTGCTGAGTTATTGGAGCAGGTGCAGGAACAAGGCCTGGATGTTCTGCCGGAATTGATCCGGGTCGTCATCAACACCGCCATGCAGGCCGAGCGA
>DATJAH010000010.1:0-49473 GCA_035516425.1 Anaerolineales bacterium
GTCCGCGACCAAGCTGGTTGCTGATCACGATGTGGTGCAATTGCATCTTCCGCAATTCGATGCTCCGGGCGTCGCATTTCGCGGGCGCTTGTTCGGCAAGCCCGCGGTCCTCACCTATCATTGCGATCTGCATTTGCCCCCCGGCTTGATTAATCGAGTTGTCAATCTGGTGGTCAAATGGCAGAACAACATGGCCGCGCTGCTCTCGAACCAGATCGTAACGTACACGCAGGACTATGCCGATCATTCATCGTATCTCTCACGTTATAAATTCAAATTGCAGACGATCCTGCCGCCGGTAGAATTGCCGACCGCTGACAAGAATGAAGTTGAATCCTTTGCCCAGGGGCATCATTGTTCCGACCGCAAACCCGTTATCGGCATGGCGGCGCGCTTCGCCGCGGAAAAAGGCGTCGAGGTTCTGCTGGAGGCATTGCCGGCCGTCTTAAAGAAATACCCGAACGCGCAAGTCCTGTTCGCGGGGCAATATCAAAACGTGATGGGCGAACAGGCGTATTATGATCGTTTGATGCCGCGCATCCACGCATTCGAGGCTGCCGGTCACTGGACTTTTCTCGGCAATCTGAACCCGGCTCAGATGTCAACGTTCTACCCCAACCTCGATGTCTTGGTCGTGCCTTCGCTCAATTCAACCGAAGCGTTTGGCCTCGTTCAAATCGAAGCCATGATGAACGGCGTGCCGTGCGTTCCCTCGGCCTTGCCAGGTGTGCGCATGCCGGTCCAAATGCATGGTATGGGGCGTGTATCGAAGATCGGGGATCCGGCCTCTTTGGCGGAGTCTGTTCTCGAGGTTCTTGACAGGCCCGACCAATTCCACTGTGACCTTGAGGCCGTCAGGAAAGCCTATGACCCCCACACCACCGCGGTGCAATATGAAAAATTATTTGAAAGGCTGATCAGGTAGGAAAGCAACTCAACATCGTTAGATCCTCTTACAAACCATGAAAGATTACCTCTTCCTCCAACTGCGTGACCTGCCCTATTTCCGCGCTCTCTTGCGATCCGTCGAATCATCCTTTTATCAGGGCCTGCCTCTGCCCGCACCGGTATATGATATTGGCTGCGGCGATGGTCATTTCGCGTCGTTGACCTTCGATCAGAAAATTGATGTCGGTCTCGATCCTTGGCACGGCCCCATTCACGAAGCAAAGAAGCATGGTGCCTATCATTCTTTGGTCGAGGCGGATGGCGCGCGTGCGCCTTTTCCGAGCAATTATTTTGCGAGTGGATTCAGCAACTCGGTGCTGGAACATATTCCGCATGTGGATGCAGTCCTGGCCGAGACCGCACGCGTCCTGAAGCCGGGCGCCCCGTTTTATTGTTGCATGCCGAACGCGCGTTACCTGACCGAGCTTTCGATTTCACGCGCTCTGGGCCAGGGATACACCGAATGGTTCCGAAAAGTGACGCGCACCGTTCATGCGGACATGCCGGATGTCTGGGAAAGTCGGTTACAAAATGCCGGCTTTGAGCTGGTACGCTGGTGGCATTACTTTTCACCATCCGCGTTGCACGTGTTAGAATGGGGGCATTATTTTGGCGTCCCCTCGGTCGTGGCACGCGTCCTGACGGGACGCTGGATTATTGCGCCGACGAAATGGAACCTTTGGCTTACTGAGAATTTTGTGCACAAGTATGCGTCGCCCGCGCCGCTGGGAAATGGAACCTATACGTTCTACATTGCGAAAAAGCGATGATCATGCCGGGCATCTACCCGCCGTATCGGGACAGGGCCGTCGTTGCCGCTGCAAGGAAAATTTCCAATGACCGAAAATGAACCAAAAGAACCCTCTGTGCTCGATTATCTTAAATCAAAGCTCTCATTCGGGCGCAAACCAAGGATTGAGATTCCAAAGTTTCAGCGCGCCGAAAGTGATGCTCGGGCCGTCGTGCCGGAGTTCGTGGAGACCAAAGTCGTACACGCGGCCACTGCCCGACATTTACCCGCCGTTGCTTTTCCCTGGTTATCGCTGGTTGCCGTGGGGCTGGCTCTTCTGGCCCAAAGAATGTTCGAACCGCCTAACCCTGCGGCGTTGACCGGCATTGCTTTCTATTTGTTAGCGCTGGCGGCTTTATTATGGGCTATTCTTCGCAGCGAATGGAGTTTGGCGCCGCTGGCCGAATCCTCTTCTGGCAATGACCCACTGACATTCCGTCCCTACGCGTTCCTGATCTCCATTCCACTGGCCGTACTGGCATTCCTATTTTTCACCGGAAATTTATTCACGCTGTTCAACTTAACGCTGTGGCTCATGGCGTTGGTTTTATTGATCGGTTCGCTGTGGTTGGTCAATCGCAATGTTCCCTCCATCTGGCAGCGCCTCCGCGAATTTATGGCGCGCCGCGAATGGCAGATCCATATCTCGCGCTGGATGCTTTTGATCCTGGCTCTCAGCCTCGTGATCATTTTCTTCCGCGTGTATCACATTCAGCAAACTCCCGCCGAGCCGTTCAGCGACCACGCCGAAAAAATCCTCGATATTTACGATATTCTGCATGGACAGACGCATATCTTCTTTCCACGTAATACGGGCCGCGAAGCTCTCGGCATGTATTGGATCGTACTGACAGTCTGGATTTTCAATACGGGCCTTTCATTCCTGACCCTGAAGATTGCCACCATCTCCATGGGCCTATTGACCTTGCCTTATATTTATTTGTTAGGCAGGGAGATCGGCGGCCCGCGCGTGGGATTGCTCGCATTTTTCCTCGCCGGCGTGGGGTATTGGCCCAACGTGATCTCCCGCATCGGCCTACGCTTTCCCCTGTATCCGCTTCTCGCCGCGCCCACGCTTTATTACCTGATCCGGGGCCTGCGGACGCGCAACCGCAACGACTTCATCCTATCCGGCATCTTTCTCGGCATCGGCCTGCATGGCTATACCCCTTTTCGCGTGGTGCCGGTGGTTGTGACGGCCGCTGTGTTGCTCTTCATCCTTCACGCGCAATCGAAAGGGGCCCGGCGCGATGCTGCGTTGTGGCTTGTCATTGTTGGGATTATCTCTCTCTACATCTTCCTTCCTTTGCTGAGGTACGCGCAAGAGAATCCGGGCATCTTCTTCGAACGCACGATTTCCCGCGTCGGCACGATTGAACAGCCTCTGCCGGGACCTTGGTACGAAGTGTTCGCCTCCAACGTCTGGAACGCGCTCAGAATGTTCAACTGGAATGACGGCACCGTATGGGTCAACTCGGTCCCCAATCGGCCCGCGCTGGATATTGTGACCGGTGCGTTGTTTCTCATCGGCATTGTACTTGTTCTCGCGCGTTACGTTCAAAAGCGCCACTGGCTTGACCTCTTTCTGCTTGTCTCCATCCCAGTGTTTCAGCTGGCCTCCACGCTTTCCCTCGCCTTTCCTGATGAGAATCCGGAATTAAACCGCCTGGGAGGTTCATATATCCCAGCATTTATCCTGATCGCTTTGGCGCTCGACGGCCTGATCACCGCCATCGGGTCCGATAAGAAGCGAAAGATCCTGGCCTGGATATTGGCAGCCGTGTTATTGTTTTGGTCGGCCGCTCAGAGTTATGACCTGGTCTTCAATGAATTCGATCAAGAATTTCGCCTGAGCTCCTGGAATTCGTCAGAGATGGGCGAAGTCATCAAAGAGTTTGGTCTGATGTACGGTGAGACGAATACCGTGTGGATCGTGCCATTCCCCTACTGGGTGGACACGCGCCTGCCCGGAGTCTGGGCCGGAATCCCGAACCGCGATTTCGCCATGTTTCCGGACCAATTGGCCGACACCCTGTCCGTGCCGGGCACGAAATTATTCATGGTGAAGGCAGATTTACAGGACCCAACCACCAACGACCAACAGTCACTCGATACTCTTAAGCAGTTATATCCGCAGGGTGTATTGAGTCTGCACCACTCGCCCGTGCCCGGCCATGACTTTTGGATTTATTTTGTGCCATCGCAATAGACAAAGTTGGAAAGACGCACTCGTTACACGGATGGTCATCTCTCAGTACCGATTAAGGCTTGGATGATAAATTACAAACCATGAGATCCGACGAAAAACATGCCTGGCTCTATGATGTCCTCCTGATCCTTGTATTAGGCGTCGGGACATATTTTCGCGTGATCGGCCTGAACTGGGACCAAAACCAGCATCTGCATCCTGATGAACGTTTCCTGACGATGGTGGAGACCGGCATTGCACCGGTCGGGCAAGCACAGGACCAATTGGGGCCGGCCCCAACCGCCGCAAACGAGCAATGGCGCCAGGCATATACCAATGTGATGCCGGATTGTTCCGGGTGGGGAGGATACTTCGACACCTATTGTTCGCCATTGAACCCGCAAAATCGCGGATACAGTTTTTTTGTTTATGGTGACTTACCGGTGGTTGCGATCCGATATATTGCAGGATGGGTCGGACAGACCGGCTATGATCAAGTGGATTTGGTCGGGCGGCAGGTTTCGGCGCTTGTCGATCTGTTGACGGTCCTGTTGATCTACCTCATTGCCGCGCGTTTGTACAGCCGCCGCGTGGCGTTGCTGGGGGCGGCATTTTCCGCCTTCGCCGTCTTGCAGATCCAGCAATCGCATTTCTTCACCGTAGATACGTTCGGCATTTTGTTCATGTACTTGGCGACCTATGTTGCGGTGGAGATCATGGTTCGCAACGAGCCGATACTCGATCTCCGATCCTTCGATATCCAGGATCAGGTATCGAAAACTGCTTTACGTTTTATCAGGGACCCGTTCTTCCTCCTCAGCCTCGGTTTTGGCATTTTGCTGGGCATGGCCACTGCCTCCAAAATTGATGCAGCGCCCCTGGCGATTCTCTTGCCAGGGGCATTCCTCCTGCGTTACTTCATCGTGGATCGCAAATTGGAAACCGGCGATGCCGTCCAACAGCCACGATTCCCGAACTACTGGACAACGCTTGTCATTTACCTGATCGCGGGCGGTGTGGCTGCGATCCTATCGTTCCGCGTCTTTATGCCATATGCCTTCCATGGACTCGGCTTAAATCCCGCCTGGATTGACAACATCAAAGAGTTGATCGGCCAGTCCAGCGGTGATGTGGATGTGCCATTCGCATTGCAGTGGGCCAGGCGTTCGCATCTTTTTTCGTTCGACAATCTGACCGTCTGGGGTCTTGGTCTGCCGCTTGGCATCCTTGTCTGGGTCGGCTTTCTCGTCATGCTCTGGAGGATCGTCAAAGGCGAATTGCGCCACCTGTTGCTGTGGGGCTGGACCGCCCTATTCTTCACGTGGCAATCCATGGCGTTCAATCCGACCATGCGCTATCAGCTTCCCATTTACCCCATGTTGTGCATGATCGCGGGATGGTTCGTCATCTATTTGTGGGATCAGGCACAACGCGTGGGCCGCAGATCCTTGAAACTGGTTCTTCGGTTATCATCCGCCCTCATTGGCGTCACGGTTCTCGTCTTAACTCTGGGATGGGCGTACGCCTTCACGCGCATCTACACCCGGCCTGTGACGCGCGTGGCCGCGACGGCCTGGATCTACCAAAACGTTCCGGGCCCGATCAATCTGCGCATCACCACTTCGGACGGCAGCGTGTATCAACAGCCGCTGCCATTTCCATCCGGTAGTTTAATTCAAGCCACCTCACCGGACATCTTCCCCTTTACGGCCAATGCCAGCGGTACATTGAGCGAGGTTTATTTTCCGCACATCGAAGCGCTGATGCCTTCGGGCCTGCAGCCTCCCACTTCCAGCACTTCAATGTCAACGCAGCCAATTACTTCGAATCCGGTTTTGCCGGGTTGGGCACCGGAGGCGAATCCCGCCTCGGCGCAGCTGCTTAGCATGGATCTTGCCCTCCAACCGGATGCCACACCCGATCAATACCTTGCTACGTCTTCCCTAACCTCCGATTTTTCTGCTCCCGCAGGCAACCCGCGTGGCGCAGGTTACACCCTCACTCTTGACCATCCTCTCCAGCTTGTCAGCGGCCAACAGTATTACATGCGTTTGGATACGACTGGCGTAGTGACGCTGGTCGGCGCGGCGCCCATCAACGAAACCGATTGGGATGATGGCTTGCCTCTGCGCCTGGGTAATTACGACGGCTTCGGCGGACTCTACCAAGGCGGACTCAATCTACAGCTTTATTGGGATGACAACGCCGACAAGCTCAATCGGTTTGTGCAAACCCTGACGCAGGGTGATTACATTTTCATATCATCAAACCGCCAGTGGGCCACCACCACGCGTGTCCCGGAACGTTATCCGCTGACCACCGCGTATTATCGTGATCTTATTGGCTGCCCGGCAGACAAGGATGTCATCTGGTGCTATAACGAGGCCACACCCGGCATGTTCCAGGGACAGCTGGGATACAAATTAGTTCAGGTCTTTGAATCGTTTCCCACGCTGGATATTCCTGGCATTCTTCATTGGTATGCCAACGATCAGTTTGCGGAAGAGGCCTTTACCGTTTACGATCATCCGAAAGTATTGATCTTTCAAAAGACAGCAGATTTCGATCCTGCAAAAGTTCAAGCCCTGCTCGGCGCGGTGGACTTGAGCAATGTGGTTCATCTCACGCCCAAACAAGCGGGCAGTTACAAAAGCCTGATGCTCCCAACGGATAAACTGGCCCAACAACAAGCCGGAGGAACCTGGTCGCAGTTATTTAACTACGATTGGATTCAAAATCGTTATCCAATCCTCGGCTTGATCATCTGGTATTTGTTCATCTTTATCCTGGGGATGTTGGCCTATCCCATCGTCCGTCTGGCATTGCCCGGCTTGGGCGATAAAGGCTATCCGCTTTCGCGCGCACTTGGGTTGATTCTGTTCGGATTCCTGTGTTGGGCGGGCGGATCGATCGGCGTGCCGGTCACGCGCTTAACCATCGGTGTGATATTTGCTCTCTTAGCGATCGCCGGCCTCAGCCTCGGATGGATGCAAAGGGACGAATTGCTGGCGGAATGGAGATCGAGGAAAAAATACTTCCTGATGATCGAAGGCCTGTTCCTGGCTTTCTTCCTCTTCGACCTGCTGATCCGCATCGGCAACCCCGATTTGTGGCATCCGGCAAAGGGCGGCGAGCGCCCCATGGATTTCTCCTTCCTGAATGCCATCATAAAAAGCACGAGCTTCCCGCCGTATGATCCGTGGTTCGCCGGCGGTTATATCAACTATTATTATTATGGTTTCGTGTTGGTGGGGATGCCGGTGAAATTGCTCGGCATCGTGCCGACGCTTGCGTACAACTTTATTCTGCCGACCTTGTTCTCGATGGTGGCCATGGGGGCATTCTGCGTTGGTTGGAATCTGGTATACGGGAGTCAGAAAGCAGACGTTGAGGATGGACGCTCATCCCGAAAGACAATCTTCGACTTTCGATTTGTCGCCGGCCTGATGGCTGCTTTGCTAATGGTGGTGCTTGGAAACCTCGGCACGATCCGCATGGTGTATCAAGGTTTTGAGAAAATGGCCGCCCCCGGCGGAAATATGGATGTCGCCACCAACATCTTCCAGCGCATGGTTTGGGCAGCTGAAGGATTTGGGAAGGCAGTGATGGGCCAGCCGCTTCCGTACGGACCCGGCGACTGGTACTGGGATCCAAGCCGCGTCATCCCGCCCGGACCGGGCAACGAGATCACCGAATTCCCATTCTTTACTTTCCTCTACAGCGACCTGCACGCGCACATGATGGTCATGCCGATCGCCTTGTTCGTGGTCGCCTGGGCCTTATCCATCGTGCTGGCACGCGCCCGCTGGCGGAATAAATATTCTGCCGCTTTGAGTTTCCTGATCGGCGGGCTGGCAATCGGCGCGTTATATCCGACGAATCTTTCCGATATTTACACCTACCTTCCTCTGTCGCTGGCCGCGCTGGCGTATGCCATTTGGAATTACGCGGAGGTCGTCCATGTGCGCTGGCCGATCGAGATTCCGGCCATCGTCAAGAAGTTGGTATTGATTATTGGCGCTTCCGCCTTGGTGATGGTGCTTGCTTATGGTTTATATGAGCCTTATCACGCGGCATATAGTCAGGGATACAGCTGGGTTGACTCCTGGACAGCGTCGGAAACGCCGATCTGGTCGTATCTCACACACTGGGGTGTGTTCCTGTTTCTCATCACCGTCTGGCTGGCATGGGAGACGCGCCAGTGGATGGCCTCCACGCCGGTTTCGTCGCTCAACAAACTGCGCCGCTTCCAGATCTGGATCGAAGCGGATGCGGCCATATTCCTGATGGCCCTGCTTTATCTGGCATATCGGCAAGTGGAAATTGGCTGGGTGGCGTTGCCGCTTGCCGTGTGGGCCGGCATTTTGATCCTGCGTCCCGACCAGTCCGACGTGAAGCGCGTGGTCCTGTTTTGGATTGGCACGGCCATGCTGATCACGATCATGGTCGAGTTGGTTGCGGTGCGCGGCGATATTGGCCGCATGAACACGATCTTCAAGTTCTACCTTCAGGCCTGGCTGTTGCTGGCCGTTTCGTCGGGAGCCGCGTTCGTGTGGATCGTTCAGGATCTTTATCAATGGAACCCGGGCTGGCGGAATTTCTTCCAAGCCGGGACCTCCGTATTACTGGCCGGCGCATTTGCTTTTACCTTGACTGCCACGTTCGATAAGGTCACCGACCGCATGGCAAACGGCGTTCCACTGACTCTCGACAGCATCACCTACATGAAATACGCGCAATACGCTGACTTTAATGTGACGATGAATCTGGTTCAGGATTACAAAGCCATTCGCTGGATGCAGGACAACGTGCAAGGGTCGCCCGTCATCGTCGAAGCCAACTGCACCGAATACCACTGGTGCACGCGGTTCACGATTTATACCGGTCTGCCCGGCGTGGTTGGATGGAACTGGCATGAGCGGCAACAACGCACACTCACCACCCAGGAGGTCGAAAACCGCGTCAGCCAAGTGGACGCGTTCTACACAACCACCGATGTGCAGGCTGCGCTTGCCTTCCTGAAAGAATATAATGTCAAATATATTGTTGTCGGGCAGTTGGAACACGCGGAATATGCGGGTCCGGGGCTCGACAAATTCGAAGCGCAGAACGGCCAGCTTTGGAACACGGTTTATCGGGATGGCGATACTGTGATTTATCAGGTCCATCCATGAGCGAAACCATTCTGCACATCACCTCCCGTGAGGCGTGGGAGACCGCTCGAAAGCAGGGACGATACACCGCGCCGAGCCTGGCAAACGAAGGGTTCATACATTGTTCCACGTACGCCCAAGTTTTGGCAGTCGCCGAAAAGTTTTATAAGGGACAAGCCGGCTTGATTCTGCTGGTCATTGATTCGACGCGTCTCGCCTCCAACTTGAAGTGGGAATCGCCTTTCGACGGCGCGTTCCGGCCCAAAGTTTCGACGCCCGACCGGTTCCCGCATATTTATGGGCCGATCAACTTGGATGCCGTTGTTCAAGTGCTCGATTTTGTTCCGGCCTCCGATGGAAGCTTTGTCCTGCCTTCACTATCATGACCTTGATTCGTCCTGCCCGCCCAGATGATTCAGAGAAAGCCGCATTTCTCATCCGTCTCACGCTCGGGGGAACGGCGGATTTATTCGTTGACAGGGGATCAACGATGTACCCTGAGCAGATCTTCAAGGCACTCTTTGCGCGTGATTCTGGGCGTCTCAGTTATCAGCACAGCTTCATTCTCGAGGAGGATCGCACACCGGCCGGTCTCTTGGTTTCCTTTCCCGCCTCGGCCATGACGATGCTTGACCTCACCACCGGCAGCCATCTGCTGTCCATTCTCGGCTTGGCCGCCATGACGCGCTTGACTCAGAGAATGTTGCCGATGACCGGCGTCCGTGAGGCGGAGCGCGGCGAGTACTACATCAGCAATGTCGGCGTGCACCCCGACTTTCAACGCCGAGGCTATGGGGCGCAACTTCTCTCCTTTGCGGAAGAGCAGGCTCGCGCAGGCGCATTGAAGAAATGCTCCTTGATCGTGAATCAGCACAACGAGAACGCCATTCGGCTTTATCAGCGCTTCCGTTATCGAATCATCTTTAGCGGCGAATTCAAAGGACCGCTGGCTGAAGTCGAGGGCGGATATCACCGCATGGTCAAGGAATTGACGTGACCTCCATTCTTGCATTCGTTTCGTGGTACTTCATTCTTACATTCCTGGGCTGGTTGACCTTTCCGCTGACGTATTTCCTTTTCCCCGCGCTGGCGGATCGCGGCTACAGCCTTTCACGCGTGGCCGGGCTGTTGATCTGGGGTTACGTCTTTTGGATCTTTACTTCGCTGGGTCTGACACAAAATAATACCGGCGGGATTCTATTTGCGCTGCTCATCTTGATCGGTCTAAGCGGCTGGGCATTATCCAACATCGAACATCGAGCAGCGGATATTTCGTCCTGGTTGAAATCGAACCTGCAGCTCGTGATCACCGTCGAAGTTCTATTTCTGACGGCCTTTGCCCTTCTCGCATTGCTGCGCGCAGGCAATCCCGAACTCGATGGCACCGAACGTCCGATGGAATTGATGTTTATCAATGCCATCCTGCGCTCGCCGACATTTCCTCCGCATGACTCGTGGCTTTCCGGTTACGCCATTTCTTACTATTACTTCGGTTATGTGATGACCGCCATGCTCGCGAAACTGGCGGGACTCACCGGTAGTATCGCGCACAATCTGATGACCTCGCTGGTCTTTGCGCTGGCCGCAGTCGGCGCGTACGGGATTCTCTACAATCTTCTTTCAGCAGCGAATGAAAAATTCAAAATCACAAACCGAATATCCAACATTGGCTTTTCATTTCTCGCGCCTCTATTTTTGCTTATCGTCAGCAACGTCGAAGGCTTCCTCGAAGTTTTGCATCGTCATGGAATCTTTTGGCCTGCGAATTCCACTTCCAACTTTTGGACATGGCTGGGGATCAAGGAACTAAGCGATCCGCCTGCCCAGCCTCTGGCCTGGATCCCGGATCGATTCTGGTGGTGGTGGCGCGCCTCGCGCGTCGTCACCGACTACGATTTGCTGGGCAAATACATTGACATATCGCCCATTGATGAATTTCCGTTCTTTTCCTTCCTGCTCGGCGACCTGCATCCGCACGTGCTGGCGATTCCATTCAACCTGCTGGCGGTGGTGATGGCATTGAATCTCTTCCTGGGCGGCTGGCGCGGCGAGATCAATCTCTTCGGTTTTCGTTTGAACATCAGCAAAACCGGCTTTCTATGCGCGGCAGTGACTCTCGGCGGTTTGGCTTTCCTCAACACTTGGGACATTCTCGTCGGCGCGGCGTTGATCGTCCTCGCCTATGTTTTGTTCCGCGTTCGCGAAGAGGGCTGGTCGTGGTCGCGGCTCGAAGATGTTTTCGTACTGGGCATTCCGCTCGGTTTGTTTGCGATTGTGCTTTACCTTCCCTTTTACCTGGGCTTTTCATCGCAAGCCAGCGGCATCCTGCCGAACATCATCAATCCGACGCGCGGCGCCCAGCTATGGGTGATGTTCGCACCGTTTTTCATTCCGCTCATGGCATATCTTGTCTACATTTCATTCGGCCAAAAGCATCCGGCCCGCTGGTCACTCGCCATTCCGCTGGCGGCGGGTCTGGTCCTTTTGCTCTGGGGTTTCTCCTGGCTTCTGAGCCTGGGAGTTACCTTCATCGACCCGGTGACTGCCCAGCAATTCCTCCAATCGCAGGGCCTCGCTGACATCGGCTCCTTGTTTTTGGAGGCCACTTCTCGACGTCTCTCCTATATTGGCGGGTTATTGACTCTTCTTCTGATCCTAACTCCCGCCCTTGCGTTCATGATCACGAAGTGCAAAACAGCTCCCGAAACCGATCCCTCCTTATCCGTCATCAACGGTCAACCACCGGTTATTAACCACCGCTCATCCGCATTTGTCTTTCTCCTGATCATCATTGCCGCCCTGTTAGTGATTGCGCCCGAGTTCGTTTACCTGCACGATGAATTTGGGACCCGCATGAACACCATCTTCAAGTTTTACTACCAAGCATGGCTCTTATGGAGCATCGCCGCGGCGTTCGGCACTGCGATCCTCCTGCAGAACTTACGCGGCGCCTGGGATTGGGCGTTTCGCATCGGTCTTGTGATTCTATTGGGTGTGTCTTTAACCTATCCGGTGCTTGCCGTGGCCAACAAAACCAACAACTTCAATCCGACCTTTGGCTGGACGTTGGACGACTTTGTTCGCATTCAGCAGGATTCTCCCGATGAGGCTGCCGCTATTGACTGGCTCAGGTCCGCACCGTATGGAGTGGTTGCGGAGGCAGTGGGTGGGGGCTACACCAGCTACGGGCGCATCTCCGAATACACCGGTTTGCCAACTCTGATCAATTGGCCTGATCACGAATCGCAATGGGGACGCACCGGCGCCGACTTCGGCACGCGGCAAGATGACGTCAAGACACTCTATACTACGCCCGACTGGCAGACCGCGCTTGCAATTATCAGCCGATACAATATCGAATATATTTATATCGGGGAGCTCGAGCGATCCACCTATCCGATCCAGGAAGACAAGTTCAGCACCCATCTCACGCAGGTCTTTCATCAAGGCAATGTGACAATTTATGAAGTCAAGTAAAATAAAGGCAAACCGTCCGTCGTCGCAAGTTCCGGCTAAAGCGAATGGGAGTATCCAACCGCCCAAGAGGAGTCTGCCGCTCGATGCGGGAGCGCCGGTCGCATGGACAACGGCAACATGATGAGAAACAACATTTAATGAAACCATTCCGTCATCAAACCGCTCTTTATATCATCGCTTTTCTGCTGGCGCTGGCCGTCCGCTTGATTCGCCTCGGCACCTGGACGTTGACTGATCTCGAGGCCCAATGGGCCTTGCAGGCGCTCGGCGTCGTACAGGGCACGCATCCCGCGCTTGGCTCGCAACCAGCATACGTTTTATTAACCAGCATCTTTTTCTTTTTCTATGGCGGCGGGACGAATTTCCTGGCGCGATTCGTTCCAGCTCTGGCGGGATCGTCTCTCGTCTTCGTCCCATTCTTGTTTCGCGAACGCCTCAAACCGCGCCCGGCTCTGATCCTGGCCTTCTTCCTGGCAGTCGATCCGGGCTTGGTGGCGCTGTCGCGTCAGGCCGGCAGTTCGATCCTGGCCGTGACATTTGTTTTGTTGGCCTGGGGCTGTTGGGAACGAAAACAATCGCGTTGGGCCGGAGTCTTTGCCGGGCTGGCCTTGCTTTCGGGACCGTCGCTGTGGGAGGGTTTGCTTGGCCTCGGGCTGGCATGGGCAATCCTTCAAATGCTGGAGAGGCGCGGGAAATCCGAGACCGCCTCAAATCGTGGAGGAAGCGAGTGGTTGTCCGCGTTTTGGTTTGGAATCGGGACTCTACTGGTCGGCGGGACATTATTCTTTTTATCCCCCACTGGACTGAGCGCGTGGCTTTCATCCTTGCCAGAGTATTTGAGCGGATGGAGGCGCTTCTCCGGAATATCCGCGGGCATGATGTTGTTCTCATTAATTGCCTATCAGCCATTGGCAGTGCTCTTGGCGTTGAGTGCCATGGTACGCGGCTGGTTGCATCGTAGCAGACGCGTGATGCGGCTGAGCATCTGGATGCTGGTCGCTTTATTGCTGGCCCTTTTCTATCCGTTCCATCAGGTAAGCGACTTGGTTTGGACGCTTCTTCCATTATGGGCATTGGCCTCACTGGAACTGGCGCGCGCGGTAAATATCCTGCCCGCCGAGCGTCGGCAGGTGATCGGCGTAGCGGCACTGAGCGTGATTATTCTATTCTTCGTCTGGCTTCAATTCCTGGCCCTCACCACCTTGCCGATCCCTTCCTCGCAAGCGACGGACAGCATCTGGCTGTTGTTCGGCTCATTGGCGCTGCTGGTCATTTGCATTTTGCTGGTGGGAATGGGATGGTCGGCTCGCACGGCACAGCTGGGCGCGATGTGGGGGGTCGCGGTAGCATTGGGAATTTATTCCTTCGGTGCAATGCTCGGCGCAGGGAACCTGCGCGTGATGCAGGATCAGGAGATGTGGACGGCGGATAGAACTCCGGCCCAGGCGGATCTGCTCTGGAAAGTCACCAATGAACTGTCGGATTGGAGCAATTACAATATCAATGCCCAGCCGGTCAGCATCGTTGGCATTGATTCGCCCGCTCTCGAATGGCTGCTGAGGGGACATCAAATATCTTTGGTCAGCGCCTTGAGTCCCTCCGCTTCGCCTCCATTTGCGATCAGCACGGATCAAAACAACCCGGCCTTGGCAGCCTCGTATCGCGGTGAGTCATTCATCTGGCGGCAAGCCCCTCAGTGGGGTGGCGCCGCCGTATCCGATTGGATGCGCTGGCTGGCTTATCGTCAGATGCCGCAGAGCACAGAGACCATCGTCTTTTGGGTGAGGAACGATCTCTTCCTTGATACCAAGGAAACGAAACCGTAGCCCTCGCCCTGACTCTCCGAGGAGGAGATTCGTCTGTGGCGGAATGATTCAATGACCAAAACTCATCCGAACATCATTGCGATTGACGGGCCGGCCGCGGCGGGTAAATCCACACTTGGCCGGCGGCTGGCGGATTCGCTGGATTACCTCTTTTTCGATACCGGCGTCATGTATCGGGCTGTGACGTGGGTCGCGTTGCAACGCGGCATCAATCTCAGCGATGAAACTGCCGTGACGGCCCTGGCTGAGGTCATCCAAATCGATGTTGCGCCCGCCTCAAAACTCGACGGACGCGCCTGCGATGTGGTGGTTGAAGGCCAGGATGTCACCTGGGAAACGCGTCGTCCCGAAGTGGATGCGAGCGTTTCGATCGTGTCGGCATATCGCGGCGTGCGGAATGCAATGAGCAAACAACAACGGAGGATCGGCCAGCGTGGGAAAGTTGTGATGGTTGGACGCGATATTGGCACTGTCGTCCTACCGGAGGCGGATTTGAAGATTTATCTCGATGCCTCCGCCCAGGAGCGCGCCCGCCGGCGTTATCACGAGATCAGAGCCCGCGGCGGCGAGGCGGATTACGACAATATCCTTGCCAGCGTGATCGAACGAGACCGAATCGATTCGACGCGCGATGTGGCGCCTTTGCGCGCTGCGGACGACGCGGTGGTGATCGATTCGGATTCGATGAACGCTGAAGAGGTGTTTGAGAGGGCTCAGGGGTTGTGCGAGTAAAGTGAAAGAGTAAGTCGAACGGTGGGCAAACTTAAGTTTACGGCTATAATGGTTCAGCAGTCAACATCATAGCCCTGTCCTTCTATTTATGAGTTTCATCTTCACGCTTCTTGCAGGCTTTCCCAATCTGCTCCTGCCCACATGGTTGGGCTGGGTCGTCTGGCTGGGCTTATTGGGATCGACCATCCTCCTTTTGATTCAGTGGAGGGGAAGTCAACCCGCATGGACGCTTGGTTCATGGGGGTTATTCGCAGGATTATTGATCCTGGTTCCGGTCACCGGTTTATTCGTGGGTGTTCGATTGCCGGCCGGTTCCGCCCTGCCCTTGCCGAATTTCCCTGCCGACACTTCGCCCGGCTCTGCGATGATGCTCTTCTCTGCCGTTCCGTGGACGTTGGCAGGCGGATTCCTTGGACCGCTGGCCGCCGCATCGGTCGGCCTCTTGGCCGGTATCCTGCGGGGCGCCTGGGACACGTACAATTTATTCACCGCCCTGGAGTTTTCATTACTAGCCCTATTATTCTCAGCGAGCGTCCGTCAGCGTTATCGCACGGCGATCTATCAATGGGCACGCCAGCCTCTGGTCAGCGCGTTGCTGATGATTCCCCTGCATCTCGTGTTATTCATCATCGGCGCCTTCTTCAGCATTCCGGCCAATGTGCCGGTGGCGGCGCGGCTCGATTTTGCCTTAAGCAATTCCGGGATCGCGGCGTTGGCGTTTGGCGGCGAGCTGCTGATCGCGGGAGTCATCGCCCAACTTGCCGCAGCCGCTTTTCCCTCTGCATGGGGCGACAGGAGGCCCTTACAACCTTCTCCAGCAGAGCGCAGCCTCGAGACGCGTTTTGTGTATGCCACCGGCACATTCATCCTCGCCTTGTTATTGACTCTGCTCATCGGAGACTGGGTGGTGGCAGGGCAGGCCGCCAACGGATTGTTAAAAGATCGCCTGGCCAGCAGCGCACAGGCCGCGGCACAGAACGTTCCATTTTTTCTGGAGACCGGACAAAACCTTGCGGTGCAATTGTCATCCGACCCGCGCCTGCTGTCATCGAATGATCCTGATTTGAGCATGCTGCTCGCGCAGAGAATGCAAGCCGTGCCTTACTTCGATCAGTTCCTCGTTCTTGATGCAAGCGGAAAAAACGTGTTGGGCGCCTATCCCAATTCCGCCCGCCAGAATTTTTCCTTGTACCCGCAGGAGTCCACCGGTGTTCCCCTGGCAGCCCAAGGCGTGCTGACTCAGATTTATACCATCCCGCCCGGCTCATCAGGCGAGTCGGCGCGCATTTCATTTTTGGTGGCGGTGGCGGACAGTTCCCATCAAGTACAGCGCCTCTTATTAGGACGGACCACGTTGGCTACCAATCCATTGACCCAACCGCTGATCAACAGCCTCGACAACCTGTCGAAATCCGATCTGAACGGCGAGGGTCTCCTGCTCGATGAGAATGGCGATGTAATCTATCAGACCAGTGGCGGCGTGCTCACAGCGACCAGCATTCCGCGCAGCGACCAGCCGTCTTTTTCCAACAGCACCGCACCGAATGGCACGCGCGAACTGGTTTACTATCAACCGGTCGAGGGCGCACCATGGGCCATTGTCTTAACGATCCCCGCCAGTCAGGTCCAACAATTGGCTCTCAATATCGCCCTGCCCATGTCCGTGATGATCATCCTGCTGGCTGTCCTGGCGCTGATCCTATTGCGCCTCGGCTTACGAGTGATTACCGGCTCACTGCAAGGGCTGGCATTTGAAGCGAATCGAATCGCGCAAGGCAAACTTGACCATCCACTGAAGGCAACGGGCGTGGATGAAGTTGGTCAGTTGCGAGGCGCCTTCGAGCAGATGCGGGTCAGCCTGGCGGCGCGCCTCGATGAGCTCAACCGCCTGCTGGTGGTGAGCCAGGGCGTCGCATCCAGCCTCGAGATGCGCAACGTGGTCCAGCCCGTGCTGGCGGCGGTCGCCTCTACCGGAGCCAATGCCGTGCACGTGGTGCTCTTGCCGTCCATCCTTCCCGAAACGCCTGCCGAACTTCCTTCGCGCTTCGCAGCGGGTCCTGCCAAGGACTTGTATGCGTATCTGGATGAACAGATCTTGCAGAAGGCCCAACATCAGGAGCGCATTGTTTTCCCGAATCTTGGGCGGACGCGCGAACTGACCCTCGATCCCAGGCGCCTCAACCCCGGGGCATTGTTAGCTGTTCCCTTGCGCCACGAGAACCGTTATTACGGCGTGATGTGGGCTTCCTATGAACAGCCGCGCAATTTCTCGGAAGCCGACGTCCGTTTTGTCGCCACGCTGGCTGGTCAGGCCTCCCTGGCGGTTGCCAATGCGTATCTCTTCCTGAACGTGGAAGTGGCGCGGCGCCAGCTCGAAGCGATCATCAACTCCACGCCTGATCCGGTGCTGGTCACGGATCAGCGCAATCGCCTGCTGCTGGCCAATCGCGCCGCCGGGCAATCCTTTGACATCAAAGTAAATGAAGCCATCGGCCAGGCCATCGAGAAAGTGATTGTGCAAAGGCCACTCGTCGACCTTTTGCTGGCCTCCAGAGAGAAGCAATCCGCTGAAGTCCTCCTACCGGACAAACGCACCTACCTCGCGACGGCCTCGTCGGTTGTGGCGGAGAACCGCCCGATGGGACGCGTTTGCATTCTACGCGACGTGACCTCCTTCAAGGAAATCGACACGATGAAGTCAGAGTTCGTCGCAACCGTCAGTCACGATCTGCGCTCGCCGCTCACCCTGATGCGCGGCTATGCCACCATGCTGGACATGGTCGGAGAGCTTAACGAGCAGCAGCGCGGGTACATTAAGAAGATGATCTCCGGCGTGGATAACATGTCCCGCTTGGTGAGCAACCTCTTGGATCTCGGACGAATCGAAGTCGGCGTAGGCTTGCAGGTGGAGCATGTCTCCGTGTTGGATATTCTCGAGCGCACGACAAGCCTGCTGCAACTGCAGGCAGGCGAGAAAACGATTGTTTTGAATTTGGAACTCCCAAAGAATCTGCCGGCCACGATCGAGGCGGATCAGGCCCTTCTGCATCAGGCGGTCTATAATCTGATCGAAAACGCCATCAAATACACGCCAGTGAACGGCAGGGTCACAGTTCGCGTCCGGGCCATGCCGGATGATTTGCTCTTCGAAGTGGAAGATACCGGCATCGGTGTTGCGCCCGACGATTTGCCGCACCTCTTCGAAAAATTCTATCGGGGCAGACAACGAGAGGCGCGCGCCCAGCATGGATCCGGACTGGGACTCGCCATCGTGCGATCGATTGCGGAACAACATGGCGGCCGCGCCTGGGCCGAGAGCCAACTGGGTGAAGGAAGCAAATTCTTTCTGCAAATTCCCCTTGCACAACCGAAAGAAAATCGTCCCGCTTGATGAGGTATAATAGCGCCTTGCCCTCGCTGGCGGAGGGCATATTTTGTCATTGTTTGGAAAGCAGGCAGCATGTCACATCTTGCTCCCACTGAGTCCTTTGAAAAAGAATATAAAGCGCAAGAGTCTCTCTTCAAAGCCCAGCCGGCCATTGTCCAGCGTTTTCTGGAAGCACAGGCGCAACAGCTGGCAGAGACATTCGTTCAGCGCGGCTCGCGCGTGCATTTCTCATTGCCGGACCGGGTTATCGCGGAATCGAACGGCGAGTCAGTCCCATTGACCGTTCCACAGAATCTAAGGGAACAGTCCGCAGGGAGTCTGCGCGACCGAATGTCAGGCAACGATGTTCATTTCACGTTTCGCGAACGCCTCACCCAATTGGAACAATCTCCGGACCATGCCGTGGGCGTCAGTGCTCAATTGATTCGCCATACGACGGCGATGCACATGATCTATAACATGTTGCCTTCCGGTCGCTCCGTGACGTACGTGCCTGAAGAAGACGAGGACGTACCGACGGTCCCGGCCGGCGATTTGCTCGAGCCGGCCTCTGCGATCACGGCTTCCACGGATGCAATCGCAGAGGAAGAGAAAAATGAAGATGGACGCGGCAGTTTGCTGGTTCCGTACGTGGCGGCGGCGCGCCGATTCTATCTTCCGCAGTGGGTGGCTTTCGACGAGGACGATAAGCTGTTGGTCAATTCTGTCAATGAGGCGGAAGCGCATATCGCTTCAATGCAAAGGTTCTTGACCGTAATCTTTGCCGCGCGTTCGCTGGCTCCCTACATGGTTGCGGACGAGGAGTATCAGAAAAAACGATATGGCATGTTGGGGCAATTGATCAATCAGGGGCGCGCGCTGGCGCGTTATCAAACGCGGGATATTATCCACGCCATCAAGGAACGTGCCGCGGCGCAAAGTTTGAATCGCGGCTTGAGTTTGAGCCTGCCGTATTTCGACGATCAGGAATTGAAAATCGACACCTACCACTTCGTGGTGATCCCCGCCGGGCGCATCATGTTTGTCCCATCGTTCGTGGTGCGCGCGGCACGGGAAGAGCAGGTGAAAGTGGATCAAGATACCCGCTTCGACGTCTCGACCCGCAAGCATCTCTTAATCGAACTCAAAATGCTGGAGGAAGCATTTACCTCTGTAAAAGAATAAGTGAATTGAAAGCATGAACCCCATATTTTTTTCCGGTCTATTGCTAATCGCAATTGTTTACATCGCCTTCCGCATCGCACCGCGCGAGAAGAAGGAACACGCGCAAATCCATGGCGCGGGACAGATTGCCATGCTGGCCGCGCTGGCGCTATTTGGAATCGATTTCTTTACGTCATATTTCTATGGTACTGGCGAACTCATGAGTGTCCTCTGGCCTTATGGGTTGCAGCGTTTCGGTTTTGTCGGGGCAGGCTTGATCGCCTTTGCCAATATATGTTTTGGTATCCTTTACATGTATTCACTGGCTCCCTTCAACGAGGGAGGCGGTTCTTATACTGCTTCCATGCGTTACTTAAGGCCAACGCTCAGCTTGATGGTTGCGGTCACGTTGATTGAAGATTATGTCTTAACCATCGTAGTTTCGGCCTTATCGGGTTCAGATCAATTACTTTCGATTACAAACTCCTACAGTGCTCCCTGGTTTTGGCACTTTGCCATCGGGGCTATTCTGGCAACTGTTACATGGTATTTGACCATACGCGGGCGAGGCGAATCTTCCTTTGTCAGCTTTGGGTTCCTGGCAGTCTTCTTGATGCTTACCCTTGTCAACTGGGTTGGATTGATCATGGCAGTTCACAATGGTGTACCGCCCGCGCCGCCTATTGCTGCAACACAATCTGCGACATTAGCTGATGGCCTTTATCATATCCTCACGGGTTCAATGAAGGGTATGGTGGCTCTTACCGGTCTGGAGGCCATGTCAAATGGTATTCAGTTTGTTATCAACGAGGATGTTCCTCTGGTCAAGTGGGGTAAGGAAAAGCTTCCGAAGTGGGGCAAGCTGTGGAGTTTCTATAGCGGGAAAACCGGTGTGGGACGCTTTGTGCAGACGGCATTTCTATTCTATGGTGGCGTAACAACGATCATCCTCACAGCGTTTGCTGTCCATTTCAACGTTTTTGATGGCACAGGTGGCAAAACTCTGGTGGGTAATCTGGCTTCGATCGGTTTCGGACAGATTCCTGGTGGAATCCTCCTCTATTGGGTCTACCAAGGTTTGGCTGTGATTCTATTGGCATTTGCTTCAATGACTGCTTTCCAAGATGCTCAAGCTACTGAATGGCGCGACGTTGCGATTGGGGAGATTCCCGAAGCAATCATATATCGCGATAAACGCGGCACCTTTACCCGTTCAGTAACCATCACCTTCGGCTTGGCTGTTCTGATCATGCTCTTGGTCAAGGGCGATACCGATGTCGCCGCGCCCTTCTATGGTGTTGGCGTGTTCATACCCATCACGATTATGGGGTTGGCCATGCGGCAACACATTCTGCGGACCTTAACAGGTTGGATAAAACGCTGGGGCGCGCGCGCGGCTCTCTTTACAGCCATCCTAGCCGCCTCCGTTTGGGTATTCCAAATCATTGGCAAGTGGGAAGAAGGCGGATGGATTCGTCTGATATCCTTTTCCATTCTCTTCTTGTCCGCTCATCTGGTGATCCTGTCACCTCTCGGATACCGTGATCCAAAACAAATCCACCGCATCGTCCGCGACAAAGCCCGTATCCAAGGTGCAATGGCCTCGATTGTAGAATGGCAATCGCTCAAAATGCAGGAATATCGCTATAGCCTGTTGGTGGCGATTGCCCGATTCTGGCAATTCTTCGGAGTAAACCGACCTGTTCGCTATGATGCTCCCGTGATTGCAGGTGATTACAACGAAGCGTTGCATGTGGATCATCCCACTGCGCCATCACTGTTGGAACAATATCTCGATAACAAACCCACTGAACCGAAATTAGGCGGCGCTCCCAAACAAACCGCTCCCGGCGATGAAGAGGGAAAAGTCGAATAGCCGAACGCGGGAGGTAATGCTTCCGCATTTGTACGCTTATGAGTTCCACACCGATCTATAGTCTGCGCGTGAACGAGGTCTTTCAATCGCTTGAGACCTCGTTGAAGGGTTTGTCCGCAACCGAAGCCGGGTCGCGCCGCGCCTTATACGGAGAGAACATTTTATCCGAGCAGGCACATCCGCAGATTTGGCGCAAATATGCAGCCCAAGCAACGCATCCTTTTGTGCTGGTCATGATCATCGCCGGTGCGATCACCATCTGGCAGAGGGAATTTGCTCTTGCGCTGGTCATCTGGCTGGTGGCGGTGGTCAACGCGGGATTTTCCTTTTGGCGCGAGTATCAAGCCGAGCGGGCTGTGGAAAAACTCAAGCATCTGCTTCCCACGTACGCACATGTGATTCGAGAGGGCAAGGATGTTCATCTTCCCGCCGCCGAAATTGTCCCCGGTGATGTTTTGATTCTTGCCGAAGGCGATAACATCCCGGCGGATGCGCGCGTCGTGGAAGAATACGGCTTGCGCGTCAACAACGCCTCCCTCACCGGAGAATCGCTGGCCGCGCGCAAAACAGCCGATGCTTCCGTAGTCAGTGGAATCAGCGAACTGGAACGCCCCAATCTGATCTTCGCCGGAACCTCGGTCGCCTCGGGAACCGGCAAGGCAGTTGTTTACGCCACGGGCATGTTGACTCAATTCGGACGCATCGCTCAATTAACGCAAGCGGTTCAGGAAGAACCATCTCCGTTTCACCAGGAACTTCAACGCCTCAGCCGCAGACTCTCCATCGTCGCCATTGGCATAGGTGCCCTGGTTTTATTGATCACCGTTTACGGGCCGACCGTAAAGGAACACATCAATATCAATCCGATATTGCTGGCCTTGGGAATCATCGTTGCCATCACGCCGGAAGGCCTGCCGGTCACGCTAACCCTTTCATTAGCTCGCGCCGTTCAACGTCTCACGACCCGCGGGGTTTTGTGCAAACGGTTGAGCATTGTCGAAACGCTGGGCAATGTCTCCGTGATCTGTACGGATAAGAGCGGAACGTTGACTCAGAATCAAATGACCGTGCGCGAAGTGTGGGTGGCCCGGCAGAAATTACAGGTCAGCGGTGTAGGCTATGAACCGAAGGGTCATTATCAACCAAATCCTGCAGGCGCAGCCTGCGAAAAGGATTTGGATGCATTGCTCACCGCTGCCATGAGCTGTAATAATGCCCGCATCAATCCACCTTCGCCGGAACATCCTACTTGGACCAGTCTCGGCGATCAAACGGAAGCGGCGCTCAAAGTCGCCGCAATGAAAGCGGGCATTGAAGAAGGCTACGTGAATGCGCTGTACACGCGCACGCATGAGCTCCCCTTCGATGCCCGCCGCAAACGGATGACGACCATTCATCGTTCGCACCAAGGCGATCTGGCCTTTGTCAAAGGCGCGCCGCGCGAGGTCTTGCAGTTATGCACGCATATTCTGACCAACGGCGAATCCGTGCCTCTGACGGAAGAGGTGCGCTCGGAAATCATGTCGGTGAATGATGAATATGCGCGACGCGCCTTGCGCGTGCTGGCATTAGCCCGCCGCGCTTTGCCGCCGCGTTCCGGTGCATATACTCCTGAAAATGTCGAGCGCGAGTTGACGTTCCTTGGGCTGATGGCCATGATGGATCCGCCGCGTCCCGAAGTGGAACGCGCGGTAGCGGTTTGTCGCCAGGCGGGGATTCGCATCGTGATGATCACTGGCGATTATGGGCTGACTGCTGAGTCGCTGGCGCGCCGCGTCGGGATGATCACCTCGTCGAATCCGTCTATCATTACCGGCGCGGAATTGGACGCGATGGATGACGTCGCTCTCAAGCAGGCGTTGGATAAGGAAGTCATCTTCGCGCGCATGGCGCCGGACCACAAACTTCGACTGGTATCGGTATTTCAATCACGCGGCGACGTCGTGGCTGTGACCGGAGACGGCGTCAACGATGCGCCCGCGCTCCGCAAAGCGGATGTGGGAATTGCGATGGGCATCATCGGCACGGACGTGGCAAAGGAAGCCGCCGACGTGATCTTGACCAATGACAATTTCGATGCGATCGTTTCGGCAATCGAAGAAGGCCGCGCCATTTACGACAACATCCGCAAGTTCATCACTTATATTTTTTCGAGTAACGTGGCGGAAGTGGCGCCTTTCCTGGCCACCTCGGCTTTCGGCATTCCCCTGGCGTTGACCGTGCGTCAGATCCTTGCCATTGATATGGGCACCGACATCCTGCCCGCCCTGGCGCTCGGCATCGAAAAGCCTGAAGCGGGAATTATGAATCAGCCACCGCGCCCCCGCTTCCAACCTTTGCTGGACCGTCCGTTGTTGACGCATGCCTTTTTATGGCTGGGAATGATCGAAGCGATCCTTTGTTACATTGGATTCATCGCCGTTTATGTTCTATCCGGACACGCACCAGGACTCGGCATTCCATTTCTGGAAACCATAGCCTGGCCGCGCTGGTTCACCTTTGGAGGCTCAGGGATTGTCGATCACATCGCCCAAACGGTGTTTTACGCCGGTGTCGTGATGGCACAGGTCGGCAACGTTTTTGCCTGCCGCACGTTCAAGGCCCATAACCGGCAACAAGGCTGGTTCAGCAATCCCACATTGTTATTGGGTGTGTTGCTCGATGTGGTGATCATTGCGATCCTAATCTATATCCCGCCGCTGGCCTCTGCCTTTGATCATGTTCCCCTGCCACTATCCTTCTGGCCCGCACTGATTCTTTTTGCCCCGGTGCTATATGCTTTGGAGTGGCTGCGCAAGACTTTCGCCCGGCGTTTTGGTAAAATGAAACATGCTCGCTCGTCTTGATAGTCAAGAGAGGAGGTAGTTCCGTATGAAAGTCATTATCATGGGTTGTGGGCGGATCGGTTCACAGGTCAGTGAGCTGATGTCCACTCAGGGCCACAACGTAACCGTCATCGACCATGATTCCAACGCGATTGGCCGTCTTGGACCGAATTTCAAGGGCCGCGTCGTGCAGGGCCTGGGATTCGACCGGAACGTCTTGATCGAGGCGGGCATCGAACGGGCGGATGCGTTCGTGTCTGCCAGTTCCTCCGATAACGCCAACATCGTAGCCGCACGCATCGCCAAGAATATTTTCCATGTGCCGCGCGTGGTGGCGCGCCTCTATGACCCGCATCGGGCTGAAATTTATCAGCGGCTCGGGCTGACGACCATTTCCTCCACCAACTGGGGCGCGGAACGAATATATCAAGTGCTTTCCCACACCGATCTGGATGTGCTGTACACATTCGGCCGAAGCGAAGTCGCGTTGGTGGTCGTGGAAGCACCTCCGCAGTTGATCGGCAAGAACGTCGGACAATTGTCGGTTCCGGGTGAGATTGCAGTGGTATCCATCACGCGCAACGACAAGGCCTTCCTGCCTGTGCACGGAACAGAATTCAAGGAGGGCGACCTCATTCATTTGTCAGTATTATCTTCCGCCATGGATCGACTCGAAGAGATGCTGGGACTGGAGAGGAGGTAACGTATGTACGTGATCATTGTCGGCGGCGGAAACACCGGCTCCTATCTGGCACATCTATTATTGGAAGCAGGACATCGCGTAAAAATCATCGAAGAGCGTCCGGCATTGCTGGAAAAGCTCAAAAATGAAGTTCCGCCCGAAACCATCCTGGTCGGAGACGGAAGTTCACCGCTCACCCTCGAACAGGCTGATGTTTCCACGGCTCACGTTTTGGCCGCGGTGACCGGTTCCGATGATACCAATCTGGTTGTGACTTCCCTGGCGCGCTTCGAATTCAACGTCCCGCGTGTGATTGCGAGAATCAATAATCCGAAGAATTCCTGGCTGTTCACTCAGGATATGGGCGTGGACATTGCGCTGAATCAAGCCGACATCCTGGCGCGGCTGGTCGTCGAAGAAATGTCCATGGGGGATATGATGACGCTCTTCAAAATCCGACGCGGGAACTATTCGGTGGTGGAGGAAAAAATTCCGCCCGGCGCAAAAGCCATCGGCCTGGCGCTCAAGGACCTGGACTTGGCGGAATATTGCGTGATCGCCGCCATTATCCGCGAAGGCAAGATGACCCTGCCGCGCGGCGATAGCGTGTTTCAGGCGAATGATGAAATCATCGCCGTTGCCAGTATGGAGGGGGCGAAGAAACTGTCCGAACTGCTGGCGCATCCCGTTTATCCGGTCCGTGAGCCAAAGAAAAAAGAAAGCGATTGACCTTTGACCGAATCCAAAGCCATACGGTATAATAACGTGCCAGTTAACTGGCCGCCGGTTCCCGATTCAATGGGAATTGCAATTATCTTTTGAATGGAATGAGGACGTAAGGAATGCCGAAGCGAACTTATCAACCCAAGATCCGACGACGCGTGCGCGTGCATGGTTTTCGGGCGCGCATGGCGACGGCTGACGGACGCGCGGTGCTCAAGCGCCGCCGTCTACGCGGGCGCTACAGATTAACCGTCAGCGCCAATGAGCATGTGAAGCGGACGCGTTGGTAAACCAGCGAACGTGCAAGGATGCTCGAGGTACGGGTGCAGCGAAAATTCCGCTTGACCCGGTCACAGGACTTCAAGCGGGTGCGGCAATCTGGCAAGTCTTATGCCCACCCGCTTCTTGTGCTCATCGCGCGGGCCAAT
Organism: Anaerolineales bacterium; assembly: GCA_035516425.1. Lineage (GTDB taxonomy): Bacteria > Chloroflexota > Anaerolineae > Anaerolineales > Villigracilaceae > Fen-1038. The sequence continues at coordinate 26,180 of DATJAH010000010.1, forward strand.
GATGAAATGAATACTCGCGTGGGCGTTGCCGCAGGCCGGACCGTTGGAACTGCTGTTAAACGGAATCGAGCGAAACGTCTTCTGCGCGAAGCGATGCGGCCTTTGATCCCCTCGCTTGCAGCCGGCTGGGACCTGATCTTGATCGCCCGCCCCGCCCTCGTGTCCTGCACCTTGACCGACGCCCGCCGGGCCCTGCTCAATGTCTTACAACGCGCACAGTTAATATCCAATCCTGATGCAGCCTGAACTGTATTTACCACATGACTATCCCGATGAACCGCGCTTGCGCGATCTGCCGCGCTCGCCGCGCAATTGGGCGCGCATCGTTCTGTTATCGTTGATTCGGTTATATCAAATGACCCTATCGCATGGCCTGCCCGAAGGAACCTGCCGTTTCTATCCATCCTGTTCGCATTATGGTTATCAGGCCATCTACAAACACGGCGCGCTGAAGGGTTTCGTGATGGCGGTCTGGCGCGTGCTTCGCTGTAACCCGTTCAATCCCGGGGGATACGACCCCGTTCTCTAAGGAGTTTGATTCTTTTCAATGAAACGTCTGACGTTGATTTCTTTTGTTTTGCTCGGCGCGCTCTTCATGAGCGCCTGCTCCAGTGCCGCTACGCGCGGGACGAGCTGGCCCGGTCTGGCCGTGGACGCGAACAACGCCTATCTCGCCAACGGACAATACGTTTACGCTGTTCGCTTGAGCGATGGCACCAAGGCCTGGCAGTATTCGGTAAGTAATGGGGCGTTCTATTCATCTCCGCTCGTCACGCCCGATGGTCAATTGATCGTTGGAAGCATCGGTACGGATCAAGGCTTGTACAGCCTCATCCCGGCCACCGGCCAACAGAAATGGGTCTTCAGCGGCGCCAAGGATCGCTGGATTGCTACCCCGCTGGCAACCAACGATACATTATTTGCGCCAAACAACGATGGCTCGCTGTATGCGCTGAAGATTGCGACCGGTCAATTGCTCTGGACCTTATCCATTGGTCAGCCATTGTGGGGCGCGCCCGTCACGGACGGCAAATTGATTTTCCTCACCTCGCTCGATCATTTCCTTTATGCAATTGATCCGCAATCACAAAAGATCGTTTGGAAAACCGATTTGGGCGGCTCGGCCGCCGGTTCTCCCGCGCTGAGCGCCGACGGAACGACACTCTATGTAGGTTCGTTCGGATCCAAGGTTTTCGCGATCAACGCCGCGAACGGCGCGATCCGCTGGACGGCGAATACCAACGCCTGGGTGTGGAGCGATCCATCCATCAATGCTTCGAACGTTTTTGTCGCCGACATTAACGGGCAGGTGTATTCGCTGGATGCTTCGAATGGACAGAATTCCTGGTCGAACATCGCGCCCGATGGACCAATCACGGGCAGCCCGCTTTTGACCACGGATGGCGCGGTCGTGGCAACGGAGTCCGGTTCGGTCTATTCACTCGATCATAACGGCAAGATGATTTGGACCACAGCCATCGGAGGAAAAATCTATACCGCACCAGTCGCTTCCGGCAATCTGGTTCTGATCGCTCCGCTTGGAGCGCAATATTTATTGTATGCCGTGAATGAGAAAGACGGCAGTATGTTGCCGTGGCACTTTGATGGCAAATGAAAAGGAGCCTATATGAACTGGTGGGACTACATTATTCTTAACCCGTTTACCAATGTCCTGTTGTGGATCTACAACCTCATCGGTCATAACTTCGGTCTGGCGGTGATTCTCTTTACCATTCTCATCCGTGCGATCACCTGGCCTTTGAACGCACAGCAATTAAAAGGTGCAAGAGTGATGCAGGACCTGCAAAACGACAAAGAGTGGTTGGACATTCAAAAGAAGTATGCCAAGGATCGTGAAAAGCTGGCGCAGGAACAAATGCGCGTCTATCAGGAACGCGGCATCAATCCGTTTGCTTCGTGCCTGCCCACGCTGATCCAGTTCCCGATCATCATCGGTCTCTATCAGAGCGTGACGCGTGCCTTGGCGGCCACGCCGCTCACGCTGCTGCAACTGGCGCGCAGCATCTATCCGTTCATGAATGCCGCAGGCATCATTCCGCTCAACAGCCATTTCCTGTGGATGGACCTTGGCCGACCGGAGGGTTTGCCATTCCCCGGCGGATTGACCATTCCATTCCTGCCTTATGGTTTCCCGACCCTGGCGATCATCGTTGCGCTGACCACGTACTTACAAACCAAATTGACCCTGCCCCCCTCCACCAATCCCAACGATCAGGCCGCGGCTATGAATAGCATGATGAGTATTTATATGCCGTTGTTCCTGGGATGGCTGGTGCTTAATTATGCTTCGGGGCTGGCCGTCTATTTTGTCACCAGCAACGTATTGGGCATCTTTCAATATGCAATGATGGGGCGAGTCAACTGGCGCAACCTTCTGCCGGGCGGCGGCAAGCCGGCTCCGTCGAATGTCAAAAATAGATAACATCACCACTAGGGAGTTTAACGATGAATGAGCGAACCACGTTAGAGATCATTGCTCCGACCGTCGAGGAAGCGCTCGCGCAAGGATTAGCCCAGCTCGGCTTGCCCGCCGATGCGGTCAGTGTGGAAGTGCTGGATTCGGGCAACAAAGGATTGTTTGGATTGGGCGGACGTCAAGTGCGCGTCAGGTTGTCGGTCAATCCACCAAAGGGATCGGAGCCAGTCAATGCAAAGAAAGTCGAAATGCCGGTGATGAAGCCTGAGCCGAAAATCGAAAAACCGGCCCCCACTCCCGAGAAGGAAGCGCAGCCCGTCAAGAAGAATGAAACCATGCCCGATGGTCATGACCCTATCCTCGATAAAACAGAGTCCGTCATTTCGAAACTCCTTTATCAGATGGGCATGCAGGCGCAGGTGTCGGCTCATTACGGCGAGGCGCGCGAGGATCGCCATCCGATCATGGTGGACATTCGCGGCAATGACCTTGGTGTGTTGATCGGTCATCGCGGCGAAACATTGAACGCGTTTCAATATATCGCTTCCTTGATGGTGGGGAAGGAAACCCAACAATTCATTCAGCTGATTGTGGATGTCGAGGGACACCGTGATCGCCGCGAACGACAACTGCGGCAATTGGCGCGGCGCATGGCCGAACAGGTGATCAAGACCGGACGCAAGCTCACGCTCGAGCCGATGCCCGCCGCGGAGCGGCGCATCATCCACATGGAATTGCGCGATCATCCGGCAGTGACCACGCAAAGCTCCGGCGAAGAACCGCACCGCAAGATCACGATTTTGCCAAAAGAATGAAATCGCAACTGACGCTCATCCTAAGGATGAGCGTCAGTCTTTGTCTGCTTAGGCTTTTTCTCACGGTATAATTTGCTCATGCTCGATATTGTCCCTCTCAAAGCAGTGGACTATCTCGTGGTCGGTCACGTCACACAAGACGTCACGAAGGCGGGTCCCCGTCTGGGTGGCACGGCGGCATTTTCCGCGCTAACGGCACGTGCGCTGGGTTTACGCGTTGGCGTCGTAACTTCTGCCAACGAAGAGGCTTCCATGAAAGCTTTAGAGGGGATTCAAGTTATCTGTATTCCGTCCGAACATACAACCATATTTGAAAATATTTACGGCAGCCGGGACGGGCGGACGCAAATTCTTCATCAGCGGGCCGCGCCTATTCCTTTTGACCTGGTGCCCGAAATCTGGCAGAGCGCTTCCATCATTCATCTTGGGCCGGTTGCGCAGGAGTTGGACTCTCAACTGCCTGATGATTTATGCCCTCCCTTGCTCGGGATCACGCCTCAAGGTTGGATGCGGACATGGAATGAGGACGGAAAGGTCGTTCCGTGCAAATGGCAGAGCGCTGACGGGCTATTATCGAAAGCCACGGCGGTGGTGATGAGTCGTGAAGACGTCAGCGGCGATGAGGAATTGATCGAGGCCATGGCTCATCAGACCAAAATATTGGCTGTCACCGAAGCAGACGCGGGCGCGGTGCTCTATTGGAATGGAGATCGCCGCAGATTCCGCGCGCCCGAGGTCGAGGAAGTGGATGGGACCGGCGCGGGAGATATTTTTGCGTCGGCGTTTTTCGTCCGGTTGCATCAAACCCGCGATCCATGGGAAGCGGCGCGCTTTGCCACTCAACTTTCGGCGCGGTCGGTGACACGAAGCGGTCTCGAAGGAATTCCAACCAATCGTGAGATCGATGAATGCCTGATGGAGGTTTTTTAGTGGCTCGCATTTATACACTCGTCAATCAGAAAGGTGGCGTCGGCAAGACAACCACGGCGATTAATCTGGGAGCCTATCTGGCGCAATTGGGTCAGCGCGTGCTGGTGGTAGACCTTGACCCGCAAGCCAACGCCACCTCCTGTCTGGGTGTGGACAAAGCGACGGTCGGCGGCGGGACATACGAGGCACTGCTCGGGAGCGCCGCCCTGCCGTTTGTGCTTTTGAACGAACGCCTCAAACTTTCGCTGTTGCCTTCTTCGCCTGCGCTGGCCGGCGCAGAAGTGGAATTGGTCGAAGAGCTGGCGCGTGAAACGCGGCTCAAGAAAGCCATTGCCCCACTGGCTGAAAAGTACGACTACATCTTGATTGATTGTCCGCCTTCTCTCGGACTCCTCACGGTCAATGGGCTGGTCGCGGCAAAGGACGGCGTGCTGGTTCCGGTGCAATGCGAATATCTGGCGCTGGAAGGGCTCGGACAATTGACCCAAACCATTCAGCGGGTCCGCTCGCTTCTTTTCCCCGACCTGAAAGTGCGCGGCGTCATCTTGACCATGTTCGACTCTCGCACCAATCTGTCCACCGATGTGGTCAAGGAGGTCAATAAACATTTCCCAAATCAAGTTTTCAAATCGATAATACCGCGTTCCATCCGCCTTGCAGAAGCGCCGTCATACGGATTGCCCATCTCGGCCTACGCGCCTGCATCCGGCGGAGCACAGGCCTATGAAGCCTTGGCAAAAGAATTAATGAAAGGCGATGGCGCAAAGGTGGTTAAGTGAATGAGAAAACAAGGAGTTGTGCATGCCTCAACGTAGCGGTCTCGGCAAAGGACTCGACGCCCTCATCCCCGGAGGCGGAACTGCTTCCAGCGATGGCGGCGTTGCACAAGTAGCTGTCGATTCGATCCAACGGAATCCGCGTCAGCCGCGCCAGGCCCTGAAGGAGACAGAACTCGAAGAATTGGCCATGTCGATTCGCGAGCACGGCATCATCCAGCCGCTGATCGTGGCCCCTGCGGTCAACGGGACATTTACTTTAATCGCCGGAGAACGCCGATGGCAAGCTGCACGCCGCGCAGGCCTTAAGAGCGTGCCTGTCGTGATTCGCCATGCTAGCGATCAGCAATTGCTCGAACTGGCTCTGATCGAAAATGTCCAACGCGCCGACCTGAATCCAATTGAAGAAGCCGAGGCGTTTCATCATCTCATCAAGGAGTTCGGGCTTTCGCAGGAATCGGTTGCGGCGCGGGTGGGCAAGAGCCGCGTGGCGGTAACCAATACGCTCCGCTTGCTCGATGCAGCCTCGGCGGTCAAGCAGGCCGTGGTGGATGGAAAGATCACGGAAGGGCACGCACGCGCCCTGCTGGCATTGCACTCAGCCAAGGCGCAGGAAGCCGCGCTGCGTTCTATCCTCAACCTGGATTTAAGCGTCCGACAGGCAGAACAACTGGCACGCAAACTTGGAGGACAGAAACCGGCGTCGAAAAGGAAGCCAAGTCGAAACCCAAATGTGAGTGACATCGAGCGGCGTCTGCGCGCCAGTCTCGGGACGAAAGTCTCGCTCAAGCATGGCAAAAAGGGCGGCGCGCTCACGATCTATTATTATTCGGATGAAGAACTGGACGCTTTATTGGAAAAGATATTATGAAGCTTTTGCATCATGCACGAATTTACACTCTGGATCAATCGAAGCCCGTTGCGTCAGTGATCGCAATGGAACACGGTGAGGTCATGGCGGTTGGCGGCGATGAATTGCTCTCCAGGTTTGATCGCGTGGAAAAACAAGATATGGGCGGAGGTGTGATCCTGCCGGGGCTGACCGATGCGCACTTGCATCTCCAGCACTATTCGTTGGCGTTGGAAAGAATTGACTGCGAAACGGATACGCTGGAAAAATGCCTGCAGCGCGTGGCGGAGCGCGTTCAAAGAGCCAAACCAGGCGAATGGGTTCTCGGTCACGGCTGGAATCAAAATGTGTGGGGCGGCTGGCCAGGTGCTGCTACCCTGGATCGTATCGCGCCGAACCATCCGGTTTATTTGACCGCCAAGTCGTTGCACGCGGCATGGGTCAACAGCGCCGCGCTGAAACTGGCGAATATTACCGCATCCACGCCGGATCCCAAAGACGGACAGATCCAACATGACAGCCAAGGCGAGCCAACCGGGATCCTGTTCGAGAACGCCATGCAGCTGATCGGCGATATCGTGCCGATGCCTGACATCGATGGGCTTGCTCGCGCCATAGAAAAAGCCCAGTCCATTTTGTGGAAGATGGGGCTGACCGGCATCCATGATTTCGACCGCCGTGATTGCTTTATGGCTCTGCAACAATTGCACACAGACGGAAAATTGAAATTGCGCGTCACAAAAAACATTCCGGTCGACCTTCTTGACCATGCTTTCGAGCTGGGACTCCGCACGGGCTTTGGCGATGATTGGCTTCGCATCGGTTCGGTCAAAGTCTTCATGGATGGTGCCCTGGGCCCGCGCACGGCGGCCATGTTCCAGCCCTACTTGAATGAGTCGGAGAATCGCGGTATCTTAAATATGGACGGTGAGGAACTCTTTGAGCTGGGCCGCCACGCCGCCGATGTGGGCCTGGGTATGACCGTCCACGCCATCGGCGACCGCGCCAACCATGAAGTGCTGAACGCCTATGAGCAATTGCGCGCGTATGAAAGGAAAAAGGGATTGCCCGCCTTGCGTCATCGCATCGAACATGTTCAGGTTCTTCATCCCGATGACACGACGCGCCTCGCCGGATTGAATGTGATCGCCTCCATGCAGCCGATTCATGCCACCTCGGATATGCTGATGGCGGATAAGTATTGGGGGGAGCGCTCCGCGTTGGCTTACGCGTGGCGGACGCAGCTGCAGGCGGGCACGCACCTCGCCTTTGGTTCGGATGCGCCGGTCGAGTCGCCCAATCCGTTTTGGGGCATCCACGCCGCGGTCACCCGCCGACGCGCCGACGGCTCGCCTAGTCCCGAGGGCTGGCATCCGGAACAGCGCCTGACCATGCAGGAGGCCATCGAGGGTTTTACAACCGGCGCGGCCTACGCGGCGTATGCCGAAAACCGCATCGGCAAACTGGCAAAAGGTTATCTGGCGGATCTGATCGTCCTGGACAAGGATCCGTTTGCCTGTGATCCTGAAGAAGTGAAAGATTTGCAATCATCGGCTACAATGGTGGGTGGCGACTGGGTCTATCCGTGAAAGGAGTTTCCCATGGCTCAATCAAAGCTACAACTCTCGCCCGAAATGCTCGTCCCGCGATTGGGAGATGCGCTGGTGCGTTCAGGCCATATTTCCGACGTGGACCTGCAGAAAGCACTGGCCTATCAACAGGATCAGCTGGAGCGCGGGAAAAGTTATTTGCTTGGACAAGTGTTGATCGACTTAAAGTTGATTGACCGTGCCACTCTGGATGAAGCCGTGACCACCCAGATCATCCAGCTGCGGTCAGCTTTACAGGCCGCCAATCGAAACCTGGAGCAGCGAGTCGAAGAGCGGACGACGGAATTGCGGGAAGCCTTGCAACGCCTGAGCGAGCTGAGTCAGATGAAGGCCAATTTTGTGGCCAACGTTTCTCACGAATTGCGCACACCTCTGACTCATGTCAAGGGCTACCTGGAGCTGATGGTCACGGAATCCCTCGGCCCCCTGACCGATGAACAACGCCACGCCCTGACCGTCAGCCAAAAATCGACGAGCAGGCTGGAAAGCATGATTGAGGACCTGATCATGTTCTCGCTCGCCTCGCGCGGCGAAATGAGCATGAAGCAGGAGCCGATTGATATTGATCGCGTCGGAAATCTGTCGGTCAATGCCGCTGTCCAAAAAGCTGAAGCGCGCGGAGTGGAAGTTCATGCCGTGGTGGATCAAAACCTGCCTCTTGTCCAAGGTGACTCGGAAAAGATAAGCTGGGTGCTGAATCAGCTCCTGGATAACGCCATTAAGTTTACGCCATCCGGCGGACATGTCGTCCTAAGCCTGAAGGAAGAGAGCGCGAATCTGGTGACGGTTTCGGTAACGGACACCGGGATTGGCATGCCTGCGAGTCGCTTACAGGAAATCTTTGAACCTTTCCACCAGCTCGACGATTCGTCCACGCGCAAGGTGGGCGGAACAGGTCTCGGCCTTTCCTTGGTGCGACAAATCGTGGAAGCGCACGGTTCGTTGCTGGATGTTCAATCGGTGGAAGGTAAAGGCACCACCTTCAAATTCCCGCTGCTGGCGGTGGCGAAAGAAAAATAACTTGGACAGTAACGTCCACCTGGATACCTATACACTTTCTCAGATTCATTCCAGCTTGCAGGCTGCCGGCCGAAAGAACGACTGGAAGGAGGGGTTGGACGCTCTGCTCGCGTCATTGCGCGATGAATTTGTCTATGACAACGTCGCGGTTTACATGCTCGACGCGCAGGGCAACGGCTTCGATGTGACTTACGCACGGGCCGTGGGCCGCGGCAAACATGCGGAAGCCGACGCCAGCTGGGGGGAAGGAATCGCAGGGCAGGTCCTGTCAAAAAAAGAGATCATCATTGAAACGCCGCACGCGCAGGGCGACACATCCCGTCTTGACCTGCCCCACTTGATCGGCCTGCCTTTGCAAATTGGCGGGCGATTGGGAGGGGCCTTGGTCTTTGTCCGCTTTGCCGGCCCATCCTATACTACGGAACACGTTCGCCTCGCCTCCCTGATCTCACTATGGATGACTTCCCTGCTTGAACGCAAAGCATTGCAGGAGGCCCGCCTAGAGCTCGAGTCCGTCCAGCGTCAAATGCGCCTGCAGGACGACTTTGTCTCAACGATCTCTCATGAACTACGCACGCCGCTCGGCTTTATCAAGGGCTACAGCACCAGCCTGCTCCGGCAGGACACGACCTGGGATGAGAAAACACAGCGCGAGTTCCTTACCATCATTGACGAAGAGACGGATCGCCTGACACAACTCATCGAGAACATGCTCGAGTCCGCCCGCCTGCAAAGCAGGACCATCCAATTCAAGTTCCAGCCCATGAGGCTGGATGAACTGATCAAGGACGTGGCTTTGCGCGTCCGGGTCCATCAGCCAAACCTCGAAATCAAACTGGAGTTTGAGGAGATGCCGCCGATTCACGGCGACAGCGTGCGCCTTTCGCAGGTTTTTGAGAATTTATTTGTCAATGCAATCAAATATGCCCCCGGTTCCCCTTTGACCGTTCACTTGGAACGCGGTAAAAACAATGTGCGGGTGGCATTTGCCGACAAGGGCCCTGGCATCCCGGAAGGCTATCTACCGTTTATTTTTGAACGTTTCTACCGCGTGCCCGGTCAAAACATCACCGGCACAGGATTGGGACTTTATATATGCAAACAGATTATCCTGGCACATCATGGTAAGATTTGGGCAGAATCCGTTATCAATCAAGGCACCACTTTTTTTATAGAGTTGCCGCTTGATTGAGGGCCCTGATCGCTTTCATTGAAAGGAGAACGATATGTCCAAACGCATTCTCATTGTGGATGACGAACCTCGATATCTCCGTTTGCTGGAAGCCAACCTGAAAACGGAGGGATATACCGTTGTTACCGCGGCGGATGGCGTGCAGGCGATTGATGCCTTCTCATCCCATCCGGCCGATCTGGTTTTGTTGGATATCATGATGCCGCGCCTCGATGGCTTCGCCACCTGCCAGCGCATCCGCCAATTCTCGAACGTTCCAATTATCATGCTAACTGCCAAGGGCGAGGAACAGGACCGTGTCAAGGGTCTGGACCTTGGAGCGGACGATTACCTGGTGAAGCCTTTCTCCGCCACGGAGCTGTTGGCGCGTGTCCGGGCGGTGCTGCGACGTGCCCAGCCGCCTGTCGAGACGAGCGGCTCGCGTTTCTTCACGCACGAGAATCTCAGAATAGATTTTGCCCGTGCTGAAGTCTGGCGCGATGAGCAGCCAATCTCCCTGTCTGCAACGGAATATCGGCTGCTCCTGCAATTTGCGCACAACGTTGGAAAGATCCTTACCGCGGAGGAACTTCTTACCAGCGTCTGGGGTCCTGAATACAAGACCGACAAGGAAATCTTATGGGTCAGCATTGCCCGCCTGCGGCAAAAACTGGAAACCGACTCTCATGCTCCAAGACATATCGTTACTCGCTCAGGGCTTGGTTACTTGATGCCTCCTGTTGAGTCGTGATCAGGACGAGGAGCAAAAAAAAATGCCCGGCAAGAAGATTCTCATTATTGATGCAGATGCCGCCAGCCGCAATTTCGTCGGCGCGGCGTTGCAAAGGGAGGGCTACCAAACTTTGCAAACTGCCTCTGGCAAGGAGGGATTGATCTTTGCCTGGCGTGACCACCCCGAACTGATTATTGTTGATCCTGCCATAACCGACTTGAAGGGTGAAGACTTGGCGATTCGTTTGCGGCAGGATGCGCGTACCGCCCGTACACCCTTGATCGCTCTCAGCAGTAACCCGCAATCGGCTCAGGTACGTTCATTATTGAAGGCGGGTTTCAACGAACATCTGGTGAAAACCGCCCAAGTCATGCCCACCCTGATCGATACAATTAATCGCCTGCTGGGCGCTGTGGCAAAAAAAGTGGGAGGCTTGCTGATCGTCTTTCTGAGCGCCAAAGGCGGAACAGGCACATCCTCCCTGTGCGCCAATATCGCTACAAATATCGTGCAGTATAAGCCCGAGGCACAGGTTGCCGTGGTAGATTTGGTTCTGCCGATCGGTTCCATCGCCGATATTGTTGGCTATCAAGGCGATCAGAATCTGGTCACGGTGTCGGAAATGCCCGCCACCATCATCACTCCGGAATACTTTCGCGATAACTTGACAAAAATGGCGAATTGGCGTTTTCATTTGCTGGCCGGGTCGCCTGACCCCGAAAACGGGAACCAGCTCAAAGTCGGATTGATCGGCGATTTTGTCAACGCCTTGAAGGCAAGCTATGATTACGTGTTGATCGATCTGGGACGTTCGCTCTCACGGATCAGCCTGCCCCTTATCGAGAATGCCGACTTGATCGCTTTGATCGTCAGCACGGACCAAAGCACTATTTCACTGACTAAGACCGTCTGGGAATATCTCCAATCGAAGGGCGTGGATGCAGCCCGGGTCTTTGCGATCCTTAACCGGGCTGTCGGATTGGAAGGCCTGACCAAATCTGAAGCTGAAAGCATCATTGGAGTGGAAATCAAAACATCGGTGCCGTACCTCGGCAGTAATTTTGTTCTGGCAAACAACCAGCACCTGCCTTTTTCGCAAAAATTTCCGAAAGACACAGCGGCAATCGTATTCCAGGATATCGCGCAACAAATGGCTGATCTCGCCCGGCGGTTGCGGACGGGTTGACCTGATCGAGGACGGGGCGGCAATATCCATAGGATGTTCTCTGCTATAATTAGCGGCAATTGAGGATTCATGGATACTCGTTCTCAAATCACTCTGCGCACAAAGAAACTGGGCGTCTTAATTCGCGACGCGCGCCTGGCCTCTCGAAGGGATATCGCTGAATGTGCCAAAGCCATCGGGGTAACCAAGGGCGTTTTTCGCGCGTACGAAGAGGGAAAGCGGGCTCCATCGCTTCCCGAACTTGAAATTCTCGTCTATTATCTCAAACTGCCCATAAATCATTTTTGGGGCCAAGCCTCCATCTCCGACGATGCTCCTTCGACGGAACCGCTGGATCTGCCCCGCCTTGTGGAAGTGCGTCAGCGCATGATCGGCGCGTTATTACGTCAACAACGCAACAGCGCCAGCCTCTCGATCAAGTCGCTGGTTCAAGAAACGAGCATCCCGGCGGCGCGGATCAAATCCTATGAATTGGGGGAGCGTCCGATTCCCTTAGCGGAACTGGAGGTGCTGTCGACGGCCCTGGGAAGCCGCGTCGAAACTTTTTTCGATGAGAGCGGCCCCATCGGTGAATGGATGAGCGATCAAAAAGGGATTCAACAGTTCCTCGAACTTCCCAAAGAATTGCAAGCCTTCGTCTGCCAGCCGGTTAATCGCCCATATCTGGAACTGGCGCTTAAACTCAGCTCCATGCCCACCGACAAACTGCGCTCCGTTGCAGAAGGCCTATTGGATATCACCTTGTAGAGGCCACATGCCTACAAATACGGACCCCCAGATCTTGAATGAGCAAGGAAAGCAGGCCTTTCAATCAGGCCAATTGGATGCCGCGGTGGATTCGTTTCGCGCGGCAGCGGAGGCTTACGCCTCCGCACAGGACGACCTGAATGCGGCCGAATCAAGAAACAATCTGAGCGTTGCCTTATTGCAATCAGACAAGCCTCAGGAGGCACTGGAGGCAGCGCTGGGCACGGACGATATTTTCGCAAAGGCTGCCGACCTGAAAAGACAAGGCATGGCACTTGGAAATCAGGCGGCTGCGCTCGAGGCGTTGAAGAGATTCGATGAGGCCCTCGCCGCCTATGAACATTCCGCATCCGTCTTTGCCGAGGCAGGCGAAGGCGACCTGCGCGCCATGGTGCTTAAATCCGCGGCAGGCATTAAACTTAAGAAAGGCAAAGTCGGTGAATCGGTATTTAAGATGATCGGTTCCATGGAAGCCAAACAGAATCCATCCATCTTTGACCGCATCCTCCGGGCCGTGGTCCGTTTCGTACAGAGATGATGGAGGCCAATCTTCGGCTCCGACCGGCGGTCCTTGCCGATCAACAGCAGATTGCCGACCTGATCCTATTCCAACAACAAGTTCACCGTCATTTGGACTGGCGCACTCCGCTGGAATGGCTGGGGTGTCAGCCCTACCTTGTACTGGAAAAGGATGGCTGCATCGCAGCTGCGCTGGCCTGCCCTCCGGATCCGCCCGCCATATCTTGGATCCGCCTCTTCGTTTTTGATTCGAATCTTTCAGACCCTTCGGCTTGGCCGCCGCTTTGGCATGCGGCGAGGCGCGAACTTGCCTCTCAACAGGCAACGAAAGTTGCGGCCATCACCACACAACCCTGGTTCGAATCCATTCTGACCTCAAACGGCTTCGTCTCCTCTCAATCCATCGTGATGCTCGAATGGAATCGCCAGACTCTTAAACCATGGCCGGTTCCCGCAGGAATCACACTGCGTCCAATGACGGCCAGTGACCTGCCGTGTGTGGCGGACGTGGACGCAGCGTCTTTCGAACCGCTCTGGCAAAATTCATTGCCGGCCCTCAGCAAGGCTTTTTCACAAGCGCTCTACGCGTCGGTTGCAGAAAACGAATCGGGGTTTGTTGGGTATCAGCTCTCAACGGGAAATCCACTTGGGGCGCACCTGGCCCGCCTGGCAGTCCGCCCGGAAGCGCAGGGTCGCGGGATCGCGTCGGCGTTGATCGGCGACTTAATGCATCAGGCTTGTCGCGCGGAGAACTTGTCACGCATTACCGTCAATACGCAGTCGGACAATGCCAGCTCTCTGGGGCTATATGGAAAAATGGGATTTCGCAAAACCGGCGAACAATATCCCGTCTATATTTATCAAGCGGAGGTTTGAGCATGGCACAACGAGAGGATGCGGTCATCGTCAACGCATTGGTGCGGCAGGCACTGGTTTCGGCGCAGGAGGTCATGGGCGAAAACGGACTCAACGCGGTATTGCGAACCTGCGGCTTGGAACGATTCATTGACAACTTTCCACCCGACGATTTAGATCCTGCCATTCAATCCACCGAGTATGCAAAGTTCAATCAAGCCATCGAAGAGTTTTACGGGCGCGGCGGACGAGGCATGTTGAAGAGAATCGGAAAGGCTTCGTTTCAATATGCAGTGCGTGAACAATCCGCCTTGCTGGGAGTCGCGGGGGCGGCATTGAAATTATTACCTGAAAAACAACGCATCAAATTCATTCTAAACAGCATGGTGGGTGCCCTCAAGAAATCCAATTCGCAGGTGGAGGCGTGGGTGGATGAAGGCGGCGATACGATCGCGTATGTGGAGTCGACCTGTGCCATGTGCCACGCCCGCCGGAGCAATGAACCAATCTGCTATCTATATGTCGGCTCAATCAGCGAGGCAGTGGCTTGGGCAACCGGCCAACCCCACGCCGTCATCGAAACTCATTGTATGGCAAAGGGCGATCCATATTGCCGCTTCGAGGTCGGCGAAATTACTCAATAGAAACGGGAGCCCGTTCCTGTATCGTTCCGGAGGCAAACGATGAAACATTTTGAATCGAATTGGCAAAACAAAGAGGGATTGAACTTTTATGTTCAAGGCTGGGAACCGGAGAAAAAGCCCAAGGCGGCGGTTGCATTGATCCATGGATTTGGAGAACATACAGGTCGTTATGCCCATGTGGGCGGGGCGTTCAGTCAAGCAGGATATGCTTTGAACGGATTCGATTTGCGCGGTCACGGCAAGTCGGGAGGTGTGCGCGGGCATACCCCGTCCTACAATGCATTAATGGACGATATTGCCGATTTTCTGCTCCTGGTCGAGAAGCGCTATCCTGGAGTCCCGCGCTTTTTATACGGGCACAGCATGGGCGGGAATCAGGTGCTCAACTTCTGCCTCCGGCGCAAACCGGATGTGGTCGGCGCAATCGCGACCGGTGCCTGGCTGAAGCTGGCTTCCGACCCACCGGCCTTGCAGGTCACGCTGGCCAGAACCATGAACAGCATGATGCCGAGCTTGACCCAAAACTCGGATTTGGACACGGCAGCGCTTTCGCATGACCCCAAAATTGCGGAGGCCTATATCCACGATCCGCTGGTTCATTCCAAAATTTCGGCGAGGTTGTTCACAAGCATCTATGAGTCTGGCTTATGGGCGCTGGACCACGCCGCAGAATTTCCGGTTCCTCTGTTGCTGATGCATGGAACCCATGATCGGATCACTTCGTTTGCCGCAAGCGAGGCGTTCGCGAAACGAGCCGGAAAGATCGTTACCTGGCATCCCTGGGACGGCTTATACCATGAAATCCATAATGAGCCAGAACAGGCGGAGGTAATCAGCGTCATGGTCCACTGGCTGGTGGCGCAACTAAAAAGGAACTGAGTCTTTGTTCAACCTGCTGGACAAATATCTGCAAACATGAGAAAATCCAACCCATTATTTTTCATTTGAGGTGCAGGCATGAGCAAAAAAGACAGAGAAGGAAAAAGCAAACGTCAGGAGTTCCGCGAGAGGCGCCGCCGCGCTGAAGTGCGGAACCGCTGGATTGTGATTGGAACGATTATCGTCGTTGCAGTTTTGATCGTCGGCGCGTTCGCCTATTACGAACTGAAGCCGATGGCCGCCGTTCAAGCCGCCGGCGCAAGAACGCGCCCGAATGTGTATCGCAATTCGACGGGCGATCCCAATGCGCCCGTCAAGCTGGAGGAGTTCGCGGATTTCCAATGTCCCTACTGCAAGGATTTTTGGTCCACGACCGAAGCGCAGGTGATCAGCACCTATGTCACGACCGGCAAAGTGTTTTATACCTATCGTTCCGCCGGCAACTGGGTAAGCGATAACGTCAACTCCGCCACCGGCGGGAATGACACCGAGTCCCGCGACTCCGCGGAAGCGGCTTATTGTGCGGCGGACCAAAACAAATTCTGGGAGATGCACGACGCGCTCTACACGAATGCTTTGGGAGAGGCTGACGGCATTTCCTTTACCCCTCGCCGTTTACAGGCCATTGCGCAGAACATCGGTTTAGACATGAATGCCTTCAATTCGTGTTTCAACGGCCAAAAGTATCTCGATCAAGTGAATCAAGATTCCCAGGATGCAAAAAATGCCGGCATTCAAGGCACACCCTGGTTTGTCTTGAGCTACACGGTCAACGGCAAAACACAGACCTCGACGGTTGACGGAAACCAGCCCTTCAATGTTTTTCAGCAGGATATTGACCAAGCTTTGGCCGCAGCAGGCGCACAATAGTCCTTGGTGATGTTTCCATTGGACGGCGGATCCTCTCGCCGCCCAAAGATCTTTAGTGCCCCAACAGGGAAAGAATCCAGACGATCAGCGGCGCGATCACCAACGCCGGCAGAAAATTCCCGGCGCGGATTTTTTTGATCTCCAGCAAACTGCTGAGGGCCAAGCCGACCAAGATCACGCCACCCGCGGCAGTCATCTCGTTCATCATGGATTGAGTCACGATGGCATTCAATTGAGCGGCGAGCAGAGTGATGCCTCCCTGATAAACCAGGATCATCAGCGACGAGAACATCACGCCCACACCCAGTGTGGATGAAAATGCCAGCGAGGCAAACCCATCGAGTACAGATTTGACCGCCAACAAATTGTAATTGCCGGTCAGGCCGTCCTGAATGGAACCCAGGATGGCGATCGGCCCAACACAAAACAATAATGAAGAGGTCAGAAATCCGCGCACAAATTTGTTGGAAGCGGCCTCGCCATTTGTTTCCGAGGAACCCTTGGCAAAGCGCGCCTCGAGGATCTGTCCCAACGATTGAAGGCGATCTTCGATCTTCCACCACTCGCCGAGCAGCGCGCCGATCAGCAACGCGCCCAGCACGATCAGCGAATTTTCTGTCTTGAGGAACATCTGAATGCCAATCGCGGCGGTGAAGAGTCCCATGCCGGAAGTGACGGTAGCTTTGAGTCGCTCCGGAACGCGCGCGCCGAAAATCAGGCCCAGCGTTCCACCGATGAGGATAGTAGCAACATTGATCAAAGTGCCGGTCATTAAATCTCCAGGTTACAGGGTGAAATGAAAATCGTTTACTTCTTCGCCAAGGTGGTACTTCTCCCCGCTGTTTGATTCTCGATCAATTCCAATACGAACAAAAGCGACGACAAGCGATTGAGATATTGCTGCAAGGCGGGATTCGTGATTTCCCCGGCATCGAATAGTTCTGCCACCCGCCGCTCCGCCCGGCGGACGACGGCCCGCGCCAAGGACAACGAGGCGCCGCCGGTCGAATCGCCGGGGATGATGAATTCGCTCGGCACCTCGACTGTTTTACTCAACAGATCGGTCTGCTGCTCGACCCATTGCACGCGTCCCTCATCGAAATGGAACTGGTCTGCGTTTTCTGCGGCGGCAGCCACCTCGGCCATGAGGCGATATAGGTCGCGCTGGGCTTCGAGCATAAGCGGCGCCGAACGCGGATCATGCACCGAAGCGCGCGCCAGCCCCAGTGTCGCATTGGATTCGTCCAGCGTCCCCAAGGTCTCGATCCGCAAATGATATTTGGGAATGCGTCCCTCGCCTAAAAGCCCCGTGGTTCCATCGTCGCCTTTTCGAGTGTAAAAAGCCATGCCTAGATTATAATTCATGAAAGATGCCTGCTCCCTCCGAACGCAATCTGCTCAATCATATTCTGCCGCTGCTCGTGGCGGGCATTGCGGGGGCCATGCTTATTCTGGCCCCGTTCTGGGCCGCGGATTGGTATCACACGCCATTCCTTGGCATGTTGCTCGAACCCAATAATGTCGTCAGCCAGATTGCTTCGCCGGGCTGGCCGGCGCGTGACCATGGCGTGATCTTTGCTGACCAGCTATTAACTTTGAACGGCCGGCCCATCAAAGATGCAGGCGCGTTGATGACGTTTCTTCAACAGAATGGCGCGCAGCCTGTTCAAGCCTCCTTTGCACGTCACGCCGGCGGAACTTTCGAGCTGACGATTTCTCCGCTGGCTCATCCTCCGCTGGGAGATTTATTCACATTATTCATCGTGCCTTATCTTGTCAGCCTGGCTTTTGTCGGTATCGGCCTTTGGACGTACACTCTGCGCAGGGACCAGCGTGCAAGCCGCGCCCTGCTGGCCTTTACATCTGCATTGAGCATAGGAACATCCACCTTCCTGGATATGGATACCACGCGGCACGCGGTTTTGTTTTGGGCGTTGAGTCTGGGGGTAATTGGAGCCAGCCTCGTGCATCTGTCTTTCGTCTTTCCCCAGCCAATGCGTTTTGTTTTGCACAGACCAAGCCTGCGTTGGTTGGGATGGATCGTATTCATCCTGCTCGCCATACCGACGACGCTTGCAATCCTCCGCCCTCCTGACCCTTATTTCTATATCAACACCTGGCAGTGGGGCTACCTTTTCATTACTATTGGATTCCTTCTATTGCTCGGCACGCTGATCCAGCGTGTCTTTCGCAGTAATCTTCCCTACGTTCGTCAGCAGAGCCGCGTTATCATTTTCGGCGCGATCATTGCGTTCATTCCCGCGCTGTATTACATTACGCCTCTGGCATTTGGCTTGTTCACACAATTTTATGCCTGGCTGATCTTTCCGGCGCTGATCGTCTTTCCGCTTTCGATCACCTATGCCATCATCCGCTATCGCCTGCTCGACGTGGATCGCTTCTTCTCGCGTGCACTTACCTATCTGCTCACGCTGAGCGTGGCCTTCGCGGCGTTCTACGCATTGCTCACGCTCTTTTCGCTTTCCCTGCAACGGGCAATGCATGCCAGTGATCCCTTGATCATAGCGGCGTATTTGTTATTGCTGGTCATCGGCCTCAATCCTTTACGCGGCCTCATTCAGCGCGGGATTGACCGGCTTTTCTATCGTTCGCCCGCCGATTATCGCCGCGCCCTGACCAGCCTGTCGCGCAATCTGGTTGTCACGCCCGATCTCAACCAAACCCTTCACACGCTCGAAGACCAGCTCATGCAGGCTTTGGTGCCGGAGAAATTCGTCATCTATCTTTTTAGCGATGATTTGGGAGAATATTTCCCGCACGCCACGCACGAGGATTCGGCCCCGCCCTACCAAGCGGAAGACCCCCTGATTCACGTCATCGCTTCGGCGCGGACCCCAATCTGGTTCCCGACCAATGGACCCTTGCCAGTTCCCCTGCAGGGTCGTGCCGGTGCCTATCGCCGGCTGCTGGGATTTACCTTTGTGCCGCTTCATTATGAGGGCAAATTGATCGGCTTCATGATGCTGGGTCCGCGTCGTTCCGGAGACTTATACACAAGCGACGATCTGGATTTTCTCGCGGCGGTTGCGGCGCAGTCCACATTGGCGCTCGAAAACGTGCGTCTCTTTGCCAATCTGCGCCGAACACTGGATCAGACCCTGGAAATGAAAGGCATGATGGATGATATTTTTGCGTCCATCGCCAGTGGCATCATCACCACGGATTTGGAGCGGCGCATCACGCTGCTCAATCATGCTGCCGAGAATATCTTGGGAGTGGATGTCACTCAAGTGATCGGCGAGCCGCTTTCCCAGGCCGTGCCGGTTCTTGGGTCGGAGTTGGAAAACCTCGCAAACAGTACGTTGACCAGCGGTGAAACCGTGATTAGTGCGGAACTGAGCAACAAGGTCCCAGAACGGGGCGATCTGTATCTGCGTCTTTCAGCCTCCCCCCTGCGCGATGCCTACCGCGGCACCAAAGGCGCGACGCTCGTCTTTGAAGATTTGACCGAACGACGTAGGTTGGAAGCCGAGCGCGAGCTGATTCGCAGAACGTTTGGTCACGTGGTCGCACCGCGCGTGCGCGACCGCTTGTTGGCAAATCCCGATAACCTTCAACTGGATGGCGCCAAGCAGATCGTGACCGCGTTGTTTGCGGATTTATCGGGCTTCACGAGCTACAGCGAAAAGCACGATCCCGAAACAGTCTTCCGCCTGCTCAATCAATATCTGGCGTTGGCGGCGCAGGCGATCCTCGATGAGGAGGGCACGCTGGATAAATTCATGGGCGACGCGGTGCTGGCGATTTGGAACAGCCCCGACCCGCAACCCGATCACGCCTTGCGCGCGGCGCGCGCCGCGCTCGATCTCGTGCAGCGTTCAACGGACGCGCACCACAATTTCAAGAATCCCGAACAACACATGACGTTCCGCATCGGCATCACGACCGGACCCGCCATCATCGGCAATGTGGGCACGATGGAGCTGTTCAATTACACGGCCATCGGCGACACGGTCAATCTGGCGCAGCGCTTGCAGGCTTCCGCCCAACGCGGACAAATTCTTATGGAAAGCACCACCTATGAAATCATCAAGGATTTTGTGGCTGCCGAGGCGTTGAATCCGATTGCCGTGAAGGGACGCGAGCAAGCCGCCGAAGTGTATGCGCTGAAAGGGTTGAGAAAATAAAATGTCATTGCGAGGCGCGCAGCGACGTGGCAATCTCATGGAACATCCAATTGCTTGTAAAGCGGTACAGCCTCCCCTTTGGGGATTGCCACACTGAAAGAACACAGTGCAGGCGCGCCATTCGCTATGCTCGGCGCTCGCAATGACCTGTAATGAACATGCCTCGTAAATCCACAAAGACTTCCTCCTTCGGTTCGCCTGGCCGCGTTGGACATGATGCCTCCCCGTTTTATTCGGCGCGTCTCTACGATGACCAGCCGCAGGCCGAAGAAATGAAGTATGTTGAGAATCCGATTCCACCTGAGAAGCTGGATACGATTTTTCATTCATCCTCGGAAGCGATGAGCGTATTGCCGGATAACTCCGTGCATTTGATGGTCACGTCGCCGCCGTATAACGTGGGCAAGGATTACGATGACGATTTGACTCTCGCTGAATATCTATCTTTCTTGAAGCGCGTCTGGGCCGAGACGTATCGCGTGCTCGTCCCCGGCGGACGCGCCTGCATCAACGTTGCAAATCTCGGGCGCAAGCCATACATTCCCTTGCACGCGTTTATTATCCATGACATGAACGAGATCGGCTTCTTGATGCGCGGCGAGATCATCTGGGATAAAGGCGCTTCGGCAAGTTCGTCCACCGCATGGGGCTCGTGGCAATCAGCGTCGAATCCAACTCTGCGTGATACGCATGAATATATTTTGGTTTTCTCAAAGGGAAACTTTCGCCGCGATAAATTAGATGGAAAAACCGACACCGTCTCCAAAGAAGAATTCCTTGAGTTCACCAAATCCGTTTGGTCGTTCGCGGCGGAGTCGGCAAAGAAGATCGGACATCCTGCGCCGTTCCCCATCGAATTACCGTATCGTTTGATTCAGTTATACACATTCAAAGATGAAGTGGTGCTCGATCCGTTCATGGGCTCAGGTCAAACCGCGCTGGCGGCCTTGAAAGCCGGACGGCATTATGTGGGATATGAAACGAATGAGGGGTATTTGAGTTTGGCAAAAAAGAGAATTGGAGGGCGATGATAGTGAGTCTCCGATTACTGTTGATAATGATAGCTGCCATGCTACCGCTTGTGTCTTGCCTTGGTTGCGTTTTTCTTCTTCAATCCATAAACAAAACATCCAAGAAATATCAAGCGTTAATTCTCAAGTTAAAGCAACAAGGTACATACGAAGAATGGGTTTGTCAACACAAGGCTTTAGTGTGCCTTTAAAGAATTCACCGATACTTTAGAGTAGGTGTAATCTTGCTCGTTGTGATTGGTTTTATGATTGAGTTTGTTTCGACGCCTAAAATCTTTAGAACCTCTTTAGAAGTTTTAGGATATGCCTACTGGCCCTTAGCTTTTGTTTTCATAATTATGCTTTCCAAGCAACATAAAAAGGTTCCCGAACTTCAGAGTTGAATGATTGAGTTCAGAGTGTTACTAGGAACGTTTTTCCTTCCCATTTCAACTATAGCAAATGATTTGTAAGAACATCAATACTCAACTCGACAATTCAATGAGTAACAGTCAAGCGAGCAAACTTGGAAGTACGGCAGATAGAAATGAAAACCTGTGTGCCGGTTTTCCCTTTTCCATGTAAGATTATGGCTTTCAGAAAAGGAGAACCATGAAAATTATCGTTACAGGTTCGTTGGGTCACATCAGTAAACTGCTGACCGAGGAGTTGGTGGGAAAAGGCCATTCGGTGACGGTGGTCAGCAGTAAAGCCGAAAGACAAAAGGACATCGAAGCCTTAGGCGCAAAGGCAGCCATCGGCACAATGGCAGATGCGGACTTTCTTGCAATGAGCTTTGCTGGCGCAGATGCCGTGTATTGCATGCTTTCGACAGGTGGCAGCTACTCGGATCAGAACCTTGACCCGATGGCATATGCGAGCAAGGTTGCCAACAACTACAAACATGCGATTCGGCAGTCGGGTGTAAAGCGCGTGGTCAATCTCAGCAGCATCGGCGCCCATACGAACAAGGGCAACGGCCTGCTTGCATTTTATTATGACGTGGAAAACATCCTGAACACATTGCCGTCCGATGTCGGCATTACCTTCATGCGCCCGGTCGGTTTTTACCAGAATTTATTGGGCTTTATCAACGCCATCAAAACGCAGGGCGTGATCGCCTCCAACTACGGCGGGGACGATAAAAAGCCCTGGGTCTCTCCCATCGATATTGCGGCTGCCGTTGCGCAAGAAATTACAACCCCGTTCGTCGGCAGGAAAGTGCGCTATGTGGCCAGCGAGGAAAT
The DNA here is from genome assembly GCA_035516425.1 of Anaerolineales bacterium. Classification (GTDB taxonomy): domain Bacteria; phylum Chloroflexota; class Anaerolineae; order Anaerolineales; family Villigracilaceae; genus Fen-1038. Next base: position 48,627 of record DATJAH010000010.1, read on the forward strand.
TACCTGCAACGAGATCGCAAGTATCCTGGGTGCAGCCATCGGGAAGCCGGATCTGAAATGGATCGTCATTCCCGATGAACAACTGCTCAAAGGGATGATCGCCGCCGGGATGAATCCGCGCGTCGCAGCCGGCTTGGTGGAAATGAACGCCAGTTCGCACACCGGTAAATTGTATGAGGATTACCACCGCAACCGGCCCGTATTGGGAAAAGTAAAGATGAAAGACTATGCCAAGGAATTTGCCAGAGTCTACAATCAAAAATAAGGATCATTGCCATAGGGGAATTTCATCAGCTTTGGCTGTTCGGTCAAGGAAGCCATGTTTCTTTCAGAGAAAGAAGAAGCAACAACGCTGGATAAACTCGCGGGAATCGGTTCCGTCCGCCAAAATATGACAAATTACACCACGCTCACGATATGAAGTCTGCTATCCTATAGACAACATTTCGCAGGGGGAGCCAGAAGTCCCCCGAAAATCGAGCAAATCCCCACCAGCCTGCCAACATAGCCGACCCCACCGCCGAGGCGCACGACCCTGTTCCTTTCCAAGCAGTTCTCGTTCCTGACGAAGAACGGAATGTGTCAATGATTTTGGACAACTGGTTTGAAAGTTTAGTGTAGATTGGTTGTGTATTTTAGATCGAAAACACTCCTTTCCAGCCAGAAGGATGTGGATAAGTGGACGGAAAATTCACCGCCCACTTTCCCACATCCTCGACGACGATTACGTTGGTAAAAGTTCCTCAGAAGAGATCGTGGTCTTGGGCGGGTTGATCCATACGGCGGAGGGTAAGGAAGCCGGGACAGATAATCCTTTTACAAATCGCTCGGGATTCTTTTGATATGC
>DATJAH010000011.1:0-24410 GCA_035516425.1 Anaerolineales bacterium
TGCACGACCCACTCACAAAGGCGAAATCCGCTCTATGCTCAACCGCGGCTTTGCGCGGCTACGACGTAGACCCGATCTGATGCTCAGCTTCTTCCGTGCCGCAGGGCTTCATGTTAGGCAACTGTGGTTAACCTGAATAGTAGGGACTTTGAGACAAATACTTTGGAAAGTTGGCCATACTTGACACGGCTACTCATCGGTAGACGGCGCGCTAACTAAATGAGCCCTGCTTTGCTCAGGGGGTTCTCAAAATGATCCAACTTCTGCCAATTATCGCGAATGATATTGCGTAAATGCGTTCGGTTGACTATCTCTAACTCAATGCCATCGGGGTCTTTGAAGTAGATAGCATAGTAATCCGCTCCATATTCTGGGTAAATGCGGGGCTCACTGATTACTATGCCCAGTTTTCTTAGACCTTGAGTTGCTTCATCTACTGCGCTTTTATCAGCAACCTGAAAGCACAAATGATGTAAGCCTGGTACAAGTGGGTCGTGCGCTACTGCATCTGGTCTGGCTGGCCGCAAAGTGTACTGTAGGGCGCGATTGAAATAGTGAACGTGGGGTTCTCCGCCAACCGCGTCTGTGCCTTTGCGAAATCCGAACAATTTCATTAAGCCGTCATAGAAAGCGCTAGATCGTTCAAGATCCGAGACGGCAATATATATGTGATCAATTCCTAAAATCTCAAGTGCCATGAGTGAACCTGTTCGAGTGCGTCTTTGATAGAGTGTGAGCCGCCCAACGGTGTGCGTGAGCCGCCGCCCAGGGTCGGTGAATAGCAAATCAATTATAGACTCAAATCCGATTCCATGCGGTCGGCTCCACGCTGTGTTGGGCGGCTCTGCAGGACGCCTGATCCAGGCGCGGGGGTCCCCGTTTACGGGGTACCGCGCGGGACAGGCGACCCACCACCCCCTATACTGATAGGGGGGTGGAGATTTGCAATGTTCACGACGTAGACGCTATAGACAGTTTCGTGTCATCAATGTCCAGCTTCAAAACCAGCCCGACAAGGCGTTCGTTGCCCCGCCGCGGAGGCGTGTTGGCAATACAGCCGCAATGACTTCTGCGCGCCGCCCACGCGCGTTCTGTGCGCCAAGCGGCGTGCCATTTAGAAGTCATGTCGCGGCGCTTGTATTGCCAATGAGGCGCAAGGGGTAGCCTTGACCCGGCGGGCTGGAAAAAGCAAAAGTCCCTAAGACTATTAGTAGGGACTTTGAGACAGTAGCAGAGCGGAATTGACGGAAATGATTATGCTCGACTGACAATCAGCGGTAGGGGTTTTTCTTTTGCATCGCGCTTAACTCTTGTGCTTTTTACTTTCTACTGACATCTGACTCTTTCCGAGTTGGATAATATTCTTTACGGCTGGGGCTACCCGTTGAGAGTAATATTCCGTGTAGCCCTCTAATATTTCTCTTTTGAAGTTTATTTGAGTAGAGCTTATTGAAGAAATCAACCTCATCCAACCCAAGTGCTTTAACTCTTGAACTGACCTCATCCAAAAAAGCAATATCGGAATTATCAGGGAAAACAATATCGAAAGTTGTTTTGTCGATCCCGAAAATATCGTAAGTGCTGTTTTGTGCACCATCAATCACCATAAAATTCTTCATTGCGAACTCAACTGAAACAAGACCAACCGTACAGCCACTGAACTCTTTGTTTTGGCATCAAACGATTTCACCCGTTGTAAATTCCCAACGTTCATTTTCAGGATGTAAATTCTTAGACTCGATTTTAAAGAGTCCATCGCCGACTGCGACTGCTTCAACAGGACGCCATACATCGGTGCCTTCGTCAAGAAGTGCGACATAGATTTGTTGCACCGCATCACGGATCATATACCTAAAGTATACCGCCCAACGGTTGGCGTGAGCCGCCGCCCAGGGTCAGTGAATAGCAATTCAATTATAGACTCGAATCCGATTTCATGCGGTCGGCTCCACGCTGTGTTGGGCGGCTCTGCAGGACGCCTGATCCATGCGCGGGGGTCCCCCGTCAGGGGGCACCGGGCGGGACGGGCGGCCTCCACCCCCTGTACTGATAGGGGGGTGGAGTTTTGCAATGTTCACGACGTAGACGCTATAGACAGTTTCGTGTCATCAATGCCCAGCTTCAAAACCAGCCCGACAAGGCGTTCGTTGCCCCGACGCGGAGGCGTGTTGGCAATACAGCCGCAGTGACCTCTGCGCGCCGCCCACGCGCGTTCTGTGCGCCAAGCGGCGGGCAGTTTAGAAGTCATGCTGCGGCGCTTGTATTGCCAATGAGGCGCAAGGGGTAGCCTTGACCCGGCGGGCTGGGAGAAACAAAAGTCCCTAAGACTATTAGTAGGGACTTTGAGACAGATAAAAGCGGCTGTCACCCGTCCGGTGCATTATCCCTGCGATCTTCAGGAACGCAGTTAATCTTGGAAAGATTGTGTGTATTTAGCTTTTACCTGACCGTAACCAACGATCAAACCACCTTCTCTGAGTGTAAATGTTTCACCAGGAACGACTTCAGTATAGGATAATTTTGGAAAGTACATCAGTGCCATTTTAACTTTTATGGGTTGACCGAATGGAACATTTTCTGGACCATCACAAAAAACAACCCCTAAATACTTTTCCTTGATATGCTTTCGACCGTCAATAATTTCAACAATAGCCTCACGCTGATTGATATCGCCAATAACTATGTGAGGAAAATAAGTTTTGGTTTTCAGCGCGTTAGGTGGAAATGGGTGCGATCGTCCACCCTGCTCCTTCGATAAGAAAGTCATTTCAGCTTCGATTACAGGAAATTCTGACATTTCAGTATCTTAAGTATTCAGCTTCACCCCAATAGGTCGCCCAACGGTATGCGTTACCGGCGGGGCGGATTGGCGAGACTCCTAAATATTATCGCGCCAAACTTCGCAAATTGCGCTGAGACTTTTGGGGCGATAGCCCCGTCCGGTGCACGCTGTGTTAGCTGGCGAATTTCATGGTAGTTTCTTGTTGGTTACCATTGTTGGTGTGGGCCCCAGTGAGATAAGTGTTGCTTTTATATCTTCATTACATAGGTCGGGATTTGAGCAGTTAATTACGATAGATGTTGGGTAACCATATTTCGGGTCATACGTAAAGGAGCATTTCCAGTCCCAGGAATGCTCTGCGCACAGATTTGCATAGTTAAACATTCCTTCAATTGTTAATTGCTCAAATGACGGAAAATCAGCAGCGGTTACAGAGTTTAGCCACCGAGCCTGTACAATTTTTACAGAGACGATGTTTCCATTACTAACAGTAATTATGTAGGTACCTTGGTCTACGGAGAAATCAAGCAGACTCGATTGAATGACATAGCTTGATGAGCCATTCATAGCCCATTGGTGTCTATAGTCATTATTTTCAGATATAAAACGATAAACTCCTAGATCCAAGCCACAAGCAGAAATAGGGAGCAGGAGAAGGAGACTTATAATGAGTATTACTGAACGATTCATCTTAGTTCCTTCAAAAGAGCCAGCTAACTTGTGTGTCTGAGGATTGTATAACGCCTTTTGGACGATCCGTATAAAATCCCAAACCACTTGGGCTGTTATACCGCATTAGGTTAAAATACAATGATAAAATTATAGCACACTCGCCTATCCTATTAGATACACCATGCCAACCCAATCCCCCAAATTGCTCAAGCCGATGCGTGAAGCCATTCGAACCAAGCATTACTCGGTTCGCACCGAACAAACATACATAGATCACTTACACGGTTGGCCGTGCACCGGCTGACAATCGGGGGACGATTTTCCCTGATTTTGCCCATTTCCACCCTGGTTGATGATGCTCTGGGCCTCCGGGCTGATGGCCAGCCAACTCGCATAGTCGTTCTGATTCATGGGCGTCAACTGTGGCAATTGATCTATTCCCGCCCCAGTGTAGATCAGAATACCTTTCTGCCCATCGGTAAGATTCAGCGCGCCGGCATTGTTGGTGGCTGCACATTCACCTTCAAGGCATTCCACAAAAACCTTGTTCGAGGGCGGATAGATCAAGGCAGACATGAAGGAACCTCGGACGGATGCCACCCCACTGGGAACCGTGATATCCAAAGATCCGCCCTTCAGAATGATGAAGATCTGGCCGAGGGTCAGATTCAGGGTGGTGGTCAACCCGTTGGCTGTGGTTTGATTGGCTTGAAGTGTGAACAGGCTGGAAGGTGCGACCCGAATGATCGTGCCGGATGACAGATCCAGTCGCGCGGTGCTGGACGACCCGGTCTGCAGCTGACCGTGGAGCTGTAAGACCACGCCGGGGCTGGCCGCGGAGAAATCATTTTGACCCGGCTGTTTAATGGTCACCTGCCCTTGTGTCTCCTTCACAACGGCGGTGAGAGCGGCGGAACCAGCGGATGAGCCGCTGTGCCCAGCCAGCACAGCAATCAAGATCACAATAAGTATGAAAACAAATACAGAAGCAAGATAGATCTGGTTGGTCCGGACTTGAACCAAGGCTCTCACTCTCGTCGCGGCGAGGTTAGTGAAATTCAACTTGAACATAACTGATCTCCTGCTGACAATAAGCTCGGAATTAAGACACCGTTCAGCACATTATAGCATTCGACGGGAGTGAGACGATCATGCCGGCCGAGGTTTCAAAGAGAGATTTTGGATCCCCGCGCCAGCGGTGGTCCAGTGTGGACGATGCCGCTGGGCCGGCTCTGATCAGGAATTTTCCTTGGCCCAAGCCAAGCGTGTTCAAGGTAAGGGATATTTCATTTTCGTGACGGGTGGTCCCTCGATCCCGCTATTCGGCCCGCCCGAGGGTATTTTTGAGAACGCAAGGCTTTGTGTTAGAATCAGCGCGGAGAGTAGATGACCAAGTTTGATGGCGTGATCGAAGCCGTACGCTATAAAGGCGGAAAAATTGATGTGGTGCGTGCCTATGAACGGCGCGGCGCCACCTTCTCGGACCTTGTCCTGCTCAGCCGCAAGATGTTGATCGAGCGCATCCAGGGCGGCAAGCGATTCGTGACCGGCCAGCGCAGGGAATTCATGGCCAGCACGTTTGAAATCGGCAAATCGGTGAACTTGCTCGGAACGGATGGCACCCGGATCATCACGACGCATGACCAATCCGAGCGTGATGAACTCGAAAATGTCCCCGCTTTCTAGTTTGCTAGTTCGAGAGTCAAGCTATGAAAATCATTGAGAAGACCCCATTTCAAACCGAAAAAGGTGAAATTAGCCTGCTGGATCGCGTGCAAGGTATGTTGAGATATGGCTTCTCGTGGTACTCGGAACTCGAGGCCCAGAACACCGTGATCGATCAGTTGAATCGAGTTTTTGAAAAAGGGTTCGTGCTGATCCACAACCTGACCCTGACGCTGCCCGGCGTCGAAATCATGGAGCCGATCATTTTGATCGGACCAGGCGGGATCTATGTCATCTACGTCACACACGTGCGGGGCCAGTACGAGGCGAAGGGCGATCAATGGAATGTGGTCGACAACAACGGACGGCCTCAATCCGCCTCCGTCAATCTCATGGGCCTGGCCGCGCGCCACGCAAAAGCCGTGGAACGATACCTTCAAATCCAAAAAATTGATGTGCCGTCGCCAGCGCCGGTTGAGCCGGTTTTGATCGCGGCCAATCCGGGCATGCACATCGACTCGACTCGGCCCGTGGTGCGCGTGGTTCAAAGCGACGCGGTGAAACAATTTGCGGCCTCGCTCCTGCAGGCGAAACCCATTTTTACAACGGAATACATCTATAATCTGGCGGATCGCATCGTCGCTCCGCAGTCCAAGTCCGAGGTCGAACCGCGGCCGGCCGCGCCTGCCCCGGCGCCGGAGGCCGTTTCCGCGCCGCCTGCGGGCAATGCCGCGGCCCGGGCGCACGCCATCTTCGATGCCTCCGCTCAGGCCCAGCCTTTTAATCCGGCCGATCTGGGCTTTGCGCTTCAAGAGGCGCCGGCCGGGCAGCCGGAAGCCGTGCCGCAGAATTTACGCGAGTCGAGTCCCTCGCAGCCCTTGCCGCCGCCAAAACCCAGACGGCGTGGCATGAGTTTCATGCAAATTGCAGTGTTGGGCTTCATCCTGCTCGTTTGGGTCTGCATCCTTGCCGGATTCGGCTATCTCATTTTCTTCAGCAAGTGATCCTTTATCATCTTGAATCCACCTCTGCTCTCCATCGTCATTCCGGCTCACAACGAGGAAAAACGCCTGCCCCCCACCCTGGAGCAGGTCTTTGCTTTTCTTGGCAGTCAGAATTACGATGCGGAAGTTCTGATCGTCGAAAACGGAAGCACAGACCGAACGTATGAGCTTTCCCGAAGTTACATTGAACAGCATAAGAATCTACGCGTGATCCGGGAGGGTGGCCGCGGCAAGGGGCTGGCCGTCCAACGCGGAATGCTGGAAGCGCGCGGGCAATATCGCTTAATGTGCGATGCCGACCTCTCCATGCCCATCGAGGAAGTGGCAAAGTTCCTGTCGCCAAATGCCTCCGACTTCGACATTGCCATCGCCTCCCGCGAAGCCCCTGGCGCCAAACGGTACGATGAACCGCGTTATCGCCACCTCGGCGGGCGGATGATCAATTGGATCATTCGTTTATTGATCCTGCCCGGGCTGCAGGACACCCAATGCGGCTTCAAATGCTTCCGCGCCGAGGCGGCGCAGGATCTTTTCAAACGCCAGACCTTGATGGGCTGGTCGTTCGACATTGAATTGCTGTTCATCGCCCGGCAGCATGGTTATCGCATCATCGAAATTCCCATTGACTGGTATTATCGTCCCGAAAGCAAAGTCAATGCGCTGCGCGATGCCGTCCGTATGATCCAGGATATCTTTCAAATTCATCGTAATGCACGGCGGGGACTCTACGATGCGCATCGATCCTGACCTGACCTTCGAACACAAGCTTTGGCAAGGCGGCCTGGCCCACGTGGCAGGCATGGACGAAGCCGGGCGCGGCGCCCTGGCCGGACCAGTCGCAGTGGGCGCGGTGATCCTGCCGACCAGATCGCATGTCTCCTTGAGCGGGGTACGTGACTCCAAGCAGATGACGCGGCGGAAACGTGAACAGCTTGCGCCGCGCATCAAGCAGTCCGCCCTGCGCTGGAGCGTGGGCTTCGCATCCGCCGCTGAAATTGACTCGCTTGGGATCGTGGCGGCGACCAGGCTGGCCGCCTTACGGGCGCTTGAATCGCTCGTGCTGTGCCCGTCTTATCTGCTTACCGACTTTCGCCTCGAACTTCCTGAACTGGATATTCCCCAAACTTCACTGGTCAAGGGGGATGTCCACTGCCTGAGCATCGCGGCTGCCTCGGTGCTTGCGAAAACAGCACGGGATGCCGTGATGTGCGAGCTGGACTTGCAGTATCCCGGCTACGGGCTGGGAAAGCACAAAGGGTACGGAACGCGGCTCCATCGTCAGGCGCTGGAACGGCTGGGATATTCCGCCATTCACCGAAAAAGTTTCTCGTTCCATAAAACGTAAAGGGGCGGCGGCGGGCGGCGTTTTCTGTTTTATTTCTGCCTCCACTGATAAACCAGCTTGAGCAGCTCCGCCACCACGGAGGGGATCAGCAGCAGCGGAAGCAGAACTTCCCATTGTTTCCAAGTCAGAGGGACCGTATTGAAGATGGGGTTCAGGAATGGGATGTAGATCACACCCAGGATCAATGCCAGGGACGAAAGGATTGCAAGGTTCATATAGCGGTTGTTAAAGATGCCGATGCGCCACAGCGGGTAATATTCGGAACGGGCCGTATAGGCGCGGCCCAATTCAGAAAGCGTCAACGTGGCAAACGCCATGGCTTCGGCGTATTCCGGCTGGGAGGGATGAAGTTTGAGGCCGAGCAAATAAGCCGCCAGGGACACGCCGGTAATGGCAATGGTTTGAATCAGGATCCCAAATTGCATGAAGCGATTAATGATGGGCTCCTTCCTGGGTCGAGGTTTGCGCGCCATCACATCGGGATCGCCTTTTTCGGCGGCGAGGGCCAGCGCCGGTGCGCCGTCCGTGACGAGGTTGAGCCAAAGCAACTGGATGGCGGTCAGCGGCGAAGTGCGCGTGATCAGTGTGCCCAGGAAGATGATCATGATCTCCGCCACATTGCAGGAGAGCAGATAATACACGAACTTGCGGATGTTGTTGTAGATGATACGGCCCTGTTCCACGGCCGAGACGATGCTGGCGTAATTATCATCGGTCAGCACCATGTCGGCAGTTTCCTTGGCAACGTCCGTTCCGGTGATGCCCATCGCAATGCCAATGTCGGCGCGCTTGATGGCGGGTGCGTCGTTGATGCCGTCACCGGTCATCGCCACCACTTCGTGGTTGGCTTGCAGGGCGTCCACGATGCGCAGTTTATGCTGCGGCGAGACGCGCGCGAAGACATCGGTGCCTTTCATGGCCTGGCGCAGCCCGGCCTCGCTCAGCTGATCCAAGTCGGCACCGGTCAGCACTTCACTGTCCCGGCGCATTAAACCGATCTGTGCAGCAATGGCGCGCGCCGTATTGGGATAATCGCCGGTGATCATGATGGTGCGGATCCCCGCCCGACGGGCTTTTTGAATGGCCGGCTTGACTTCGCTGCGCGCCGGATCCAGCATCCCGACCAGCCCTGCAAAGACCAGATCTTTTTCCAATGCGCCCAGTTTGGCGTTCTTTTTCCGGACATCGCGATAGGCCAGGGCCAGGACTCTCAGGGAGTCCTGCGTCATGACGTCGTTGGTTTGGTAGATCTTCTCCAAAAAGTGTTGGTCGAGTCTGCGCGGTTCATCGTTCATGGCCTGATAGGATTTGCACAGCGGCAGCACCACTTCCGGCGCCCCCTTGATGGCGATCAAATTGCGACCACGCATCGAATCGTCATAATAATGCGAGAAGTCCTCCGCTTGAGGATTCTCCACCAGGTGAAACGTCACCATCTGCTTGCGCTCCGAGTCAAATGGGATCTCATCCAGACGCGGATACGCGCTGCGGGCGCGACTCACCACGAAATAGGCTTCGCCCGCTTTCGCCGCCGCCACCAGCAAGGCAGCCTCGGTGGGGTCGCCGACCACCCGATAGGAATGCTTGGAACCTCGGAGCGGCTCGATCTGCGCATCATTGTTCAGGATGCCCAGCCACAGCGCGGTACGGACGGCCCGGTACCGATCCCAGCGCACCTTTTTGCCCTTCACCAGGAATCCCCCTTTGGAGGAATAGCCTGCGCCGGTGATCTCAATCGTTTGCCCGTCCACCCAAAGGCGTGTGACGGTCATCTCGTTCTGGGTGAGCGTGCCGGTCTTATCGGAACAGATCACGGTCGCCGATCCAAGCGTCTCGACGGAGGCCAGCCGCCGGATGAGGGCATGGCGTTGGATCATCTCGCGCATTCCGAGCGCCAGGCTGATGGTCACAACGGCGGGTAATCCCTCCGGAACGGCCGCGATCGCCAGGCTGACCGCGATGATAAAGACATTCGTGATCTCTTTGGCGTAGGTTTGAAGATAAAGCAGGGGGGTTGAGAAAAAGGATGAAATATCGGTGGCATCGACGAGTTCAAGAAGGAAGACCACCGCGACCAGGGTCAGGGCCCCGACGCTCAGGGTCTTTCCCAGTTGATCCAGCCGCCGCTGCAGCGGTGTCTCCTCCGCTTCGACGTTTTGCAACATGGTGGCGATCAAACCCAGCTGGGTGTGCATTCCGGTGCTGACCACCACACCGCGTCCGCGCCCGTACGCGACCAACGTTCCCATGAAGGCGGTGTTCTTTCGATCCCCCAGCGGAACATCCCGATCCAAGACCAGTGCCGCATTTTTTTCAACCGGGAGCGACTCACCGGTCAGCGATGCTTCTCCCATGCGCAGGTTGGCCGTCTCCAGCAGGCGCACATCGGCGGGGACATAGTTTCCTGCCTCCAGAAAAACGATATCACCCGGAACCAGATCCCGGGCGGGGATCACCTGACGCTGTCCCGCGCGGAGGACATGGGCTTCGGGCGCGGCCAGCCGCTTCAACGCCGCCAGGGCCTGCTCGGCGCGGCGTTCTTGAACGATGCCAAGAACGGTGTTCAAAACTACGATCGAAAGAATGGCTAGTGCATCGCCCCATTCCCCGAGCAGGGCGGATATTAATGAAGAGACGATCAGCAGAATGACCACGAAGTTATTCAACTGATCGAAGAGTGTGATCCAAAAGCCCGGAGGCGGGGCTTCCTGCAATTGATTTGGCCCGTAACGACGCAAACGCCGGGAAACTTCCTGGGCGGTCAACCCATTGGCATGCACCTGCAGATCGCTTAGGACCTCTGCGACCTTCAAGGCATGCCAGGGTGGTTGCAAATTCTTTTTGTCCTTCGCCATGGTCCAAACTCCAAGCAAACCTTCCATTGCCGACCGGCACAGGGAGAAAAAAGACCACCACGAATCATGATCGTGGTGGTCTTGCCAACGCAGGAGGCGTGCGGACTGCCGATGACTTTTCAGTCAATGGTATGACGACAATCCACTGGCGACCGGCAGAAAAAAATACCTGCACATTCAGTGCGCCACGGCTACTCCCCAACCGGAGTCAAGTCTATTCCGATGCGCAACGAATGTCAAGTCAGGAATTCTTGTCTGCCAACGCGCGGGTCCAAGAGCATCCACTCAGACCCAACGGGCCCCTGATCATCCCGGCGCGATCCTGGTTCCCGCCGGGATCTCCACATTCTTGGGAACCACGACCACACCATCACGGATCACCCAATTCTCGCCGTCGAAATTGGCCTGAGGCGGAAACGGCTTGATCAACACCCCTTCCCCGATCCGCACGTTCTTGTCAATGATGGCTCCTTCGATGTCACAATTGGGTCCGATCCCTGTGGCAATGGACGACGGCCGCTTGCCCGGATCATAGTAATCCGATCCCATCAAGATCGTGTCCTTGATCTGGGCGCCCGACGCCACCTGGCTGCGGATCCCGATCACGGAATGAGTGATCTTGGAACCCTGGATGCGACAACCGTTGGTGAGGACCACGTCTTCCAATTGGCTGTTATGCACAATGCTGCCCGGCAGGAAACGGGCGTGGGTATAGATCGGGAACTTGGGATCATAGAAATTGAACGGCGGATTCGGCGAAGCCATCTCTAAATTGATCTCGTAAAAAGCACTGATGGTTCCAATGTCGCGCCAATAACCATCATAATGGAAGCCATACACCTGATGGGAGTGGACTGCTTCAGGGATGATATTGATCCCGAAATCATCATGGCTGGGATGGTAGGTGAGCAGGTCGATCAAGACCCTGGTCTTGAACATATAGATCCCCATGGACGCTTCAAAGGGACGCTCCGGATCATCGCGGCTGATGAAGCGATCCTGCGTTTCCCTATCCTGGGGCTTTTCGACGAAGTCAGAAATGCGGCCATCGGATTCGCATTTCAAGATTCCCAGGCGCGGCACTTCTTCGCGCGGGACCGGATGAACGGCCACCGTAATATCGGCATCGTGCTGCCAATGGAACTCAGCCATTTCGGCATAGTTCATGCGGTAGAGATGATCCCCGGCCAGGATCAACACATACTCTGCACCGGTGGATTGGATCTCGAAGAGCTGCTTGCGCACCGCGTCTGCCGTACCCTGATACCAGGTTGCGGATTCAAGCGTCTGCTCGGCGGCCCAGATCTGCACCCAGCCCGGATGGAAGGCATCGAAATTATAGGTCTGGGTGATATGGCGGTGGAGCGAGACCGAATTGAATTGCGTCAGGACCGCCACGCGATAGATCTCGGAGTTGATCGAATTGCTGATCGGAATATCGATCAACCGGTATTGACCCGCGATCGGGACTGCCGGTTTGGAACGCATCTTCGTCAAGGGATAGAGACGCGCGCCGCGCCCGCCGCCCATAATCACTGCCAGGATATCGTTCATGGTTGCAGACATGGAGAGCCTCCGCCCTCACCTTCAGCCTTTTCCCATCAGGAGAACCGGAGGTGAGGAAAATTCTTATCTCCTAACTCGGAAAAAGCGGCGTACGCACTGGACGACATATAAAATGGGGTAAGCAACGGCTAACAGCACATCGAGCAATACAAACGTCAGATTGAACCTCATGATCCTCTTCCTCTGCCACCGATCCTTGCCTGAATAAGTGAAAAAAAAGCGAGACCGCCAAGGCACTCTCGCGCTGAGGTTCTAGCGGGCGAGCGCCGGCAAAGCAGGCCCACCGTATAGTTGTCTAAACCGCCCAGCCTTTATGAGCTGTACGTCCTCAGAACATTTGGGACACAGGGGGCGATTTGCCAAGGTGTAGACTTTCGGTTTGAGATTTATTATACTCCGGCGCTTTGCAGATTTTGCAATCGTCTTTGGCGCAATGTTTTTTGTTTGACCTTCTCTCTTCGAGTGAGCACCTCCTTTGCTCCGCCAAAATAGACCTCCGCGGGGATGAGATTGTCAAGTGACACGTCAGCGCGTTCGTGGTGCAATGGTTCACGAAACTGGCAAGTGTCAGGCAACCACTCCGTTCCCAGATCGAGCAAGCTTTTTTTCAACACGCGGTTCTTCAAAGTCGGTTCCGCCGCCACGGCTTTCAACTGTTCGTTCTCGCGGCGCAGGCCGTTCACTTCCACACGATCCGCTTCCCGTTTTGTGTCAGCCACCAAGCGCTGCTGGCCCGCTTCCAGAAATTCTTTCGACCACTTGTACTACATGTTCTGGTGGATGCCTTCTCTGCGGCAAATCGCCGCAATCTTTTCTTCTCCTCGTAAACCCTCCAGAACCATGCGAACCTTGTCCTCCGCCGTATATTTCTTCCGCGTCTTCCGGCGAACCTCGCGAACTGTGGCTTCCACGGTTGTATCCGTTGCTTCGGCCATCTTGGCTCCTTTTGCTAACGGGATTTCACCAGGTTTCGGCCGGAAATCCCACCTTGGCTTTTTGCCCTCAACTGTCTCACAGGTTTTGAAACGAAACAGTGTTCATTGTCTTCCAAGCCTTCCATCCTTTTCCATAGCGTCTCAAGTTCGGAAAGTCGATAAGCCCTGCAACGCTATGAAAGCCATGGACGAGCCTTTGCTTGACTTCGGATGATGTGGTCTCTATAATGCCACCCATTATCGTTTTGATCTGAGGAGTTGTGATATGCAGCAACAATTACTTAAGAGTGATGAGGTGGCCAGGATCCTCCATGTCAGCCGCTCCTTTGCCTATTTATTGATGAAGCGCGGTGACATTCCGACCGTGCATGTTGGCAACGCCGTGCGCGTAAGGCCGGAAGATCTGGAGCGGTACATCAACATTAATGCAACACGGGGCGCTACAAATGTGCCATCCTTCTCTTTCAAAGACGGATTGCATTGATCCAGAGTCTCCACGACTCACCGCCGCAGTCGGGACTCGCGAAAACATGGCCTCCATGGAATCCATACATCCAATATTTCGCGGTTCTTGTGATCCAAGGATCCCATATATGGTGATATCGGAAGCATTGTATAACGATGTTTCCCATTAATAACATATCTTGTACGGCGTTTCGCTGTACGGCTGCAGAAAATCTGCACTGATCAATCGCGGGCATTTCGGAGAAGGAGCGATGAGTGTGCCAGGGGCGCAGCAGGCCGATCGGCTGACTGCCGCCCTTCCCTATTCTTGGATCATTTAAGGTTACACCATGACCATCTTAACCATTGCCAATCAAAAAGGCGGTGTCGGTAAAACCACCACGGCCGTCACCCTCGCACACGGCCTGGCATTGTCCGGCCGGCGCACCCTGCTGGTCGATCTCGACCCGCAGGGACATGTGGCCTTCTCGCTCGGCATTCCGAAGGCTCCAGGCTTCTACCATCTCATTGTAGATGAAGAATCGATCGACAAGGTCGCCATCCCCACGGCGCGCGCAAACCTCGAGATCATACCGGGAGATAAGCGCACCGAGAAAGCCAAACGAACCGTTGTCATCTCGAACTTCCCAAGCGAGATCGTTTCACGCGCCTTGCGGGGCGCAGGCTACGATATCGTGATCCTGGACCTGGCGCCTTCGCTGGATGTCCTGCATGTCTCGGCGCTGATGGCCAGCGACTGGGTGTTGATCCCGACCAAACTGGATGCCATGGCGGTCGACGGCGTCAACGAGGTCCTGCGCTCGATGGGGGAAGTGGTCGAACGCGGCCACCGGCTCGGATACAGCATCCTGCCCACCTTCTTCGATCGAACGACCAGGGAAACGGTTGTGCAATTCCAGGCTCTGGTCGAAGCCTTCCAAGAGCGCGTCTGGCCGCCCATTCCTCAAGATACAAAAGCGCGCGAGGCGCCCGCCTATGGCAAGAGTCTCTGGGAATACTGCCCAGAGACTCCGGCGGTCGTTGGTTTCGATCACGGGCGAACGAGCGGCTATGTGGGCGCCCTGTCGCGCCTGGTGGAGTCGCTGTGATGGATGCTTTGAAACGTCAACCGTCGGTCGATCCTGCCGTAGCCGACCTGCTTTCCGATCTGGATCGGAGGAGGCGATTATCCGCTCTGCCGAAGTCCGCGCGGAAAAAAGCTCGCAGGGATGCCGCCCGCCACAAGGTCGGCATGGATTTTCCACCGGAATTGCATGAAGAATTGCGACAGGTCGCCGATAAGGAAAAGATCTCGATCTCGAGTCTGGCTGCCTTCTTCGCCAAGCGCGGGCTGGAAGAATATCAAGCCGGCCATGTGGATCTCTATCCATACAAGCGCATTTCGCGCTGCGCTCGCTTCGAATACATCCTGTCGTTGGAGAAAGTTGATGAATAAAAAAATGAACGCGACCGATATGCGGAAGCCTGTTGGCTGGCCTATGGGGAACCGCATACGGAAGCGCATATCGCTTCCCTATTCGGAAGCGTTTGCCTCCACAGGAAGCGCAGGGAGCGTTCTAAATTCGAAGAACGTACAAACACAGTCGTTCCGACAAAATCGCTCAGCCTGGGGCTTCCAAGGATGTCTTTAAAAAGTCATCATGAAAGCCATTGTTGGATATGGTTCCACTTCGGAAGCAAACGGAAGATGGGAGTGCTGCCGCCATCATTCATCACAGCCTGGTCATGATGTCACCGCCTAAGGACACCCAGGCGATGGACTTTCAGCACTCCAGGAACACGCTTGCCCTGGGCGCACGTGACGGGGAAGACGAGTGCCAGCAAGCCTGGCGATCGGTCCTCGACCAACTCCAGACGCAGATGCCCAGAGCATCCTTCGAAAGGTGGGTACGCGACACCAGAGCGGTTTCGCTTGCGGATGGCGTTTTGACGATCGCCGCGCGCAGCGCCTCGGCGCGTGAGTGGCTTGAAAACCGATTGGCAACCACCGTGGAGCGGATGCTGGTTGGAATTCTGAACGCGGAGGTCTCGGTGGTTTTCGCAGCCGGCGAAGACAAGGACCAAACCCTGGCGATGGCGGGAGAGCAAAATGCCGACCAGGAACTTGACACTCGAAATAGGAAGATGAGTGCCAGCGATCCTGAAGAAGTCTTGGAGATTTCGCCGGAAGCTTTCGACTCGGCGTACGAGCAGATCGTCCGGCCAGACCGCGCGGTATACCTGCCCGGCTATTTCCGCCGCTGGCTGAGGAGCATCGGCGCCGACATGGGCTGGATGTACGTCAGCTTCCGCCAGGCCGCGTATCTCGCCGGTGCGCGCAAGGGAAGCGCCTCTCATCGTTTTACCGGCAAGAGCCTGGCGGCGATGGCGGGCATCTCCGAGCGCACCTACTGGCGCAGGATCAATGATCCGACGACCTGGGAAAAACTCAAAGGGCTCGTGAAGCTCAGCGATGATGGTCCCGAATGGGATGAGACCAGTCCGACGCCCAAGCGCCTGCCCCGCTGCTACACGGTCGCCATGACGCTGCCCCTGACACCCGTTGATACGAGTTCTCTATCCAGGTGGATCACGTTGAACATGGGACCGTGCGGCGGACCCGAGGGTGTCTTGCGTGCAGCGGTGGAAACTCCCATCGAGCAATTGATTCCACCTGAGGCTGCCGAAGCTGGTGAACCTTTGACGGTTCGGAGACTCGTTCACCAATTATTCGGCGGACGGGAAGTATGGTTAAAGAGCGAACCACTTTCGAACGAACTCCTGGACAGCCTCGCCTCGGCGATCCAAACACATCTCATGCCTCAAAACGATCTCATCGTCATCACCATATTTTTCCTTGAGCATATCCTGGCCCATCTCGGTTCCGGCCCGGGCTGGATGCTCACACTTCTGCGGGACCTGTGCTATGTCGATCCTGAAAAGGGTGAGGTGCGCGACCGGGCGACGGTGGCAGGCGGGTATGATGAGATCGCCAAGTGGCTTGGAATGACGGGCGCTCGCCGGGGCCGGACGATCTGGGATTGGCTGAATGAGAAACACCCGGCGCGCCAGCGCGACGGTGGAAAATATAAATATCCGATCACGCAAGTCTATCTGCGTGAGCTGGAAGGCGACAAAGGCCTGGGCTTTGAGACTTCGCCGCGTTCCTTTGACGTGCTCCTTCAGGAGATCCCGGGTGAGCTCCTGGAGGCCTCCCTGACCGCGCGGCCGATTGACGCGTCTGTCCGTATCGGGTTGACGCGGATGTCACCTTCCAATGACGCGCCTGTCAGTAACGCAGTGACGCGCCTGGCAGAAGATATTGACGCGACTGTCCGAGTATCTTTAAACTCTTTAACTCTTAAAGAGAACTCTTTAAAGCTCCCGATCACCAACCCGTTGAATCACGATTCCACCGCCACCTTAAGCGACGAGAGCCAAACGAACTCGGCGGCGGTGGATCGATCGGCTCTGCCTCCGGCCTGGGATCTGGAGTGGTTCTTCAGACATAATCAGACCAGCCGGAAAATGAAAACGCGTCTGCGCGAGGTCGGCGCGACTGGCGGCGCCCTGGTCTCCTGGATGCTATATGCCACGAGCACCGATCCAAAGTCGGGCAGGCTGGAGGATCCATATGCCTTCGCATTGAGCCGGGTGGTTGAATATCCCGGCCAGGGACCGAGCGAGAACTTCGACAGCCTGGCGGCCTTGCCTCCGCGCGTCCTGGCGGGAATGTTAAGTGGGGCCGATTTCGATCACCCTCAGGCGTGGCTGTTCCAGAGGCTGATGGTTGATCCGGCAGATCGCGGATGGGAGGTTGTGCCGCGCTATCGCTCTCTTCTACCTATCCTGCTGGGCGAGAAGGCAACCGCGCCAACGCGCAACGCTCAGCCCATTCCCATGAGACGACGCGTGCGTTACCGAGGCGGATCGTGAGCGCCCGGGAACGCAAGATCCTTTTCGCATCACAGGAGCAGCCAAAGGAGTCACATGAACATTGCACAATATTCGCCCTATGCGATCGCCCGCTTTGACGGTGTTCTGATGTTTGACAGCATTCAAGCCGGTGTAATGACCATCGGTTTGACGAAGTCTCCCATCGTGCGTTTCAGGGTCCTGGCCGGCGTTCAAAGCCACCCAATATGGTCTTTGGATCGTCTGGCCATAACGGTCTATTCGTACTGCGACGTGGCGAAGGACCTGCATCTCGCCAAGACGGCGTTGCAAGTCAGCCTCACCGCCTCATGGGTCAGCACGGAGCAATTCTCCAATTTGGTCGCCACCCACGTCGAGTGGCATACTGCGCCCGGCGTTCGAGCAGCCGCGCAGCGAATCCTCGCCGACATGGGCAATGACGGAAATCACCTCTGGCCCTTGACGGAAATGAGCCTGCCGATCCAAGAGCGCGCGCCGGCGAAATAAAAATGATCCGCATCCGTCGCGGCCATGCGCAGAACGCATCCATGAGCGGGGAGACATATCTGCTGCCTGGGCCCCCGACCGAACTGCCGCTATAAAGCCAGACGCGCGATCCGGGCTGCGCCGGCAACGAAGCGCTCCACGCGCGGCAGAACCGGGCCTGCAATGGCAGGTGGTCCGGCGTGCCCGGGCCGAGAAGGGCTTTGCGCCGGCGGAGCGGCCCGCGACCCTGGCCGGTCCGGCCTTGCTCGCTTTTGCCAGCCGGAGCGTCCGAGCTTCGCTCGTCGAGCTGTCTCTCCACAGTGTGGCTCCCTTTGCCGGAAATCCCCTCAAAGCAATGGGCGGTCGTCTAACCGGGTTCTTTCACCAAGGCGCCGGAGGGTGGTTCGATCAAAGCGTCTTCAGAGAAATCCACCCGCTGCATGCCAGTTCCTGTCCCATCTCACCAAAGTCTATCCCAAGGTACGCCTTGGACTGCCCGACCAACTTCGGGACACGTTCCGGTTTTTCAGGATACAAAGACGAAATTACACTTTAGATAACACCAACCATCTTGACCGGCCACAACGGTTATAATGATTTCGGCGATGGAACAACGAGACCACCTTGAGGGTTCATCTCGGAGCCGATACTGTGGAGGAATCATGATCATATCGTCCGTCAAGTCACGGATATACCAATTTGCGATCGTTCTTTCGATGGTGGCGTTAACCCTGGGTCTTCATGCCATTCAAACGGTCCATGCCGATACCTGGACCGTCACCAATAACAACGACAGCGGGCCGGGCTCCCTGCGCCAGGCCATTGCCGACAGCAGCTCCGGGGATGTCATTACTTTCGATCCGTCGTTGGCCGGCGGGACGATTGTACTCGCCACAGAATTAGAGCTCAGCCAAAACCTTACCATCGACGGCTCAAACTTAACTCCGCATATCGCCGTCAGCGGAAATAACTCGGTGCGCGTATTTTATGTCCACCCGGATGTTACGGTCCTCTTGAATGATCTTGACATTAGCAAGGGGGCGTCGAATCCAAGCATCGCCGCCTTTCCAAATTCCGGCGCCGGTATTTATAATGACGGCACTTTAACCATAAACCATAGTACGATCAGCGGCAACTCCTCCAGCTATTTCGGCGGCGGCATTCTTAATTCCAGCACGGGCACCTTGACCGTTTTGAACAGTACGCTATCGAACAATTCTGCTGTGGTTTACGGCGGTGGGATATTCAACGTAAACACGCTGGCGGTCACAAACAGTACATTTTCAGGCAATTCAGCCACTCAAGCCCTAAGTCTGGGCGGCGGCGTTTTTCTTGCCGGCAGCGGCACTTTTTTGAATGACACCTTTTCGGGAAATTCGGCCGGGGATGGCGCCGGTATCGCGACGGATGCAGGGTCATCGTTTCGATACACCAACACCATTATTGCAAACTCGATCTACTCCCAGAACGGCCATGATTGCGCTGCCTTTGGCGGTACGCTCACCAGCAACCTCGATAATCTGGTGGAGGACGGCTCGTGTTCGGCTTCGTTGAGCGGAGATCCCGATCTCGGACCTCTCACTGACAATGGAGGTCCCACCCAAACCATGGCGCTGCTGGCTGGCAGCTCCGCGATCGATGCGGGGGATGATGCTTCCTGTCCGGCAACCGACCAGCGCGGGATATCCCGCCCTCAGGGTACACAATGCGATATCGGCTCGTTCGAGCTTGCGATGGCAGGGGAAACCTCAACGAACACGCCATCAGAGACCTCCACACCCGGCGATACGCCGACCGATACTCCGACTTTTACCCCAACCCTATCCGACACGCCAACGGATACCGCGACCGCGTCGGATACCCCGACCTTTACCCCGACCGATACAGCCACCGCATCCGATACGCCGACATTCACCTCGACATCAACAGATACACCAACCTTTACGGCGACCTCCACCCCAACACCGACCTTCACGGCCACTCCCACCTTCACCAGCACACCAGGTATCCCTGGTGTTTCAAGCCTAATTTCGCCGGCCGACCACGCCGTCCTCAACACCAAACGCCCCACCTTCCTGTGGGCCGGCCTGCCCGGTGCCACCGGCTACAATCTCCAGGCCTCCGCGGCTTCAAGCTTTAAAAGCCTTGCCATTAACGTCACGCTTTCGTCGACCACCTATACCTATGGGAGCGATCTGGTCGGGGCTGCCACTTATTATTGGCGCGTCAGAGCCAAGAACACTTATGGCTGGGGACCGTATTCCGCCGCCTGGGATTTCAAGACCGGCAATCCTCCCTCGGTTCCGCTCCTGCTGCTTCCTTCGAACAATTCCCTGGTCAGTTCATACGATCATGTGAACTTCTCGTGGAAACCGAGCACCACGCCCAGCGGCACGTCCTTCAGTCATTACGAAATTCAACTCGCCTCGGATGCGGTATTTTCCTCGCCGCTTTTTGATGCAGTTCCAGGCGGACCTTCCTATGCCGCCAGTGTAGCGCTCAGCCCCAACACGACGTATTTCTGGCATGTGCGGGCCTATAACACGGCCGGTGACCTAAGCGGTTGGTCGCTGACGTGGTCCTTCCGGACCGTCATGAGCCCGCCCACCCTGATCACACCGATCCACGATGTCACGGTCTCAACCTTGCGACCTCTTTTCGATTGGGGCGATGTAGGGGGAGCCTCGAAATATACGATCCAAATATCGGCCAGCAGTTCCTTCACTCCGACTTTGGTCACGGGCAGTCCGACCGCCTCGAACTTCACGCCAAGCAAGGATTTGCCCGCCAATACTCCGTTGTTTTGGCGGGTGCAGGCCCTGGGGACCAACGGACCTTCCGCCTGGTCTAAAGAATCTTTCGTAACTGGAAATCCACCCTCGGTGCCTCTGCTTTCCTCGCCGCTGAACCTCAACATCAGTTCCTATGCGCCCACCTTGGCCTGGTTTGTGTCCACGAACAGTCCCTCCTATTATCAGGTCCAGATCGCAACGGATCCATTATTTTCCAACTTAATTCTCGATGCCAATACGAGCGCGGCGCGCTACATGTTACCGGCCTCCACTTTGGGAAATCTTGTCCAGTATTACTGGCATGTCCGCTCTGCCAACAGCGCCGGCCAATTCTCGGATTGGTCGGCAGCCGCCTGGTTCCGCAGCCCCGGTCAGATCATGGGCAAGATCACCAACAAAGTGGGCAACGCCGGCCTGGGGGGCGTGATCGTCAGCATCCAGGGAAAGACCCTTTCAGGCACGACCGATCAAAATGGGAATTTCACGATCCGCGGCATTGTGCCCGGGAAATATAACCTTGTTCCCTCTGTGGCGGGATATGTTTTCAGCCCAAGCTCGCTTTCAGTTTCCATTACCGCGGCGAATGTATCGGGAAAGAGCTTCATCGCCTCGAAGCTGGAGACGGTTTCAGGAAAAGTTGTCCTGGATCCCCGCGCCCATCTAATGAGCGCAGGACCGGTATCTTCAAGTACTGCCATTCATGATCAGGCGGGTGGAATGAAAGCCTTCACCAGCCCTGGTGTGTCTGGCGTGACGGTAAAGGATAATCAGGGGCATTCGGTGCAAACCGATCAGAACGGAAATTACGCGATCACGAACGCTTTGCCCGGCGCCTATTCTCTGGATCTGACGAAATCAGGATATACATCGATCCCCGTGAGCAGGAATTTTGTTCTCAGTGATGATGCCTTGGCGCAGTACTTCATGATTGAACCGATCGGAAAGCCGTCGACGATAAAAGTATATAGCACGATCAATCCTCCTGACGACATCATGCCTCGGTTTTCTGCCAATGGCCGTTTTGTGGTCATCCCAGCCAATTTGGATATGGAAGGAACCATCATCGATCTTTATACCGGGCAGAGCATTCCCGGTGTTGGTTTGCAGGCGGATATTTCCGGAGATGGCCGGTATGTGGTCTTCTATACCTGGGATAGCCTGACCCCGGACGACACAAATGGCAATCCGGACGTTTATATCATGGACCGGGACCCTGACGGCAATGGCATTTTTGACGAGCCTGGAGAAACAAGCATTCGGCGTATCTCCACCATGGCAGATACAAGTTTATATAATGATGCCTATCGCTCCGCAGGCTGGCCGCGCGTTTCGGCAGATGGAAGATATGTGGTGTTTACCTCGAGCCCCTTTGCTTCTTCTTTTGGCGAAACCATATATCCAGGCTCATGCGGTAGTTTATTCATTTATGAAATTGCCACCCAGACTACAACTTGCTTGCCCCTTGGATCTGGCAGTGGGGCTGAGATTTCCGCGACGGGTCGTTTCATTACTTTTTTGTCCTATGATGGCACGGATCACTTCGATCCGAATGATACCAATAATGAGAGTGATGTGTATGTTTATGATCGGGATGTAGACAACAGCGGTGTATTTGATCAGCCGGGCAATACACTAATCCAACGGGTGTCCATTGGAACAGACGGATCTCAAAGCAATGAGAATGCTTCTTCAGGCGGCATATCTGCAGATGGCAGGTATGTCACGTTCGTCTCCTACGATATCGGCAATATTGATAATGGATATTATCGGAACGTGTACCTGCGCGATCGTCAAACCGGCATCACGACGCCGATTACCAGGAAGGTCATGATCAATGGATGCATGGAATATCTGGATCCGTACAGCCCACATATCACACCGGACGGTCGATTCATAATTTTTGTGGCAAACTCCTATATCCCGGCTCATACTTGTGGCCACTCCGACAGCACGGATGTTTCAGACGGCTGGCGTACCATTCTTTATGACAGGGATATCGATCAAAATGGTGTTTTCGATGAGCCGGGGAAAACGCTGCTCCAGGCGGTGAACTTGCTCGTTAATTTTGCGGGTGCTCCCGATGTGGTTGACAACAACATATCTGCCGACGGAAGATATATCGTGTTCTCCGCTTCTGTGACAAATTCCGAGAACCCGGATCGAGGCGTCTATCTACTTGACCGCGGAACCGATCTGAGTTTCTCGATCACAGGACGCATCACAGATGGGAATAATAATCCGGTGCCGGGCATATCGATCGACGCAGGGAACGGTCGCATGGCATTTACGGATCAAGATGGGTACTATTCCCTGCAAGGCTTACCCGGCGGAACCTATTACCTGACACCCTCCGGCGGCGGCTTCACCTTTTCGCCCACCGTTCGAGCCGTTGTAGTGCCGCCCTCCTCAACCGGTCAGGATTTCAAGACTACCACAGGCTATGCCGCCGTCTCATCCCTGAGCGGACGCGTCACCGATCTTTATGATAATGGACTTGCGGGCGTGGTTGTAGATGACGGCAATGGTCAGCAAACCACCACCGACAATCAGGGGTTCTACTCGTTCACCAATTTACCAGATGGGTCGTATACGCTGACGCCATCAGAACCCGGCTATGAATTCTACCCGCAGCCCGCGCCCATCAATGTTCACGGTGAGGATATCGGTGGCATTAATTACTCAGGTCTCAAGGTGTTCTCGATCTCCGGGCGAGTGGTGGATCAAAACGGGACCGGCATTTCAGATGTGGTTGTGGCGGATGATTTTGGATTACAGGCCACTACCGATGCCAGCGGTGACTACACCATTTCCGATGTTCCAGTGGGTGGATTCACCTTGACACCTTCAAAGACCGGATATACCTTTGACCCGGTGTGGCAATATGTGGAAGTAAGCTCGAGCGACATAACGGCCGCTGATTTCATCGGCCAGGGACCGTAGTCCTTTTATATCGGTATCCGCCGAATCGATTTATGTTCAATCCCGCCCTGGATCGAAGGCGACTGCCTCAGATCGAACGTCGTCTAATTTTTTACGCCAGCTAATTATGAATCCGGGACGGATCCTCCGGGCGGATCATATCTTTCCGGAAAGCGTGACCGCGATCTCGTTAAGTATGGGCTCGGACAGCACGTGCTAGCGCATCGAGTTGATCGCCGGCCCCATCGCGAGTGAACTTGTCGGCATCTTCGTTACTCACCAGGTTATCGAAACCGTATTGGGATTTGGCACCTTCGGAACGCAAGGCTTGGATGATTTCTGCGCGGGCAGATTGCTTTCTAGGTGTTTGCTTTTTGGCATCATCCGTTTTCCAGTTCTTGACCTCGGCCCAGTCGATCTCGGCTACCTGCGCACCTGCACTCAATTTTGCTGGCAGTTCTTCGTTCATGATCTCCGCTCTCTTTCTTGCCACTGCTGTGCTAAACTCCATCTCGAGCCTCCGCTGTATCTTTAGTGTGTCACAAGCTCAAAGATTACCAGAGAGGCCTATTTTCGGTAGTGGGTCAATTTGAAAATAACTGATAGGATGATAGTTTTTGCAACGAAAAACGGACGTTCTAGGAATCAAATTGAAGTAATAATAATGCAAGATAAGGAGTCAACTACCCCCGACAAAAGAGTGTATAATAATTTTATGAGAACCTAAGACAAAGCGAAAAGGCGGGTAACTGCCGTAAATGGGAAACAAACATGTTTTAGCTACTGATCCGCGTGGATTGCCCGTTGAGTTTTGGGACGAACGTTGGGATTGGATCAAAGAAAAGCACGCTGATTTGGAACCAGCAGGAGTAACAGAGGAGCATTTTAAAAATGCAATAGAGAAACCTGCGGAAGACTGTATCTTTGATTCTAAGAAATACCCTGATTGTGATCTTTATTATATGAGGTTTAATAAATATCTTCAGATTAGAGTTGTAGTCAGATACATTGATAACATAGGTGAAATAGT
>DATJAH010000012.1:0-6166 GCA_035516425.1 Anaerolineales bacterium
TCCTGCCGGGTTGCGCCGGTGGATTGATCCGATGGTGCGCCAAATTCTCACCAACCGTTTTTATTGTGGTGAGATTGTCTTTGGTGCGGAACGCCGCGTTCTGGATCCGCGCACTGGCCGCGTCAAGATTGAACGCACGGCGCCTTCGAACAGATTGATCGCCAAAGGCGCCCATCAGCCCCTTTGGGATAAACACACCCAGGTTCGCATCGACAACGAATTCAAAGCTCGTGGCAAGTCTTATTCGGGTCAGCGTACCCATCGCCTTTCCAACCTGCTCTATTGCGGTGTGTGCCATGCCCGTGTCCATGTGGGATACTGGTCTGGCAGCCATTACGCCGGTCCCGATGACGAAAATCGCATGTGGCACTGTTCGGCGGACCGCCAGCATGTCAACTTGTACGACTCCGATCTTCTCCCGCGGGTCATCGCTGAACTGGTCGATGCCCTGCGGCACGTGGACGATTTTCAGCTTCCAGTTTTGGAAGATAAAAAGCCGCTTCTTTCCAACGCCCTTGCGGACATTCATGCCCAACGTGATCGCCTCACGGATGCTTATCTCAGCGGTGTACTTGGGCTGCCTGAATACACCAAGCGCGCGGTTGGTCTGGACGCGCGCTTGGCTGAACTTGAAAATAAATTATCGGACTCCGATGCGGCGATATCCCGCCGGCGGGAACAGGCCACCCTTCTTGCTGGATTGGTGGCGGCCATCGAATCCGTACCTGATTTCGTCCTCTCGGCGCCTGAGCAAGAAGTCAATGCGAGACTGCGTGCTTGGGTGGGCCGTATTTACATTTCGCCTGAGCACATCGAGATTGAATTCCGTTAGGAGATGCTTATTCCTTCATTCCCATGAAAGGCCATTTCAGCAAACAATCAGCTGGTAAATAAGCCTGACGCCGGCTTCATTTTTGAGCCTCCAACAATTCCTGGACTAATTGATCTGGAACTTGGACGGCGACCACCTCCCCTCGCGCGGTGGTCACGCCGTTGGCACGGATCCATTCCTGGATAATCACTTTTCGCCCCTTGATTTCGTTTACCTTCGCGCGGAGTTCCAACTCGATGCCCAACGGTGTGGGCTTGAGATAATCCACGTGCAGGGAGGCGGTCAGGAAACGAAAGGCGGGTTCGGTATCCATGGCGCGGTTCTCCGCGCGGTACGCGGCGGCCGAGGCCGTGCCCGTGCCATGGCAATCAATCAGCGAGGCCAGCAATCCGCCATAGACATAACCGGGAATGGCAATGTGATATGGCTTCGGCAGGAAATGACAGACCGATTCGTCGCCATCCCAATAGCTTTTGATTTGATGCCCGTATTCGTTAAGACGGCCGCATCCATAGCAATGCGCCAGGGAATCCGGGTAATAATCCTGAAATGATTTTTCCGGCATGATCAGGGTGTTCCCGTCGGACGAGGAGTCCTTGTTGGGGTCGTAGTGACCGTGGCAGTCGCAGACGGCAGCGGATTCCCTCGCACGATAAAACGGCCCACCACTTTCCATTCCTCGCCCACAAACAACTCGATTTCATAGTTGCCAGGCTGCCATCCTCCGATCACTTGATTGTTATCACAAGACGCATCGTCATAACCGCCGGTCCCGCCATGAAACGGGTGGGTTTCAAAGCACACTAGTTGGCCATCTCTGAACCAAAGCGCCGTCCACTGGACACCAGGCAACATGTTGGCATACGTATAAGTCGCATAAATGCTGTTGAAAGGGTTCTGGAAAACGGTTTCTGGATTTACACACGTATAGTTGTTGATTTGATCGCAGAATACCAAAGGAGAAAAGACTGCCTTGGGGTCCGGAGTGACTGAACTTTGGAACATGGCCAAAAAGCTCACCGGCAAGGCCGGTGTGGTTGTCGGCGTGAACGTCGCAGTCTGTGCCGGCGTGACCGTAATCGAGGGCGTCGAGGTGATGCTCGGCGTGAGCGTAACGGTGGGTATCAGCGTGATAGAAGGAGTCAGGGTAATGGTCGGCGAAGGCGGGAAATATTGGTAGGCAATTGGTTCACCAAACACAGGCAAAGCAAGGGCAAGGAGGACCAGGATCACAGCCAAGGCGAGCAATCGCCATCCGCCCGCGATGCGTTGACGGCGCAACCGGAAGAACGTCATCCGACGCGCACTCTGGATATCGTGAATTCCACTCCAGATGCTGATCAACGCCATGACCACCAGGATCGCCGCGATCGCGATGAAGCCGGACTGAATATCCATACGCGGCATTATACTTCCTGTTGGAGGTTACCGGTTTGAAGTTAGGATTTTGTGGTAAAACAGAACCATGGCTGAACTGGTCTTTCTCAAACTCGGCGGCTCTCTCATCACCGACAAGACTCAGCCCTATACCGTTCGACCCGAAAAACTGACTGCTCTCGCAAAAGAGATTCATTCGGCACTATCTTCGACCCTGAACGTTCATCTCGTTCTGGGACACGGTTCCGGCTCCTTCGGACATTATGCCGTGAAAGAACATGCCCCCCATCTGCTCTCTCCTCAATTTCAGGAAAAATGGGCAGAGAAGGAAAGGCGTGGGTTCGCCGAGGTCTGGTACCGCGCTTCACAACTCAATCGGTACGTTCTCGAAGTCCTGCACGAGGCGGGCCTTGCTGCCATGTCAATCCAGCCATCGGCTTCCATTGTTTCGAAGAATGGTGTGATCGAACATTGGGAATTATCACCGCTTGAGTCGGCGCTGCAGATGGGCATCGTGCCCGTCATCTACGGTGACGTGGCCTTCGACTCCCTCAGGGGCGGAGCCGTGCTCTCCACCGAAGCGCTGATGTTCTATCTGGCGCGTCACCTCCAGCCGAAACGCATCTTGCTGGCTGGGCTTGAAGCCGCGGTCTGGGCAGATTTTCCGGCACGCCGGCAACGGGTTGAGAAAGTGACGCCATCGTCCTATAAAGAACTGGCGAACAAGGTGGGAGCCTCGCACGGTGTGGACGTCACTGGCGGAATGAAATCCAAGGTCGAAGAGATGCTGTCGCTTGTGGAGCGAGTTCCAGATTTGAATGTACAAATTTTTTCCGGCGAAGAGCTGGGCAACGTCAGAAGGGTGCTGACCGGTGAGGTGCTCGGAACACTAATTGAGGGCGATTAGTAATCCAAAATCCATGACGGACTACTATTGCCAAAATCAAGGAAATTTTCGATAATAAGGCAGAAATTCACAAAGGAGCAAATATGCCAACGAAAGCAAAAGCAAAAAAGTCTGTCAAGAAAGCCACCGTCAAGAAAGCCGTCACAAAAAAGGAGGTGGTGCGCAAGGCTGCGTTTGTACCGACGAAACTTAAATTACGCCGACCCGTTCCTTCGGACATCGAGATCGCACAGGAAGCCAAATTGAAGCCGATCACGCAAATAGCGGAAGAGCTTGGTATTCGCTCAAACGAACTTGAACTTTTTGGTCCATACAAAGCCAAAGTCAAGCTGGAGATTTTGGATCGTCTTGCAAAGCGTCCCAACGGCAAATATGTTGATGTGACCGCCATCACGCCCACACCGCTTGGTGAAGGCAAATCCACCACTACAGTCGGTTTGTGCCAGGCGCTCGGTTCACATCTCGGCAAGAAAGTTATGACTTGTATTCGCCAGCCATCACAAGGACCGACGTTTGGAATCAAAGGCGGCGCGGCAGGCGGCGGATACAGCCAGATCGTTCCAATGGAAGATTTCAATTTGCACTTGACCGGCGATATTCACGCCATCACCGCCGCTCACAACTTGGTCGCTGCCGCGCTGGATGCGCGCGTGATGCATGAGTCCATGCAGGATGATACAAAACTCTTCGATGCGCTCTGCCCGCCTGATAAAAAAGGCAATCGCAGATTCTCCCCCACGATGCTTCGGCGTTTGAAGAAACTTGGAATCGATAAAACTAATCCCGCCGATCTAACGCCCGAAGAACGCACCCGCTTCGCGCGGCTGGATATTGATCCGGCAACCATCACCTGGAAACGCGTCATTGACACCAACGACCGCATGTTGCGCGAGATCGAAGTTGGATTGGGCCCCGAAGAAAAAGGCTTTGAACATCGCTCCGGTTATGACATCACGGTCGCGAGCGAAATCATGGCGATCCTTGCGCTGACAACTGGCATCGAAGATATGCGCGACCGCTTTGGCAAGATGGTCGTCGCAACCAACAAACGCGGCCAAGCCGTCACAGCCGAGGACCTCGGTGTCGCAGGCGCTGTGACCGTGTTGATGAAAGACGCGATCAAACCGAACTTGATGCAAACCCTCGAAGGTACTCCCGCATTCGTTCACGCGGGACCGTTTGCCAATATCGCACACGGAAATAGCTCGATCCTCGCCGACAAGATTGCCCTCAAACTCGCCGATTATGTGGTCACTGAATCCGGCTTCGGCGCGGACATTGGCATGGAAAAATTCTTCGACATCAAATGCCGTTATTCAGGTTTGATCCCGCAAGTGGTCGTGTTGGTTGCGACCGTGCGCGCCTTGAAGATGCATGGCGGCGGACCGAAAGTGGTTGCTGGCAAACCATTAGCCGCTGAATACACCGATGAGAATCTTGATCTGCTTCGCAAGGGCTTGCCGAACCTTGAGCGTCATATTCAAAATGCAATGAAATATGGCGTGAACGTTGTGGTGGCAGTTAACTCATTCGTAACCGATACGGCCGCCGAAGTGGAATTGATCCGCAAGTCCGCATTGGAATTCGGCGCGATGGACGCGGTCGTTTCAACACACTGGGCAGATGGCGGCAAAGGCGCGATCCAACTGGCTGAGGCAGTCATCAAAGCCACGGAGAAACCCAGCAAATTCCAGTTCTTGTACGCGCTTGATAGAACCATCAAGGAAAAGATCGAAACGATCGCCAAAGAGATCTATCGCGCGGATGGCGTGGATTACAGCCCCGAAGCGGAAGAACAAATTGCGCGTTACACGCGTCTCGGCTTCGATAAACTTCCGATCTGCATGGCGAAGACTCACTTGTCCTTCACTGCCGAGGCCGCGGTCAAGGGCGCACCGACCAACTTCCGTCTCAGCGTGCGTGAGGTGCGTGCATCTGTCGGCGCGGGATTCATCTATCCACTGCTTGGAAAGATGAGCACCATGCCCGGACTTCCAACTCGTCCAGTGTTCTATGATGTTGATCTGGATTTGAAGACCGGCAAGGTGATAGGATTGTTCTAAGGTAGAAGATTGTATGCGGATACCCCTCTCTAGTTTGAGAGGGGTATTTTTATGCCCCTAATATCCCACTTGGAATTTGGTGTAATTTCACTATACTGTTGGAAATAGCGTCTTATTGTTGCATTGTCAAAGGAGGCAACATGAAAATCCACGTGCTTTTTCTCGTATCGTTATCAGCAGTCCTGCTTGCGCTTGCCATGGCCGGTATCTCAATAAACTCCGTCTCAGCCAAAACCTGCATCGACCCTAAAACCAAAAAGCCAATTCCGTGCCCCAAACCCTCACGAACGAATGTCTCCGCGACAATCATGACTACGTCCGCGCCTCAGCCCACAGATACACCTGCGGTGACCCCTACACCGAGCGCGGGACAGTTGGCGCTGATGCGCACGAGCGCGGGTTTCATTCCCAATAACGGGAATCCAACCGGCAGTACGGGCCAGAGCAATTCCGACCCTGCGGCACCCGGTCCAATCCCCTCTACGGGCACGTTTTTGGTTTTTGGGCTACGCTGTTCGCCATTTTGATCGGTTTGATTGTCAGTGTCCTGATCGGACGGCTGCTCCCGGCAGTGCAAAAAACATTCATGGTCGGCGTACGCGGCGGGATCGTCGATCCCATGATGGCCGACGGTTCAGTCCATCCATCCGATGCAGAGGCACCCGCCGACCCGCCCCTGAGTCCGGCAACTTCTGGTGAACTCGACGCTAAGGCGGACCAGTTCGACAAGACCGATACTTCCGAGCCCGGCTCGGAAAATGTAAATCGAGACAAATTTAGGATGTACACCTAGGAATCAAAATCCCACTTTGGCGGCGGCGATTCTTGGGCTTAGTGGAGTGGGCAACATGACGCACCCCGAATCTCATAAATGCGAGAAGAAGGGTGGCGGATGAGTGAACCAAAGTAAGGCAAGGGCAAGACGCAAGCGATAAAGCGGAGCTGGAGTTTCCCGGCTCCGCTTTCCTGTTCGGTGGCAAAAGGTGC
>DATJAH010000013.1:0-8164 GCA_035516425.1 Anaerolineales bacterium
CGTCCGGCAAAGCAATCCGATGGTACCGCTGTTCATCGAAGACCTTCGCCTCACCAAAAGATCTCTATTTGCTCCTATGTACTTAAAACCACAGCAGGGTTATGCTTGACCAAATTATTTCGGAGGCACTTTCACTGTGAATGAAAAGAAACCTTTCTTTCTGCGCGACCCCTGGCACTTCGACCCGGCCCTTAAACAGCCTGCGCACTCAGGCGAGGACCTTGGCTTTGACACCCAAGCCTTGCACGCCGGATTCCGTCCCAGCGATGATATGGAACGCTTCCGCGCTTTCGTGCCGCCGATTGTGCCCTCGATGACGTATCCATACAAACAGTTCGATCAAATTCCATTTCCCGTGTATGGACGCACCAAGACGCCCACCGCGGATTTACTCGAACACCGGCTCGCAGTATTGGAAGGTGGTCAGGCCGCGCTGACAGCTGGTTCCGGCTCACAAGCATTGTTCAACCTGATATTTACCATCGCGCGCCCCGGTGACAACATCGTCACATCCCTCAACACATTTGGTGAGGGCTATAAACAAGCGGTCTCTATTTTTCCCGAACGGTGTGGCATCCAGTTCCACTTTGTTAAAGATCCTTCGAATCCCAAATCCTGGGACCAGGAAATTGACGGGAAGACAAAACTCGTTTGGGTTGAGACGCCATCCAACCCGACTCTATTTGTCACAGATATTCGGGCCGTTGCAGATGTGGCACATGCGCATACGGTCCCCTTGCTGGTGGATAACACGACGGCCACAGCGGCTCTACAACGCCCAATAGCGCTGGGTGCCGATATCATCCTGCTCAGCATCACCAAGTTCCTAGCAGGAAATGCCACGGTGCTGGGCGGTGCGATTGTCGGGCCGGAAGATTTAACCGAGGATATTCGCTGGAACACCACCGAGTTCGTTGGCACGATTATGCAGCCCTTTGACTCATGGCTGACGCTACAATATTTGGAAACCCTGCCCCTGCGAATGGAAAAGCATTCCTCCAATTCACAAACGGTGGCTGAATTCCTTATCAGTCATCCAAAAGTCAAGCAAGTCAATTATCCCGGCCTGAAATCCCATCCACAGTATGAGTTGTCGCGTCGTCAAATGAAAGCGGGCGGTGGGATGCTTTCCTTTGTGGTGGGTGGCGGCATCGGCGGAGTGCGAACTGTGATCGACAGCCTCAAGCTCATCATTCATGCCGTGACATTCGGGACAAGCCGCACCATCTGCATGCACCCGCGCACCATCACTCATGAACACATGACTCAGGAAGAGCGCGACGCGGCCGGCATAGAGGATGGGCTGATCCGCTTATCGGTCGGATTGGAACACCCTGCTGATTTGATCAGCGATCTAGATCAGGCGCTTTCCAGGCTGTAAGTCAACGCCCTTTTAACGCAATCAACGCCCCAAACCTTCCCGTCCTGCCTTTTTCGGCGCGGTGCGAGAACCAGTGGTCGAGGCGACAGGCAGTGCACAGACCCGCGATTTCGATCTTGTCCACGCCGGCCTTTCTGAGCTGAAGTTCATTGGCTTTCCACAAATCAAAATAGGTTTTGCCATCGCGAGCTTGAAGCAAGCGTTCCGCATCCGAATTAAACGATTCTTGAACCTTTGCAATCACATCGTGTCCAACCTCGTAATGATCCACACCGATGGAAGGTCCGATTGCCGCTAGGATATTTTCCGGCTTCGAACCGTAATGTTCACACATTTTTCTAACCGCAGCAGACGTTGTGCCGCGCACCGTTCCAAGCCAGCCGGCATGAGCCAGTCCGACCACGCCCTGCTTCGGATCAAAAAACAAAATTGGAACGCAGTCGGCGAAGCGCATGTAAATCGTGACGGTTGGCTTATCGGTAAAAATAATGTCAGCCTGAATTAATTCCGCGTTCGGATCCCGCGGTGCCTCGGCACAGACGGCGTCGGCGGAATGTACCTGCCACACATCGTAAAGCGAATCGATTCTGCGACCCAGCGCGCCAAATGAACGATAGCGATTCTCGCGCACGCGGGTCGCTTCATCGCCCACCGTCCCGCCGACGTTAAGCGAAGCCCACGGCTCCGGGCTGACGCCTCCCTGCCGCGTGAAGACCGCCTGAGTCACCTCATGTGGAAAAATATCGAAGGTGTAATAACGAATCCCGTTGTTCTTCAGAAAAGGCATGATTGTCCTGGATTCTTACGTCAGTCGCAATGGCCCATCACGCACTTTTCGCCACCGCGAATTTCTTAATCAGAACTTCGCGCGTATCCTTCATTGACTCTTCCACCGCGGGAAAAGCAAACCAGGCCGTCATAAAGCCGAACAGGCCGCCGGTCAAAACGCGCATGAATGGCGTGCTTTCATAATATGGCAAGTACGTCACCAGCCACGGCCAGTTGAACTGGCTGAGCAATTGCCAGAAACCATCAATGGCAATCGGCACAATGCCAATCAAAAACCACAAGGCCCAATGCAAAGATGGAAGTTTCCTTCTGGTCAACCCATAAATCAAACCGAAAAGAACAATGGCAGCATAGATGGCGACATCCCGTTCACAGAACGCGACTTTGTAGCCAAGCGTTGCATTGCCAATGAATTGGCGGGCATACAGCCGCGAAATGCTGAATGGATCGGCCAAATCCTGAAAGCCAGTCACATCACTGAGGGTTTTGACTCCAACCACCCCTGCTTCCTTCAGCGGATAATAAGGCTGCTCGCCGAACAAAAAGAAGGACCGGAATGCGAACTGATGGCAGAGCGGGCTGTAAATCGTATAAATGATTTTCGCTGGCAGGTCCGCTCCGATTTTCATCAATGTGGGAGCCAGGAACGGGAGGCCCACATAAATAAAAACAAGGAAATTGACGACCGCCAGATAATGCTGGGCAACCCAAAAATAGGCGCGGTCGCTTCCCGAGACCGTCCCCCCCTTGCGAACGCGTTCTTGATACTTTTGGCTGTCGATCTTTTCCAGTTGACCACGACGGTCATTCGCCGCCCCGAGCGTCATCTCCAGGACTTGAGGCGTGATCGGTGCCTTGAGTTTGTACGGGCCGATTTCCACCACCGGAATCTGATCGCTGTATTTTTCCTTTAGCATCGGATCGGAATCGATGTCCACTTCAGCCAGATGGTGCGGGAACTTGCCTTCCAAATCTTTCAAATCTCTTTTGACCTGCTCACACAATCCACAACCGTCGCGCGTATAAAGAGTTACGTTCAGCATTCTGCCTCAATCAGATCCCGAAGTTGAAATAGAAGAATTGAGCGCGCTGAGCGATCAATTCGTACACGCCGGTCAAAAGCATCGCGCCCACGATCACCAGGATCACGCCCATCGCAATTTCCACGTAACGCATCACCTTGTTGTATTTCCGCAACATCATCGTCACCCAGCCGATGCCCAACGCCGCAGCGAGAAATGGAATCGCCAGCCCAGCCGAATAGGATGAAAGCAATTTCACACCCAGAGCAATCGAACCGCCGTTGATGGCAAAGGTCAAGATCGTTCCCAGCACGGGGCCCACACAGGGCGACCATCCTGCCGAGAAAAAGACACCCATGAGCGCGGATGAAAGATATCCCAGCTTTGGATCCGGCAGTTCGTGAATGCGGGCATCATATTCCAGAAAAGGGATGCGAAAAACGCCGATCATATGCAAACCGAAAATAATGACGATCACCCCGCCGATTTTCGCCAGCCAGGTGCGAAGATCGAACAGCAATCCGCCGGCCACCGAAGCCGCCACACCCATTACAACGAAGACGAGGCTGAAGCCCAGCACGAATGCCAGCCCGTGCGAGAACGTGATCCAGCGATTCGAGGCGGAGTTTTCTCCGCCAGCCGCGCGTCCACTGAGATAGCCGATATAAGCAGGGACCAGAGAAAATACACACGGGGAAAGAAAAGAAGCAAGGCCAGCAAGAAACGCCAAACCGATCGTGACGTCTGAAATATCCATGGAAACGTTTATCCAGTCTTTGCAGTATACAGGTCAGCCACTGATACCTTCGATCCCACATTGGGCCATTGCATCTGTATTTCACTTTGATCCAGGGAAACAAACGGTGAGGTCCAGCGGAAGATCCACTTGGCGTCCTCTGGCGCAACATTGATGCAGCCGTGCGATTTCTGTTGGCCGAAGTAATTATGCCAGAAGACACCGTGAATGGCTGCACCCACCGTGAGGTTGAAAAAGGTCGGCCACGGAACTGCCATTGTGTCGTAACCGTTGCTACTGCCAGCGGCTTTACCCAAATTCGCGGCCATGTGAATCGAATAGATTTTTCGAGCTACCGCCTGATCGCCGACCGGCGTTGAGAAATCCGCCTGATCGTCGCCGGTCGAAATCCGGCAGAAGTACACCTCGTTCTTGCCCTCGAAGCATGAAAGCGTTTGATGCTGCGGGGTGGCGTCCACAACGATCTTCTTGGTAGCTGGATCAACATTGGGGTTGATCGGTGATACGTCGTCCGCCGTCAGCGGACGAAAAGCCGTCGCGTCGGCGAGAAACACATCTCCGTATCCATAACCATGACCTGGCGATTCATTGAAGCGATAAACCACTTTCCCGGACGAATCGGTCCCGACTTGATCGAGCCATACGACTTGCCCATAATACAATCTCACTGGCTGGCTCAGACCCATTAGGTATTTTATCGCCGGGGCGATGGGTCGATTTTGAATTTTCAAATCTACATAAGGAACAGTCACTTCCGCCCAGAAGCCAGGCTTGCCTGCGGGTATTGCGTTGATTACAGTGTTCGGCAAATTCTTCACAGGCTGGACATGCGGCAAATACAAGAATCCGTCCGGCGTCTGGACCCACTGCTGGCTGATGCCACCGGTGTATGTCGTTCCGATCACCTCCCGAAGCCAAATCACGATATCATCTTGATTCATGTTACGAATTGGAGCGGCATTTGCGTTCGGACTCGGCATTAAGGGCGTGTGATAAAAATCGGGTTGGACGGCAACTCTGCCCAATAGATTCGCTGACGGAAATGGCGCGAGAGGCGAAACGAGAAATTCACGCTCGCCCAAAAATGGATTCAGCAGCAAGGCGCCGGCACCGAGACCTGTCAGCTTCAGAAAATCGCGGCGCGATAGAGATTCAAATTTCATGTTCATTCACCTTCAAAAAAGATTGAGCAAGGATACTCGCAAAGAGGCACGGCGTCCAGCCCTCTCCAACTCCCCGCCCAGTTTCAGCAGCGGAGAGGGTCATGCAAAATAGTCCTCCAGCGCGCGAAATCCATTCACGCCGAGCTTATGTCCAATTTCATCCTCACAGTACACGACTCGTGCGCCGGCACGTTCCAGCATCTCAACCGATCGACGCGCATATTCAATCCTAACCTTGTCATCCAGCGTTCCATGTGCGACGAAGAACGGCTTGCCGTTTAGTGCACAATTTTCGAGTACCGATTCTGTCCCTGCCGGTAGAAAACCTGACAGCACGCCCGCACGTCGAACGTGATCGGGATGGAGCAAAGCGATTGCATTCGTCAATGCCGCGCCCTGACTAAATCCAATCACGTCGAATTGCCGCACATCAAGCTGATTGGGCGAAGCATAATCATCCATCAGCGCGACCAATGAATCTGCAGCAGGTCGGAAATCCTCGAGGCTGGGCCAGCTCGCCGCCAGGAGATGAGGCATTGGGGATGCGTGCGGAAGGCGCCATGAATAGCCATTCGGCTCGGTCGGATAAGGTGCACGCGGAGCAATCGTCCAGTAATCCAGAGAGAAGTTCCGCGTGAAAATCCACATGGAATTTTCATCTCCGGTCCAACCGTGCAGGAGAAGCAGTAGGCGCGCCGGTTGTTGCGCCGCGCGGCGGACGCGCAATGTCCAGTTCTGAAACGAAATTAGCTCCGTATTATTTGGAATTTGCATGCTTCACGATCCAATCCATGCCGACGAGGAAAAACAAAATCAAGACAATCGGAACCAACGCACCCAGCAGACATAGGAATCCAATGAATGCCGCGCCGACGCCGTAGATCATCCAGATCAATCCCAACCCGAAAATAAAAAGCAGGGCGAAGGCACCCAAGACCAGCTGGACATTGGTCTGCTTTGCATAGGCACGCATGTCGCGCTTCACATCTAATCTCCGAGCAATCGGCGACTCAACCGATTCGGCCAGGCGCTGACGCGTTTGAGTTGAGGCAGAACCGCCTCGAACGCAACTTCGCCGCGCTTGGCCACTTCATGCACATCCACCACGTCCAGTAATCCAATATCAGCGACATCGGGACGGATAATCACATCAGGCTTGTCGATCTTTAAGCGCAGATCGGTTAGTAGGCGATCGGAAACATCCAGCGAGCGCACGAACACCCCCAGCGCCTGTGTGATGCGCAGGTGAGTGATTTGCTGAACAAGAGGTTCGGGGAGAGGCAAGTGAATGGAGGGGACGCGCGTGGGCTCACCAACCGGGTTGGCCAACACCACAGCTACGACCGGTAAGCGCGGGGCCAGGGAACGGGCCAGGGCAACGGGCACCGGGTCGAAC
The DNA here is from genome assembly GCA_035516425.1 of Anaerolineales bacterium. Taxonomy (GTDB): domain Bacteria; phylum Chloroflexota; class Anaerolineae; order Anaerolineales; family Villigracilaceae; genus Fen-1038. The sequence continues at coordinate 6,509 of DATJAH010000013.1, forward strand.
AGGCCGCCGTCCACCAGTTCCATCCCATCGGCGCGAAATGGCGAAAAGATCGTGGGAAGTGCAATCGTGGAAAGAATGGCGTCGCGCACGCGTCCCTCCGATAAAATCACCTCGTGCGCGCTGCTGAGGTCCACCGATACCACTGCAAATGGAATCTTAAGATCGGCGAAGGTTCGATCTCCAAGCGTATTAATCAACCATTGCTCGACGCCTGCCAGACCGTACAAGGAGGCGTTGTCCTCAGGACGGCGTTCGTATAAATGGTGCTGATCGGTGCGCGCAAAAATCTCTTCCAGTTCATCAATGGAATAACCGGCGGCGTACACCGCGCCGACCACGCCGCCGAAACTGGTCCCGGCAATGGCGGCGACGCGAAAGCCATGCTTTTCCAATTGGCGCAGAACTCCAATGTGCGAATTGCCCTTCGCTCCACCTGCGCCCAATGCCAAAGAGACATCCATACCATCATCCTGATTGCATGCAAAACGAAAAACTTACCGTCAAATTATACGCGCTCTGGGAGCAGTCTCTTCAAGGCACTCATCAAAGCCTTAATATCTCCTTCCGTGTTATGCCCTTGGATCGAAATTCGTATCAGTTTCTTTCCATTCCATTCATGCACAGGCGCCTCGATTCGATATTCATCGTCGAGCGCGGACTTGAATGCCGAAACGTGAACGGTCGGGGGCAACTGTGCAGCAAACATTTGCACATACCAGCGATCGTCGGGATAATAGGAACTCTGGCCCGTGAGGCCCCCGATGAGGCTCAACGCCCGGCACGCCAGGCCATGACAATCCGCGCGGACGCGCGCCCAATGATGCTCCTCCTGAAATTTGATCGCGGCCGGCACCGATAAAAACGCCGAGAGATCTCGTGTTCCCATCCACTCGTGATGGTCAACCAAGGTGGAACCGCTGGGGGTTTTACTCTCATATCCCGACGAAACCACCAACGGCTTGAGCAGGTGTTGAACTTCGGGACGCGCATACAGAAATCCCGCGCCTTTCGGGGCACACAACCGCTTACAGTGATATGCGCAAACAACATCGCCGTTGCACCCTTGGAGCCCGATTTATCATCGGGCAAGCTTCCACAAGAACGAGGCTACACAGCCACCTGAGGTAACAGCACCTCCAGCGCATACAGCAAGGCATCAATATCCTCCTGAACATTGTACCCCTGTACCGAGATGCGGATGAATTGTTTATCCTTCCATTCGGTCAGGGGTACTTCCATTTTGTATTCATCGTACAAACGGTTTTTAAGGGCGGTCAGGTTTGATGGAGGCAGCGGGGCGATCCCCATCTGACTGTAGTAATCTGAATCGAGCGGATATAACGGTGGGAGTTTGGTCAAATCGCAGATTTGTTGAATGGCCTGGCGAAGCAACGTATGGCATTGGAACCGAACATGATCCCAATTATGATCACTCATGAACTGAAGCGCGGTTGGGACAGTCAGTGCCGCCGTTGGATCTTTCGTTCCAGTCCATTGCAGGAGATCAATAAAGCGGGAACCCGTCGTTGTTTCTGGCGTTGGATTGTATCCCCAGCTCACAATCAGAGGTTCTATCAGATTCTGTAGATCGTGCCGAACATAAAGAAAGGCTGACCCCTTCACGTTGAGTAACCATTTGTGACAGTTCCCAAAAAC
>DATJAH010000014.1:0-51982 GCA_035516425.1 Anaerolineales bacterium
GAGATGGTGATGCCCGGGGACAACGTCAACCTGACGGTGGAGTTGATTGTGCCGGTGGCCTTGGAGCAGGGCTCGAAGTTCGCCATCCGCGAAGGCGGCCTGACCGTCGGCTCCGGTGTCGTCACGAAAATATTGGAATAAACCATGGCTAAGCAAAAGATACGCATTCGCCTCAAGGCCTATGACCATCGCGTCCTCGACCAATCCGCCAAGCGAATTGTCGAGACCGCTGAACGTTCCGGCGCGCATGTTGTTGGTCCCGTACCCTTGCCAACTAAGATAGAACGTTTTACAATACGTCGCTCGACTTTCATAGATAAAGACTCTCACGAGCACTATGAAATCAGAACGCACAATCGTTTGATTGATGTTCTGGATCCGGACTCCAAGACGATTGACATGCTGATGCGCCTCAATCTGCCTGCGGGTGTGGACATTGAGATCAAGATCTAGCATGTAGTTCGCGGTCCGGGGTGCCGGGCCATGTTTCGGCGGCGCAAGAGCCGGGTTGTAGCGGACCAACACATTTGCTTCGTACCGACCTTGCTTACTGTGCCGCACGGAGATGATGCAGACCAAGCCCGGTCTGACAGTCTCAGAAAACTTCAGAAGGAGAAAAATCGATCATGTTAAAAGGGCTGATTGGTAAGAAGATCGGCATGACCCAGATCTTCGATGATCAAGGTGTCGCGTATCCCGTGACGCTCATCGAAGCTGGGCCATGTTACGTTACGCAGATTCGCAGACCGGAGAAGGAGGGGTATTCTGCCGTGCAGCTGGGATTCTCGGAAGTTCACCCCAAGCGCTTGAGCAACGGGGAGCGTGGACACTTTCTGGTCAACAAGATTCCAACCCTGCGTTTCCTGCGCGAGTTTCGCACAAAAACTCCCGATGTCAATCTCGGCGACAAAGTGACCGTTGATACATTTGCGATCGGCGAGCGCGTCGATGTGGTGGGCGTCAGCAAGGGCAAGGGCTTTGCGGGTGTCGTGAAACGCCACCATTTTCACGGAATGAACGCCACGCACGGAACTTCGGATCGCAACCGCGCGCCGGGTTCGAACTCGTCCGGCACGACTCCTGGCCGCGTCTACCGCGGTTCACGCCGCGCCGGTCACATGGGATCGGATCGCGTCACGGCCCAGAACCTCAAAGTTGTGCTGGTGGACGCGGAGCGCAATCTGATCGGCCTGCATGGCGCGGTGCCGGGCGGCAAGGGCAGCCTCGTGGTATTGAAAGAGACGCGCAAGCAATAGGCGTTGAGGAAATAGATTATGAAAGTAGATGTTCTTAACATGCAGGGCGAAAAGGTAAAGCAAGTGGATTTACCTGCCACAATCTTTGAGGCCAAAGTCAATGTGGATTTGATGCATCAGGCTTATCAACGCCAGATGGCGAATGCGCGCCTGGGCACGCACGAAACAAAGACGCGCCACGAAGTTGCCGGAGGTGGCCGCAAACCGTGGAAGCAAAAAGGAACCGGCCGCGCCCGCCAAGGGTCAACAATCGCCGCTCAGTGGGTCGGCGGTGGACGCATCCATACGCCGCATCCTCGCAAATACACGCAGGCCATGCCCAAGAAGATGCGTCTGGCTGCGCTGCGTTCGGCCCTTTCCGCGAAGGCTGCCGAGTCAGGCATTGTAGTCGTGGATGAAATCAAGGCCGATGAACTGAAAACCAAGGCCATGGCGGCTGCCTTGAATCAGTTGGTCGGTAGTGCCAGGGCGCTGTTGCTGATGCCTGTCAAAGACACAGTGTATGATCATGTAACGCGCGTGGCCAACAATATCCCGGATGCCAAAGTGATGCTGGTCAATTACCTGAATATTCGCGATCTGCTCGGCTTCGACAAAGTCGTTCTGCCGCTGAAGTCTCTTGAGGCGCTGACGGCGCACTTGGGGAAGGAGTAAGCCATGACCACGATTTATGACGTGCTGCATCGCCCATTAGTGACCGAGAAGTCCAGCTATCTTTCCGGGAAAATGAACAAATATTCGTTTGAAGTCGCGGAAGATGCAACGCGTACGTTAGTGAAGGACGCGGTCGAAACCATATTCGATGTGGAAGTGACTCGCGTGAACATTATTAATACCACTGCCAAGCGAGGCCGCCGCGCAAAATCGCGTCGCCTTTTGGTCCGCAAGTCTGGATTCAAGAAGGCAGTCGTAACGCTTGCGGAGGGGCAGTCCCTTCCAATCTTTGAAGGGGTGAAGTAATGGCTGTAAAAAAATATAAACCCACGACTCCCGGCCAACGCGGGATGACGGGCAATACCTTTGAAGAAATCACCAAGTCCACGCCGGAGCGCTCCTTGACCGTCTCCCTCGGTCGTCACGGCGGACGCAACACCTATGGACGGGTCACGGTGCGGCATCGCGGTGGCGGCAACTATCGCCTTGTGCGCCTCGTGGACTTCCAACGCGAGAAGCACGGCATCCCTGCCAAGGTGGCCGCGATCGAATACGATCCGAATCGCACAGCACGTCTGGCCCTGCTTCATTATGCAGACGGCGAAAAACGCTACATCATCGCGCCGCTCGATCTGAAGGTCGGTGACATGTTGATGTCCGGCCCCAACGCGGAAATTCGGCCCGGCAACTATCTGCCCATTTCGAACATTCCAATCGGAACCTTAATTCATAATATCGAGTTGAAGGAAGGCAAAGGCGGACAAATCGTCCGCACGGCCGGTGGCGCGGCACAGCTTTTAGGCAAGGAAGGCGATTTTGCACAGATCCGGCTGCCCTCCGGCGAGGTGCGCTTGGTGCGCCAGGTTTGCTACGCAACCATAGGCACCGTCGGCAACCTCGATCATAGTAACATCAAACTTGGCAAGGCTGGACGCAAGCGCCACATGGGTGTCCGTCCGACCGTGCGCGGCTCTGCCATGAGTCCGCGCGACCATCCGCATGGAGGCGGCGAAGGTCGCCAACCCATCGGTCTTCCCGGTCCGAAGAGCCCGTGGGGCAAGCCGACGCTCGGCAAGAAAACCCGCCGCAACAAGAAGACGAATCAATATATCCTGCGCCGCCGCAGCAAGACCAATCGCTAGGCGCTGAGAGTAAAAGGTAACTATGTCTCGTTCTCTTAAAAAAGGTCCCTATATTCAGCCCAAACTGCTCAAGCGCATCGAGGCCATGAATCAAAAAGGCGAGAAGAAAGTGATTCGCACCTGGAGCCGCGCCAGCGTGATTTTCCCGCAGATGGTGGGGCATACGATTGCCGTCCACGATGGACGCCGCCACGTCCCGATCTACGTCACGGAGAATATGGTGGGGCATCGCCTGGGTGAATTCGCCCCCACCCGAACCTTCCGCAGCCATGCCGCCGCGGCTGAAAAAGCGACTGCCGCTCCGGCAGCGGCACCGGCAACCGGAGGTTAGCATGGCGCACGATATTCGCGCAGAGCTTAACTTCTTGCCTCAATCGGCCCAGAAGGTTCGACTTGTGATCGACACGGTGCGCGGCATGGACGCGAATGAGGCGCTCGAGTCGCTCCGCTTTGCAAATAAGCGGGCTGGGGCCGAGGTGCTGAAATTGATTGAATCGGCGGTAGCCGACGCAGAAGAAAACTTCGGCGTCAGCCGTGATGATTTGTATGTGGCGCAGATCTATGCAAATGAAGCACCGACTCGCAAATGGCGCCGTTTTGGTGCGCGCGGCCGCTTCAAGCCGATTTTGCGCCGCCAGTCGCATATCACTGTGGTCCTGCGCGAGCGCGGGTCTTAAGAAAGGATTAAAGAGCTTATGGGTCGCAAAGTACATCCGATCGGAATGCGCCTTGGAATTAATCAACCGTGGCAGGGACGCTGGTTTGCCGAAGGCAAGATGTATCGTGAGCAATTGCATCAGGATTTTGCCATCCGTTATTTGTTGGTTGGCGGCACATCCAAGGGCGGCGCGGCGGCGAACGCGCGCGTTCGCCAGCTGAGGGGCGAATTGCCTGAAATGGTCACCAGCGGCAAGGCTGGCATTTCGCGCGTGGATATTGAACGATTCCCGGGCAAGATTCGCGTTGCAATTCATACGGCAAAGCCTGGCATTCTGATCGGCCGAAAGGGCGAAGGAATTAAGAAGATCCGCGTGGCGCTGGAAGCGTTGGTCGGCAAGAAGATTGATCTCGATGTGAAAGAGGTCTCTTCGCCGGATACCGATGCGGAGCTGGTCGCCCGTAATATTGCAGACCAGCTGGAGCGCCGTATCGCCTATCGCCGAGCCATGAAGCGGGCGATTCAGCAAGCGATGCGTCAGGGAGCGCAAGGCATCAAGATCATGGTGGGGGGGCGTTTGGGCGGTGCGGAAATGTCGCGCGACGTTTGGCTGCGTGAAGGACGCGTGCCTCTGCAGACCCTGCGAGCCAACCTTGATTTTGCCAAGACCGAAGCACTGACCACGTATGGTCAGATCGGCGTGAAAGTTTGGATTTATAAAGGCGAAGCGGTACCGGAAGATGTCCAGGAAAAAGCGGAGACGGCGACGGAAGGTGTATACGTCAGCGAATAAGTCCGTCTTTTTGGAATGAGGTTATTACTATGTTGATGCCAAAACGTGTCAAGTGGCGAAAGCAGATGCGCGGCCGCATGAAGGGCAAGGCTTTGCGCGGCGCGGAAGTTTCTTTCGGGGAATTCGGTCTGATGGCTCTCGAGCCGGGCTGGATTACCGCGCGGCAGATCGAAGCCGCGCGGCGCGTCATCGTGCGCGAAATGAAGCGGCGCGGCAAGGTCTGGATCCGAATCTTTCCAGCCAAGCCCTATACACATCGTCCGCCCGAAACCCGCATGGGTTCCGGCAAAGGCGCCGTGGAGTATTATGTCGCAGTGGTGAAACCGGGCCGCATCATGTTTGAAGTCGGTGGTCTGCCCGCCGATCAAGCGATGGCGGCATTGAAAGGCGCGCAGTACAAGTTCTCCATTAAAACCAAAGTCGTGCGCAGCCATGAATCAGGAGCGTAGGCGATGAAACCTGAAGAAATCCGAGCGATGTCGCCGGAACAAATCCGCTCGAAGCTCTCCGATACGCGCCACGAGCTGATGAACTTGCGCTTTCAGCAGGTGACCGGTCAATTGACAGACACCAGCCGATTGCGAATCTTGCGCCAGGATATTGCACGCATGGAAAGCATTCTCCATGAGATGCCGGCCAACACGGCCACGGAAGGGAAAGCATGAACAATCGTCGTCGAATCGTTGGCAAGGTCACCAGCAATAAAATGACCAAGACTGTGGTTGTGGAATTTGTCCGCAAATTCCGCCACCCGCTTTATAAGAAAGTCGTGTATTCCAGCAAGCGCGTCAAGGCACATGACGAGATCGGTTGTCAGATTGGCGACGAAGTTCAGATCGTAGAGTCCCGCCCGTTGTCCCGCGACAAACGCTGGGTGGTTGAGGCCGTCCTCAAGCGCGAGACGCGCACGGCGGATGCGGGCGTCGAGTCCGTGGCGAAGGCCGATGTCGCGGCTGAGACAGAGCCGGAGGCATGACATGATTCAGCATGAGTCTCGGCTAAAGGTTGCCGACAACAGCGGGGCACGCGAGTTGCTCGTCATCCATGTTATGGGCGGCTCGACTCGCAGGTACGGACATATCGGCGACGTGGTGGTGGCCAGCGTCAAATCCGCCTCCCCGCAGGGCGCGGTCAAAAAGGGCGAGGTGGTTCATGCCGTCATCGTCCGCCTGACGAAAGAATGGCGGCGCGAGGATGGCTCATATATCCGTTTTGATGACAATGCCGCGGTGCTTTTGGACGCGGACGGTCAGAACCCGAAAGGCACGCGCATCTTTGGACCTGTGGCGCGCGAATTGCGCGACAAGCAGTTCATGAAGATCGTATCGCTTGCACCGGAAGTGCTGTAGGAGTATTGGAATGAGAGTGAAAATCCGTAAAGGCGACACGGTGGAAGTCATCAGCGGACGCCTCGAAGACAAGGGCAAGCGCGGCGAAGTCATCAATGTGATGACGAAAGAGAACCGCGTCGTCGTGCAGGGCATCAGCATCCGGACCAAACATCAACGGCAGGTTCAGACGCAAGCCGGCCGCAACGTCAACCCGGGCCGCATTCAATTTGAGGGCCCCATCGACATTTCAAATGTGATGCTGGTTTGCCCCAAATGTAGTAAGGCGGTACGCGTGGGTATTCAACGCGACGAAGCCGGCGCACATCGGATCTGCAAGAACTGTCAGCAGTTGATCGATTAGCTGTGGAGCATGGATCATGAATAGGATGCAGGAACGTTATCAAAAGGAAGTAGCCCCGGCATTGTTTAAAGCGTTCAGTTTCAAGAACGTGATGCAGGTCCCGCGCGTGGAAAAGGTCGTGGTCAACATCGGCTTGGGCGAGGCCATGGATAATCCCAAGGCGCTGGAGGCGGCAGTCGGTGATCTGACCACCATTACCGGCCAGAAGCCTGTCACGACCAAGGCTCGCAGAGCTATTGCCAATTTCAAGTTGCGCGAAGGCCGTCTCATCGGCACCAAAGTCACTCTGCGCGGCGACCGGATGTGGGCTTTCCTCGATCGATTGCTAAACATCGCCCTGCCGCGCGTCCGCGACTTCCGCGGTGTCTCGGCCAATGCCTTCGATGGACGCGGGAACTACACACTGGGCCTCAAGGACCAGCTGGTGTTCCCTGAGATCGAGTATGACAAAATTGATAAACTGCGCGGTATGGAGGTCACTATTGTCACCTCCGCCAAAACTGACGAGCACGCGCGTGCTCTATTGCAGATGCTGGGTATGCCGTTCAGCAGGAAGGAAGCGTAAGGATATTATGGCAAAGAAATGCATGCAATATCGTGAGCTCCGTCGGCGAAATGCTGTTCAGGTGCGTAACCGCTGTCAGCGCTGCGGACGCCCGCGCGGTTACATTCGCCGCTTCGGCCTGTGTCGCATCTGCTTCCGTGAATTGGCTTTGCAGGGCAAAGTGCCCGGCGTGGTCAAGGCATCCTGGTAGGCTGGAGGATTAGGTCATGAGTGTCAATGATCCGATTGCCGATATGCTGACTCGCGTTCGCAATGCCGTGCTGGCCGGTCAGGCTCAGGTTGCAATGCCCAGCTCAAAGGTCAAGGCCGAGATTGCCAAGATTTTGAAAGATGAAGGCTTCCTGGACAGCTTTGAGGTGGTGGATGGTGAGAAGGCTGCCTTTAAGGTTCTGCGTCTGAAGATCAAATACATCGGCGAACGCCGCGAACGCCGACCCGTTTTGAGCGGAATTGAGCGTGTCAGTTCCCCGGGACGGCGCGTCTATACCAATAAAAAGGAAATTCCTTGGGTGTTATCAGGTCTGGGAGTTGCGATTCTATCCACGCCGAAAGGCGTGATGACCGGCGCGCGTGCCCGACAATTGGGCGTGGGCGGCGAGATTCTTTGCAAGGTATGGTAGGAGGTAGAAAGTGTCTCGTATTGGACGATTGCCGGTGGAGATTCCGAGCGGTGTTCAGGTGGATGTCAAAGGATCGCACGTTCGGGTCAAAGGACCGAAGGGAGAGCTTCAACGGGTGTTCTCTCCGATGATTGAGATCAAGATGGAAAACAATCATCTGGTCATCACCCGCAAGTCGGATGAGGCTTTGGAACGCGCCCTGCACGGCACGACGCGCGCCTTGCTGGCCAACATGGTCCATGGAGTCAGCAAGGGCTTCCAGACTGTATTGGAGGTGGAAGGCGTCGGTTATCGCGCTGAAATGGAAGGCAAGAACCTGGCATTGTATGTTGGCTATTCCCATCCGGTTAAAATCGAACCGCCGGCGGGCATATCCTTTGAAGCCGATCAGAAGAGTCGCCAGATTCGGATTTCGGGTTTTGACAAGGAGTTGGTGGGGCAGGTCGCGGCCAATATTCGCAAAGTCCGACCGCCCGAACCATATCATGGGAAGGGCCTGCATTATCTGGGCGAGCATATTCGCCGCAAGGCAGGAAAAGCCGGGAAGGGAGCCGCTGCGAAATAACTATGGCAAATCAGAATCGTTCCATTGCGCGCGAGCGACGCCATGTGCGCGTGCGTTTGAATTTGGCTGGTACCGCTCAGCGTCCGCGGCTGGCCGTTTTTCGCAGCGTAGCTGAGATCTATGCTCAGATTATTGACGATGCCGCAGGTAATACTCTGGTCTCGGCGTCATCGGTGGACAAGGAATTGCGCGCACAGATGAAGGATAAAAAGAAATCCGAACAGGCCAAGCTGGTTGGCAAAGCGGTGGCTGAGCGCGCCAAGAATAAGGGGATCGCGGCGGTTGTATTCGATCGCGGCGGCTTTAAATACACTGGCCGCGTCAAAGCGCTGGCGGATGGTGCGCGGGAAGGCGGCCTTCAATTCTAGGCCGATGTGGAGTGGATTATGGCAGATGTAGAAGTGGCTTCTGAACAGCAACAACAATTTGAACAACAGGACGCCTTTGAAGAGCGTGTGATCGAAATAGCCCGCGTCGCCAAAGTGGTCAAGGGTGGACGACGCTTCCGCTTTCGCGTCACGGTGGTCGTTGGCGACAAGAAGGGCACGGTTGGCATGGGAATCGGCAAAGCCAACGCCGTACCGGATGCGATGCGCAAGGCTTCGGAACGCGCCCGCAAGAGTCTGCGACCCGTAAACTTATCAGGAACGACGATTCCGCACGAATCGACCGGGCTCGTGGGCGGGGCGCGCGTTTTCTTGAAACCCGCCTCCCCCGGTACCGGTGTGATTGCAGCCGGTGGCGTGCGTGCAGTTCTGGAAGTTGCCGGTGTCCGCGACATTCTCACCAAGTCCATGGGATCGGCCAATGTCCTGAACGTGGTCATGGCGACCTTTGCTGCTCTAAACAGTTTGAAGTCTGTTCAGACGGAAGCGGCGCATCGCGGCAAGAAGGTAGAAGAACTGTTGCCGTTCTGGGAACGGAGGAAACAGAATGCCTAGAAAAGAGAGTCCGGCCAAGACGATTCGCGTGACGCTGGTCCGTAGTCCGATTGGATACACCAAGGATCAAAAGGAAACCGTTCTCGCTTTGGGTTTGCGCCGTTTGCATCAAACGATAGAGCATAAAGATACGCCCGCTCTACGCGGCATGCTGAATAAAGTCATTCATCTTCTGAAGATCGAAGAGTAGGTTGCCATGAAACTTCATGAACTTGTGCCCAATCCGGGCTCGAAGAAAAATCGCAAACGCGTCGGACGCGGCCCGTCGGCCGGCCAGGGCAAGACGGCCGGGCGCGGTACCAAAGGTCAGGGTGCGCGCTCCGGCGAGGGCGGTCGCATTTATGCCCAAGGTGGTAACCTGCCTTTCTATCGCCGACTTCCGTTCATCCGTGGCGAAGGCTTCACGCCTCCGACTCAGGTGACCTACAATGAAGTTAATCTGGACCAACTCGCCGGCGCGTTCAAAGCCGATGCAGATGTAAATAGGGAATCGCTCGAGGCCGCGCACCTGCTTCGTGACCCGCGCAACCCGGTGGTGGTCCTGGGGCGCGGCGATGTGAAGGTCGCGCTCAAGGTCAGAGTTCAGCGCGTCAGCGCCAGCGCCAGATCCAAGATCGAGAAAGCCGGCGGTTCCGTGGAATTGGTCCAGTAATCCAGCGAGGAGATTTCCTATGAAATCATCGTTTTCGGGTTGGCGTTATCTCTGGAAATCAGAGGACATCCGGCGCAAGCTGCTAATCACGTTTTTAATTCTCGCCATCTATCGTCTCGCCGCCGATGTGCCTGTGCCCGGCATAAACTTTACAGCCCTGGCTGCATTTCGGGCCAGCGCCGCGGCGAATGCTGGTTTCCTGGGCTTCCTCGACTTGCTGTCGGGCGGCACGGTGACGAACTTCTCCTTGCTTTCTATGGGAGTTTATCCATACATCACGGCGCAGATCATTTTGCAGCTGCTCATCCCGATCATACCTGCTCTCCAGCGACGGATGCAGGAAGACCCTCGGGAGGGACAGAAGTGGATGGAGCGCTGGACGTATTTCCTGGCTGTGCCGATGGCCGCGCTCTCTGCCGTGGGGCAGATCAATATCTTCAATTCGTTGTCCGTTCAAGCGCAACAGGGAACCATTGTGCCCTTTGGCTTTAGTGCGGATCTATGGTTACCTTCGTTAACTATTCTGTTGGTGATGACGGCTGGCACGATGTTCGCCATCTGGCTCGGTGAATTGATTTCGGAATATGGCATTCGCGGACAGGGACTTTCGCTGGTGATTTTTGCCGGCATCGTGGCGCGTATGCCTTCCAGTCTTTATGGCATGATGAGCGACCAACAGAACCGCTGGTTCTTGTTAGCTTTTACGATCGTTATAATCATTGCGACGATTTACGCAATCGTGTACATCCAGCAGGGGCGCCGCAATGTGCCGGTCATGTATCCGACACGAAGGATGGGTAATCGCATGTCCATGCCGGTGAAGGGCACTTTGCCGCTCATGGTTAACCTGGCTGGAATGATTCCGTTGATCTTCGCCAGCGCCATCCTGCAGTTTCCAGCCATCATCGCCAGCTATTTTACGCAATCCTCAACGGCATGGATTAAGCAATTTGCCCTCGGCGTGCAAAGCACCTTGGGTGGCGGAACGGGTTCCAGCAACTGGGTGTATTGGCTGCTATACTTCCTCATGGTCGTTTCGTTTACGTTCTTCTACACGTCGGTACTTTTTGACCAGCAAAACTACGGCGACAACTTGAAGAAGTCGGGCGCACAAATCCCAGGTGTTCATCCCGGTGAGATCACACAGAAATATCTGAACAAGGTCCAACAGCGCATTACTCTACCTGGGGCCCTCTTCCTCGGATTGGTGGCTGCCTTGCCCTTCCTGCTCAGCCTTTTGTTGAAAGCATTTGGAATCGGCGCTGCCTCCACTTCGACCGGCTTGTTCCTGATTTCTTCGGCGGGTTTGTTGATCGTGGTAGGCGTCGTTCGCGACGTTTTCTTGAATATTGATGCCGAGATGAGATTGCATGGCTACCAGGACTCGCTGCTGGTGCGCTAACAAAACGGAAGAAGGAGATGAACGTGGCTGCAACCTACATCGTTCTGCTTGGACCTCCGGGCGTGGGCAAAGGTACGCAGGCAAAGATCCTGGCCGAACAAACTGGCTTGATCCACGTTTCTTCCGGAGATTTGTTCCGCGAGAACATTAAGAATCAAACGGAGCTTGGCAGGCTCGCCAAATCTTTTATGGATCAAGGCGAGCTGGTGCCGGACGATGTGACGGTCGCCATGATCAAAGACCGCCTCGTCCGGCCGGATTGTGCCGCGGGTGCCATCTTGGACGGCTTCCCCCGCACGCCGGTCCAGGCTGAGGCACTGCATACCATGCTGGCTGGTTTCAAAGGCGATACTAATCTCGTCCCGTTCATCAACGCTGATCCAAAAATGTTGGTGGAACGCATCTGCGGCAGATGGACCTGCAAAGCCAAGGGCCACATTTACCATGAGAAGTTCAATCCGCCGAAAGTGGCAGGCATATGCGACCTGGATGGTTCTGAACTTTACCAACGCGAGGATGATAAGGCCGAGACCGTGACCAATCGCATCAAAGTCTATATGGACCAGACGGCGCCTTTGATTGAGCACTATCGCAAGCAAAAGAAATTGGTCGAAGTGGATGGAGCACAGCCCATCGAGAAAGTTTCAGATGAGCTTCTTGCTGCGATCAAGAAAGTAGTGAAGTGAAAGATGAGCGCCTGGGATCGCCAAATCCATATCAAAAGCCCTGACGAGATCAAGATCATGCGCCAGGCGGGCCGCATTAACGCCGAGATTTTGGCGACCATGAAAAACACGATACAGCCCGGTGTTTCGACAGCTGACCTCAACGCGGCTGCTGAGCAAGTGCTGAAGGAACACGGATGTTATTCGCCCTTCAAGGGCTATAGCCAACCTCCGTATCCGGCTTCAATCTGCACCAGCGTCAACGAAGAACTGGTACACGGGATCCCGAGCAAGAAGCGGATTCTCCGCGAAGGTGACATCATTTCCGTGGATTGCGGAACGGTATACCAAGGCTTTGTGGCTGACTCGGCCATGACCTTTGCGGTCGGAAGGATTTCCGCCGAGGCAAGGCGGCTGATGGAAGTCACAGAAGCTGCCCTGACGGCGGCGATTGATAAGATGCGCGTCGGCAATCGTACGGGCGACATTTCCGCAGCGATCCAGAATTATGTGGAAAGTCGCGGCCTGCATGTGACGCGCGAATATACCAGTCATGGGGTCGGGCGGCAGATGCACGAAGGTCCGCAGGTTCCCAATTATGGAACGGCGGGAACGGGCATGCCGCTTCGCCCCGGGATGACCATCGCGATCGAACCGATGGTCTTGGTCGGTACACATGAAACCCGTACCTTGCGTGACCAGTGGACGGTGGTCTCGGCAGACAAGTCATTAACGGCCCACTTTGAGCATTCGGTGGCCGTCACCGAAGGAGATCCTCTGATCCTCACTGTCCCATGATTGTCCGTGAGGCCCAATACTGGACAGAAGAAGTAGTCACTTGTATAATCACGTCTTTGGCTCTTAAGAAGTAAGGAGTTATCATGAAAGTTTCACCATCGGTTCGCAAGCGTTGTGCTAAGTGCCGCATCGTGCGGCGCAAGGGACACGTATATGTGATTTGCGAAAATCCTAAACACAAGCAGCGACAGGGTTGATTATGGCGAGAATTGAAGGTGTTGACTTGCCCCGCAACAAGCGGGTTGAAGTTGGACTGACGTACCTTTTCGGCGTTGGCCCTACACGTGCGCGCGCGATTTTGGCGGCGACCAGGGTGAATCCAGATACGCGGATCAAGGATTTGACTGAAGCCGAGGTTACGGCCATGCGCGAGTTCATATCGAAGAACTATAAAGTCGAAGGCGACCTGCGCCGCGAGCAGCAAATGAACATCAAGCGCTTGATCGAGATCGGCTCGTATCGCGGCTTGCGCCACCGCCGTAATCTGCCTGTGCGCGGACAACGCACCCGAACCAATTCCCGAACCCGAAAAGGTTCCAAGAAGACCGTTGCTGGGCGCGGACGCAAACGCGGCGCGACCAAGAAGTAAAACAGGAGTTAATGACCTATGCCTCAGAATGTCCGCTCCACACGGCGCGCCTCGGGCGGTGCCAAAAAAGGGAAGCGTAATCTTTCTTCGGGACAGGTGCATATTTTTGCATCGTTCAATAATACAATTGTAACGGTCACCGACTCCGAAGGGAACGCGGTGGCCTGGGGGTCCGCTGGTTCGGCGGGATTCAAGGGTTCGCGCAAGAGTACGCCCTTTGCCGCGCGTCTCGCCGCTGAACAGGCCATCAAGGCGGCACAGCAGCTTGGTATTCAGGAAGTGGATCTGTTTGTCAAGGGACCTGGTCCCGGACGCGAGAACGCAATCCGTGCTGTTCAATCCATGGGATTGAAAGTCCGCTCGATGTCCGACATTACGCCGGTTCCGCATAATGGCTGTCGGCCTCCAAAAAAGCGCCGCGTTTAATTTAGTTGAGGTAGTGAGAATATGGCAAAAACATTGAGTCCGGTTTGCAAGCTTTGCCGGCGCGAAGGCGAAAAACTCTATTTGAAGGGTGAGCGGTGCTTCACGCCAAAGTGCGCGTTCGAGAAGCGCAGCTTTGCTCCTGGCCAGCATGGGAAAACTTCTGGACGCGGCGGGAGCGCCACTCGCACAGGTCAGTCCGATTTCTCTCGCCAGCTGCGTGCGAAGCAAAAAGCTCGTCGCGTATATGGCGTATTGGAACGGCAATTCCGCCGTTATTATGAGACGGCGCTCCATCGTCGTGGTCTGACGGGCTTGAACCTTTTGCAAATCCTTGAGTCCCGCCTGGATAACGTAATCTTTCGCTTGGGATTCGCATCCAGCCGTTCGCAGGCCCGCATGTTGGTGACACACGGACACTTCACAGTGAATGGCCGGCGCACGGATGTCCCCTCCATGCTTTTGAATGCAGGGGATGAAATCACCGTTCGCCAAGGATCGCAGGCGTTGACTTATTTCCAGGCTTTGCCCGATCTTGCCGAGAAGCGCACTTCGCCGGCTTGGCTGAACCGTGATGCCAAAAAAATGCTGGGAACGATTTCACGGCTTCCTGAACGCATGGAAATTGATGGTAGTCTGAGTGAACAGCTTATTGTTGAATATTACTCGCGCCGTTAGTGTTTGGCGTGTGGGAGTGAATGAATCTGATTATTCACTCATTGGCTTTCTTCTACTGTACGTGTAAGGGAGAGGTGAACCGTGACGGGTATCTCGAACATGGTTATGCCGAAGATCGAGCGCGAAGCTGAAGCTCGAAATTATGGCAAATTTGTAATCAGCCCGCTGGAGCGCGGATACGGTGCCACATTGGGCAACGCGTTGCGGCGCGTTTTGCTTTCATCGTTGGACGGCGCCGCGATCACGTCCATCCGCATCGGCGATGTGTTGCATGAGTTCAGCGACATCCCCGGCGTCCGCGAAGACGTGATTCAGGTGACTTTGCAGATTAAGCAAATTCGCCTCAAGCTGGATGGCGTGGATAGCACGCGCATGAATTTGCAGGTGCGTGGCGAAGGTACGGTGACCGCCGCTGATATCGTTGCCCCATCGGAAATTGAGATTGTCAATCCGGACCTTTATCTATTTACCGTCGACAATCCCAAAACCAAACTGGATATTGAATTTACGGTCGAACGCGGTCGCGGTTATTCGCCCGCCAACGAGCGCAGTGAGCATTTGCCGATCGGCGAACTGCCGGTGGACGCGATCTACAGCCCGGTCAAGCGCGTCAACTGGGAAGTGACATCCGCCCGCGTGGGTCAGAGCACGAATTATGACAAGTTGGTGCTTGAAATCTGGACCGACGGCACGCTCTCACCGGAACGCGCCTTGGGCACGTCCGCAAAATTAATCATTGATCATCTGCGCATGATTGCCGGCATCAATGAAGAAATGCTGGCCGTTGTGACGGAAAGAGAAGTGGGCGGAAGCCGCCTTTCCAGTGAACTGGCGGAGACGCCCGTGGAGGCGCTTGACCTTTCGGTGCGCGTCTTCAACTCGCTCAAACGCACGGGCATCACAACAGTCGGCGATGTGCTTGAATTGCTGGATAAAGGCGAGTCGGCTGTGATGTCCATCCGCAACTTTGGCGAAAAGAGTTTGGATGAATTGCGCCAGAAAATGCATGAGAAGGGCTTCTTAAAGGATGATCAAACTTCGGAGTAATGAGAGATGCGACACAATGTAGCAGGTTATAAATTAGATCGGACCAGCGGTTCACGGATCGCGTTGCGCCGAAATTTGATGAAGCAATTCTTCGAGCACGAACGCATTCGCACCACCCGGGCCAAAGCCGCCGCCATTCGCGGCGAAGCGGAACATATCATCACCATTGCGCGCAACAGCGCCAATGCCAGCGATGCAGAGAAAGTGGCGGCACGCCGTCTCGTGGCTTCGAAGCTAGGTGATCATCGCGTCATCAAGCGCGTGTTCGATGAAATCGCGCCGCGCTTTGCAAACCGAAACGGCGGTTATACGCGCGTCATGAAGCTGGGTCCGCGTCTCGGCGATTCGGCCGAGATGGTAATCCTGGAATTGGTTGAAGAGTAGGCGGCAATAACTGTTTAGCTGAGGGCCGCTGGCTGGGAGCTAAACATGGGACGTTACAAATTGATCCTTGCCTATGACGGCGCTGCTTTCTCGGGAAGCCAGCGGCAGGCAAAACATCGGACGGTGCAAGGCGAACTCGAGAAGGCTCTGCGCAAGCTCGGCTGGCCGGGTCGCTCCGTGGCTTTGGCTGGACGCACCGATACCGGAGTTCACGCCTCGGGACAGGTGGCTGCGTTCGACTTTGACTGGAATCACGACGTGGAAAGGCTGCGTGATGCGCTCAATGCAAACTTGCCCCTTGATGTTGCTGTGAAAAATGCCGAAGTCTCCGGTGCAGAGTTTCATCCGCGTTTCGATGCGAAGTCACGGCTTTATCGCTATCGCCTGTTTTGCCAAAGTGTTCGCGACCCGTTGCGGGACAAGGTGGCGTGGCGGGTGTGGCCCGTCTTGGAGCAGAATCCGCTTGCGGAGATCGCAGCTGTCTGGTTAGGGCGCCATGATTTTTCGGCGTTCGGGTCACCTTCAGGCAAAGAGAACTCCACAACGCGCACCGTCATATCGTCTGCGTGGAAAAGACTTGAGGATGAGTGGCAGTACGAGGTCCGAGCCGATGCGTTCTTGTATCGCATGGTGAGGCGGCTGGTTTTTGTTCAGGTAGCGGTCGCGCAAGGAAAATGTTCAAAAGAGATCGTGGTCAACGCTTTGGAAAATCCGCGATCTAAGGCTGTGGTTGCAGGCCCTGCCAAGAACGAAATCCCCGCGGGACTGGCGCCCGCACATGGACTGACTTTGGTTGAAGTAACCTATTGAGTCGGCCGAGCAAAGAATACGGAGATTGAAAGTGTACAAATCGTATTATCCAAAAGAGAGCGAGATCGAGCGCAAATGGTTCGTCGCAGATGCCAACGGACAAAACCTGGGTCGCTTTGCGGCGAAGGTGGCGCGCGTTTTATTGGGCAAGCATAAGCCGAGCTTCACGCCCGGCGTGGAGATGGGCGATTACGTGGTGGTGATCAACGCCGAGCGCGTCACGACCACGGGCACGCGCACTCATCCGAAGCTGGATACCAAGACTTATCGCCGCGTTTCAGGCTATCCTGGTGGCATGAAGACCACCACCTTGCGAACGCAACTGCGCGAACATCCGGATCGCGTATTGCGTGAAGCGATTTGGGGCATGTTGCCTCATAATAAAATGGGGCATTCGGTGATGAAACGCCTGAAGATCTATGCAGGTCCGAATCATCCACACCATTTGCAAAGCCCGGAAGCGCTGAAGTAGAAAGGACATCGTACTCATGGCTGTTCAATATTATGAAGGTGTCGGTCGCCGCAAGGAAAGCATTGCCCGTGTGCGCTTGATGAGCGGAAGCGGGAAGTTCGTGGTCAATCAGAAGGAAGCCGCAACCTACTTCCCACGTCTTGGCGATCTCGCCGAGATTCTGCAAGCCTTCAGGGCGTGCGGACAGGAGGCCAATCATTATGACGTGACCGTGACGGTCAACGGCGGTGGCGTCACCGGTCAGACCGACGCGGTCAAGCTTGGATTGGCGCGCGCGCTGGTCAAGATCAACGGCGATTGGATTTCATCCTTGCGCAAGTTCGGTTTGCTGACGCGCGATGCCCGCATCAAGGAACGCAAGAAGCCTGGCCTCAAGCGCGCTCGCAAGGCGCCCACCTACACCAAGCGCTAGACTTCTTTACAAAAATTGCAAATTGGTTTGTAATTGGTAATTCGCAAATCACGAATTACCAATTACGGTTTAATGGAGACTTTCATGGATTTCTCACGAATTGCCGCTGCTTTTGAGATCTTGCGCCTCTCACCGCCGTCGCAGTTGGTCCTGCTCGAGGCGGCGACTTTTTCATCTGCGCACGTTCCCCCTTTTCCGCCCGACACGCCGGCATTCGTTACCGGATTGGATTCGCGTGAATTGGGCGTGCAGGTAAGAGATGTGCTGCTTGCAGTTTATCCGATGGCACATAGGGTTTCCTTGGTTGACCTCGTGAATCGCACTACAGAAACACAAAGCCTTGTCGACCTGGCGGCCGATCAAGGCCAAGTCCATTTTTCCTCCGCCACCTGTTTATATCTTGCCGCCATGCCGGAAGGCACGTCCTTTGAATCGTTCCAGGAAATTGTTGCCCATTTGCGCGCCCCGAATGGCTGTCCGTGGGACAGGGAGCAGACGCATGAGTCGCTCCGAAAACATTTGCTGGAAGAATCCTATGAAGCCATCGCCGCGCTTGACTCGGGCGATTTTAATTCGATGCGCGAAGAGTTGGGTGACTTGCTCTTGCAGATCATGTTGCATTCCCAGATAGCAAATGAAAAGGATGAGTTTACCGCCAACGAAGTGGTCAAGGGAATCTACGATAAGATCGTCCGCCGGCATCCCCATGTGTTTGGTGATGTGAAAGTCGGTGGAGTGGACGGTGTTTTGCAAAATTGGGAGAAATTGAAAGAACAGGAGCGCAGGAGCAACGGGGAAATGGAAAAGGGAATGTTGGATGGCGTACCCCGGACGTTGCCGGCGCTCAGTCAGGCTCAGGAATACCAGGACCGCGCCGCGCGCGTCGGCTTCGACTGGCCGGTAATCGATGAAGTGTTGGATAAATTGATCGAGGAGGCTCGGGAAGTGGAGCGGGCCGAAACGGACTTTGAATTGGCGGATGAGATCGGCGATTTGTTTTTTGTGCTGGTCAATTTCGCGCGCTGGAAAAAAGTGGATGCCGAGTCCGCACTGCGTGGGACGAATAAGAAATTCAAGAAGCGATTTGCTTATATCGAAGCCAATGCGAAAAAGCAGGGGCGGAATTTGTCGGATATGACGTTGGAAGAGATGGACGCGCTGTGGAATGAGGCAAAAAACCGGGGAGATAGCTAGGCCGTCTGGTCTCCTCGGCCGATCAATGAACTTCAAGCCGTATGGTTACTTGGTCGCCCACATCCAGATTTTCTGCGATGCGGACACTAGCTTTGATGGGCACAAGATAACGGCCGTCTTTGGGGAAAAGGGAGGTCTTGAATTCGGTTCTGCGGATCCGAACATGGACTGGAATTACGCCCCACCCGTATGTTACTAATTTTGATATTTCTTTTATGTCGCGGCTCTGCTTTGCCGGAATGGTCACGAAGAACCATGGAGCAGGCCCGCGCCAGAACCGAATTGTTCCGTTAAACTCGATTACCATTGGTATAGTATATCAAACGCTCCAGGGCCAGCGCAAGCAGCGGACAAACCTCATCCGTGGGCATCGGTCTCGGCCCCTCTTCTCTGTTCACTTTCGGGCACGCAGAGAGAAGGCCATGGGCAGCGTCCCTTCGCATCCTGCCAATGTCCACCAGCCATCCGAGGTTTGGGTCATGCCAGGCAGGCCCTGGAAAAAGCATTGGTCGTGTTCATTTAAGAACTCGATCGTCAATCCCTGCTGGATCAGCGCGTTGACCACGTCCGAGAGGGACCATTGCCACTCATAGGTCTTATTCTTGGGGATATACGAGGTGTCAGCATAATCGGGATGATCGTCATCGAAGTGGATGGGTGCATTTCGGTGGAAATATGGGTATCGCACTTCAAAGCTTCTCGATTTCGTGTCGTCGAACATCAGGAGGGTCGGATGTGTTTCGAAAATATAAAAGGTCCCTCCTGACTTGAGATGGGAAGAAATTGACCATGCCCATTTATCTATGTCGTTGATCCAACACAGTACGCCCATCGAAGTGTAGACGATATCATATGTGCCGAGGACCCCCTTGGGCAGGTTGAGAACGTCTGCCACGATGAACTTCGCCGGGAGATTCATTTTTTGCGCGAGTTCCGTGGCGATCTGGATGGATCGTGGTGAGAAGTCGACCCCGGTGACCTTTGCTCCGTCCAATGCCAGGGACAGGGTATCCGTTCCAATATGACACTGTAGGTGAAGCAGCTGTTTTCCTTGGACCGGATAAAGCTCGCGTTTTTGAATTGTGTCAATCAGAGACACACCCGAGAGCAACGTAGCGACCCGGTACGCTTTCAGATGGACGGGAGCAACTTCATCCCAATGTGCGCGATTGATATCCATAGACTTCATAGCGAATTAGCCTTATCCTAAGTGATTGATTAATCATCTTTCTTGTAGCAATACCGTCGGCTCGATTCCAGCAGGCTGAGGCTTGTCGTAGTGATGAAATGCCAGGGTGTAGGCGACGTTTACCGGCAAAGTCCACCATAACCCTACCGGCGAACGAGACAATCGCCGGTAAATGCTTTCAGCGGAATAGAACCGTCGGTTGGCGCGCCGGTATCCGTCCAGCAAAGCGGCAGGACTCATCCGTTGCGGTTGAAAGACAACATCTGCGCGGCCGTTGTACCTGCTCCAATCGCGCGTTAAGATTCGTCCCTCCGCCTCCAGCCGCTGATACAACTTTGTTCCGGGATATGGCGTCAGCACATTGAACGTCGCATTTTGCACGCCTGCGTTTTCCAGAAAGGCCAGCGTCTCATCGAAGATCGAAGCCGTGTCGTTGTCGAAGCCGAATACGATTCCCGCCTGAACCGCGATCCCATGCCGATGAATGCGCTCGATGATGCGCGCATAGCCTTCGACGCGGTTGAAACCCTTATGGACTTCGTTCATGCTGGACTGGGATACGGATTCCAAACCGATGAATAATTGCTTGCACCCACTGCGTGCCGCCAATTCCAAGAACTCTTCGTCTTCGCCGGCGTGAATACTGACCTGGCTGCTCCACCATTTTTTATACGGTGTGATCGCCTGGAATAATGTTTTGGCGTATTCCCGATCATTTGCCAGATTGTCATCCCAAAAGATAATCACTTTTCCCGGAAACGAAGCATACTCTGCCGCCACTGCATCCACCGGCCGTTTGCGGACTTTACGTTGATAGATCACTGCCAGGGCGCAGAAGTCGCAATCATAGGCGCAACCGCGCGTGGCGAATAACCGACCGGCTGTGTAATCATGACGGTGATATAAATCTTTGCGCGCCATCGGCGCATCATCCAGCATGGGTGGAACGTCACAAGCATAGCGGCGAGCGTAATGCCCCGTTTCAAAATCTTTCAAGAACCGGGGCCAACTCAGCTCCGCTGCACCCACAAAGATGACATCTGCATGAGCCTGGGCCTCATCAGGTACCAAGGTCACGTGCGGACCGCCGAGCACCACCGGGATTCCGCGTTGTCTGAATTGTGCGGCGAGTTCATACACGTGAGGTGCGCTGGGTGTATGGAATGTGATTCCGACGAGATCGGCTGGTGACATGACATCGACCGGCGTTATGGCTTCGTCAACGTGGATCACTTCCCAGCTGGCCGGCACGAACGAAGCCAAGTAAGGCATGGTGATCTGTTGAAAGTTTAAAACGCGGGCCCGCCGTATTTTTTGGATTTCTGCAGAGGAAGCCGTGATTAAGAGAATCCTTCGGCGAGCGCGGTTCGTCGGGCCGTTCTTTCTTGAGGCAAGGTGTGCTGTTATTTTGGGTTGCAACGAAATCTTTCCAGCGCTTCATTGAGCAGATTGACGGCAATTTCCGCTTCAGGCGTGTAGGCTTTCCAGGCAAAGGCGCGCCCGCCGCACAGCCAGGCCGCCGCGCCGCCGTAGGGGAGAGAAGGGCTCGCGGCGGTCATGATCGGGATGTAGTCAATATCCATGCCGTCCATCTGAAACGCCTGTAGGTCTCCGCTTCGGGAATCCAGTTTACTGTCAATAAGGGTATTGAACAGAAACGACGCGTCAGTGGCCCCGGTCGCATCCTGCCAGATGAGCTGAATGATCAGGCTCGGATCATAGGCGGCCAACTTTCCTTCCGATACACTGCTCAGCGCGGCCGGGTTGTATTGCACATTGACTGCATTGGCGTCAAAGAAAACAATGTCAACAGGATGCCCAATGCAGAACTGATATTCGCAAAACAAGCCGCTGAGACTCATCGGTGTTAGCGTAGGGGCGATGCGCGGCGTGGGAAAGGGTGTGTACGTTGGGATGGCGGCAACGGTTTGCGCGACGTCCAATTGAAGTTGCACGTCAGGGTTTGGCTTGGGAGCGCAGGAAGCAAAAATGCAAGACAGGATAATGAAAACGAAGCTGCGTTTCATGGGCATCCTTGGACGATGGCCGGTGCGATCATCTTGGCGAGCTTCGCTTCAGCCTCAGGAATCAGATGCAAAGGGGTGTCGGTGTAGTAATTCGGTGGAAAGACGTCCCAAAAATCAAGATAATCCCAATGGTTCTCTGCGGCGGAGCTGCTCATATATTGGCGATATTGGTCATATACCCAGCGTGGATAATAATCGTTATAGCGGATATTGCTGTTTGGGACATCGGTCAACACCAGCATCGGTTCATTGATGAGGACAACGGGAGTGCTGCCCGCAATTTGATAGAAGTCCCGGACTTGGTCAAGCGACACATCGGCCTTATCAAGCGTCGGAGGCCTCATACCTTCGAAGGTTGCATCGCTGCTCAATTGGCTCGGCAGTTCCTCTGGAGGGCCGGGAATCTGGTCGAGGCCGGTTGCGATATTGACCAGGCTGTAGAGTTGATAACGCAGAACGCGAAACAATGTCCGATGCTGGTCAGTGATTTGCGTGGGCAGGCTTGGCGTTTTATAATTCTTCGGGAGAAAATCATACCGTTGGGCCAGTTTATAGAATTCCTCCGGGTTTTGAGTGATCAGCGGATGATCGTTGCGCGTCTTGGGCATCAGCGTGTACCATGTGATCAACCAGATGATTTTGTCGGGCTGATAGCTCATCGCTTTATCGAGGATCATCAAATCTTTGGTGGCGGATGAGCGCGGGAAACTTAGGTTGTATACCCGGATATCCTTGTTTCCACAAGTCAAGCCCAGCTCGTCCATCTGACCCGGGAGCGTCTGCTGCGGTGTGAGGCCGATACCCCAAACCGCTGAATCGCCAAGCACCAGGACGCGGTACTCGTTCAGCGCCTTGGGTTCGGATACAATATGCGAGGCGAACATCGCGTCCAGATCGCCCACGTCCAGAGCGTCATCCTCCGGTGCGGCTGTGCTGATCGGGAAGCGTTGCCGTTTTAGAGACGAGTTGTAGACATTCAGCCGTTGAAGGTTTGGAGGCAGCACGTAAAAAGCGAATTCGACCATCAGGAAAAGAGCAACGCCTTTTGCGATTATCCGCCAGGTATGAATGGTCGGTGACATGGTTGGATTATACAATGCCAGGAACATTTTTGTTGTCCGCTTCGTCCTGTCTTGGACAAAGGAGAAAGAATGAATAAGGTGGCTTTCTGGGTCTCTTTGGTTGCACTGATTCTCGCGGCCTGCTCGCCGGAGTACGTACCTACCCCGCCAACGTTGCTACCGGCTGGCACGAACCCTCCTTTGCCGACGAACATGCCACTGCCAACCAATCTTCCACAGGCGACTCGCGCGCCTGTCGGTTTGAGTACCGCGCAGCAAGCGGCGATTACCTTACTTTCCTCGACTTTGAATCTGGCGCCCGATCAAATTAGGGTGATCTCGTCTCAGACCGTGATCTGGCCCGATGGCTGCCTGGGCGTTCAGCGCATGGGGGTGATGTGCAACAATCAGCAAGTGCCCGGCTTTGTGATCATCGTGGGCTCGAACGGCAAACAGTATGAATTTCATACGAACCGCGATGGTAGTGAGATCCTGCCAGCGGCGGCAGAGCAGCCAGCGGATGCCGCGCAAGCTGCCGCGAAGAGATACTTGGCGTCCGCGTTAGGCATCAACATAGATCAAATCACTGTGCTCGGTGATGCTGAAGTCGAATGGCCGGATTCTTGTTTGGGTGTCGCACAAGAAGGGATTATGTGCGCGATGATCGTGATGCCTGGTCACCTGGTCCGGCTTCAAGCAAATAACCTGCCGTATGAATTTAACACCAACGAGGACGGCAGCGAAATCCAACCGGCTACGCTGGCGTTGACTTGGAAACGAAGTGGCGGTATAGCCGGGTTTTGCGACAGCCTGACCGTTTATTTATCTGGAGAAGTGAGCGGGGATAACTGCAAGGCAAACCCGCGTAATGGCAAATTACTGCCCGCCGAGATGGCGCAGCTGGCAACATGGGTAGTGCAATATGGGCAAGCGAATCTCGATGCGTCCGACCCGGTTGGTGCCTCGGACCGCATGACACGCCAGCTTTCACTATTTGGCAATGGTAATGCCCAACCGAACGGCCAAGACCAGAAGGCACTATTCAACTGGGCGCAAGATCTGCATCAGCGCCTGTATCAATAAAATGAAACAGCCCGCGATTGAGCGGGCTGTTTCATTTGCCAGAAGAATTAATGTCCGCTACCGGGCATGGGTGTGCCGTTGAAAATATCAGGGGCGGGCGGGCCGTCCACGATGATCCAGCCCATCAGGCCGCGTTCCATTCGGGCAATGGCATGGTCGAGGAACGTATATTTGCCGGGAACTTGGAATTGCAGTTCGATCATCGCAGCGCCGCCGGCAGGGACAAGTGTGGTCTGCACGTTGGTGAGCGGCGGCGAAGTGAGCGATCCCTGATCGTACACGCGGTCCATGATCTCTCCGATGATATGGAAGGACGAGATCTTGTTCGGCCCGGCGTTGCCGAGGAAAATGCGGATTGTTTGACCGACACTTGCCTTGAGCGGGTGTTCCGTCGTCAGGGCACCGACGGCACCGTTGAATACATAATACTCGGGAGTTTCATTGAGTAGTTTGCTGACATCAATCGTTTGGGCGCCTTTCTCACCGTATTGGCCGGTGGTGTAGATCTCTCCCTGATCCACATAGAATTCGTGATCCACTTTTGGCAGGCCGCCTTCCGGCTCGACCAAGATCAATCCATACATGCCATTGGCAATGTGTTCCGCGACCATCGGCGTGGCGCAATGGTACATATACAGTCCTGGGTTGAGCGCTTTGAAGGTAAAAACAGTTTCCTTGCCGGGGGCGGTGGTTGTGAAGACTGCACCGCCGCCTGGGCCGGTCACCGCATGAAAGTCGACCGAATGCGGCATGATGCTGTTCGCATCGTTCTTGAGGTGAACTTCCACTGTGTCGCCGACACGTACTCGAAAGAACGGACCGGGCACCTTGCCGTTGAAAGTCCAATAGGGATAGGTTGTACCATCTGCCAGCTGGCCCACGACCTCCTCCGCCTCAAGGTCAATGCGGACAGCGGTGGGACCGCGATCTCCAAGGGGACCGGGCAGATCACTGGGATCGCGCACGATGTCCTCACCAGTGGCGGGAACCGCAGCAGATGTGCTGGCTGGGGCGCTGGTCATATCCATCGCAGGCATCGAATCTGGATTATTTGGCGCGACCGGGGAAGCTTCTGCAGCTGCACTTGCACCTCCGCCGGCGACCACAAACCGTCCCTCCATGCCGGCTTCGCGGTGGCCGGGCATGCTGCAGTAGTATACAAAAGAACCGCCTTTGTCAGCCAGAAAACTGACTGCGATGCTGTTGCCTTGCCCTGAAACATGCGGCGAGTCAACATTGAAATCAGGAAAGGCGATGTTGTGTTCCGCACCATCTCCGCTGGTCAATTTGATATTGACCGTATCTCCAACGTCCGCCTTCAGTGTTGGATTCACCATGCCGTCGATATCACCGCCCACGCCGATGAATACCATTTTTCCATCTTGCAAGTCGGTTCTCAAGGAATAGGAAACGGCTTGAGACCCGGTAGCAGCTTGCTGACCTCCGCAGGCAACCAACATAAGTGCCGTCGCGAGACCAATAGAGCAAATCTTAAACCAGTCCTTCATGCTGAATCTCCTTCTTGGTTTTAATGGAGTTTGACTGGACGGCTCGTTCGAGTTGCTCGATGAAATTGTCCAGTTCGAGATCATACGCCGCCGCCACATCCTGCAGCGTACAGAAGCGTGCCATATAACAGCCAACGCAGGCCGTCTTGTTGTGTATAAAGATCCTGCGAAGGTGCGCGTGTTGTTGGAGCACAATGGCCACTGTAAGTTTTGCATGAAACAACGGCGTTTCCATACCCGTAGCATAGCCGCTTTCCCCGTATTTGTCTTTGCGCTAGCGCAAATAACAAGCCTGCGGAGGTTCCAGGTTTTTGCAAGCTTGAACGACGTAGAGCTGCTATCTTTCCGTTCCTTCAGCGATCTTGACCAGTTCGTGGGGCTTTATGATCTGGATCTGCTCGCGTCCCAACCGGACCCAGCCCCGGCGTTCCCATTCGGTCATCACCCGGCTCACCGTGTACAGCGTGGTCCCGGACATTTCGGCCACATCTTGCCGCGAGAAAGATAATTCAACCCCTTTGTCCGTCTTTTGCCCTGATTGTGCCGTCAGACGGAGGAGGGCGCCGGCAATCCGTTGGTCCACACGCTCGGTGGCAAGCTCGCGGTAGCGCACCTGCATTTCTTGAACATAGTCTGTCATGAGGTGCATCAAATCATTGGAAAGATATGGACGGGTTCTCAGCATATCTTTCAGAAAGAGGCTCTTGATTGCCAGGGCGGCGCAGTTCTCCATTGCCATGGCCGAAGCCGGGTAATTGATCTTGTCGCGGACGGCTCCCAGGGCGCCGAACATTTGCCAGGGATAGATGGTGCGCAAATTAACCTGCTGTCCCCGCAGATTGGTTTGCAAAAGTTTCACCTGTCCATGAAGTAGGACATAAAGATAATTGGCGGGGTCGCCTTGAAGGAAAAAATATTCACCTTCTTCAACGGAGCGCGGGAAACTATTCTCAAGGATTTGTCGGAGGTCCGCCTCGGTTGCGTTTTGGAAGACGACGACCTGGCGTAAGTCCTTTGGCGACACATTCATATGCTGATTTTACACTGTATAAATCATGACAATCTTCCTTGACGGCGCGGTGTGACGACGGGTATGATTTGTTTACCCTATCCCCCTGGGGGGGGTAAGGCGGCCAGATCAGGCAACGTCTCTGGAATCGAGGTGCTATGAAAAACGACGTAACTTCTCTCAGGCGTTTGAAAACGATCGAGGGCCACCTGCGAGGCGTGATTCGCATGGTGGAGGAGGATGCCTATTGCATCGATGTCATCCGCCAAATTCAGGCCGTCGAGGCGGCTTTGAACAAAGTCAGTTCGCAGATCTTGGAAAACCATCTGAACTCATGCGTCATCACCGCCGTTCAGGGGAATGACAGGAGAGAGCGCGAACGTGTTCTGAAAGAGATTACCGAAGTGTTCGATACAGCCAATCGAGTCTGATCATTCGCTGGCCACGAGACGGCGGCCAGGTTTTACTACGAAGGCAACAAAACCCGCCGGCTGCCTGACCGGCAATCGCAAAATTCAAAGGAGAACCAAAATGACCACTGTAATTTATTCTGTTCCCGCAATTAGTTGCACGCATTGCACGCACACGATTGAGACCGAGGTTGCTGAGCTTCAAGGAGTTAAGTCAGTCAAAGCCGACTTGAATACCAAGAAGGTTGAAATTGCTTTCGACGCGCCTGCGGATGAAGCAAAGATCAAGGCTTTGCTGGCGGAAATCAATTATCCCGTTGCCGCGTAAATCGTAATGTCATTGCGCGCGCCGAGGGCGCGTGGCAATCTCCTGTTTTCATCTATTGTAGGTTTGCGGTTCACACCGGATTGCCATTCGCCGCAAAGCGGCTGCTCGAAATAACATGCTATTGAGAGCTTTATGTCCGAAACGAAACAAGTGACTTTGCCGATCACCGGCATGTATTGTGCCAATTGCGTCTCGACCATTGAGCGCAATTTAAAGAAAGTCAACGGCGTGCAGGCTGCCGTTGTAAATCTGTCGTCAGAACGTGCGGTCGTGCAGTTTGATCCGTCCACCACCGGACTTCAGGACATGATCGCGCGCGTGCAGCGGGCGGGATATGGTATTGCAACCGGCGAAGCGGATCTCATCATTAAACGTCTCGCCGACGACAGCGATGCGCATCGGCTGGAAAAGGCCCTGCAAAGGGCCGAGGGCGTGATCGAAGCGCAAGTCAGCATCACGACCGAACGGGCGCGCGTCAAATATGTTCCCACAGTGGTGAGTCAGGCCGAGATACGAGAAGTCGTTTCCAGGTCCGGGTTTGAAGCGTTGGAACTGGGCGGCGAAGCGGAAGATGCGGAAGCACAAGCGCGTCAGCATGAGATCAGCACACAACGTCGCCTGCTCACGACTGGTCTGATCTTCACCATTCCCTTGTTCTTATTTTCAATGGGTATGGACTTTGGCCTGCTTCCGATGCAATGGATGGAATCCGATTGGGCGATTTGGCTGATGTTTGCGTTGGCTACGCCGGTGCAATTTTATGTGGGCTGGCAATATTATATGGGCGCGTTCAAGGCGTTGCGCAGCGGCTCGACCAACATGGACGTGTTGATCGCGATGGGCTCGTCGGTTGCCTATGTGTATTCACTGGCAATCCTGTTTCATCTGACGAGCGGCCATGTCTATTTTGAGACCTCGGCAATGATCATCACGTTGATTCACATCGGAAAATTCTTGGAGGCGCGTGCCAAAGGCCGCACCTCCGATGCAATAAGAAAGCTGATGGGATTACGCGTCAAGACCGCGCATGTCGTTCGTTCGGACGTGGAAGCGGATGTGTCAGTAGACGAAGTTCGCGTCGGCGACATCGTTCTTGTTAAGCCCGGCGAAAAGATTCCGGTGGACGGCGTGGTCATGGATGGCCGTTCCTCTGTTGATGAATCGATGTTGACGGGCGAGTCATTGCCAGTCGAGAAGAAGGCTGGCGATGCAGTTATTGGCGCGACGCTAAACAAACTGGGTCTGCTGAAATTCGAAGCCACGAAGGTAGGCAAGGAAACTGCGCTGGCACAGATCATCAAATTAGTCGAAGATGCGCAGGGAAGCAAAGCACCAATCCAAAAGCTGGCAGATCAAGTTTCAGCGATCTTTGTTCCATCAGTCGTTGTCGCGGCATTGATCACCTTTACGATTTGGTATTTTGTGGTTCCATCGAGTCTTGGTGGACACAACTTCACCACATCGTTGATCAATATGGTCGCGGTGTTGGTGATCGCCTGTCCGTGCGCGATGGGACTGGCCACACCGACTGCGGTCATGGTCGGAACAGGCAAAGGTGCAGAGATAGGTATTTTGTTTAGAAACAGCGAGGCATTGGAACGCGCGGGAAAAGTCAATGTGATTGTGTTGGATAAAACCGGAACAATTACAAAAGGTCAGCCGGCAGTTACTGATGTAGCAATCCGTAAGCAGTCGTCAGTCAGTGGTGATGAGTTGCTGCAACTTGCGGCGTCTGTTGAAAAGGGGAGTGAGCACCCACTGGGCGAAGCGATTTGGGCGGAAGCAACGAAGCGCGGACTGACATTGAGCGAGCCGTCCGGTTTCAAAGCCGAAGCCGGCCACGGAGTCGAAGCGGAAGTTGAAGGACGAAGCGTTGCGGTTGGAAACATCCGTATGATGGAGTCGCATCATTATGCGTTGAATGGCCTCGAGTCCGAGGTGAGGCTGCTGCAATCCCAGGCGAAGACGGCGATGCTGGTCGCGATTGACGGAAAAGTTGAGGGTGTGATCGCGGTGGCGGATACACTCAAAGACAGCTCAAGGGATTCGATCGCTGAATTGCATCGCATGGGCTTGAAGGTCGCCATGATCACCGGCGATAACCGCAAAACAGCCGAAGCGATTGCAATGCAGGTTGGCGTGGATAATGTTCTGGCAGAGGTTTTGCCTGAAGGAAAAAGTGCTGAAGTCAAGAAGCTCCAATCATCACTCAATCAAAAATCTAGAATCGCGAATGTGGTCGCCATGGTTGGCGACGGAGTCAACGATGCACCTGCGCTGGCTCAAGCGGATGTCGGCATTGCGATTGGCACTGGCACCGATGTTGCCATGGCTGCCGCGCCTGTGACGTTGATGAGTGGCGATCTGCGTGGTGTGGCGCGTGCGATTTTGCTCTCGCGCGAAACGCTTGGCACGATCAAACAAAACTTGTTCTGGGCGTTCTTCTATAATGTGATATTGATTCCCGCTGCGGCCCTAGGATTCTTGAACCCAATGTTAGCCGCGGGGGCGATGGCATTCAGCAGTGTGTTTGTGGTCAGCAACAGTTTGAGACTGCGAGGAATTAAAGTGTAGTGGGTATATCGCATTATGAAAAAATGGATCTTCCTTTCCGTCGCTTGCGTTCTCTTGCTTGGTGCATGTGGTTTTATTGGTCTGCCCAACACATCGTCGGGCGAGCCCATGAATAATCGTTATAATTCTCAACGACAAGGAGGCCACGCTTCCAACGGAAGCAGATTTACTTCGCCGCCATTGATCAAAGTGGTCAGCGCATTTCCTATACAGGTGGCCCTGCATTTGGCGGAATGATGATGGGAAGTGATCTCACCTGTGCCGCTTGTCACGGCGCGGACGCACATGGCGGTAGGCACGATATCCACATGCAGCCCATCGATACGCCAGCCCTCAACTGTGAAGCGCTGATCCAGATGAAGCAGAAAGACTCAGGCGGCAATCCCACAGAATACTCGCGCGACGATTTTCGCGGGGCCGTGGTGGAGGGTCACCATACTGCTGGAAATCAACTCGATCAAAACATGCCGCGCGGGCAGATGACTGATTAAGATTTGCAAGACCTGCTCGATTATCTCAAAACACTGCGCTAATAAGCCTGACAGGCTTTGAGAAACCTGTCTGCTGCAATTTGCCTTTAAGGCGGGCTAAATATAGTATCATTAAATGATGCCACGTTATTTTACTCTGGAAGAAGCCAACATGACTCTGGATATGATTCGTCCACTAATGGATGAAATCCAATCCATTCGTAACCATATCCTCGCACATCAACCCGACGCGTGGCCGGCGATTGAAAAGTCGGCGGGCAATGGCGGTAATCCTATGCTGAGCAAACTGGTCGGCGATTTTGACCGGCTCGACAAGTTGCTGCATCGCATCCTGGTTACTGGTGCCCAGGTCAAAGATATCAATAGCGGCTTGCTGGATTTTCCAGCCTTGCGCAACGGACGCGAGGTTTATCTGTGCTGGAAATATGGCGAGGGTCAAATCGCATTCTGGCACGAAATCGATGCAGGCTTTGCAGGACGACAGCCGATAGAGACGTTATGAATTAAAGCACAGGGGGAGGAGTATACTTACTGAACTCGCAGGAGGATCATGGAAAAGAATAAAGGCATTCTTTACGCCATCGGCGCTTATGTGATGTGGGGCCTTTTTCCGATCTATTGGAAACAACTTGAAACGATCGATGCATTGCAATTGATCGGCCACCGGATCGCTTGGTCGTTTGTTCTGCTCTTTGTGTTCGTGCTGATCACTCGCCAGTGGAGGACGTTTCGGGGCGTTGCATTCAACCCAAAGACGATTAGGATCTATTTAATGGCTGCCGTATTGATCTGTATCAATTGGTTTACATACGTGTGGGCCGTCAATCACGATTTTGTGGTCGAGACCAGTCTCGGTTACTACATCAATCCCTTGTTCAGCGTCCTGCTGGGCGTGTTTTTCTTTCGCGAACACCTTCGCCCTGTTCAATGGATTCCGATTGCACTGGCCGCCACCGGCGTGACTTATCTGGCGGTGTCGTACGGCTCACTGCCTTGGATTGCACTGACACTGGCATTCAGTTTTGGCCTGTATGGGATGGTCAAGAAGATGGCGCCGCTCAATTCACTCTATGGCTTGACTCTCGAGACCGGCCTCCTGTTAATGCCTGCCCTTGCCTATCTGATCTTTTGCGAAACTGCGGGGCAGGGCGCGTTCCTGCATAGCGGTCCACTCAAGGATTGGATGATGGTGGGCGCGGGTCTGGTCACCACCGTGCCACTTCTCTTGTTTTCGGCTGCCGTGCCACGTGTCCCGCTCACGACGATTGGCATTCTACAATACATCAATCCAACCATGCAGTTTCTGTTGGGTGTGTTGGTATATAAGGAACCATTCACGCGCCAAAGCCTGATCGGCTTTGGCATTGTTTGGGCTGGCTTGATACTATTTTGGGCAGAAGGGCTGTTTGCCCGCCGCAACATCGCGCCTGAGCCTGCCCCCGAGATGGGAGAAGGATAAATGAAAATACTGTTCATCGGCGGAACGGGATTGATTAGCTCCGCCTGTTCGGAATTGGCTGCGGCACGCGGCCACGAGCTCTTCATTTTGAATCGTTCGCTCTCGACGAAATTTCCAATTCCTCGGGGCGTGACTTTGCTAAAAGGCGATGTTCACGCCGATGTTTCGGATCTTTCCGGACTCTTGTCAGGTCATCATTTCGACGCGGTGGTGGATTACATTGCGTTCACCCTGGAAGATGTGGAGCGGGACATTCTTCTTTTCCGCGACAGGACGGATCAATTCGTTTTTATCAGTTCGGCCTCCGCGTATCAAAAGCCGCTGAGGAACTATCTGATCAAGGAAGAAACGCCGCTTGTGAATCCATACTGGCAATACTCGCGCGATAAGATCGCTTGCGAGGAACGCTTGATGAAATCTTGTCGTGAAGACGGCTTCCCCGTGACAATTATTCGGCCATCGCATACGTACGGTCCATCGCAGATTCCTCTTGCTGTGGATAGCTGGATGCATCCATGGACGATCGTGGATCGTATGAGGCGCGGAAAAAAACTGATTGTGCCGGGCGATGGCACTTCGCTCTGGGTCCTGACCTGGAATGCAGACTTTGCCAAAGGTTTGGTCGGCCTGCTGGGTAATCCTCGAGCTCTCGGTCAGGCCTTTCACATTACCTCGGATGAGGTCCTGTCGTGGAATCAGATCTACCTCGAGGTGTATCAAGCCCTCGGCCTGGAACCAAACCTGATTCATATCCCGTCCGATCTGATCGCGGCCCATTGGGAGCAAGCTGTCGGCGGCTTGATTGGTGACAAGGCCAACAGCGTTGTTTTTGATAATTCCAAGATCCGGCGTTTCGTTCCCGGCTTCCGCTGCGAAGTGGCGTGGTCCGAGGGGGTACGTCTTTCGATTCAGTGGCATGAGGATCATCCGCAATTTCATACGATTGACCGTCAAACCAATGCGATCTGGGACAGAATCATCGCGGCCTACGAAAAGGCGCTTCCCGCATCTTTTGCGAGCACAATTTGATATAATGGCCCGAATTTCCGGAACAAGGTAACTTATAACGAACGACAGGGTTATATGTTCTGAATTCAAAACCAGAGGAAAACATGGCTCAAGAATCGTTTAACGATCGTCTCGCTCTGATCACCGGTGGTTCCAGTGGGATTGGCTTGGCCTTGGCACAATTATTGGTGCAGGAAGGCGCGCGTGTCTGGCTGGTGGCGCGCAGAAAAGATGTGCTGGAGGCGGCTCAGAAAACTCTTCTTTCCCTGTCAGCCGATCATCGCGCCGAGATATTTGCTGCCGATGTTACCGATGCCAAGCAAGTCCAAGCCGCGGTGGATCATGTGGTAGGCGCAGCTGGCGTGCCAGACTTGCTGGTGAATGTCGCGGGCGCTTCTCATCCCGGCTATGTTCAGGAAACGGCGCTCGGGACGTATCACGACATGATGAACCTCAATTACTTTGGTATTGTCAATATGGTACAGGCCGTGCTGCCGGGCATGCTCAAGCGCGGCAGTGGTTACATTGTAAATTTCTCCTCGGTGGCTGGTTTTATGGCGCCGTTTGGTTATTCCGCGTATGTTCCGTCGAAGTACGCGGTGCGCGGCTTTTCTGATTCGTTGCGGCTCGAGCTCAAACCCTTAGGGATACGCGTCTCCGTGGTGTTTCCACCGGATACGGATACGCCCGGCATGGCGAATGAGAATAAGACCAAACCCTACGAGACGCGGGAGGCGTTCAGCAGTAAATTGGTGTCACCCCAGGAAGTCGCAAAGCAAACTCTGCGCGGCATGAAGCGCGGTCGCTATGTTATTTTGCCCGGTTCGGATCCCGCACTATACTATAGCTTGATGCATCTGGTTGGAAATGGTATTTACCCGATCTTCGATCTATTGCTGGCGCAAGCGCGCCGGAAGAAACCCTCATCGTAGATTTGTTCGTTGCGTGAGCATGAAAACATTGGAGTACCGAAGATTTCTTATCAATCTTCAGGATGTTCTAACGTTGGTGCTTGAAGGCCAATGAAATTTATCCCAATGGGAGAGACAAGATGGACCTATTTGAAAAGTGTTACGGCTATACGGAAGCGAAGGATGCCATGCGCAGCGGTGTCTATCCGTACTTTATCCCGATGACGGAAAACGAGGGAACGGAATCCGTCTTTCACGGCCATCGGCTGATCATGTGCGGCTCCAATAATTATCTGGGATTGACCACGGATCGGCGTGTGCAGCAGGCGGCCATCGAGGCGGTTCATCGCTTTGGGACGTCGTGCACCGGCTCCCGGTTTCTCAATGGGACCCTCGAACTGCACGAGCAATTGGAACACGAACTCGCCGAATTTCTTGGGAAGGAGGCGACTCTAGTCTTTTCCACCGGAATGCAGACCAACTTGGGGACGATCAGTGCCTTGGTCATGCGCGGCGACATTGTGGTTCTTGACAAAGACGACCATGCCAGTATTGTGGACGGTGCCCGTCTGGCCTGGGGCGAGACGCGTCGTTTTCGTCATAATGATATGCTGGATCTGGAGCGCGTCCTGGCAAGCATTTCGAATGACAAGGGCAGGCTCGTCGTCGTCGACGGCTTGTTCAGCATGGGAGGCGATTTGGCACCTTTGCCTGAGATCGTGACGCTCTGCAAAAAATATGGTGCGCGTTTGATGGTAGATGATGCCCATTCCATCGGCGTGATGGGAGGCGGACGGGGCACGGCGGCCCATTACGGTGTTACCGAACAAGTCGACCTGATCATGTCCACTTTCAGCAAGTCTTTTGCGTCGCTCGGCGGATTTATAGCCGGTGATGAACCCATCATTCATTTTATAAAGCACCATGCACGCTCGCTGATCTTCAGCGCCAGTATCCCGGCTGGAAATGCGGCAGCCGCACTGGCGGCGCTGCGGATTATGCGGGAAGAGCCGGAACATAGTGCGCGCGTCAATGCCATTGGGGATCGTGTTCGCCGGGAATTGAGCGCAATGGGCTTCAACATTGGTCACTCGGTCTCGCCGATTGTTCCGATCTTCGTCGGTGATACGCCGCGAACCATCCTGACTTGGAAAACCTTGTTTGACGCGGGTGTATTTGTTAATCCTGTTTTGTCGCCTGCCGTTCCTGCCGGTCAGGAAATCCTGCGCACGAGTTACATGGCCAGTCACACTGACGAGCAAATAGATCATGCCCTCGAAATCTATCGCAAAGTCGGCAAGCAGGTGGGATTGATTTCGTAGTATAAAAACGCTTTTAGCTGCGGCGCCCGGTATTCATTTTTACGCTCGTGTTAATATGGGCGTATAATTTCTCCGAGGTTAATTTCTTCAAATCGGAGGAACGCATGGGAACGAAAAAAGGCGTAATTGCCATTCTTACGGGCGGGGGCGATGTGCCCGGACTTAATCCGGCCATCCGCGCGGTCACGATTCGCGCGCTGCGGGAGGGATATCGCGTGGTTGGCATTCGGCGGGGCTGGGCAGGGCTCGTGGATATCATTCGCGAAAAGAATGCGGATAACTCGAACAATTTTCAGGAACTGACCGAGGAAATTGTCAACCGCGCTGGGCGGACGGGTGGGACTTTTCTTCACACCTCGCGAACCAATCCTGCAAAAATGAAAAAACCAGATGTCCCCGAACATCTGCGCGACAAGTTCAATGCCGAACGGAATGATCTCACGTCGGAGGTATTGAAGAATCTGGATTTTCTCGGCGTGAGCTATTTGGTCCCGATCGGGGGCGACGATACCTTGAGCTATGGCGTGCGTCTCTATCAGGAGGGCGTGAAGACGGTTGCCATTCCAAAGACCATGGATAACGATGTACCCGGTACGGACTACTGTATCGGATTCAGCACCTGCGTGACACGTACCATCGCACTGACCAATAACCTGCGGACCATTGCCGGTTCTCACGAACGTTTCCTCGTTCTGGAAGTGTTTGGGCGTTACGCGGGTTTTACGGCGATGCTTCCGACGATGGCGGGCGCCGCCAACCGGTGCGCGATTCCGGAGTTCCAGTTCAACATCGAGCATTTGACGGAATTGCTTAGCAGGGACCGCGTGAATAACCCCAGTCGTTATTCCATTGTGTTGGTTTCGGAAGGTGCGATGTTCGAAGGCGGCGATATGATATTCGAAGGTGTCACCACCGATGCGTACGGCCATGCCAAGCTGGGCGGTATCGGCGATCTGGTGGCGGCCAAGATTAAGGAAATCTCACCGAAGTTCAATGACGGCAAAATCGTAGATGTTGTTGACCAGAAACTCGGTTACATGGTGCGCGGCGGCGATCCGGATGCCATCGACTCGATCGTTCCGATGGCGTTCGGCAATTTGGCGCTCGATCTGATTCTCAAAGGCGTCCATGGCAGACTGGTCGTATTGAAGAATGGCCGCTACGATAATATGCCATTGGATGTGATCACCGCCACCAAAAAGGTTGTCAATGTTAAAGAGTTCTATGACACGGATCGTTACCGCCCCATTTATGAGAACTTTGAAATGAAGCCGCTCTTCCTCATGACCAGCGAAGGCTGACGGGGTGCAAGGATGTGAGAGCCGAGGCTGTGTTTGCCCCGGCTCTCATTACAGAATGCAATTCTGCGGAACCATTTTTCTTATTTGTCCAGCAATTTCAATACCTCTTTGGCAGCGAGTGATACCGCCTGCTCGACCGGAGGCGAAAGGCTCACGGAGAAATCGTAGACGTTTTGAGCTTCGATGGATACGACCTCCACGCGCGAAGGGATCTCGGCACCGATCGACCGCGCCGCTTGCAGTGCCGTACTCAGGGAAGCATCATGGGCGGACGCGGAGTGGCCTGCGTACGGATTTTCCAAATCGGCAAGCGGAAATACCTTAACGCATCCCTGCGGATCTTGACCGGTATCCATCGAATCGATCAGGATCACGTGCTGATAGCCGAGCATCCGTTCCATCAAGCTGAGACCGCCTAATGAGGCACAATCAATCTCGACGGCCGAGTGACGGTCGATCAGGCCGCCTAACTGTTGTGCCACCTTCCAGCCCACGCCATCGTCGCCCAAGATTGGATTGCCCAGGCCGATCACGAGTGTCTTCATACGAATGTCCTCACGCTCAGCCACAATTCGTAAAGCCCAAAGCCACCCAACGCAATCCCAGATATGCCTATCAAGGCATGATTTATTCTTGCACCCAGGTTCCTAAAAGCCGAAAACAGCATGATGGTGCCAAGGAGGCTCAGCACCATGGTCGCGTAGAAGCCGATTAAAAGGAGGACTCCGTTAACTGGTGCCTCTCGCCATACTTTTAGGAGCAAGGGCCCCATCACGAGACTCCATCCGAGATAGGGGTTTGGATTTAGCAGGTTCACCAGGACAGCCTTGAACAAAGTATTTGAGCCAGTGGTTTGCAAGACTTTTTCTGCGCTGTAATTGCGATAGGTTTTGAAAGCCTCGATGGCCAGGTAAAGAAGATATATGCCTCCGATGATCTGCAAAGACTGGACCAAGAAGGGAGGCATTCGACTCAATACAAGAACAGTCAGGGTGATGATCGGCGCGTCGCTGAGCAGCGGAGCGAAAGAGGCCAGGATCGTGTTGCGCCACCCTAACGCCAAGCTCCGTGAGACCAGATAAGCCTGAAGCGGGCCAGGCTCAATCGCCGCGGCGAAGGCGAAGGTGACTGCGAAGATCAAGTACGATGGTATTTGAGCCTGGCCATTTCCTGGTGATACGAGATCTAACAATTTTGTTTCAGCACTTCTACCGGTTCACCTTTGGCATCGCGGATCGTGACTTCCAGCGGCATCTGGCCGGGAAGCGAGTGGGTGGCGCAGCCAAAGCAGGGATCGTAAGCGCGGAATGCCATCTCGACCATGTTCAGCATTCCTTCCGTGACCACGGTGCCTTTCTTAATCAGGCTTGAGGCGGCTTTATTGATGGACATGCTGATGGGCGCGTAATTGTTGGTCGTGCCAACAATGAGATTCACTCTAGTAACCACACCGCGTTCATCGGTCCAGTAATGATGCGTGAGCGTGCCGCGCGGCGCTTCCACAATTCCCACCCCTTCTGTTGGTTTTTCCGTTGGAATGGTGTGAAAGTTCGGCGAGGTAATCTCGGGATCGGTGGCGAGTTCGACCCAGCGCTCGGCGGCATACAGCAGTTCGATCAGGCGCGCCCAATGTGTGGCGAGCCGCTGATGAACGGGCTTGCCGCCCAGGGTTTTATAGAACCTGTCAAATTCTTCCTGGGCGAGCGGTGTTGCCATGCCGTCCGATGCATTGAGTCGCGAAAGCGGCGTGGCGCAATAAATGCCGGAGTCCTTGCCGTCCACGAAACCTTTCCAGCCGATCTTTTTGAGATAGGGGAACTTGAGATAGGTCCATGGCTCGACGTGTTCAGCGATATTCTCGGCATAATCCTTCGGCTCGTACCTCACAAACTCTTTGCCGTCTGGATCAACCACGCGTACTTTGCCATTGTAGAAATTGACCCTGTTGTTCTCGTCCACAGTACCCATGTAATACGTGTGATGGGTGTAGATATCGCCCAGGATCAGATCCACATATTGTTGGTTGCCAAGCACGATATCATTGAAGAGTTTCAAGCTGAACTGTGCGAAGTCAATCGCCCAGCGTCCCATCTCCTCGATTTGCTTTCGATCGTCTTCGGTGATGCCCTTGGTGAGGCCGCCGGGGATGGACGTGCAGGGATGAACCTTTCGTCCTCCGATCATCTCGACCACGGTGTGACCCGCTTTACGCGCCTGGATCACCTTGCCGCCAATCTCGAGTCCCACTTTGTGGATCACGCCGAGGATATTGCGTTCGGCGACCGGCGCCTCGGGACCTATGATGAAATCGGGCCCGCCCAACGCGTAGAAATGCGTGGTGTGGTCGGTGAAGTAAAACGCGCTATAGAGCAGCTCGCGGAGCATTTTGGCCGTGTGCGGTGGATCGACGTGATACACTGCGTCCGCGGCTTTGGCGGCGGCCATATGATGGGCTTCAGGACAGACACCGCAAATGCGGTTCGTGAGCAGCGGCATTTCTTCCACCGGACGGCCCACGCAGAATCGTTCGAAGCCGCGCAGCTCCGGAATCTGGAAATACGTGTTGGCGACCTCGCCCTCATCGTTCAGGAAAATTTCGATCTTACCGTGACCTTCCAGACGAGTGATTGGATCAACTGTAATTCGTTGCGTCATTTACGCCTTCTCTTTCTCGTGCGTGCTTTCCGCCTTCCACGCCGGGGCGGCAGCTCTCAGTAAGGAGCCGGCCAAATTGAACCGGTAAAACTGACCGGTTGGGTCAACCAATCCGTCTAGGATGGCATCGATTTCTTCCGGTTCCTTGGCATCGATCACCGAGGCAAAAGCGGAGACTAAGCGCGCACCGTAATCCACGACGCCCTCGGCGGGACCGTAACATCCAATGCATTGTGCACCCGCAGTAGGGCAGCGCGCATTGCAACCGCTGCGCGTCGCGGGGCCATTGCATGGGATGCCCTGCTCGAGCAGACACAGAGCGGGGTCCGGCGCCACACCCCAGATGCGCTCAAAGGATTTGATGGTTTTGACATTGCGGGCTCGCTGGCACTCATCGCAAACGGTGGAATTGCCTGCGCCGATCACGCTTCCTTTGGGAGGTAATTGCGCTTTGCCTTGCAGAACTTTTACAACCAAATCAACCACCGCCTCGATTTGATGACTCTCCGGAGGGCAGCCGGGCATGTAGTAATCCACGTCCACAACCTGGTCGAGCGTCTTCAACACCGGCAGAATCGTTGGAATATGGATCTCACCCTCCGGCATACTGTAGGAAGCCATCGGGTAAACTTTATTCGGGTTATCCGTTGAAATGGTGTTGAACGCGGTTTCCACGATCTCATGGGAGTTGCTCAAATTGGCCAATCCCGGAATGCAGCCTTCGTTGGCGCACGAGCCGAATGCCACCAATATCTTCGATTTCTTGCGAAGCAATTTGGCGATGTGCTCATTCTCGTCGTTGCGGATACCGCCGTTGAAAAGCGTCAGCAGGATCGAACCGTCTTCCATCGCCTCGACATCTTTGTATTTCGCATCCATCGCCACGGGCCAGAAGACCACGTCGAAATTGGCGTCCACATCCAGGATTTTCTCGTGGATGTTCAAGACAGCGATTTCGCATCCGCCACAGGATGCCGCCCAGTACATTGCGAATTTTGGTTTCGCGGTCATGCCGGCACCTCCTCTTTTTCCATTGCTGCTTCTGCGGCTCTCGCAGGAACACTTCCGTTCTTTCCCCAATTTAGCGGACCGAGGGCGCGCACCTCTTCGACAAAGGAGGCGACTTCACTGGCGAACCTGGCACCCTCCGCCGCGGAAGCCCAGACTAGTCGAATGCGCGCCGGATCAATTCCAAAGCCTTGAAGCGTGCGTCTCATCAGCTGGAAGCGGCGCAACGCCTTGTAGTTTTGTTCGATGTAGTGACATTCCCCTGGGTGGCATCCGGTGATCATCACACCATCGGCGCCATTGGCGAGTGCCTTGAAAACGAAGGTCGGGTCGAGCCGTCCCGAGCACATCAAACGGATCAAGCGCACGTTCGGCGGATATTTGATGCGCGCCGTTCCAGCTAGATCCGCGGCACGATACGAGCACCAGTTGCAGGTGAAGCCGATAATGACAGGTTCAAAGGATTGGGTCATAACACATCTCCTAAGCCGTTACCGCTTCCGGTTCTATGTTCATCATAAGTAATCCTTCGATCTGCGCCATGATTTGATCGTTGCTGAAGCCAGTTCCAGTGATCGCTCCCGCCGGGCAGGCGGCCACACACGTGCCGCAGCCCTGACACAGCGCCGGATTGATCTCCGTGACCATGCGATCCTCATGGAACGTGATGGCGTTGAACGGGCACAAGCCGTTGCAGATGCGGCAGCCGGAGCACTTCTCCTCGATGACGCTGGCGCGCACCGGTTCGAGCGCCATTTCCTTCTGTTCAATTCTTCCCAGTACGCGCGCCGCGGCGGCCGCACCCTGGGCAACGCTGGCCGGGATGTCCTTCGGTCCTTGGGCGCAGCCGGCGATGAAGATGCCTTCGGTCATCGTCGCAATCGGATCGAGCTTTGGGTGCTTCTCGATGAACCAGCCGTTGACGGAGCAGGAAATGCCGAACGTCTTGGCGACCTCTTTGGAATCTTTGCGCGGCTCAAGGCCTGCGGAGAGAATGACCATATCCACCGGGATGCGACGCTGCTTGCCGACCAGCGTATCTTCCACCTGGATAATGAGCTTGCCCCTTTCATTTTCGTTGCGCGGCACATCCGTGACTTCTGCGACCTTGCCGCGCACGAACATCGTTCCTTCATCGAGCACGCGTTGATAAAACTCGTCGTAATCTTTGAAGGCGGCGCGGATGTCAATGTAAAAGTTGTAAACCTGCGCGCCGGTCCGTTCGTGTACGAGATGTGCAAACTTCAAACTCTGCATACAGCAAATGACGGAGCAGTAATTGTTGTAGTTCTTATCCCGTGAACCGACGCAGTGGATGATGCCTACGGTTTTCGGTGTGGTCTTTCCATCCCGCATCACGACATTACCATTGGTCGGCCCGGCCGCGTTCGTCAAGCGTTCGATTTCGAGCGACGTGAAGACATTCGGCAATCGTCCGTATCCGTAGTTCGGTATGCGACGCGCATCGAAGAGTTCATAGCCCGTTGCAAGGATGATATTGCCCACGTTGAGCGTCAGGATTTGATCTTCCTGATCAAATCGTATGGCTTTCGGCGCGCAGAATATGTCACATGCTTTGCAGGTGCCTTTTTCGTAATACGTACAGTTGGGAACGTCAATCACCGGACGATTGGGAACGGATTGAGGCGACGGGGTATAGATGGCTTTGCGGTAACCCAGTCCGGCCTCGAAGACATTATCAATAACTTTCTTCGGGCACTTCTCCTGGCAGATTCCACAGCCCGTGCAAAGCTCTTCATCCACCTTACGTGCCTTTTTGCGAACCGTCACGCTGAAGTTGCCAA
This sequence comes from Anaerolineales bacterium, assembly GCA_035516425.1. GTDB lineage: Bacteria > Chloroflexota > Anaerolineae > Anaerolineales > Villigracilaceae > Fen-1038. Next base: position 41,562 of record DATJAH010000014.1, read on the forward strand.
CATATCCATCGACTTTTTCAACTTCGCTCCATGTTAGCAGAGTGATGTTGGGATGCGTACCAACCGAATTCATCTTGGGTGTCAAGATGCACGCGGAGCAATCCAAGGTTGGGAATGTCTTATCGAATTGTGCCATGTGTCCGCCGATGGACGGTTCGCGTTCCACGAGATAAACATGGAAGCCGGCATCGGCGATTTCCAACGCGCTTTGAATTCCAGCGATGCCACCGCCGACGATCAAGGTCGCAGGGTTGATCGGAACTATGATCGGTTGCAGCGGAACATGATGGCGGACGCGTTCGACGCCGCCGGAGATCGCAGCTTTGGCTTTTTCGGTCGCGGCAACTTTATCTGTGTGCACCCAGGAAACCTGTTCGCGGATCGAAACCATCTCGCATAGGTATGGATTGAGTCCGGCGTTGGCGCATGCAGTCCGGAATGTCTTTTCATGTAAATGTGGAGAACAAGCCGCAACGATCACACGATTTAATCCCAGCTCTTTGATGTCCTTCTCGATCAAGTCCTGACCGGGGCTGGAGCACATGAACTTGTATTCACGCGCGATGACCACGCCGCGATGCTTCAAAGATTGCGCAGCCCAATTTGCGACTTGCACAACATCCACCACGCCAGCGATGTTCGTGCCGCAGTGGCAGACGTAAACACCGATCTTTTCTTGAGCGTCACTCGGGGAGGTGTTTTCGATATTGTCGGTCATTTGACCACCTCTTTCTTCAATGCTTCGATTTGGGGCTTCGTCAGCGGTGTCGGCATCGGCAAGCCCTCTGGTTTGCGCGGCCGCCTGGGCGGTGCGGGTGGAGTCTCAGGCGGAGCCTTGACGCCAAGCGTATCCAAAACGTTTCTGGCGCTGACCAATTCAAGCCCGAATCCCAACTCTTTTGGCTCGATTCCAAAGGCCAGTCCCATCAATTGTGTGAAGAACAAAATGGGCATGTGGTAATTGGTTCCGAAGAATTGATTCATTTCGCCTTGATACCCGTCAATGTTCAATTGGCACATCGGGCAGATCGTGACCATGACATCTCCGTCACGTTCATCCGCGGTTGAGATCAATCTGCGGAGCATTTCGAAAGCCGTGGAGGGGCTGATCTGTGGCATGTGCCCGCCGCAGCATTCGGTCTTGAGCGGATAATCCACCACATCGGCTCCCAGAACTTTAAGCAGGAAATCCAGCTCGACCGGGAACTCGTGATCCGACCAGTGATGATCGTAGTCAGGACGGGGGACCATGCAGCCTAGATAGGGAACGACGCGCAGACCCGTCAATGGCTGGACCACCTTCTTCTCAACGGAATCCAAGCCGATATCGTAAACAATGACGTCCAACAAATGTCGGATATCAAGTGAACCCGGCACATAATGGAGGTTGCCTGCCGCTAAAGCTTCGTTGACCGTCTTGCCAAGCTTGGGTTGTTCGCGCATGTAGTAATCGGCTTTTGCCAAATTGAGATAACAAGCCGAGCAAGGCGCAACCACGCTGTGCGTTTCGTTGGCCTGGTTCGAGGCGAGCGCCAGATTGCGCGCGATCAACGCGTACGCAGGCGTTTTGCTGACGCTCAAATATTCTGTCGCCCCGCAGCAATTCCAATCTTCGATTTCTCTCAAGTTGAGACCGAGCGGTTTGCTGATGGCCTTGAGTGAATCGTAATAGGCCCGCGCGCTAGCCTCCATGGAGCAACCGGGATAAAGTATGTAATCACTCATTGCTTCGCCTCCAGTTCCTTGGCGCGCTTCAGAATTGCCTTAAGTTGCTTCATGTTCTTGATGCGCGTTGGCGCAAGGTTCATGCGCTTCCTTGCCAACATGCCCATTCCCATCGGCATCATGTTTGCAAGACGCAGCGGGAAATGCTTCATATAGTGGCGGGACGCCAGCCCCATTTCAAAGCTGCGTCCGTATTCTTCCACCATATCCACAAAGGTTTGAGAGAAATCGGGTGCGGTTGAATCTTGAACTAACTTGGCTTGTACCGCCATATCCTTGAGCGTATACATCACATCCGGGATGTGAATGTTCTGCGGACAGCGCACAACGCAGTGATAACAGGAAACACAAATCCATGGTGTGTTGCTTTTGAGCGCTTCCTCGCGCATGCCTGCTCGCAATAGAGCGAAAAGCCTGCGCGGAGTGTGATCCATGTCGGCGGCGGAAGGGCAGGAGCCGCCGCACGTCCCGCACTGGATGCACATTTCAAGGTTTGAAATACCTGCCGTGCGCGACGCGACTTCCTTAAGCAATGTTGGATCCTCGGTCTGTGGAGGAGTGAAAACAGGTGTCGATGAAATTAGTGGAGCCTCGGTCATAGGACCTCTCTTCATCAGGAATAGACGCGCCGCCATTTCCCCAGGTGCTTCGATCGTTTAAACGGCTCGTTGCCCTTAGTATGTTGCCTTTCCCATAACCACACCAGATATAAATATCCTCCTTTAATTATGATGATTATCCTTGTCGCTGCGCGATGGAAAACGTCCCGCTTTTTACTGGCGGAAAGCATAGGTACAAGTTCGGAAACGTTGTATAATGCCCAAAACTCATTTAGGAGCGTCTCTGATGAAAGTCAATTTCGCAATGTGGCAAAAGGCTTTAAATGTTATCCCTGAGGTTTCCAAGGAGGAATGGGAACAGCTCGATTTGGTTTCGCGCTGGCTGATATCCACGCGCGCCGCGGTTCTGATCATGACTTTTCTTTCAGCCGCGCTAGCAGGGATTTTTGCTTTTCGAGATCATGCTTTTCATCTCCTGCCATGGCTGGCTTTAGCCTTCGGCTTGATCATGGCCCATGCCAGCAACAATATCTTCAACGATTATACGGATTTTGTGCGCGGGGTGGACAAGGATAATTACTTCCGCACGATCTACGGCGCCCAGCCGATCGCCAGCGGCCTGATGACAAAACGTCAGCACCTGACCTATTTCGCGGTCACGGCTCTGCTTGCTCTTCTTGCCGGTATCTATCTCGTCGCAATCAACGGCTGGGATTTGACCATTTGGATTCTGCTGGGTCTGGGCGTATTCTTTGTGTTGTTTTATACCTGGCCGTTGAAATACATTGCCCTCGGCGAAGCGGCAGTGCTGATCGTATGGGGCCCGCTGATGATTGGCGGCGGCTATTATGTGCTGGCTCATCAGTGGAATTGGAATGTGGTGATCGCCAGTATTCCCTATGTCTTGGGCGTCACGACCGTGATCTTTGGCAAGCACATTGACAAACAAAAGATCGATCAGGAAAAGAAGATACACACCGTTCCGGTCCTGATCGGAGAAAAAGCCTCGCGGTATATCGTTCTGGCCATGATGATCTTGCCCTACCTGATCACTGCCTATTTGATTGTGACGAGATTCTTTACACCGCTCATGCTGCTGGTGTTGCTGGCCGTTCCAACTTTTCTGCAGACCTATCCGGCGTTACTGAAATCGAAGCCCGATACCCGGCCGGAAGGGTTCCCCGATGGGCAGGGGGGGTGGCCCTTGTATTTTGCGCCGCTGGCGTTCCGCAATAACCGCGCATTCGGAATCTGGTTCATGCTTGGATTGATCCTTGACGTGATCTTGAGACTTCTTCCCGCCACGTCAACATTCTGGCGCTGATTTTCGCCTCACCCACTACAGAGCGGATCATCTCCGTTCTGTTGTTTTAATCCGCCGCCGCGCTAACCGGTCGGTCGAATAATCCAGTGGTCGTGAACGATCCAAAGGAGCATTAGATGAAAATAGATTTTGCCATGTGGCGTACCGCCATTTGGCAACTTGTCAAAATGGATGACAAAAAGCGCTGGGACGCGCTGGATGTGATTTCCAAGTGGCTGATTGCCACGCGGTCTGCTGTTACGCTGGTGACCGTTTACTCATGCGTCATCGCAGGCATCCTGGCCTGGCGAGACGGTTATTTCTCATGGTTGCCATGGATTATTTTGACACTCGGCCTCTTCATCGCACACGGCACCAACAACCTTTTGAACGATTACACTGATTTCAGCCGCGGCGTCGATAAGGATAACTACTTTCGAACGCAATATGGCGTTCATCCTCTGGTGCAGGGTTTTTGGACGAAGCACCAGCAAATTCAGTGGTTCGTGAGCAGCGGAGTGCTTGCAACGTTGGCCGGGATGTATGCGTTGTTGTACACCAGCTTCAACCCGGTTGTGATCGGTCTGTTTGCGTTCGGCGCACTGACCTTGCTCTTTTACACCTGGCCACTTAAATACTGGGCATTGGGCGAGCTTGCCATCTTTCTGATCTGGGGTCCCATCATGATCGCGGGAGTTTACTTCGTTTTGGCGAAGGGCCCGACGCCAACGATTTGGAACGTCGCGCTTGCGGGGATTCCATTTGGCTTGAGTGTGGCTAGCATCAATATTGGCAAGCATATTGACAAAATGGAAGATGACAGGAGAAAAGGCGTCGGCACTTTTCCGGTCCGCGCCGGAGAACGATTCGCGCGCTTGATTGACCAGGCTGCGCTTTTGCTCATCTACCTCGTCATTGTATATCTTGTGTTCGTGACGCGCTACTTTACTCCCGTGATGCTCGTTGTATTCTTCGCATTCAAGGATGCCGTTCGAGCGATTCAGGTTTTGGCTAAGCCACGTCCCGCACGGGCCCCTGAAGGTTATCCGGCCTGGCCGACATGGTTCTCCGCCGTCTGTTTTGTGCACAACCGCAATTTCGGCGGCTTATTGATTTTGGGCCTGATCGTGGATGCCCTGTTGAGGATCTCCTTTCCGCATTTCTGGCCGATGGTTTAGGCCGGACGGGCGGGATGATCTCGCCTCTATATCTCTATCGTCACGTCTTCAATTTCCAGCCAGGCCTCGGTAGGATTCTTTTCGAGTCCCCATTTCAATTTTCCGTCAGGCATAAAGGCCGCATATTGGTTATCGATCCAGAGGACCAGCCCCAACGGCGGACGCGGGCTCACCGGTGTATCCAACACTAAATTCCCGTCGACCCAAAACGAGGACCGGTCCGGCCGCCACTCGAGGCGATAATGATGCCACAGGGTCCTATCCACACTCATGATTGCCGCATCCTCCGCAACGACGCGCGCCAGCAATTGGCGCGCCCTCCGCCTTGAAAAAGGAAACATCAGGCCAATGGGCAGTAGCAACGGATGAAGGCGCGGACTGCTGAATGCCTGCGCAAGGAACCCTTGTGCGGGCTTGTCATTGCGGAAAGATAAATGGTTCTGCGGCGAGGCATGGAAAAACCAGACGGCGTTTGGCAAGGCGGGCAGGCTGAGCAGATTCTCTCCAAAGCCGAACGAGAGCCCAAACGGATCATTCCATAGACCGAAGCCCCATGTTCCTGGGAGCGATTGGGATGAGGCGCGTGCGCGCAGGCTGAACCTCGAAGGCGGCTGTGCCGTAAAGCTGCGACGCGGCAGGCGGCCATAACCATCCAATTGCGCGAGACGATATTTCTCTTGAGATGAGGCGGGAATAGTTAATCGGAATCCGTTTTCGGCCGCGGAAACCGAGGCGCCAGCGCTGGAACGCGGATAAAGGTTCATCTATCGATTCACAAAATATATGCCTGTGATAATGGTTACACCGCCCAGCAGAATGATCAGGGTTATGGATTCGCTGAGCAGGAACGCCGCAAGCAATGTGGTGACCAGTGGCTCGACATTAAGGAAGACGCCGAGCTGCGAAGCAGGCAGCATTTTTAGTGCATCATAATAGGCAATGTAGGCCAAACCCGAACCGAAAATACCAAGCATCAGAACTGCGGCCCAGCCTTTGATTGTGATATGGGCGATCTCGCCTAATCCAGGGCCAAAACCAAAAATCCAAACATTGGTAAATGGCCAACCGGAAAGCATCACATAAAACATCAAGCGGGCGGCTGGATGGCGAGCCAACACGCGCCGCGATGGTACCGTATAAACGGCCCAATTCGGCGCACTGATAAAAACAAGTACATCGCCGGCGGTTCCCTCTCTGCCCGTGAAAAGCATGCTGGGATTTCCCTTGCTAACGATCAGCAAAACGCCGAACGCTGCCAGGGTGATCCCGCCAAGGCGTAGCCATCCGAGCTTTTCTTTATAATACCAGCCAACCCAACAGTGCGATGAAAATCGGGGTTGTGGCCACGATCCAGGCGGTGGTTGTAGCCTGTGCGGTGACCAGGCCGTTGGCTTGCAGCCATTGGTGAAAAGCCACGCCGATGAAACCAAGCGGTGCGATATACAGCCATTCGGTTCGCTCGGGGACGGCAAATTGTCGCCTCAGCGCGACGGCTGTGCCAAGGATGACGACACCCATTCCAAACCTCAACCATACCACGGTGGCCGGCGAGACTTCCTGCAATGCGATCTTGGTGGAGATGAATGTTCCGCCCCAGACAACCACCGTGAAAATCGCTTCAAGAATAGGAAAGAGGCGTTTCCTGTACACGACCTCAGAGTTTACCATGCCGAGTAAAATAGATGAAAGCGAATCATATGCCGGTTATCAATAACGTAACTCGAATTCTGGACTCGCGCGGAATTAGATACACGGCGCGTGAGTTGCCTGCCGAAAAACTCGGCGCGCTGGAAACCGCGCGTCTTCTTGACGTGGATGCGGCTGTTGTTTTCAAAACGATTGTGATCACCCGGGAGAAGCCGAAAAAACCCTTGCTGGCCGTTGTTCCCGGAAACTCGACGGTGGATTTGAAATTACTGGCCGCTGCCCTGGATGAAAAGAAGGTGCATCTTCCATCTGAACGAGAAGCAGAGCAACTGACCGGACTGCGGGCGGGTGGTATTTCACCGCTGGCTTTGATCAATAAGGGGTTTCAGGTCGTGATCGATTCATCGGCACAAAATTATGACGCCATTCATGTCTCAGGCGGGCAGCGGGGACTGAATATCAAACTGGCGGTGGCCGATCTGGCCAAGTTGACCAACGCGCGTCTTGCCAATATCAGCCGACCCGATCTCGATCAAGATGAGGCTGATTGAAAGCCTATTCTTTGTGAGTCGAGGAGGTCATTTCGAACAATTGGGGCGCTACCACATAAATGCCGCGTCCGCTCACGGCAGTAGCCCCGTCTCGTAATTTGATCTCACCTGAGCTGAAGATCTTGCGTTCTTCCTTTTGGACGACGCGCGCTACAACTTTCAACGGCTGGTGGAGAGGTACAGGCTTGAGGTAATTGACTTCCAGGTTGACCGCTGCCACTTTCAGGCCGGTTGCCCAAACAACCAGCCCCATGGCCTCATCCAAAATGGCTGCCGAGGCGCCACCATGCGCAAGCCTGGGCGGCCCTTGCTGTGCGTCGTTCAGCGTGAACTCCGATGTGAGAATGCCATCCTCGTCGACCCACCATGTCAATCCAATGCTGTGCGGATTTTTCGAGCCGCAAACAAAACACCAGCCATGTTCAGGAAGTTTTCGTTTCATCATTCGATTGTAATTTAGAACTGAAAAAGCGATTTCGGATCAGCGCGCCTAAAGTGATGGCGGTAGGCCGCGGTTTCGTCAAGCGAGGCTTTGACCGCGACATAGAACTCGCGCTGCAAATATTGATTTGCAAGTCCATCGCCATGCGCGAGATCAAGTTCACCGTTCTCCTCCTCTTGCTTCGACTGGCTCAGAGCATCAACTTTGATATGTCCTCCCGCCGCGAGCCACTCCAACCCGAGTCGAACCGTCGCTTCGCGTTGCGCAGTTGCCACAGCCATCTCCCTCACGCTCACTTTGCCTCCGCGCTGATTGATTGCGAATTTTGCCATGCCCGCCAGCCGCGATACAAACTCATCAGTCTTTTCTGATGCCGGTAAAACGCCCAAGAGATAAATTGTTCTGGGCTTGACCGTTTCCAAGGCAGCGCGCAATTCCATCGGAGATGGGGGAGCGGTGTAAACCGCAAATTCATCGGCCGGGCGCAGGTCGAAACGGCTGACCCCTTTGGATTTGTCAGCACCTTCCGCCCAGACCAAAATCGAAGCCTGGGCGCTGAAAGCTGAAAGCCTTTGCCGCAAATCTTTAATTTCCAAGGCAGATTGGCGAATCTCAACCGGTTTTTCTTCGATGACGCGCAACTCTTGAAGTTGAAGTGTCAACTCTTTTTGCCCACGGTACGTGCCGGCTCGTAGAGAATATGCAACATCGATCTTAGCTTCCATTTCGGGGATTTCTTCTTCCGCGCCGTTCCACCACAACAAATCTTGCTGTACACCGGCCTCATCTGCGACAACGATCCGGCGATGTTCCTTTGTCCTCCCGATTCCTTTCACGGATTTCAACCTTAGATTTCGAGTCGCTAAAATCAGTTCCGGGTTTCCTGCTCCGAACGGAGCCAACACTTCCAATGAATCTGCCAAAGCAGAATCGACCTCGTTCAGCGCCAGCCACGCATCTATTTGCAAAGCTGGTTCTTCGGTCAGGATTTCTCCGAGTTGCCGCTCAATCTCCCTGCCGAGGCCTCGTTTGAAGGCATTGAATTGATCTGCCTGCAAGGATAGTCCCGCCGCCATGGGATGGCCGCCGAAGCTGATCAACAAATCCTTGTTCGCCGCGATCGCGTCGGTGATATGCAGTCCTTCGATGGAACGCGCCGAGCCGCGCAAGATGCCATCATCCGATTCGGTTAGCAAGATCGCTGGCTTGTGGTAACGCTCGACAAGTTTATTGGCGACAATTCCCACTACACCGCCGGGCCAATCGCGGTGGGACAGAACGATTGCCGGCGCCGTGAGCAGCGATGGATTTTCCCGCAGTTGCAACTCGGCAGCCTCATAAACCTGACTCGTAAGCAAGCGCCGTTGCGTGTTCAGACCTTCGATTTGGGCGGCGAGGACTCTGGCTCTCACGGCATCCCGTGTCAGTAAGAGCTCCACAGCCAAGTTCGCATCACTCAATCGTCCGAGCGCATTGAGGCGCGGCGCAAACGTAAAGCCGATGGTTTCTTCGGTCAGCGTTTCGAGATTCGTTGCAGATAGCTCAGCCATGACTCTTAGCCCGAGACGGTTCGTATTGCGAAACGCCTCAATCCCCTTTTGTGCCAGCGAACGGGTCTCACCCTTGAGCAGGGCAACATCCGCGATGAGGCCGAGGGCGACGAGGTCCAACAGATTTTCGATTTCAGATTTTCGCTTCTCGGTGAGAAGCGCTTCGGCAAGTTTATAAGCAACACCCACACCGGCCAGATTGGCAAGCCGGTGATCCTTGGGCAACAGCTTTGGATTGATGGTTGCCTTTGCCTTTGGAAGCATCTGGCCGGGATCGTGATGATCGGTGACGATCACATTCACCCCGCGCGAGTCGGCATAATCAATGGCTTCGTGCGCGGTCGTGCCGGTATCACAGGTGATGATCAGTCTTGCGCCGCTATCAAGGATTGGCTTAAGACTGTCGATGTGCATACCATGACTTTCCTTGCCGCGAATTGGAACGTAGTACGTTACATTTGCCCTCAGAGCGAGAAGCGCTTGAACTAAAAGAGTCGTGGATGTTTGACCGTCCACATCGAAGTCACCCCAAACGCAAATCGGTTCATTCGAGCGCATAGCCATAACAGCATAGTCAGCCGCTTTTTCGATCCCCGGAAATGGAACCGACGAAATTGAATCGGGATGAAGGAATGAACGCGCCGAGGTAGAATCACGGATGCCGCGCCGGATGAGAGTTTGCGCGATTAGCGGTGGCAGGTTGAGTTCCGAGAATGAGGCGGGGATTTCTACCGGATGAGGATCCAGCCAGCGTGTCATTGGCGTGATTATAATATCTTACATATCATGCCTCCGTCATGCTGTCAGAGCATACGTTCAAAATTGGCGCTTCCCCAAACCGAGTCTCGTGTCGGTTTGCAGGTGGCACCCTTGGGATCAACTGGGGCCATGGACTCTATCGCAGACTGACCTATTCAGGAAGCGGACCAGTTACCGCACTTGAATTGCGCCATTGTCCTTCACAATTTGGGGCTTCAGCTGGAGCACATGGATGTCAGGAGGACCCGTTGAGGTCCTAGGATGGGGTGGAAATCGTTACGAGGCGAAGCCGTCTTCTCAAGCAAATAGGCTGATAACTCATATTGTGGAACTTTATCCCCGCTAGGCGCGGCGGGGATAAAGGGAGCCGAACTCTTGATGTCACTGCGTGGTGAAGGATGCGCTGGACCAAGGGCTGGGTCCGTTAGAGCCTGTGGTTTGGACGCGCCAATAGAGCGTCGTGCCGGACGGGAGATTGGTCGCGGGAGCAAAGCTGGTCGTGGTGACATTGCCCGTCATCAGAACGGGCGAGAAGCTGCTGCTTTTCGAGATCTGAACGGTGTAACCCGTCACTCCAATTGTGTTCGGGTTCGTCCAGGTCAACTGCGGCCGCAGTGCGACCCCTGTGGCATTCTCGGCGGGCAACGTCAGGGCGGGTGGCGCGAGCAGGGTGCGGAACGACCAGGTGGCGGACCAGGCGCTGGCT
>DATJAH010000015.1:0-53112 GCA_035516425.1 Anaerolineales bacterium
CGCCCGAAGGTCCGACCAGCGCCACCAGTTGTCCCGGCTCGGCACGAAAGGAAATACCTTCCAATGCCACCTCGCGCGCCTGTGACTTTGTATCCGACTCATCTCCGTTGCCGTTATCCTGTCCGTTCTTGCCCTCCCCGCGCCCGGCTAACGACAGCACCGCGCCGACGTCTTCCATGCGCCCGTAACGTTTCACATCTTTCAATAACTTGCTCTCATCCACATCGTAGTTGAACGTGACATTTTCAAACGTCAGATCGCCACGGACGTTTTTCAATTCCGCGGCATCCGGCTTCTCGATAATGTCATGCGGCAGGTCCAGCACTTCGAAGACGCGCTCGAAGCTGACCATCGACGTGGAGAAGTCAACCGGCGCGGAGGCAAGTCCTTGTAACGTGCCGTAAAGTTGACCGAGATACGCGCCAAAGGCGACGATGGTCCCAACCGTGAACGAACCTTGAATGACGTAGTAACCGCCCAAGCCGTAGACCAGGGCCGTGCCTACCGCGCTGACAAGGCCGAGGATCATGAAGAAGACTGAACCGATCACGGCGCGGCGCACGCCGATGTCACGCACGTTTCCGGCGCGTTCGCGGAAGCGGTTGCCTTCTTCCTTGGCGCGTCCGAATAACTTGACCAGCAGCGCCCCGCCGATGTTGAGCGTCTCGTTCATATGCGCGTTCATCTCGGCGTTCAGTTCCATTTGCCGGCGGGCGGCATCGCGCAAGACCGTGCCCAGACGTCGTGCGGCGATGATGAACAACGGCAGGATCAAGACGCTGACAATCGTCAGACGCCACTCCAGCGTGAGCATGACCGCCAGCAAGGCAATCGTCTCGATGATGTTGGTGATGATGTTGACAATCGTGTTGCTGATGGCATCCTGCGCGCCGACCACATCGTTATTGAGGCGGCTCATCAACTCGCCCACCTTGGTGTTGGTGAAGAACCGCAGACTCATACGCTGCAAGCGCGCAAACAGCGCCACGCGCAGGTCAAATGTCACGCCTTCGCCAACCGAGGCATTCAACTGTCTTTGGATGACTCCGATTCCGCCGCTGAGAATCGGCAGGATCAACAGCGCCAGCGCCAGGAGAATCAATTGGTGCAAATCCTTTTGCGGAAGCACCTGATCGATCATCGTGCGGAAGATGAGCGGCGAGATCAGGCTGATGCCCGTGGTGAAGAGGATCATCACCAACATCCCCGTGATTCCCTTCCAGTACGGACGCGCATACGCGATCACGCGTCCCAATAATTCGCGCGTCAGCTTGGGCTTCTGGTCGCCCGCGCGCATATAACTCCAACCACCGTGCCACATAGTTTTAAGTCTCCTGGTCTAAACCGTCGAACAACTCTAACTGCTCCAAGCATCGAACTCTCTCAACCAAAAAGGGATAAAGCACCTTCGACTCCGTTTCAGGCCCTACCGAAAGCGGTCCCACTTCTCGAACGGTTCTCCATCCTTGAAATTAAGCTCTCCATCGGTTCCCCTGCGCAGTGCATATCGGAGATACACCTCTGCAACAAACATCCTCCACCAGCCATGTTTGTTGGAAGGTTTTGCAACTAAAGTCCCCGCGGTCCAAGCCAGCTGGAGGGCGTTCCATGCTTGTTCCCTTTGCCGCTCTTCTTCGTCGAAAGCCATGGCAACCTCAGTTGCGGGCGGGTTCGGCGGGGAATTACGGGGATTTCGCCGGTCGAGTATTGGGTCGGGCGGGCTGCCAACCCCCATTTTGCCTCTGCTTGCCTATTTCCGCAACTGGACAAGCGGGGAGGTTAATGAAAATATGATGTAAGGGTATAATTTCCGCCAATGTTTCAGCCTGCCTTTTTATAAAGGAGCCAAATTCGTGATCTGATTGGCCGCCCAAGCTATGTATCCTCCTCCGTCCACTTGAATCTTTATGTTCGGTTGGAGGATATTATGCTGTCCCTGCATCAGCCCTTGCAGAAGGGATCTCATCAGCAGGATTGTCGACGAAACCCATCGTGTTCTTATACCTTGTTCAGGCACACCCGCTGGTCGCATCAGGCATGATGAATTTTGAACGCATCAATAAAGATGAAGTGGAACAAACGCCTTCTACGATGGGCCGCGACGGGATTGAACCCATGTCAAGCGGGGTTCTTGTGGAAGATGCGAATTATCCTGGCCGAACCTCTCCACTTCCTGGTGATTTTTATCCATATCTAGCTCCTGGTGGCACCTATCCGGGATAGGAAGGGCCATTAACAGAGATGGGCAGGATACGTGAGCTAGACATTGGTAGTCAGGAAGAGGCGCATCATTGGTTAGTATCGAAGTTAGCTTCCGAATTTTCTCAACAAGAATCCTGAAAGGCAGCTTGTCATGCAGCTTCTGAGTGTTAACATCGGACATAAGCGAACCCAGCAAAAGGGAAGCGAATTGGAAATAACGGGGATCTATAAGATTCCCGTTCAAGAACCTGTCGAAATCAAATCACTTGGAATACCAGGGGACGTTATCTGTGATACCAAAAATCACGGCGGTCCGGATCAGGCCATTTATGTCTATGGCAAGCCAGATTACGATTGGTGGTCAAATGAGTTGGGAAGGAAACTTGAGCCGGGAACCTTTGGAGAGAACCTGACCATCAGCGAACGGGAAAGCGCCGACTTCAACATCGGTGACCGGTTGTATGTCGGTTCGACGATTCTCGAGATCACGGCGCCGCGCATTCCATGTTCCACCCTGGCAGCCAGGATGGGCGATCCGCAATTCGTCAAGAAATATCGCCGTGCCGAACGGCCGGGATTATATTGTCGCGTGATCCAAGAGGGATCGGTTCGAACCGGAAATGAAATCAAGGTGGAGCGCCATCAAGGCGAGACGATTTCGATTCTTCAAATGTTCCGCGATTATTACGATAACAACAAAAGCGAAGAAACCTTGCGCCGTCACCTGCGTGCGCCGATTGCCATCCGTGCCCGAAGAGAAACCGAAGAAGATTTGCAAAAACTTTTGTCGAGAAGATAATTACACGGCCACGGGCACCAGGCGGTCCACCTTGTCAAAGAATTGCCATTGAAGGATGATGGCGACGAAATACAAAACGCCTGTGGCAATAAAGAGCGGCGCAAAGCCATAACTCTGCTGCACCACGCCGGAAACAAACGGTCCCACCGCCCAGCCGATATTCCACGACAGATTCAAAACGCTGTTGACGAATCCCTGCTGATGTTCGGACGTGCGTTCCATGCAAAATGCCGTGTACAAAGGCGAAGCCATGTTCATCAATCCGGTGCGGAACAAATAACCAATGGCAGAAAGCCACAGTGTGGGCGCGAAGCCCACCAAGTACAGGAATGCCAGACTACTGGCCTGGGTGACCACCATGGCGCGGACCTTGCCTCCCAGCCGCGTCGCCAAACGCGGACCGATCACCGTCCCGACACCGATCATGGCCGAGGAAAGGCTGAACAAGACCCCGAGCAGCGAATCGCTGATCTGGAAGCGATACTTGAAGAACACGTTCATGTAGGGGATGAGAATCCCCGCCCCCAAACCCAGCAGCACCTGGGGCATGAACATCTTCAGCGTCATCGCGGTCAGGCCGGATGCACGCCGGCGGGAGGTCGAACCGCTTGAGGCGCCCTCCCGAATCGCCGCGACCGGCGGCGAGGGCGGCTCCTCAATCATCAATATCGGAATCAGGGCGGTCATTCCCAACAGGATGCTGACCACCAGCACGGCCTGATAGGCCTCGGCGCTGTCTGCATGGACATGCAGGATGCTCCCGAAAAGTGCAGGCAGTTGCCCGGCGAATAAACTTCCCACCGCGCCCGCAACGGTCTGCAAGCCATACGTCAAACTGAACAGCATTGTGCGGTTGCGTTCGTTCGAGATCCTCACCATCAACGGAGCCTGGCTGATGAGGAAGAGCATGCTGAAGACACCGGACAGAAACGCGAAGACGAGGATCAGGGCCGGCCGGCGGAATGTGATCTCCATCAGCATGGTGACGCTGTAGAAGAAGAAGCCGATGATCAAGGAGACTTTGCGCCCGATGCGATCCGAAAGGCGGCCCAATGGAATCCCGGAGAGCAGGCTGGCAACAAATGGCAGGGAATTGACGAGGCCGAGGAAGTCGCGGCTGAACCCGTTTTGTAGAATGTAAAAGTTAAAGAACAATTGCCAGCCACTGTAAATCACGCCGTAAATGAGCATCACCAGCAGGAAGAGCCGCGCGGCGCGGTTGAAACTGCGGATGGGCTCGAGGTAATGAGTACGGATGGATGCGAGCATGTTCGATTCTTCGAGACAGCAAAAGCCTGACAGGTTTTCTGTCAGGCCTGCCTAACGAATCAGCGGCGATCACCGATGATTGAGCAGGGCCTTTAGATTTTCCTTCACTTGTGCCGGATCGCGGAAGAGTATCCCGTGCATCCCAAGCGCGTCCGCGGCCTCGACGTTCTTCGGCGTATCATCAACGAAAGCCGCTTCAGCCGCCTCCACTTGGGCTTGCTTCAGCGCCAACCGATAGACCTCTGGCTCAGGCTTCATCATCCCAATCTCCGCCGAGATGATGAGGGTATCAAAGGCATCGTCGAATTGATTCTTGACGATATACTCGCGCAGATCACCCCACGCGTTGGAGATCACTCCGGTCTTATGGCGCGGCCGCAGCGAACGAATGAAACTCAGCAGGTCGCGGTCAATGACATCGCCGGCAAAGAATTCGGCGTGGATGGCTTTTGCCTCAGAGGCTGGCAAATGCAGTTTCCGCGCTACCGCCAGCCAGTGTGCTTCCACGCTGATCTCACCGATGGAGGCCTTGCGCGCCGTCTCGGCTTCGAAGACAATCTTACCCAGGTCTTCGTAAGTCATGTTAAGGCGCTCCGCAAGCCGTTCACGGGGCGCCTGGTATTCGGTCCGTACGATGACCCCCCCAAGGTCAAAAAAGATGGCGCGCAGGGTCATTTCCGCTTGGTCTTCTTTTTCGCCGCCGGTTTCTTGACCGCCTTCTTGGGTTTGGCTTTCGCGACTTTCTTGGCGGGTTTCGCTTTCTTCACGGGCTTTTTTGCCGCAGGTTTTGGCGAAGCCTTTGGAGCTGACATGGGGGCCGGAGCCGGCGGCTTTGGCAAAAGCCGGGGCGCAGGCGGCTGAGGCGCAGGCATTGCCGGCTGTGCGGGTGGGACAGGTGCCGATTCGGGAGCCGCGGCCTTGACGGCCTCTTCCCAGCCGGGGGTGAACATCTCGAGGCGTTCGCGTGAGACGGCGTTTGCACGGCCACACCGTGGACAGTGGGCATCATAATGATGCAGGTTTTCGGCATGCATTCTCTGCAGAGCTGCCACTTTTTCCGTCATGCCTAATGTAAAAGGTGTTTGACAATACGAACAAGTCAGGTTCATGGGGCCTCCTTGGCTATATCTTTAGTATAGCCGATATTTTAAGATTCACAGCATCCTGGTTCATTGACCCACACCCGTAGCGATCTGTCCCGCCGTCAGTGCCTCCAGCGTTTGCTGCACGAGGCGCTGTCTGCCGGCGCTGAGGTTGGCCGAATTAACATCCCAAATTCCGAGCGGAGCGGGGATGTTCTGGCCTCCTTTTCCGGCGATCAGGTCCGGCCAGGCATTTTGAATCGCTTTGATCTCATCCGAGCGAATTGTCATCACCCAGCTGCCTGGCACAGGATTGGGCGTAGACAAGCCGATCAGGTCAACGCCCGTCGTACCCAGATAATCCATCAAGGATTTGACCGCTACGTCCGGATATACATAGATGGTGTTCACGCTGTAATCATTGATCAAGGCATTGGCATAGCCGCCATAACGGCTCGGATCTTCACTGGCAGGAATCTCAACGGCCTGAGGGTAACAGTAGGGAAGGCTGTTGGTGATGCAAAAGTTTTGATAATAGAATGGTCGGCACAGGCCGCAATAAAATATCATGCCGTTCTTGAAAGCGGCCAGCGCCTTTTGCGCATCCGGATTATCTTTGGGGAGAATCATACCGATTTGATAATCATCGGTGATCATGGCAGCAGTATAACCGGCCAGGAACGCCGGAAGATCCACTGACGCATTGGCCGCCAGGACACTGATATTGCCGCCGGCGGTAATGTTGGGAATATCCACTGAAAGGAATTGTGTGTGGGGTGCCGCCGCCGCCAGGGCAGCCAGCCCCGGGTCGGGAGGCAGCGCCACCACAACCTTAACACCCGGTGGCAAGTCCTTGGGCGAGAGGGTGTTGCGTACTTGAAAGTGCATCCCCGATGGCTGTGCCAGGTCATAGACAGTCTTCTGATACAAATCGGAAGTGGCTTTATCCAGGTCGGCAGGAATAATCAGAATCGCAAGCGGGACAACCGGCGACGGCGATTGCGCCGGGCGAGGTGTGGCGGTCGGAGCAGGCACGGACGTGGCAGCGCCGGCCGACGTGTCTGAGCCACAAGCGCTCAAAAGAGCTGCAATCCATAGAACGGGAAGGATGAATTTCGCGCGCACAGGTCTCTCCACAGAAAAGATTGTCTTGATTATACCTTGCGCCGTTTTCCATTTAAGGCGAACATCCCGCTGAATTGGCGGGATGTTCAAGCGGGATCAGATTCACATCATTTGGATGCGATCTTGATTTTCTTCGGCCTGGCAGATTCTGCTTTGGGCAGCTGCAGGGTTAGAATACCGTCGGCGATCTTTGCCTCGACTCTTTCCGATTGAATCGCGGAGGGCAGGCGGAGTTCGCGCCGAAAGGAACCGTTGGGCAATTCCTGCAAGAGATATTCATTCTGATCCTCGGGGAATTCACCTTCGATCCGAAGAACATCCTCCAGCACCTGAATATTCAAATCGTCGGCCTTGAGACCCGGAACGAGGGCGGTTAGAACGAACGCCTCGTCTGCATCCCGAATATTCACAGCCAGAAAGCGTGCGCTTTGCACACGGTCGCCGGCAGTGGCCCAACGGCGGGCCATGCCATGAGGGAAGGGATATGCGTAGAAAGTCATTTTGTTTCTCCTGTGATTACGATTAATTGCACGTATCTTAATCGGCGAATGTCAGAAAGCGGATAAAGAAAGATCAACTTTTTGTAAGAGGATTCGAAGCGAGCTTTCACGACGCTGATCGGGACAGATCCCTTATCAGACATGTACATTATCTTGACCCACCTCCGATTCTGAATTAAAATCTTCTTCTGCCTATGCTCCTGTAGCTCAGCGGATCAGAGCGTTTGGTTGCGGACCAAAAGGTCGCGCGTTCGAATCGCGCCAGGAGCGCCACTTTTTTGAAGCGGGACATCCCGCTTCTTTTTTTGCGAGAACCATGGAAAAGCCTCAAATCTTATTAACCAACGATGACGGCATTCGCTCACCCGGATTATGGGCGGCAGCGCGTGCCCTCGCTTCACTTGGCTACGTAACGGTCGCGGCCCCGAGAGAACAATCGTCAGGAACGGGGCGCAGTCTGCCAAACACTTCGAGCGGCATCATCCACGTGGAGAAATTGGAAATCAACGATCAGGAGTGGACCGTTTACGCAGTGGACGGAACGCCGGCGCAGGCTGTCCTTCACGCTGTCTTGGAAATCATGCCGGAGAAACCTGATTTGATTGTTTCAGGAATTAATTATGGCGAAAATATGGGCCTGGGCATTACCGTTTCCGGAACCGTTGGCGCTGCCATGGAAGGCGCTTCGCTTGGCTTTCCATCCTTGGCGGTTTCACTGCAAGCCGCTCCGAAGTACCACCTTTCGTATTCCGAAGAGATCGATTTTTCCTGTGCGGCATATTTCACTGCGCACTTTGCAGGCATTTTGCTCAAACAAAAACTATCCGATGAAATCCACCTGTTAAACGTAAATGTTCCTTCGGAGGCAACGATCAAGACGAGGTGGCAGGTCACACGGCTGGCCCGCCAACGATATTATGATCCGACGCCGCCTCATCGAAATTCGTGGGATGAGCCGGGGACGGTATCCTATGTGGAGGCGGCGATCCTCGACCATGAAGTGGAAGACAGCGATGTATATGTCATGCGCCGAAAACTTAGGGTGTCTGTCACGCCGATCAGCCTGGATATGACCTCGCGCGTGGAGCTGGGAAAACTGGAGAAGCAATTGCGGGCATCAAACCATTGAATAGAATTGAAGGACCGGCCGGTGCTGACCCGTCCTTCAATTCTAAACATGCGGATTAAGTTTTGTGAGCAATTTTTCTTTCGGCTGGTATCCCGTCACGCGTTCCCTAACCTCACCGCCTTTGAAAAGCATCAGGGTCGGAATGCCCAGCACGCCAAACTGCATCAAGATGTTTTGATTCTCATCTGCATCCAGCTTGACAACCTTGACTTTGCCGTCCCAATCCTGCGCCAACTCCTTCACGATCGGATCGATCATCTTGCAAGGTGGACACCATCCCGCGGTGAAGTCAACCAGAACAGGTTTGTCCGCGTTCAAGACTTCGTTCTGGAAATTATCTTCCTTTACATAATTCACTTCGATCATTTTGCCTCCGCTGCTTTGGATGGGGTGAGCATCCACTCTATTACGTTGACGGTGCGACTTGCCCATGATAGAATGCACTCCGCTTTCTCCTTCCTGAAGAAAGCAATTTACGGGCGCGTAGCTCAATGGTAGAGCAGTGGCCTTTTAAGCCATTGGTTGAGAGTTCGAGCCTCTCCGCGCTCATAGATAATCGCATATTTATGTTGATCGCAGGCATAAACATGGGGAGTTTCTCCCGCCATGACCTACCGTCAGGTAGGTTTTTTCGTTAATTCCTCCCACGGCGGCCAAATCCAAACCGATTGATTTGTCGCGCGCAGCCCTGAAATGTCCAATGTATTTCCTGAAAGGAATTTCGGTGTTGTCACGGGCAGGCGACCAAATTTAACAGAAAAGGGCCGAGCATGACAATCCATAAAGAGAGACGGATGGCGATCACACTCGAAAGGTGCGCCCAGATCGATTTATCAACTCTCGAAACGGAAGGAAAGAGTCCGAGCTATTTGGATTGGCTTGGGACTCGCCTTCAGTACTTCAACACGTTTGTTCATAAAGTGCATGGTGAGAATTTCAATCTGAAGGAATTAACAGTTGAAGATGACACGGAATTCATTCGAGAGCTGATGGACCGCGACGTGAAATATTCAATTCGCCCGCTATCCAAGCCTCGAAGCGGAAAACTCTCCATTCCTTACCTCAATGGAATCGGCCGCGCCATGCGTTCCTTCTCCAATTGAGCGTGCGAAGAAGGCGATTTGGAAGAGCATGTCACACATCGCTTGAAACTACCTCCCCCGCCCAAGACGCAGCCATAACCTGAAATTCAAAACACCGTCCTATTGAAGTTGACGGCAGTTGCAAGGCTGCTGACAATACTAAGGCGAATTCCGAGGACTTTCCACCTTCTTGTTCGTTTAAGATGAGCTCCCATCGGGGATCTGCCACGCATCCACGGTGTTCATGAACTCCCCAACTACATTCGGGTCAAAAGATTTCCCGCTCTGATCTCGAATGTAATCCAACGCCTCTGCTCTGGACCAAGGGGGCCGGTAGGGCCGATCCGAGGTCACGGCATCAAAAACATCCACAACCGAGAACAAACGCGCGGACAAGGGGATTTGATCCTGTTTCAGTCCATGGGGATATCCGGAGCCATCCCATTTCTCGTGATGGTAGAGGGGAATATCCAAGGCAGGGCGCAGGTAAGGAATGGGCGAAAGCATATCATAGGCATAGCGAGGATGCTGCTGTATGATCTCCCGCTCGGAGTCGGTCAGGGCCGTGGCCTTGAAAAGAATGGTGTCTGGGATAGCCATTTTCCCAATATCATGCAGAATTGCGCCGCGCCGGACGTGAACCAGTTCCTCTTCGCTGAAATTCATTTGACGCGCCAGTTGAACGGTACCGCTGGTAACGCGTTGTGTATGCCCCTCGGTTTCTCGATCTCGCAGCTCAAGGGCGCGCGACCAACCATCGATGGTGGCATCATAAGCCTGAGTTAATTCGATGTTCGAGCGTTGCAGCTCGCGAAAAAGAGTGGCATTCTCAATTGCAATGGCGGCTTGCCCAGCCAGTGTTTCCATGAAATCCAGCCAATCCGGATCGGGATCCAGCGCTGTCCTATGGAAGATTTCCAACACTCCGCAGACCTGCCCCTTTGCAATAAGCGGGATGCCAAAATAGGAAATAAAAGACTCTTGATAAAAAACCGGGGACCGCAAATAATCGGTTTTTCTATGTTGGAGGTTGGGTATATGAATGGTTTTCCTTTGCAGTGCGGCAAGACCGGCATAGCCCTCTCCGAGGCGCAAACGGGTGTCCCGCAACGCTTCCGTGCGGAAACCGACGCCGGTCGTATATTCAAAGAACCTGCTCTCCCGATTGAATAACAATATGGCGGCCGCGTCTACATTTAGTCTGGCGGTAACGTGGCTTAATAGGATCGAGAGCGTCAAATTAAGATCAAAACTTGATGAGATCAGAGTGTCAATGGCCCGCAATGCAGATAAATGCTTCAGCTGTCTCTGAATCTTTTCTTCCGCCTGTTTATATTTGGTCACGTCCCGCATAATGGCAATGACTCTGAATTGAGAGAAAGGAATGAGTCTTGTCTCAAACCAACGCAGGCCCTCTGGAAAATTGAGCGAGCAAGCCAGCGAAGCAGACTTTTGAGTAAGACTGGCCTGCTCAAGGGCCCTTTGGAATTCTTGTCCTATGTTCGTTGGCAGGAAATCCTCCAGGCGTCGATTAAGAAAGCCCTCTGGAGATAAATGCAGGAGCGTAAAGTCGCCAGCCTTATAATCCACGACCCTTCCCTGGTTGTCCAAATCGAGGAGCAGGTCGGGAAACGCCTCAAAGATGGCGCCCAACTGGACCGAGGCATTAGATCGATTCTCTGTAAGTAAACTCATCACAATCTCCGAACGCGGACGCGGGGCGCAGTAGTCCCCTCCATACCGCGCCCCCTGCTCCGCCGCGTCATCCTCACGAACGCCAGCTTGATGGGGGACGAAGAGCTGACGTCATTTATAAAATCGGTAATTATTTTCCTGAAACTAAAATAACCTGCCGCGCCAAATCTGCAAGGGAGCTGGCGTTGATGGAAAGGATCAGCGAAGTTTCGTTCTGACTCAGTGAAAATCCCTTCCCCAAATATCCTTGATCAAGCGCAGCGCTTGGATTGCGCAGCAGCGTCTCGCGGAAATCCTGATTGACGACGGCGGCTGCAAAGACACTGTTCAAACCAGTGTGGGGCTGCTGGGATAAATCAGCTTTGTAGTCCAAGTTTTCTTTGAACATTGTGGATGTGATCATATGACAACACCTTCCATACTCGAGGGGTTTAGTCTGGCAGTGGGCCTTACGAGCAACCAAAATGCGCCAAGACCTATCAAAACGTCGCCCAGACTAAATGCCACCTTATAGGGAAACCATGCCGGAAGGAGAAAACGATCTGCCAGAAACTCGAGCTGCATATTTTGTACGGGCAGAAGAACATCCTTTTCTCCAAATCTGCTACCCAGGTCCATAACCTGCAAAACATCCCTGCCGGCCAAAAGATTCGCGGTTTGCGGACTGATGGGCATCCAACCGCCATTGGCGACAATCACTACAAAATTCAGCAACAAGCCAACAATGAGGATTGGCATGCCAGGTAAATGGCGATTGAGCCAGGCAAAGATGAAAAACAATGTTAGCGAAGCCAATAAGCTCACGGAAGCCAAGCTACCGGTGAAGACCTGGTGCGTGGCCGGCAAATAGGCAATCAACAATTGAGGCAAGAAAGCAATCACTACCAGCCAAGCGGCCCTTAAGCTTGGAGCCTCATAAGGTTGTTTATACCAGTATGCCCGAAGCAGGCCTACCAAGAGCCCGGCAAAGACGGCAAGAAGAAGGATCATCTTAATGCGGAGCGCCACCGCCATCAGTGGGGGCGCCGACGCCCAAAACCAGCATAGCTAGGGCAAGGATGGCAAAAGCAAATTGAATGTGTTGGCGGTTTATTTTGCTGGTGAAGATGGCAAAGCGAGCGAGTTTGTTATTCATGGACTATTCTCCTTTTGTTGATGGCGCTAGCATACACCCTCCCAGGCTTCAAAACAGGCTTCAAAAGATTAAAAAAAACAGCCTGGCTGGGCTGTTTTTCATGGAAGTACCTTGCTGACCACTTAGGCCGTTAATTCCTGATACAGCCTTTGCGTCTCTTCAGAGGGCGGCAGATTATAGATATTGTGCATAACCTGCTCGCAGGTTTTGTAGGTGTAGATTACCGAGCCTCGATCCCCCAAACGGCGATATACCTGCATTTTCAGACGGTAGGTGGCCTCGGACGTCGAGTCGTGTTTCAGGGTATCCTCGCAGATTCTCAGGGCATTCTGCGTTTGACCTTCCTTCAGATAAAGTTCCGCCAAAGCCAGCGAGGTCCACAGGTAGGCCTGATTCAGCCTTTCACGTTCCGGCCCGACCCAGGTGGCATCTATATCTTCAAGATAATGTCCGTGGACCAAGTCTACGGCTCTTTGATAGAGACTGATGCGTTCGCCGGGATCGAAGCAAGATTTCCCCTTGGCCACGAAAGCATCAAAAGCCTCCACATCATACTCATGATCCAAGGCAGGGTTGAATTGATAACGGTTTTCCTTAAAGAGGATTACGTCCTGCCCGATGGCTCGCCTCAACCGATATATCTCATTCTTAAAACGGAGATTCAACTTGGCCGGCTCCGTGGTACTCGCCCAAAGCGTTTCTTCGATCTGTTCCCTGGTCATCGGCCGCCTCTGAGCAAGGAAATAGAAGAACAGCTCCCGAACCGACTGGGTCTGCCATTCTTTCATGGTGACAGGCTGGCCATTGATTTGAACATCGCCCTGTCCAAAGGAGCGGATGCTTAACTTTGGGGACGGGACCGCGATCGCCCGCGCCAGACGATGTAATTGACGGCGGGTTTTCGGAAGTTGAGCCTCCAAAGCATCGGCCCTCTTAAACAGGTCGCGCAAGCCCTGCTCTTTCCGAGGAGCATTGCGCAGGCCCTCCAACCAATGTCGCGATTGATGTAGGGCGAGAATAGCGCGGTGGTTAATGCGGCTGGGTTCCTGGAGGATGCCCTCCAACTCTTCCCAGGCGGCAGCTCGTTCCCCGGCTTCATGTCGGGCCGCCGCCATCCAAACGTGACTCGAGATGATTTCTGCCTGTCTGCCGTCCCGCTGAAAAGATTCCTTTGCTTTGGCTAGTTCCTCCACAGCCTGTTTCGGCTTCGCATCCAGGAGAGACAATCTGCCGCGCAGAAGCTCATAAAGGCCGTATTCATAGTTTGAGTCCTCCTCCCTGATCAAGCCGGCGCATCGAACGGAGGCAAGATCGGCCCTGGCTTGATCCTTTTTCAATAAGGCAAAATTGAATTCAGCCAGCGCCAGGTAATTGATCAAGAATCGCGAGCCCAGCTGCTGCGCCAATCCGTCGGCATGTTTGTAGTTTTGTTCCGCGATCTCGAAATCCTCCACTTCCGCGTAGAGATCGCCCAATCCGATCAAGATGAGCGCCTCGCCGCGCCGGTGGCCACCCTGCCTGGCACATAGCAAGCCTTCCTCCAACGTCTGTGCCGCTTGTTCATAATCACCTTGCTGATGATATGTAACACCAAGGTTGTTAAGCACATCCGCCTGCCAGGTCAGATTCCCCGCCCGTTGCCATATTCCCAGTGCCTCGCGATACGAGTCTCGGGCCTTGGAATATTCGCCTGTCTCAGTCTGTATCATTCCAGTTTCCATCAATAAAGTGGGTATGGCTGGGGCATCATTCAAACGAACATAAGTATCCAAAGCGCGATCCAGATAATGGGCAGCCTGAAAGGTATGGCCCTGACGAAATAGGCTGAGGCCCTTCACTCGCAACGCATCAGCCCAGATCCATTGCATTTGATCTTCTTTTTCAGCGAGCGCCAGGGCCTCATCGGCGTCGCGCATAGCTTCGTTATAATTTCCCAGCAATCGATAGGTAATTCCGCGTCGAACCAGAGTCAAGGCCAGGCCGTAGATATTCCTTGCCGCCCGAAACTTTTCAATGGCGCGATCGAACAACAAGATTCCCTCTGATCCATAACCCTTTTGTGTTTCTATCAGGCCGCGCAATGACAATAGAGCGGGGTGTTCCTGAAATATGGATGGGGGTAGGTCCTTAAGCCACGATTCAAGGGTGAGCATGGCATACTGATACATCGGAATGCCAGCGTGCTCAATCAATTGGACGAGTGCATCGAAATCGCCCAATTGTTTATAGAGTTGATAAGCTTTTTCCCAGTCGCCATGCGCTTCATGAAATTGTGCCAGCCGCTGCTGGATCATCGAGGTTTCTTCGGGCCGTTCGTTGCGAAAACGCTCCTGCAGGAAATCGCGGAAAAGGTGGTGATATCTCAGCCACTGTCCATTGGAGCCGACAGGCAAGGCGAACAGATTCTTCTGCAAGACTAGGTCTATCAGTCTCGACCAGTCCTGACGGTCTGAATAAAAGGGAGCCAGCACGGCCTCACACAGCACCGCGTCAAACTCTTCCAGCAGAGAACTCCTGAGCAAGAAAAGCTGAAGCCACTCAGACTGGCGCTCAAGTACCTGCTGGCCCAGATAGTCAAAGACGTCAACACCCACTACGGCCGAGGACAATCTGGATCCGGCGCCCTCCCCCTGAATCAGACTCGGATCGGTAAACTGCAGGCCGGTCACCCAGCCTTCGGTCGCCTCCGCCAGTCTGCGAGCATCCTCGTCGGAGAGCCGGATCTGTTGATTCTGCGACAGGAGGGCTTGTATCTCCTCCGGGCGAAAAGAAAGGTCGGAAAAACTCAGGCCCCCGACTTGCTCACGAGCAACCAACAAAGTCAAATCGGACAAATTGGTGAGGGAGCGGGATGAAAGAATCAGATGACAGTTCTCATCTGCCAGCTGCGTGAAGCGGTTGACAAAATAGACAATGGGATCAACATCATCGACCAAATGAAAATCGTCGAGCACAAACACAAAATGCTCATGAATCTCATCGTAGATTTCATTGATCAAAGTAACCAGAACGGATTCCATCCCCTCTTCCAGATCGGTCAGGGCCTTCAGCGCGGAGCGGGAACGATTTCCAAATGGAGGAAAGCGTTCCGCAATGGCCGAGATGAAATACGCGATGAACCTCTGCGGTTCTCGATCGAGCGAATCCAGCGCGAGCCAGCAAAAGGGCAAATCACTGTGATGTGCCAGGTCAATCAAAAGGGAGGTCTTGCCATAGCCGGCGGGCGCAGAGACCATGATCAACTTGCGGTCAAGAATCCGATAGAGCGTGTCTAACAGCCGCTGACGCGTCAGCAGCTCGACCCGCCGCTTGGGAACGATAATCTTGGTCTTGCTGATAAGGATTTCAGGGCCGCTCATCGTTTATACGTGACAACTCGGTTATTTTACCCACTTAATTACAATTGCACAGAGTTTTCTAGCGTCTTGGTCGGATGCCAGCCAATCTAGACGACATGCAATTCTTTCAAAATCTCAGCATGGATTCCGGGGGCCGCCGCGACAATGGACTGCGGCGGGAAGAGGTAGTCTTTGCCGCCGTCCACGTTCGTGGCCACAGCCCCGCCCTCCTCCGCCACCAAGCCTCCGGCGGCAATGTCCCACGGCTGGAGGGACAATTCCCAAAAACCGTCAAAACGGCCTGCTCCAACATAACAGGCGTCCAAGGCTGCGGATCCAAAACGACGCACGCCCTGCGTCATCTTCCCAAATCGAACAAAGTTATTGAAGTTGTCTTGCGGCGTGTTCCAGGCGTCATAGGGAAAGCCGGTCACCAGCAGGCTCTTCCGCAGTTCCGTGGCGTGGGAAACATGCAAAACGCCCCCATTAAGCTGTGCGCCCTTGCCGCGTTCAGCAGCGAACATTTCGTCGCGCATCGGATCATAAACCACGCCCAGCTTCATCGTTCCAGCCTGAGCGTAACCGATGGAGACGCAAAAGATGGGGATGCGATGGGCGTAATTGACTGTGCCATCCAGTGGATCAACGTACCAGATATGGTCCTCGTCGCCATGGATGACGCCGCTCTCTTCAGCCATGATATGGCTTCCAGGCCAATGTTTACCGATTTCCGCCAGCAGAAAATCCTCCGAGGCGCGGTCTACTTCCGTGACAAGGTCAATCACGCCTTTATAAGCGACCTGGTGTTCACGGCCATAACCCGCGCGCAATATGGCTCCGGCCCGGCGCGCCAAATTCTCAATTTCGCGGAGGGTTGGGGAATTCATATGGAAGAATTGTTCTTTTCAAGAAGAATCTTGATCTGCTCAAGTTCCGCTTGAATCTCGTCGCGGTCGCTGATGGACTGCTGGCGCAGATTCACGAAGCCCGGCTTTTGCTCCGGCGGTAAGGTTTCGATCAGACGCTCGGCGCGGGCAATTTGCATGCTCTTTTGTTGAAGCTTCATTTCCAATTGCTTGCGATATCCCGTGAAGAACTCGCATTCATTGAGGGACGGAGGCGGAGGCGCGGATCCCTGGGTCAAGAGTTCGGCCACTGTCAAAAGAAATTCCTCGGTGTCGATCGGCTTTTCGATGAAGCGCGTCGCGCCGATGCGCATCGCAAACGCTTTATCATCCGGCGCGATGTATGTGGCGGAGAGAAAGACCACCGGCATGTCACGCGTGGCCGGGTCCGCTCGCAGATGATAGAGCAGGCTGAAGCCGTCCATCTTGGGCATCAGAATATCCGTGATGAGCAGGGCGGGCCGGCTCTTTTGAATCGAATCCAACGCTTCCTTTCCATTCCGCGCCTTCATGACTTCATAGCCTTTGAATTTAAGGGTCATTTCCAGAAAATCGAGAATGTTTGGGACATCTTCCACGACGAGCAACGGACCGGTCAACATAGTCATGCGTTTATTCTATTCCCTTTCCATAAGCGAGGCAAGCGGGATTAATTCCCATTCCAAATCCGTTTGCCCAGTGCCGACAAAACATACTCCACTGCCAGCACAGCCGTTTGATTTTGGATATCCAGCACGGAGTTGACTTCCACGATGTCCATGCCGACCAGTTTTCCGGTGTCGCCGACCACCTCGCAAGCCAGATGAGCTTCGCGTTGGGTCAGGCCGGCCGGCACCGGCGTTCCCACTCCGGGCGCATGGCGCGGGTCCATGGCATCCATGTCGAACGATAAATAAATACCATCGGTCTCACGCGAAACCCGTTCGATCGCTTTCTCCATGGTCGTGATCATGCCCAAACGATCGATTTGTTCCATGCCCATCACCATGACCCCGGCTTCGCGCAGGTTGACTTTTTCACCGGGGTCGAGGTCGCGCGCGCCGATAATCGCGACCCGCTTGGGGTCCACCACCGGGACCGGCTCATCCCATACTTGAGTCAAGCGTGTGTCCCCGAGGCCGCACAGCGCCGCCAGCGGCATCCCATGAATATTCCCGGAAGGCGTGGTTTGATCGGTGTTGAAATCCGCATGAGCATCGACCCAGATCACGCCGAGCTTTTTGAATTTGGCCGCGCCGCGGATCGAACCCAGCGAAAGACTGTGATCGCCGCCCAGCACCACCGGAAAGGAACCGCTTTGAATCGAAGTGGCCACGGCGCCCGCCGCGCGCCGCGACATCGGGACGATGCAATCAATGTATTTTAGTTTCGGCTCAGCGATCGAACACATTTCTGCAATGGGCACCTCGATATTGCCCTTATCCTCGACAGCGTAGCCGAGTGCCTCCAGTTTTCCTTGAAGATGTGCGTACCGGATCGCACTGGGGCCCATATCCACTCCGCGTCGATCTGCACCAAGGTCAATGGGAATACCGATGATTTCAATTTTCATGGTTCCTCCGAACCGGGCCTGGGCGTGTCATTTTATCAAAGCCGCGCCAAAATCAAAGCGGGACAAGTTTTCGGCTTGTCCCGCTCTCCGGCCCTGAATCCAAACTGCTAGAAGAGTCTTAATAGGATATGCACAATAAAGTAAGCCGCTACGAGGAACACAATGCAACCGCATCCACGGGCGAACCAATGAATCAGGTGTTTGAAGACAAAACTCAGGATGCCGAACACCACGACGACGGCCACGATGATGGCGGCAAAATAAATAATGGTATTGAGATCAACATTTGCGAGCGACATGGAGAAATCCTTTCTTATGCAGTTCGATAATAACCGACATCCACCGAATAGACCCGGCCGCGCTTGACCACCTGCCGCACAAGATTCGTCCCGAAGCGGTATCCCAGATGGCGATAATCCGGCACATTGAGGATCAGCAGATCGGCCTGTTTGCCTTCTTCGATGGAGCCGATTATATCAGCCCGGCGGATGGCGTGGGCAGAATTGATCGTCGAGGCCGCGATGGCTTGCGCAGGCGTCAGTCCCATGGCGCGGCAAGCCAGGGCAATCACAAATTGCATTGACTCATTCCAGGCCGTGCCGGGATTGCAATCCGTAGCCAGGGCGAGAATGGCATCGGCTTCAATTAATTTACGCGCCGGGGTATATTCTTTCTCAGCCAGTCCGAACGGCGTGCAGGGCAGAGATACGGCAACCGTATCGGATTTTCCCAAGGCTTGGATATCGGCCTCGGACGTTTTGACAAGATGATCGGCAGAGGCCGCACCCAGTTCGACCGCCAGCGAGGCGCCACCGAGATTGCCGAATTCATCGGCGTGGATCTTCAACGGGAATCCGAGCTCGCGCGCTTTGGTCAAGATTTGACGCGATTGCGCCAGGTCGAAGGCGCGGTCTTCACAGAAGACATCCACAAATGGAAACGGAAGATGCGGCGCGTGCGTCTGCCACCATTCATGAACTGTCGGAAGCATCGTGTCACAGATGTGATCGGTGTAGCCTTGAGGGTCATCCTTATATTCGGGCGCAACGGCGTGCGCGCCGAGGAACGTGATGGCAAGGTCCAGCGGACTTTCGTTTTCGAGCGCGATCAGGGCTTTGAGCAAACGCAGTTCGGTGGCGGTCTGCAATCCATAACCGGTCTTGGCTTCCGCGGTGGTGGTGCCGTGCGCGAACATGCGCAGCAAACGCGGACGGGTTTGTGCGATCAGCGCTTCGATGGAAGCCGTGCGCGTGCGGCGAACGGTCGAAATGATCCCACCGCCCGCGGCCAGGATATCGAGATACGGCTTGCCAGCCATCTTCATCTCGAATTCGTTGGCGCGGTCGCCCGCCCAGATCAGATGCGTGTGCGGATCGACGAAGCCAGGCATGATGACGCATCCGCTGGCATCGAGGGTCGGTTCAGCCTGGTAGGCAGCGCGCAGTTCATCGGTCGGACCGACCGCCAGAATCTTTTCATCGCGAAGGAGCAGCGCGCCGTTCTCAAGGATGCCAAGCGTGCCGAGCTGGTGTCCGCGTTGCGGACCGCCTTGGAGGGTCAGAAGTTGGGCAGCAGAATGGATGAGCATAAGGCCATTAAACCACAGAAAAACAAATTACTTCGTCGCGGTGGCCCACATGTTGAGCATGAACTCGAAATAACCGAACTTCACTTTCTTCATTTCAAAACCGGCCTGGCCGAAGTGCCAGCCGATCAGCGGTAAGGTGTACGCAAAGGCGTGTTCGTGAATCTCCTCGGCGCTGACCAAATTGATGCGCGCCATGAATTTGAGCAAGCCGTCCGACCAGGCGGCAGGCGTGGTCAGGATGACCCATCCGCCCGGCTCCAAGACACGATGACTCTCCTTGAAAAGAATCGCCATGCTATCGGGATCCAGATGTTCGACGACGGCCAGGAGACTCACCACGCTGAAAAAATCACTAGCAAAGGGAAGTTTGGGTTCCCGGTTCAAATTGAGCGTATAGAACTCGATGCGATTCTGATCGGCGGTCTCCTTCGACATCGGCAATTGATCCACGGCGAATTTCTCTTGAAAGGAAGTATGCGAAAGAAAATAAGGGAACGAACCGCAGCCGATATCGAGGATACGCCCCGTTCGAAGCTCCGCTGGAATAAGGCGGTTGGCGCGCTGCGTCCGCAAATTAGCGAGGGTCGGCTCGAGCAAACCCCTTCCACGCGTAAATTTCGTGTGTGTCATAATCAAATCCTACCCGAAAGAAGTCCTCCGGATTATACGAGATTTCAATCGGCGTGCGAAGCAAAACGCGCAAACCACGCCGCCAGGCGCGGCACGATCACGATCTTCTTCTGCATTTCGGCCAGAGCCAGCGCCGAAAAGATGTTAAACATG
The DNA here is from genome assembly GCA_035516425.1 of Anaerolineales bacterium. Taxonomy (GTDB): domain Bacteria; phylum Chloroflexota; class Anaerolineae; order Anaerolineales; family Villigracilaceae; genus Fen-1038. The sequence goes on from DATJAH010000015.1 coordinate 20,185, forward strand.
ACCGCGACCCATGTTACCGGCACGAATCCCAGACGCTGATAGATCAATGTGGATAGCAGATCGCCCAAGGCGCGTCCGATCGAAAAAGCGATCAGGTTCAACGCCATCACCGTGGCGCGCGCCTGCGGGATCGTTTCGTTCATCATCGGCAACTGGCTGACGATCATGTATTCGAACGAAATGTAAAAAAGAAACAGGCCCACCAGCGCGCCGACTTCGGTGCGGCCGATCAGAGGCAGAAGCAGAGATGCAATAATATTGCCCGCCAAGCCGATGACGATCGCACGCGGCTTTCCGATTCGATCCGTCACGAGCGCGACGAGCCCCTCCCCGCTCAATTCCGCGAAGCCAATCACGGCGGAGGCGCCCGCCAGGGCTGCGATCTGCAAACCGAATGAATCCGACAGCCACACGCCGAAGATCAGGTTGACCATCTCGTTGGCGGCGCTGGACCACAAGGCGATGGAGGCGCAGGCCAGCACAGGGATAGAGCTGAGAATCACACGCCATTGAATGCGTGAATTGTCGTCGGGCTGATAGTGGGCGTCTGTGCGCGGGATCATCAGCCAAACGACAACCAACATTCCCATGCCCAGCACCGCCAAGACCGGGAACGGCGCGGCCCATCCAAAGTGTGCGATCAACAATCCCGCCAGCGGCACGCCGGCAATGAACGCCAGCGACCACGACATCTCGGTGATCGCCAGGGCCGTGCCGCGCTGTGCATAGGGAACGCGGTCGCCAAAATACGCTTGAATGGCCGGGTCAAACAGGTCCTTGCTGAAAATCCCAAACACCAGCGCAATGGTCAACGTCACGAAACCTGGATGAAGGGCCACCGCACTCACGCCGAGGGTAAACGTGGCGGCGCCCGCCAGCATCGCAAGTTTTCGTCCGCGGCGATCGGCGAGAGGCGCGAGGAATGTGCCCAGTCCGCCCGCCAGGTTCCGTCCGGTCAGCGCCAAAGAAATGGCGGTCACGTCCACGCCGAGGCCGCGCGCAAAAATGGCTAGGAAAGGGTACGCCATCCGGTGCAGGGTGTTCAGGATGAGCCGCAGGAACGTCACGACAACGAGTTGTATGCGAGTCTTCAGATTCATGAGCCAAATTCAAGGCACGGATTGGATGACGCCGCTTTCGTTTTGAAATTCGCCCAAATCAAGTGAAAACCATGGAGCCACACGGGTGAATTGTATCAGATGGAAAGAGAAAGCTGAAAAACGGGGCGAACTGTCTTCTTTCAAAAAACCAGCATAAAACGTTCATCAAAAATTCATTGCCTTAAACTATAATGTGGCCATATCAGAAAGGTAAGGTATCATCCAATGAAAACAGTTTGGAAATGGGTTTTGGGAATCGTGATTGTGCTGGTGGTGATCGGCCTCGTTGTGGTCGGTGTCTTTGCCGTGCAGCGTCGCTTCGCCTTTGCCATGAGGAGCGCGCCGTTCGCATATCGACAGTTCCAACAGACTGCTCCGGCGGCCCCGAGCAATCCAAATTCTCAAAACAATCAAAGCAAGCCTGCTTCTCCAACTTCTCCTGCTACCCCCCATACCCCAAATAGACCGATGATGCGTCGCGGCTTTGGCGGGGGATACGGTTACGGCCCAATGATGATGGGACGTGGTCCCATGATGTTGGGAGGCGGCTTCAACCGTTTGGGGACGTCCAACCGATCCGGTTCGTTCGGAACGGGCTTCATGTTCCTGGCGCTGGTCGGCCTGATCGTCCTGATCGCCGCAGTAGCAGCGGTGGCTTTCGTCTTTTACCAATTGGGAAAGAACGCCGGCATTGCATCCGCACTTTTGGCACAGCAGGCCTCCCATGCCATGGCAACCACGGACACAGACTCGCCCGCCAGATCCAATCGCGGCAGAAGGTAATTACCAACCGTTCAACAAAAAGGCGACCCTTGCAGGTCGCCTTTTTGTTGTTACCGATCGCAATGATCCCGTCTTAACGCCTGGCAAATAAAGCGGCGCAGAGATTGGTCTAATTCAGATTTATGGCTTTGCCCAGGCAGGGTATTCATGATCGAAGTTGTAAAACAGCGTTTGTTTCGGCACACGAAATTCCATGACATCGCCGCCAACGCTTTCCGGATCTTCATGCCTTACGAGCACGCGCGCGATAAACTCTGCAATGGTTTCCATATCGCTTTCATTCATGCCGAGGCGCGTTACCTCGATGGTCCCCATGCGCAAGCCGCTGGGTCGATCCCAATCCTCAGGCTTGTCTTCAGGGACTAGATTCTTGTTGGTAATGAGGTTCGCTTTTGCAAGCCGATGCGCCACCTCGAGTCCGCCTCCAAATTCCTGGACACGCGCAATCACCTGATGGGTCTGGCTGTATCCTTTATTCGCACACAAAACGGGAATCCCGCGCTCATCCAGTGCTTTCCCCAGCGCCTTTGAGTTTTTCACGATCTGCGCCATGTAGAATTTTCCGAACTCGATCATTTCTGCCGCGGCCACTGCCAATGCCGCGACGCGATTGACTTGATGGGTGGCAGCCAACACAGGGAAAATGGCACCGGTGATCGGCCTGGTCAGATCGGGGTCATTCCACATGATCATGCCGCTTTGCGGTCCACTGAATGTCTTGCCGGCGGAGCCGGTCAAAACCACCGCGCCTTCCTTCAGTGGATCCTGAAACTGTCCTCCAGCGATCAGACCCGCCTGATGCGCACCATCGAAAACAAATTTGCCGCCCCATTCTGCGATGATCTGGCTCATCTCGCGCACAGGGAGCGGGAACAGGGTCATGGACATGCCCATCACCACCAGCTTTGGTTTGTGTTGGCGCGCGACTTTTCCAAAGGCTTCCAGGTCAACTTCCAATCCTTCCGCATTAAACGGCACATCGAAGATCTTCAGACCGCGCATTCCCGCCGGTCCATCATGGCGATTGCTCGAGTGTCCGCCGAAGGGCTGCGGCGCAGACATGATCACATCACCCGGCTGGGTCAGCGCATGGTAGACCGCCATGTTTCCCAACATACTGCCCATGAGGCGGTGATCGGCGTAGTTGCAGCGGAACGCGGTTTTCAACAATTCCACGCACAACGCTTCCACTTCATCAATATACTGTGTCCCCGCAAACCAGCGGTTGACCCGGCCGATGTGTCCTTCGGCGGCACGCGTGCCAATCTCGGATGAAAGCAGGGACCGCACCATCGGGCTGGTCGGAGCTTCCGGCGCCAGCAGATTGATGCAGCGCTCGCCGCGCCAGGCCTCATTGCGTTGGACGGCCCTGACGACTTCCTCTGCCCAGGCGCGCGGCGATTCGGTGGCATTCATGACGGCTCTGGCGTGTTCCAATGCTTCCCGATCATGAACTTCAAATTGTTCCGTTTCTTTCGCCTTCATGGATTCGCTCCTTATCGTGTTATGCTTCAAATCACCATACTGCTTCATCTTTTCAGCGTGCGATAGATCAAGCGGTGAGGAGTCTCCGCCTCCCTGCCCAAGCGCTTGCGGCGATCCTCCTCGTACTCCGACCAGTTGCCATAGAAGAAATGAACGCTGCCATCGTCTTCGAAGGCCAGGATATGCGTGGCGATGCGATCCAGGAACCAGCGATCGTGGCTGACCACAACGGCACAACCCGCGAAGTTCTCCAGCGCTTCTTCCAGCGCCCGCAGCGTGTTCACATCGAGGTCGTTGGTCGGCTCATCGAGCAGGATAACGTTCGCGCCGCCCGTCAAGGTCTTGGCGAGATGCACACGGTTTCGTTCCCCGCCTGACAGCACTTTGATTTGTTTCTGCTGATCCGTTCCCAGAAAATTGAAGGAAGCCACGTAGGCACGCGAATTCATCTTGCGCGCGCCGAGCGTGAGCGTATCCTCGCCGCCGGAGATTTCTTCCCACACCGTTTTCTCCCCGTCGAGCGGACGCAGTTGATCGGCATAAGCCATGTTCACTGTCTCGCCGATCTTGATCGAGCCGCTATCCGGCTTTTCTTTTTTCGTGATCATCTTGAGCAGGGTCGTTTTGCCGGCTCCATTCGCACCGATGATGCCGATGATCGAGCCGGGCGGTATATCGACACTCAAATCATCGATCAACAAACGATCGCCAAAGGCTTTGCTGAGGTGCTTGAGGTTGATGACAATATCCCCCAGCCGGGGACCCGGCGGGATATAGATTTCCTGCTCACCGCGATATTGTTCATATTCCTGGCTGAATAACTTTTCATAGGCCGTGACGCGCGCTTTCCCTTTGGCTTGCCGCGCCTTGGGCGACATCTGAATCCATTCCAACTCACGTTCGAGGGTCCTCTGCCGCTTGCTCTCGGCTTTCTCTTCCTGCGCCAGCGCTTCTTTCTTTTGCGCCAGCCACGAAGAGTAGTTGCCCTTCCACGGGATGCCATAACCGCGATCCAATTCCAGGATCCAGCCTGCCACGTTATCGAGGAAGTAACGGTCATGCGTCACGGCAATGACCGTGCCTTTGTATTCGCGCAGATGATGTTCGAGCCAGGCCACCGACTCGGCATCCAGATGATTGGTCGGCTCGTCGAGCAGGAGAATATCAGGTTCCGTGAGCAGCAAGCGGGTCAGCGCCACACGGCGGCGTTCTCCGCCGGATAACACGTTGACCGGCGTATCCGCCGGCGGGCAGCGCAGAGCCTCCATCGCCAAATCGAGATGGCTATCGAGATTCCAGGCATCCACCTTATCAAGCTGCTCCTGCAATTTCGATTGCTCGGCGACGAGTGCATCGAAGTCGGCATCCGGTTCGGCAAACCTGGCATTGACCTCATCGAAGCGCTTTAGCATTTCAACGATGGGCGCCACCGCCTCCTTGACCACTTCGATCACGGTCTTGGCTTCATCCAGCTTCGGCTCCTGCTCGAGCAAGCCGACAGTGTAGCCTTTGCTCATGGCGATCTCGCCGACATAATCCGAGTCCACGCCTGCCATGATGCGCAGCAAGGTGGACTTGCCCGCGCCGTTGAGACCGAGCACGCCGATCTTGGCGCCGTAGTAGAAGCCAAGCGAAATATCACGGAGGATTTGTTTATTGGGAGGGACCACCTTCCCAACACGGCTCATGGAATAGATGACGAGCGTATCCGAGGGCATGGTGAAAGAATTTTACCCCATCCGTTACCGTAGTTTTGCACTTTTGCAAAAGAACAAGAAGGGGCCAGCGGATTCTGAACAGGATGGTTTTGCCGCAACGCAATCCAGGCAAATCGCAATATGAGAATCGTCCAGGCGTTGGAGTAATGGACAATTTAATCCGTCGTGAATCCACCTCGGACGGCAGTTTCTCCCCACAGGCCCGTTCCTCCGCAACCATGATAAACCAGCGCGCACCACGTTGCTTGATTCCAAGGCCAGCAGCGAGATGGGCGACGGTCACGTTTCGATTGGTCTCATCCGGAGGCATCCTAGTTCTTCAGTCAAAGTACAATGGTAATAAAACTACCTTGACAGTAATAGTAGTATGTTTTATAATGCTGTTTTGGAGATGATCCTATGAGCGAGAACAAAATCACATCCGATCTGCTGCGCGGCCATACCGATACGATGATTTTAGGGCTCTTATGCGAAGCCGATCGCTACGGTTACGAGATCGTCAAGTTGATCGCCGAGCGCTCGGGCGGCGAGTATGAGCTCAAGGAAGCCACGATGTACTCCAGCGTCCGGCGGCTGGAGGCAGACGGTGAGATCGAGTGGTACTGGGGCGATGAATCGCAAGGCGGACGGCGCAAGTATTTCCGGATTACAAAAAAAGGTAAGTCCACCTACACCAGCAACAAACGCAATTGGGAGTACGCAAAGCGCGTGCTCGATAAATTATTGTAAGGAGATTTGACGCTATGAATGAAAAACTAACGAACTACTTGAACAGTGTTTTCGCACCTTACGAGGGAGTGAAAAGTGTTGCCGAACTAAAGGCGGACCTACTCTCCGATCTAGAGGAGCGGTTCGCTGAACTCAAAGCCGAAGGGCGGGACGATGAAACGGCCCTTGCGATGACCATCGACAGCATCGGCGATATCGAACAAACGGTATTGGAGATGGCCAAGCTCTCCCGCTCACTGGAGCGCCAGGTTCTGACCAGCTTCCGCGCGAGCAATCTGCCAATGAGCGACTTCGCGGGCGTTACCGCACATCAGGGAAAATTTGATGCGAGCGCGCTGCGCGGCTCCGATTTTTCGGGTGCCGACCTGGCAGGCAGTTCCTTCAGGGCCAGCGACGTGCGCGAAGCCAAATTTGACAACGCAAACCTGACCGACTGCAACTTTTACGCGACTGACCTGGCGGATGCGAGCTTCAACAAAACCATTATGGTACGCACCGAATTCAGCACATCAGAGCTGGCCGGGGCCAAATTCCTCGATGTAAAACTGGTCGACGCAAGGCTGAAGATGAACGACCTTAGAAAGACGATCTTTGAGAAGTGCATCTTTGAGGGTGTGGACTTCAAATACTGCGACCTACGAGGGATGCGCCTGGACGGGCTGACCTTCATCGGCGTCAAGTTTGACGGTGCGGCATTGAACGAAGTCACGTTCAAGGGCGCGACACTGAGAAATGTGTCGTTCCGTCCGGCGTTTTCCTTAACCAACAAGAACTACCTCGCCATGAAAACCATCAACTTCGACGGTGCGCTGATGGATAAATTGACCTATGCCGCGCTCAAAGGCTTGGGAGTCGATTTCGATTTATCAAAGGTTGACGTTATATAAGTTGTGAAGAAGATGCAAAACAATTCCATTCATGTGAAAGAACTACGGAAGTCCTATCAGCAGCTTCATATCCTGAAAGGCGTGGATTTCGAGGTGGAAAAGGGCAGTATTTTTGCCCTGCTCGGCTCCAACGGTGCGGGCAAGACGACGATCATCAAAATCCTCACGACGCTGCTCAAGCAGGATGGTGGCAGGGCCACCGTAAACGGCTTCGATGTTGCAGCCGAGCCCGACCAGGTGCGGCAGTCGATCGGTCTCACCGGGCAATTCGCCGCGGTAGACGAGGTCTTGACCGGGCGGGAAAACCTGCTCATGATCGCCAGACTGCGGCACCTCAAAAATCCGCGCCAGGTCGCGGATGATCTGGTGAACCGCCTCGGCCTAGCCGAGGCGGCCGATCGCAGAGTTTCCACCTATTCGGGCGGCATGCGCCGCAGACTGGATATCGCCATGAGCCTGGTAGGAAAACCGCAGCTCATTTTTCTCGACGAGCCGACTAACGGCCTTGACCCCGAAGCACGCCTCGAGGTCTGGAAAATGGTCAAAGAGCTGGCTCATCAGGGCACGACGGTATTTCTGACTACACAGTATTTGGAGGAAGCTGAACAGCTCGCCCACCGGATTGCCATTCTCCACGAAGGGAGAATTATCGCGAAGGGCACACTGGACGAACTGAAGAAGCTGTTCCCGCCCGCGAAGTCGGAATATATTGAAAAACAACCGAGCTTGGAGGAAATATTCCTCGCCATCGTCGGCAAAAAGGATGTAAAGCAACAATGAACAAATACTTTTTCAACGACTTGGACGTCATGGTTGGACGTTCCCTGCGCCATATTCTTCGCAGCCTGGATACCATCCTCACGGTGACCGTTATGCCGATCGCCTATATGTTGCTGTTTGTCTATGTGTTTGGCGGCGCCATTCAATCCGGCACCGACAACTATGTTGATTACTTGCTGCCCGGCATCCTGCTGATCGCGATTGCGAGCGGCATATCCTATACGGCGTACCGCCTGTTTATCGATGTGCAGCAGGGCATATTCGAGCGTTTCCACTCCATGCCGATCGCGCCTTCGGCCGCGCTGTGGGGGCATGTGCTGACCTCACTGGTATCCAATGCGATTTCGGTGATCGTCATCATTCTCGTAGCGCTGATCATGGGCTTCCGATCATCAGCAGGAGTATTGTCCTGGCTGGCCGTGGCCGGGATTCTCGCGCTGTTCACGCTGGCCCTGACCTGGATCGCGGCGATCGCCGGGCTGTCCGCAAAATCGGTCGACGGGGTAAGCGCCTTTTCCTACCCGCTGATTTTCCTTCCCCTGATCAGTTCGGCGTTTGTGCCGACCCGATCGATGCCGCCAGTTGTCCGGGCCTTTGCTGAAAACCAGCCCGTCACTTCCATCGTCGATACGATACGTTCCCTGCTCGCGCGGCAGCCTGTCGGTACTGACATTTGGATCGCGCTCGCATGGTGTGTTGGGATCATGGTCGTGGCTTATATCTTTGCGATGCAGGCGTATAAAAAGCGAGTGTAAAAAGGACGAGGGTGGTTGATCTGGATTGCAGGCAGAATTCCCCCATTAATCCCTGAAGCGGTCAAAAATAAGGCGCTAAAAAAGCCCTAACAATTGGATTACGCCTTCACCCAGAGATGACTATCATCCATCGCAGGACCTGATTCGTGAAATCATACCGATGGAAATTCTCCGGCGACTCCCCGTCATGCTCATGCGCGATGGTCGGGGCATCCTAGAATACAGGAAAAGCATCATGCAGAAAATGCGAGCAGCGAGAAGGCCGATAGGTCATTTCAATACCGCCGGGGATATGGGCTTTGAATTCAGTTTTGCATTCCAGCCGATTGTGAACGCACACAGTCACGGGATCATCTCCTATGAAGCCCTGGTGCGCGGCCCGCATGGTGAACCGGCCGCCTCGGTATTTGCCCAGGTGTCCAAATCGAATTGGTCAAGGTTCGATGAGGTTTGCCGCAGTAAGGCCATCTACCTGGCCAGCCGCTTGAAGATTCCCAACCGGTTGAATCTCAATATGGTCCCCCAGAGCATCTACGAGGTCGATCTGACCATTACGGCCACGTTCCGCGCCTCCGTCCAGAGCGGTATTCCTGTGGAGAACATTGTCTTTGAGCTGCTTGAATCGCAGAGCCTGACAGATCAAAGGAACCTGCTCAAATACCTGCAAGTCCTGCAGGGGTTTGGTTTCAAGACCGCCATCGATGATTTCGGTGCGGGGTATTCGGGGCTGGAACTGCTGGTGAAATACCAACCCAACTACATCAAGCTGGATCGCAACATCATCAGCGGCATCCACGAGGACGGGGTCAAGCAGAGTGTGTTCTCGGGCATACATCAGATCTGCCGGCGCCTGTGCATTGAGATCATTGCCGAAGGGGTCGAAACTGCCGATGAATACCACTGGCTGCAGGAAGCAGGCATCCATATCTTTCAAGGCTATTATTTTGCAAGGCCGGCTTTCGAGGCGCTGCCGGACGTGGCGGACAATGTCTTCAGCAACTAATCCCAGCGCGGTTGATTGGATAGAGGACGAGGGTATCTGCAACAGTTAAGTGAATTTTGTTAGAGGGCGGAGAATAAGATTATGCCCGACTGCGAGCAACTATGCCGGCCGTCCAGTCCATTCTTGAGTGTGATTTTAACGGCGAGGCGTGGACAGAAACGTCGTGCTCAGGCATGAAAGTTATCTAGGACCGGGAAACGGATACCTGGACAATTATCCAGTTTATATTATTGACGATGACCAAAGTAATTTGTTCTTTAAAGCAGCTGTGGATGACGTGCTTCCCGCTCTGGAGTACATATCTCCAGACATCGCACAACAACTGGCAGATGTTTCTGATACAAGGCATGCGTACTTAACAGGAACAATACAAGTTAGATTACAACAAACAAGTTTTCGAGAGAAGGTCCTGGACGCATACCAGTCACCATGTGCCTTTTGCAGACTAAAGCATCGAGAATTGCTTGACGCGGCTCACATTATTCCAGACAATTTGCCGGAGGGAAAATCGACAATGGATAATGCTTTATCTCTTTGTAAATTACATCACGCCGCCTATGACAGTTTTATCATTGGCATCACACCGGACTATATTATTCAGGTACGAGAAGATATTTTAGAAGAGGAGGATGGTCCCGTGTTGCAACACGGCTTGCAAGAGATGCATCATACAAAGTTGATCTTGCCAAATGCAAAGAATCAATGGCCCAACAAGAATTCTCTTGCATGGCGATAGGAAAGGTTTTCCAGGATTCTGTAGGCAGAATCAACGTCACAAATCAGTCAAAGGGTCTGCCTTTGGCGGTTTGTTTTTTTCATGTTCGAGGCTGGCATTCAAGTCGTCATGGGTTCTGGACGATATTGCTTCAACACGTCCCAGCCTGCCAGTTTGCGCCTGGCTTCGTCATACACGCGCCATCTAAGGCATTCTAAACTGGAAGCGATGGTCAGCGGCGGGACGTGAAATAAGGCATTCTCCTTATAGGCCCGCGGCAGGTTGTAATTGGGGATCTTCGAACCCAGGTGATGGATGTGATGGAAGCCAATGTTGCCGGTGAACCATTGCAACACCGCCGGGAGCTTGTAGAACGAACTGCCCTGCAGGCCGGCTTTGAAATAATTCCATTGCGGATGTCGTTCCCAATACACGCCCTGATAATTATGCTGGACGTAAAACAGCCACACCCCTGCCGTCGTGCCGAAGAACAAAATCCACAATTGAGCGATAACATAATCGCGCCAGCCGAAGAGCAGTATCATGGCCGCCACGATCACAACCAGGGCCGCGTTCGTCCACCACACACCCGCAATTTCGCGTTTGCCTTTGGAAGGCGGGATCCGCTCGATAATGACGAATAGCAGCATTGGTCCGATCAGGAACATGACCATGGGATTGCGCATCACGCGGTACCCGAACTTTTTCCACCACGGCGCATCGAGATAATCCTGCACCGTCATCGTATACACGTCGCCCGTGCCGCGCCGGTCCAGGTCGCCGGAGGTGGCGTGATGGATGGCATGCTCCCGCTTCCAGCGATGATAAGGCGTGAACGCCAGAACGCCGGTCACGATTCCCACCCAATCGTTTGCCTTCTGCGACTTGAAATACGACCCGTGCCCGCAATCGTGGAAAATGATGAAGGTCCGCACCAAGAAGCCAGCGCTCAGGATCGCCAGCGGAATGGTCAACCAAAGGGAAAGTTCCACACTGCGCATGGTGAAATAAAAAAGCAATACATAGGGAATCAGCGTGTTGGTGATTTGCCAGAGGCTCTTGCGCAGATTGGGAGAAGCGTACTTCGCGACGATTTCCTGCCAGGAGACTGTCCCCGCGACTTCGGTCTGTGGATCCATCCGTGCTCCTTTCGGTTTCATTATACGACGCTCCGCGCAAGGGCGAATTAACGAGGCTGGACAGGCAATTATGAGTTGGAACCCTTGGGCATCGGACCCTGCTGTGCCAGGAGGCTGGCGATACCCTTTAGCTCCAGCCACCATTGATCCTTCGGGCGCTGGTACTCGGCATCGATCATGCGGTCGAAGTCGCGCATATCGTGGAATTGAATCTGTCCGTTTTGCATGCCGATAAAAGCGCTGCCATATTTCTGCCTCTCGCACTGACCAAGCAGGTGTTCCAGGCACATGCGCGCCAGCCGAGTGGCCTGAATGCGGTCGAAGGGCGAAGGATCGCCGCCTTGCTGCAAGTGTCCGAGGATCGCGGGGCGCACATCGAAGACATTGCCCCCCTCCTCCTCGAATAAGGAGCAGATGAAGTTCGTGGTGTAAATCTTGTTGGCGTATTCGTTGCGGATCATCAATCCCAGCCGTTTGCCTGATTGAAACCCACTCAGCAGGCTTTCCACGTCCACCTGCAGGTCACGCAGCTTGATGCCTTCTTCATGGAGGTAGACGCGCTCGGCGCCGGTCGCCATGCCGCCCATCAAAGCCAGGTAGCCGCAATAATGTCCCATCACCTCCACCACGAAACAGCGCCGCGTCGCTCCCGCCGACTGCTTGATCTTGTCCACCGCCTCCGCGATGCTGTTGAGAGCGGTATCCGCGCCAATGCTGAACTCGGAGCCAGGCAGGTTGTTATTGATGGAGGCCGGCAGGCAAACCATCGGGATATTGAAGGACGGGAAGTTCGGTCGATTGGTCAACAAGCTGAAGGAGGTCTCATAAGCATTCCAGCCGCCGATCATCAGGAGCGCATCAATATGATGGTCCTCAATGTTGCGGGCAATGGCATACAGTTCGCGCCCTTTCGGCACCAGCCGGGTCGTTCCTAAAACCGAGCCGCCGCGCGCAGCCCAGCCGGTTACGCTCATCCAGTTCATTTCCTCCACATCGCCGTTGATCAGCCCTTCAAAGCCGTTATGGACTCCCAGCATGACGTGCCCCATATCCAAACCCAATCGAATGGCGGCGCGCCCGGCCGTATTCATCCCCGGCGCAGGTGCACCGGCATTCAATATGGCAATGCGAAAGTGCCGCTTGGTCGGGTCAGCCGGATGCGGCAAGGCCCGCACCATGGTCTTGAAGGTGTTGAAGGATTCCTTGAAGGAGGAACTGCGCAGGCTCATGGCCCGTTCGTAATCCTTGGCATTGATCGCCTCGGCCACCTCCTGGGTCCTGCGGACGCTTTCCATCAACGGCAGGCGCGTCATTCTATTATTCCGGATGCCGATCACCACCGGCTCATCTTCGGGCTTGGCGGCGAGGATCGTATTGACCGCCTCATAACCCATCAGGGTGCTGAGCGTCCGGTCAAAAGCGCTCGGACTGCCGCCGCGCTGGACGTGCCCGAGCACCGTCACGCGCACCTCCTCTTTGAGCTTTTCCTCCAGCACGCGTTGCACATCGCTGCTGCCGATGTAATTCCCGTTCCGGTCACGGGCGCCTTCGGCCAGAATCACAATGCTGTCCCGGCGTCCCGCCTTCCGTCCGGCTCTGAGGCGTTCGACCAGCACGTCCTCCCAATTCTCCACATCGGGCGGCGCTTCAGGGATCAAAACCCAGTCTGCGCCGCAAGCCAGGGCGCCCATCAACGCCAGGTAGCCGCAGTTGCGCCCCATCACCTTGACTACAAACGTGCGCTGGTGACTCGCCGCGGTGCTCGTGATGGCATCCACTGCCTCGGTAATGCGATGGAGCGCCGAATCGGCTCCGATGGTCATATCGGTGCCGGAGAAATCGTTGTCGATCGAACCCACCAAGCCCACGATGGAGAAGTTCGGGTAGGCCGCGGCCTGCTCCGCGTTGACCTGGCCGAGCTTCACAAGTTCGGATATCAGAGAGGGCCATTCCTGACGAAATATATTTGCGCCCGTGAGCGAGCCGTCTCCGCCGATGACGATCAATCCATCGATGCCTGCTTTGACCAGATTCTTGGCAGCCTGCCTGCGGCCATCCCGTGTCCGGAAGGCTTCACTGCGGGCCGACCCGATCATTGTGCCGCCCGATTGAAGAATGCCTGCCACCGAATCCCAATTCATCCTGCGAATAAAGTTGCCATCGTCCACGAGGCCCTGATAACCTTCATAAATCGCGTAGATTTCGGCGCCCCGATCCAACGCGGTGCGAACCACCGCACGCACCGCCGCATTCATGCCTTGCGCGTCACCGCCGCTGGTCAGTATTCCAATTCGCTTTGTCATTTCTTCCTGCCAATCAAAAATATGCGGAATTAATTCTACTGTACTTCGATACGAATATAAGAACCAAACCGGCTGTCAAATGTCATGTTTTTGCACCGGGATGGCCTGCCGCCGCGAAAGGGAGACTATCTCGCTTTTGCACGTTCACATCTTCTCCGAAATTCTTTGTATAATCTCAACCACAGATTCAATCCATTCTCAGGAGCAAACATGAAATTCGGAATCCATAATCCTTCGTGGCTATTCGGCTCGGACCGATACGAAATCTTCGAGGAAGTCAAACGCAAGGCGCAGTGGGCCGAGACACACGGCTTCACCTGGTTTTCCCTCATGGATCATTTGATCCAAATTCCCGGCGTGGGCGTGGCGGATGAACCCTTCATGGAAGGCTGGTCGACGCTGGCTGCGCTGGCGGCGGTCACTAGCCGGACACGGCTTTCGCTGTTGGTCACATCCGTGGGATATCGCAATCCGGCGCATCTGGCAAAGATCGCCGCGGGAGTGGATATCATCAGCCGCGGCCGGCTCACGCTCGGCATCGGAGCGGGCTGGAACGTTCAGGAGTACAACCAATACGGCTGGGAATTCCCCGAGAAGCCCGCCGTCCGCATCAAGCAGATGGAGGAAGCGATTCAACTCATCTTGAAGATGTGGAGCGAGCCGCGTGCCACCTTCGATGGAAAATACTTCCACATCAAGCAGGCCATGCTCGAACCCAAACCGGTACAGAAGCCGCACCCGCCGATTCTGATCGGCGGAAGCGGCGAACAATTAACCCTGCGCGCCGTGGCGCGCTGGGGCGATGCTTGCAACGTGTTCGGCGATCCGGAGATGGTCAGGAAGAAATACGCCGTTCTGAAGAAGCATTGCGAGGATGCCGGACGCGACTACCATTCGATTCAGCGCACCAACCTCACCGCCCTGCTGGTGGCGAAGAACGAATCAGAGCTTCAAGCCAAGAAGCAACGTCTGAACTTGCCTGAGCCGTTCCGTGGCTACGCTTTGACCCTCTCGCAGGCGGTTGAACTGTTCGGCCAGTACGCGGAGGCTGGCACGCAGCTGCTCATCTTGAGCAGTTACAAGAATGAATCCGAGACGCTCCAGTTGCTGGCCTCGGATGTCATGCCGAAATTCGCAGATTGAAAAACAAGATCTCCCGCCGGTCGCGGGAGATCTCCATCCATCAGTTGATCTTGCTCAAGTAAGTTTCGCTGACCCACTGACTCTGAGTGGGGTTGATCCGTGCCCAGGCGTTTTTTTCCTCATAAACCTGCACAATCGTATTAACAGGCAGCGCGCCGATTTTGTTTCCACTGGGGTTATCGCGCACGTTGAGCCCCGCCGCCGGCACCACCTTGGCCTGAAAAAGACCCGGAGACGGAGGCGGCGTGGCCGGGGTGCCGGATGGATTCAAAACCAGACTCACATAATCGGGGTTGCCGACATAAATCCACTGGTCGTGGGCGCTCGTGATGGCACCCCATTGGTCATCGCTGACGTACCAGATGGGCGCCAGTTGAGCCTTGGAAAGCGCGCCCACCTTGCTTCCCGAAGGGGCGGAACGGACGTAAAGCCCAAGCGGAGTTTTGACCTGCGCCCATCCCATGGGTTGCGATGGATCGGGGCCGTTCTTCCAGCGGTATTGTGAAAACGCCTGCCAAAGCTCAGGTGTCGTCTGCGTGTCGTCCGCGATCCACATGACGGCGCCCTGCAGCGTTGGATCCTCGTCCACCGTGGCCAGGAATTGGGCCACCTGATCGGGGGTCGGTTCGACGCCGTTGTCCGTGTACATATCTCCGGCCACCACGGACATAGGGACCCGCGGGGCGTTGGGAATGCTGGCATAATGCTGCTGGCTCGCTCGCAGCTTCCCAACAGGGTCGACCCCTCTCCAATACACTTGCGGGCATACAAAATCCACGTTGCTTAAGAAGGCGCTCCACGGGAAAAGCGGATGTTCGAACGGATCCCAAAAAGTGGTCAGCCCGAGCGGCAGGCCTGCCAGGGCCGGGCGCAGCACATTCATGAATTGTTCCGCGCCCGCATAGTTATTCTCGACTTCCTTTTCCACATCGATCAAATAATAATCAGGATTGTAGCGTTTGCAGGCGCTTGCGACGACCTGCGCCTCCTGCTGCGGCGCCCGCGTCAGATAGGAATAGCCCCAGCACCCTACCAGGATGTTATTCTGCCTTAATACCTGGATCAGCAATTCCAATCCCCCCAAAACCATGAAGCCGTCGCATATCTTAAGCGCCACCGACTGCGCACCTGCCATCTGCAAGCGGGAAAGGATCTTATATGGGTTTCCACTCTCGATGGCGGACGGCTGCCAGATAAACGCGCCCTTGCCCACATTGTTGAAATTGACCATGTTCACCTCATCTCAGCTCTCGACGGATGTGATGCAATCAGGCGCATTATAGCATAATGGTTTTGTAGTTCTGAACCATAATGGTTTTGTAGTTCCGAACCATAATGGCTTGCTGAATCACCACGCGGATTTTGATGTCGAGCCGTCGGTTATAATATCAACATGTTCACTGCGCTGATCTTTGACTTTGATGGTCTGATCCTCGATACCGAAACAGCCGAAATCCGCACCTGGCAGAGAATTTACGCGGAATGCGGCTATGCTTTTCCAGAGGGTGAATTTATCAAGACCGTCGGCGGATATGGCATCTCGAATTTTGATGCGGCGCTTTATCTGGATAGCCTGACGAACGGTTCGCTCAACGCGGAGGTCATGCGCACCCGTTTTCGAAGTGAGAGCGGCGACGAGATCCGCCGCAGTCCAATTTTGCCGGGGGTGACCAACATCATTTCCGAAGCAAAATGCCGGCAGATGAAGCTGGCCGTCGCCTCGAGTTCTCCGCATTCCTGGGTGGACACGCACTTGACCCGCCTCGGCCTGTTTGGCCAGTTCGACAAGGTCATCTGCGGCGACGACGTCGCCCTTGGCCGGACCAAGCCGAAGCCGGATCTGTTCTTGAAGGCGCTGGAGCAGCTCCATGTCGAGGCCAGGGAAGCGATGGTCTTCGAAGATTCACCGAACGGCGTCGAGGCGGCCAACGCCGCAGGCATCGCCGTGGTGCTGGCCCCCAATCCGACCACATCCCTGCTGCCTTTTAAAGGGGAATATCTTAAACTGAAAACGCTGGCCGATTTATCGCTGACGGATATGCTTCTGCATTATGAGACAAGGAAGAAGAGGGTTTAGACAACATGCAGGTCCATCACCTGGCGGAAGTGATACCCATAAATTGCAAAGGTGATCGCCAACGGAAACAATTGCGGGCGGCGGAACAGCGTCCAGAAGAATAACTTCCAATAATGAATGCGCTCCTTGTCCAGGATGCCCAGCCGCAGGATGGAACGGAACAGGGCCAGCACATGCTGCAGGTCCAGCGGAACGGTGATCTTGGGAGCCTTGTATTCCTTCAAAAAGGTGATGACGCGCGCATAATAATTCTTCGGCGCATATAACGAATGAATGACAGTCTCGTAACCCTTATGCAGAATCTCAATGTTCATTTTCGGAATAATATTGGTCGTTCCATCCACGTTGTCGCCTGACATCAATCCCAACAAGCGGCCCTCGCCCATCAATCGGTCATAAAGCCGGGTCCCGATGGGCGCCTGTAACAAGCCGACCATGGCGGTCACGATGCCGCTCTTCTGGATGAATTCGATCTGGCGCTGGAAAATGGACGGCGTGTCGCTGTCGAAGCCGATGATGAATCCGCCCTGCACCTGCAGGCCGCTGCGTTGGATGTGTTTGATATCCTCCACGAGGTCGCGGCGCTGGTTCTGCTTTTTGTTGCACTCGGCCAGGCTGCCGTCGTCCGGGGTTTCCACTCCGATAAAGACCGTATCGAATCCTGCCTGCACCATCAGATCCAGCAACTGCTGATCGTCGGAAATGTTGATGGAAACCTCGGTGGTGAACACGAAGCCGACCTTGTCCTTGCGCCATTCGATCAACGCCGGAAGGAGATGTTCCTTGAGGTGTCTCTTGTTGCCGATCAGGTTATCGTCCACAAAGAAGACGATTCCGCGCCAGCCAAGACGATAGAGTCCATCCAGTTCCCCAATGATTTGTTCGGCGGTTTTGACGCGCGGCCTGTGGCCCAGCAGGGTGGTGATATTGCAAAACTCGCAATCGAAAGGACAACCGCGCGAATACTGGATGGCCATGGTCGCATAGCGCTTCAGATCCAGCAATTCCCATTGCGGGGCAGGCGTTTGCGCGATGTCCGGGAACTCGGTGGAAGCATAAATAGACTGCGCTTGGCCCTGCTCCAAATCGTGTAGAAACGGAGGCAGGGTCAGCTCAGCTTCATTCAATACGAAATGATCCACGTCTTTGAACTGATCGTATTCTTCAGTAAACAACGGCCCGCCCGCCACGACCTTGAGGCCCGCCGCTTTACAGCGCGCAATGACCAGCTTGGTGGATTCACGCTGCACCACCATCGCGCTGACAAAGGCCATATCGGCCCACGCCAAATCTTTCTCGTTGAGCTTTGCCACGTTCAAATCCACCATGCGTTTTTTCCAGCCGGATGGCAGCATGGCCGCCACGGTTATCAAGCCCAAAGGCGGCAAAGAAGCTTTCTTGCGGATGAATTTCAAGGCGTGCTTAAAGCTCCAGAAGGTATCTGGAAATTCAGGATAAATTAATAGTACGTTCATGCAGGGTTACTCCTTCGATCGGGCAATCTAGGAATTGCCCTGAAACGTCATGATTCCATTTTTTATGAAAGCGATAAGGAGGAGGGCGTTGCTTCATTATAATACGATTGTCTGATTACGCTTGCGGATCGTCTCAAAACGCAGACCCTCATCCCCTATTCCGCAAAACAAGAGATCCAGAAAGCCCCGGATCGATCCAGGGCCGCTATCGAACAAAATCCGTGTGGGACCAGCGGGTCGTTAGTTGACTTGCTCCCCGTACAACTTACGATGCACAATGCTCAAAGCGCGCACTTGTTCCGCGGCGTGATAGGAAGACCGAACCAGCGGCGCGGCTTCCACCCACTTGAATCCGATCTCCATGCCATAGCGCTTCAGCTCGACAAACTCCTCGAGTGTGTAATAACGATCCATCGGCAGGTGTTTCTTGCTGGGCTGGAGATACTGGCCGATGGTCAAGATATCCACGCCCCACGAACGCTGATCGCGCATCACCGCCTTGACTTCATCCATCGTTTCACCCAGACCCACCATGATGCCAGATTTGGTAAGCACTTCGGGATCAAGCTTCTTGGCGTTCGAGAGGGTCGCTGCCGCCCAATCGTAATTATCCTGCGGCTGAACCTGCTTGAACAAGCGTTGGACCGTTTCCACGTTATGATTCAAAATCTCGGGCCGCGCCTCCATCACGATCCTCAATGCTTCGAGCGATCCCTTGAAATCGGGAATCAATACTTCAACGGAACAACCTAGCAGCACTTCGCGGATGCGCCGAATAACCATCGCAAAAATCGGCGCACCGCCGTCCCGCCGGTCATCGCGGTTGACCGAGGTGATCACCGCATGTTTTAGATTCATCGATCTCACGGCCTGCGCCACGCGCTCGGCTTCACCCCAATCCATCAGCGCGGGCTTGCCATGCTTGATATCGCAAAAGCCGCACGTGCGCGTGCAAACGTCGCCGAGCATCAAGAAGGTGGCGGTTCCCGATCCCCAGCATTCCCCCATGTTCGGACACATGGCCTCTTCGCAAACGGTATGCAAGGCTTTCGAACGCATCAACTCTTGCAAGCGTTCATAGGTTTCGCCGGAAGGCGCACGCACTTTGATCCATTCGGGACGGCGCAATGGGTGGACATGGATGGTATCGGGGTTGACTCGAGCGCGTGTGGGAGTAGATGTCATAATGTTATTGAGTAAATTTTATCATGCCTCATTTGGAAGATCATGAGGGTACTGAAAGGATCGTCCGGTTATTTTTTGCGGACCTTGAGCCGCAAGCCTTTGACTTCGACTACTTCGACGCTCTCACCTTGGTGAATCTGACTTGATCCGTCCACGGGCTCCGCGCTCCAAAGCTCAGACCCGACTTGAACCTGCCCGGCTGGGCCAAAATCATTTTTCGCAAATCCCGTTTTGCCGACCAGCGTTTGCACGCCCGATTGCAGGGGAGAATGCAGCGTTCGTAAAGCAAAGGTTACGATCACGGCGAACAACAAACCAAAAAGAATGCCGACCACGACCACCAGTGGAACAGAAACGCGCTCAAAGGATGGCACGCTCGCAGAGTTGAATAACGTCAATGCACCAAAGATGAAGGAGGCAACGCCGGCCACCGTCAGCGCGCCATGCGTCGGCGCTTTGATATCGAGGATGAACAGCACGAAGGCGGTAACGATAAAGATCAAACCGAACCAATTCACCGAAAGCAATCCCAGGCCGTAAATCGCCAGCGCCAAACAGATCACGCCGAAAAAGCCGGGGATCCAGCCACCGGGATGGGAGATTTCAATGATCAACGCGTAGGCGCCCACCGAGAGCAAAATGAACACGACGTTCGAGTCGGTCAGGATCAACAAAAGCTGTTCGATCAAGTTCATGTCCAGCGGTTCGACCATGGCATTGGCGGTGTGGAGCGTAATGGTGCCATTCGGCATGCTGACCGTGAATCCGTCCAGTTTTTTGATCACATCGTTGACATCCGTGGCGGTGAAATCGATCAACCCGGCCCGCAACGCTTCGGAGGCAGATACCGCTTTGGCATTATCGATCATATCCTGCGCCAGTTGAGTGGCATTGGTGCCGCGTCGTTCCACCAGCGGGCGGATGGTGGCTTTCATGATCTCCTTTTGCTTGGTGGCCAGGGTCGAGTCGAGGTTTTGACCGCTCGAATCGATCGGGCTGGAGGCACCGATGGCCGCCTCCGGCGCCATGGCGGCGACATCCGCCGCGATCGTGATCAGCGCTCCGGCGCTGCCCGCCATGGCGCTATTGGGCGCAACGTAAATCACAACGGGTACAGTGCTGGCGCGGATATCCTGAATGATATTATCCATGCTCTGCAGATCGCCGCCGGGCGTGTTCAACTGGATAATAAGAGCGATGGCGTTGCGCTGCTCGGCAGTGTGAATGCCGCGCTCGAAATACCCCTGCATCGCAGGCTCGATCGCTCCGTTGGCGTTCATCACCAAGATCAAAGGTTGCGCCGTTTGCGCTGCGGCGGGGTGAAATGCGAAGAACAATCCGGCTGCAAGAACCAATAACAGGCCAATTCGTTTCATAGGAACTCCGAAAAGATTATAACCCCATTGTTGCCGTAGGGACGGAGCGAGGCTCGACCCAAGCGGCAGGTATCGCTGTGATCCTGCAAGTTCATCGACGCGAGAATAAACCATACCTTATGGAAGTCGGAGATTCGCCTCCTGGCAGGGTGTCAAGACAGGGTTTAGGAACTCAACGGGGAACTGGGTGACGCTCACCAACGCTGCGACGGTACCTGGCGGTCGGCTTCTGCCAATCGATTGAATCGGAAAAAAGGCGAATGGTGGAAAGCCACAGGGTTATGTGCGCTACCCGTTTCCCCTGCCCTTCGCCGCTCCAAGGCGCGCGGCCATGATCAAGATCCAGTGCAACCTGGCCTAGGATACGGATTTCGTCTTCCAAATGAATGGATATTTTCATTGCCATTGGATCGACCGGACCGGTTGAGCCCGTTGGGATCAAAGCAAAATGAAGTACCATTTAGAATTGTCCTTCAAGATAGGCGCGCGTCCGTTCGTGCTGTGGATTATTGAAGACTTCGTGCGCGGGTCCCGCTTCAACCACTTCACCGAGATACATGTAAATCACGTAGTCGGCGAGACGTTTCGCCTGGCGCAGGGTATGGGTCACGATCACGATCGTGTATTGTTCCTTCAGATCAAGCAAACGCTTCTCGACGTTCTGGGCCGAAATCGGATCGAGCGCGGAGGTCGGCTCATCGCCCAAGATGATTTCCGGTTCGACCGCCAGTCCGCGCGCCAAACATAATCTTTGCTGCTGGCCAATCGAAAGGCTGGTGGCCGGGTCATGCAAACGTTTGCCAACTTCGTCCCAAAGCCCGGCGATCTCAAGATAATGCCTGACGGCTTTCTTATAAGCCAGGCGGTCATTGTGCATGCGATGGATGTGCATGCCGTACGCGACGTTCTCGTAAATGGACATAGGCAAAGGCGACGGACGCTGCGCCAGCAAGCCGACGCGTTTGCGGACTTCCGTGACATCTACATCACCGGCATAGATATCCTGCTCATCCACCAGCACTTCGCCAGAGATCTTCGTATCATCGGTCAGCTCGAGGAAGCGATTGAGCGACTTGAGCAAGGTGGACTTGCCACAGCCCGACGGCCCCATGATGACCGTGACCTGCTTTTTGGGAATTTCTATGTTGATGTCCTTCAACGCCTGCTGCTTGCCATAGAAAGCATTCAAGTTGCGAACCCGGATATGAGTCTCCATACATCCACTTCTCTTTATTTCACTGTATATTTATTCAAACGCGCCGAGATCAAGCGCGAACCGACGCTGATGATCAAGACGATGATCGTGAGGATCAACGCGGAGGCATAACCGCGCTGCTGCACGATGGGATAGGGCGTTCCCAGCTGGAAGAAGACCGCTAACGGCAGCGAGGCCGTCGGCTGCATCAGGGATGTCGGAATGCGATCCGTATAGCCCGCCGTAAACAAAACAGCGGCCGCATCGCCGATGCCGCGCCCGAACGCCAAAAGAATGGCGGTGATGATCCCCGGAAGCATTTGCCGGATCACAATGCGCACGGCCACTTCCAGCTTGGTCGAGCCGAGGGCCAGCGCGGCCTGTTCCAGGTCAACGGGCATGCGGCAGATCACTTCATCCATGGCGCGCACCATGATCGGCAGTTCCACCAGTGCCAGCACCACGATGCCTGCCAGCAGCGAAGCGCGCAGCCCAATGGCCAGCATGATCGTAAATCCGAACACGCCGTAGACGATGGTTGGGATTCCCCACAGCACGTCCAACGAAAGGCGGACATAACGACCCCAATCGGAGTCGCCAAGGTACGTTTGAAGATAAAGCGCAATGGGCAAACTAAAGATCATGGCCAACAGCGTGCCGCCGCCGGCCAGGTAAAGGGAACCGAGAATGGCGTTGAGTACGCCGCCGCCTTTGCCAAGATAGAAACCGCCCTGCGGTATCTGCGTGACCATATCCCAGGTCAAAGCCGGGAAGCCGTTGACCAGGATCGTCCACAGGATCGCGCCCAGGCATCCAGCCACGACAAGAAAAGAAACGATCATCAAGCCTTTTACAAAGGCCTCCACCAGGTGCCGTCGCTGCCAACGTTTTTTCATCATGCCCAATTTTTCCCTAGCATTCTTTGAAGTACAAGAGTGGACAGGATATTAAAGGTCAGGATGAGGATCAGAAGGATGAGCGCGGCACACAAGAGTGCCGCGTCATAAAGCGGGATGGACATCATGTCGCCATAGTTGTTGGCGATCAGCGCCGGGAGCGGATAGCCCGCATCGAAAACAGATGCCGGTACTTGCGCGACATTTCCGACCACCATCAACACCGCCATCGTTTCGCCCAGGGCGCGCGAGGCGGCCAATACGATCGCCGCCACCATTCCGGGAACGACGCGCGGGATCACCACTTGACGAATGGTCTGCCACTGCGTAGCTCCGACCGCCAAGGACGCATGTCGCAGTTCCTCCGGCACCGTCCTCAGAATTTCATACACGACCGCAATGATCAATGGAGCGATCATCACGGCCAACACAATGCCGCCGGCCAGGATGCTGAAACCGGTCGGCTGATTGACTGCAAAGATCGGAATGAAACTGAGCCATCGCCTGGAAAGCGGTGCAAGCACATCCTCCACAAAGGGCACAATGGCAAGCAATCCCCATACACCGTATACCACAGGAGGAATGGCTGCCAGCAAATCCAGGATCGGCTTGGCGATAGAACGAGTGAATGAATGAGAATATTCAGACAGATACAGAGCCGTCAGCAGACAAGGCGGGACCGCAAGCAGAACACCTACAATGGTTACCCAGAAAGTGCCAACGATGTAGGGCCAAAAGCCAAAGAGGCCCTGGTCAGGCCTCCAAGTGGAACCTAAGAAAAGATCTTTGGGAGAATAGGTGCTCAGGATGGGCCACGAACGCACAACCAATATGATCGTGACCGCCGCAATGAGAATCATCGGCAGTAACGTGACGATGAAAAAAGTGCGTCTGGCGAATTGATTCCGCTGGTTGCGAGCAACCACAGAAGGCCGGCGTTGCCGACCTTCTGCTTCCAAACGGGTTTTCTTTATGTCTAGTTGAATTTGCCGATTCATTTAGCCTTTGCCAGGGCGGCCGCTTGTTGATCCGGCGTCAGGGCTACGTACCCTGCCTGGCCAAGGTCTTTTTGACCATCTGTCAAAATCCATACGATGAACGCTTGCACCACGCCAGTGGGTTTGCCTTTGGTCACCAGGTTCTCGAAGCGGGCCGGAGGGGATGGATACTTACCTGATGAGACCGCGTTGACCGCGTCTGCCGTGGTCTTATATACCTCATCTGGCGTGATTTGACCAGTGCCATTCACATCAATGGGCGGTACGGCGGCTCCGGTCACAATATTTCCACTCGTGACGTCAAAGACACTGTTCAGGTTGCTGTAGGTTATCCCAAGCGGATCCTTGATAACTGTGGCAACGAGCGCCGGTTCACCGTTCACTCCGATGGCAGTTTTCAAAATATCCGCTTGAACTTTTCCGCCACAAAACAGCGCCCATTCATCCGCTGCGCCCGCGGAGTCCGAACGGGTGTAAAGATGGATGGCATCCGTATCATCGGGCTTGCCAACCACCTCGCCCCAGGTTGTGACCTCGCCCGTGATGAAAATTTTCTTGAACATGGCCGGGCTGATGCCCTTTGCCATCAAATCAGCCAGGACCGGGTTTTGCGCGCTGATCACTGGGAAGACGGCATCTTTTGCGACCGACACCCAGTAGGCGCCTTTGGCTTCCTCGGCCGGCTGAATGGCGCGTGAAACCATGCCGATATCCACCGCGCCGGCCAGCGCGTCCGTCATGCCCTTACCGGCCCCGCCCGCCTGGACATTGAATTGCACGCCGGGATTCAGCTTGGTGAACTCGGCTGCCCAGACGGTCATCATGGGGTATAGAGCAAACGCCCCGGAAATGTTGATCGTTCCGCTGAGCGGCTGGGCTGTGGGAGCCGCAACCGTGGCCGTCGCGGCGGGTGCCGCGGCCGGTTGAGTAGCGGCGGGCGCGGCGGGTGTGGCCGTGGCCGGGCTTCCGCAGGCGGTCAATGCCATCATCGCCACCACCATGAGACTAAACAACTTGAAGAACAGGCCTTTCATTCTACCTCCAGGAAATCGAGCTTATATTATAAAGTCTATAATACTAATAGACTTTTGAGCCGCGAAAAAAAGTTGATCGAAAACAGTGCCTCAACTGGATTTCAGCGTTTTACGGACTTTACTGACTCGGCGCGTAACGTCTTCGAGCGACGTACCATCGAGAATCTTCGCGATCGAATTCCGCACATCGCCCATGGTCAGCCGCAGGCCGCAGGTCTCCTCGTCAGGACACCCACACGGTTCATAAGCCATCTGGCTGACGCACTTGACGGGCGCCAGCGGGCCGTCCAAAATTCGGACAATATGACCGAAGCTGATCTCACCGGCAGGTTTTGCCAGATGATAGCCTCCGCCGACGCCCATTTTGCTATGCAACAGACCCGCATTTTTGAGCGTCAGAAGGATTTGCTCAAGGAACTTGCCCGGGATCTTCTCGCGCTCAGAAATTTCTCGAATCTGGAGGACCGGGGGACGTCCATCCTGCCCCGGCGTTGCCAGCATGATCATGGCTCGCAAACCGTATTCGCCGCGTTTCGAAAGTCTCATATAATGTCTATTGAAATTATAGGCTTTATAGGAGCAACTATAATTCAGGCATTGAAGATTGTCAAGCGAATCCTCATCGCCTGCCTCCAAATTCCGCGCTTGACATTTTAGAATATTTGTTCTATATTTATAGCAGCTTTGCGCTATCCATTGGCAAAGCCAAGGAGCTTTCCATGAACCAATCCTTCCCTATCCGGTTAATGCCATTCCTGCGCGGCACGGCCTCCCGGCGCGGCGCCATTTTCGGCGTCATTCTGCTCGGTGCCCTGCTGGCCTTCGAGGTCTTTAATTATTCGACCACTGCTTTTGCGCTGACGGATCTCCTTGGGAATTTAAAATTTGCCGGCATCACCTGGGCTACAATTCTCGCCATTGCGTTTTGCGGCATCGACTTTGCTGGTATTGCGCGCATCTTCACGCCACAGCGCGGCCGCGCGGAGCCCACCGAAGTCTGGTACCTGTTCGGCGCCTGGTTGATCGCGGCAGTTTTCAACGCCATGCTGACTTGGTGGGGCGTTTCGGTGGCGATCCTGGGCCACAGCTCCCAAGGCAGCGCCTTGATTGGCGAGGTCGTGCTTACCAAAGCAGTGCCTGTCTTCGTCGCCGTGATGGTCTGGTTGATCCGCATTCTCGTGATCGGGACCTTCTCGATCGCAGGCGAAAACATTTTCACGATGGCAGAGACACAGCCAGCGCGCGACGGGCCGATTCGGCCCGCGTTCCAATCACGTCCGCAACCGCTCGCTCAGACTCCCACGTATATCCGTCCCACCCCCAAAACCGTTCCCACCCTCGATTCGACCCGGCCCATGGTCCGCCCTGAGCCAACCTACCATCCGGTAGGGCTGAGCGCCCAACCCTACGAAGGAGAGCGCCCAGTTCGGAGGTAGATCCGGCCGCATCCAAAACGAAAGACTGCCGCAAGGCAGTTTTTCGTTTCCCTCAGTATGTGGTTCTTAAATAATCATCTCCGGCGGGAATAGGCTAAAATACACGGGAACAATTTGAGCCGGGCCAGCGTCTCGAAAACAAAAAAGACAGGAGAGCATCATGCGGATTAAATTTCTTCTTGTAGCGATCGTCGTATTTGCCGGAATCGCCTTGAGCGCCTGCGGCGGAGCCACCGTTGTCTCCAATCCCGCGCCGTCCCAGCGAACGCTGAGTGTCACCGGGACAGGATTGGTCTATCTGACGCCGGATGTCGCATACATCAATATCGGCGTGCATACCGAACAACCGACCGCCGCCGATGCGGTCTCGGCCAGCAACACACAAACCCAGCAAGTGATCACGGCCCTGGAAAACTCCGGCGTGGATGCAAAAGATATTCGCACTACCAATTTCAGCATCTATCCCAATACGCAATATGATCAACAAACCGGAAAGCCCGGAACGACAACGTATGTCGTGGATAACACCGTTTATGTAACGGTCCACCAGCTGGACAAGCTCGGCGACATTTTGGATGCTTCGGTTCAGGCCGGCGCCAACAGCGTGAATAACATTCAATTTGATGTCGCCGACAAAAGCTCGGCCATCCAACAGGCGCGCGATCAGGCTGTCAAGGATGCGCAAACTCAGGCACAGGGACTGGCCTCTACGGCAGGCGTCACGCTGGGCAACGTGCAAACCATAAGCTTCACGAACAATATTCCGCAACCGCTGACCGATGTTTATGGGAAAGGTGGCGGCGGTCTCGCGGCAGCACCGGAGGCGCCGGTGCCGATCAACAGCGGCCAATTAACGCTGACCGTGACGGTCGATATCACCTACGAACTCAAATGACGCTTCCGGTCCAGTCAAAACCCGCCTCTCATTCAAAGGCGGGTTTTGATTTCTTATTAGGCTGGAACAAACAGGCTCATTGGTATAATCTCATGGTCATAGGAACAGGAGCCCTCATGCTTAAAGTCGGATACATCGGTTTGGGATTGATGGGCAAGTCAATTGCCCGGAATATTTTGAAGGCGGGCTTTCCCCTGATCGTCCATAACCGTTCGGCGGCATCGGTGAATGAACTGGTCAGGGAAGGCGCCACCGCCGCGCCCTCGCCCGCCGAGGTCGCCTCGCGAGTGGATGTTGTTTTCACCAATTTGCCTGACTCGCCGGACGTGGAGAAGGTGGCCCTCGGCGAAAAGGGAATCATCGAAGGCTCACATCGAGGTTTGATCTTCGTGGACAATTCCACGATCAAACCCGCTTCAGCGCGGATGATTGCGGAAAAATTATCCGCCAGGGATGTGTTATCGCTCGACGCGCCTGTTTCCGGCGGAGACATCGGTGCGAAGAATGGCACGCTGACCATCATGGTCGGCGGTCCGGCGGAGGCCGTTGAGAAAGTCAGACCGATCTTCCATGCGATGGGAAAGACGGTCACCCATGTCGGCGATTCAGGCGCAGGACAAGTTGCGAAAGCCGCCAATCAGATCATGGTGGCGGCGCAGATGACGGCGATGGGCGAACTGCTGATCTTTGCACGCAAAGCCGGCGTCGATCCGCAAAAGGTCGTGGAGGCCATCAAAGCGGGCGCCGCGCAATGCTGGACGTTGGATGTCAAGCCGCCGCGTTTATTCGCGGGCAATCGAGCGCCGGGCTTCAAGGCCCACATGCAACTCAAGGACATGCGGATCGTGATGGAGACGGCGCGCCAATATGAATTGTCGTTGCCCTCGGCCACGAAAAACACCCAGCTCTTCGAAAGAATGATCGAGCTGGGCATGGGTGAACTGGATAATTCGGCCGTCATCGGCGTAATCGAGAAAATGGCCGGCGTGAATCTGTTGGATTGAGTTTTCTGTGAATTCGCCGAAACGATTCCTTCCGGTTCTTTTCGATTACGCTTTAATCCTCATCGGCGCGATCATACAGGCCATCGGACTGCGTTTGTTCCTGGTTCCGGCAAATCTCGCCAGCGGCGGCGTCAGCGGAATATCGCAGTTGATCAATCATTACACGCATTGGCCGATCGGGTTGATGATCTTGATCGGAAACATCCCCCTGTTCTTTCTCGGCTGGCGCTTTCTTGGCGGAGCGCGGTTTGCGCTTCGCACGGCCCTTGCCATCGTGGTCTATTCCATTTTTGTGGATTTGATTCCTCGTCTGAGCATTTTCCCCGCCCAGGGCCTGACCGACGACATCTTTCTGAATTCGCTGTATGGGGCCGTGGTCAGCGGCGTGGGATATGGCTTGGTTTATCGCGCCCGCGGGACCAGCGGCGGCTCGGACATCCTGGCCCGAATCTTGAATCACTATCGCAGTGTGCCGATGACACAAAGTTATCTGATGGTCGATTCGGCGGTGATCCTGGCGGCAGGGTTCGTCTTTGGTTGGAAGGAAGCGCTTTACGCGATCATCACGTTATATGTGAGCGGCATTGTCTCGGAAACGGTATTGGAGGGGCCCGGCGTGGTGCGCACCGCCCTGATCGTCAGCAACCATCCGGACCAGATTGCGCAACGCGTGCTGGTGGACATGGAACGCGGCATGACCATCCTGCAAGGCAAGGGCGCCTATACCGGTGCCGAACACTCCGTTCTGTATTGCGTGATCAACCGTTCGGAGGTCTCTCAATTGAAAGCTATCCTGCAGGAAGTGGATCCCCAGGCGTTCATGGTGATCGGTCAGGCGCATGAAGCGGTCGGTGAAGGATTCAAACCGCTGATCAAATGACCCGTTATCGGGCCGCGCGCCATGGTGAGACGTGAAGGTCAGGAACCCAAAACTTTTTTCCAGGTTTGATAAAGGCTCAAGCGCCCATTTTCCCCATCCGAATAGAACGTTTCGATGATTTCAAAGCCGCAGACTTTTGCCAGGTCTGCCAATTCCGATTCATCGAAGCGGTGCACGTAGCGCAGGCCGCGGCTGCCGCGCCTCCAATCGAGCAGATAGTCATCGGCGTCCACATCCGATTCCTGCAAGTCAATGATTTCCCAAGGTTGAATCCTGGCTTTCAAGCGCGGACTATTCAGGAATTGCCAATTGGAATGAATGAACATTCCGCTGGATTTCAATAATCCATGAACCTTTTGGATGATCTGCAATCGCAGTTCGAGGCTGGGAATGTGATGGAGAACCGCAAACGAAAGAACAATATCGTATGCATCGGTACGGTCCCAGTGCAGTGAAGTTAGATCGGCTTGCCTGAATTGAACGGGAAATGGAAAGGCTTCGTGCTGCACCTCCTCGAGGAGCGGCAAGCTGAAGTCGAGGCCGAGGTACGGACCACGATGGCCGCGCCGAGCTAAGGTCCGTGCCAGTTCGCCGTTGCCGCATCCCAGATCCAGGATCGACTCATTGCCGCACAAGGTATCGATGACACGCAATACGCCGTTTTGCAATCGCGCGCGCGTCGCGGAAAAATCGCCCCCATGTTCCGTGTAGAAACGTCGATTCAAATCCAGCAATTGCTGAACAATGGCCTGGTCCATGCCAGGATTATAACCTTGCTCCACCCGTCGCTTCACGACAGAGGGGTATAATTTCCAGCCATGTTGAGCCAAAAGGAAGTGGATGCGCTTTCGGAGCAGTTCGAAGCGAGGACGCCGCAGGAAATCATTCGGTGGACCGTGGACACCTTCGCGCCGGACGTCGCGATGAGCACCTCCTTCCAGACACAGAGCATGCCACTATTGCACATGGCGACACAGATCCGATCCGACCTTCGCATCTTCTTTCTTGATACCGGCTACCATTTTTGGGATACGCTGATCTTCCGCGAAAAGATCCAGCAGGAATGGAATCTCAATGTGACGGACCTATATCGCGATTCACGCTGGGATATCTTCGCGCGCCAGAACACGCGCGTTCTGCCAGTCCAGGATCCAAACCTATGCTGCTACATCCATAAGGTCCAGCCGATGCAAAAGGCGCTGAGCGGATTGCGCGCCTGGATCAGCGGCATTCGGCGCGATCAGACCGCAGAACGTTCGCGGGCCAAGATATTGGAATTGCAGGACGGCAGCCTGCTGAAGGTGAATCCCCTGCTGAACTGGACGAAGCGTGATGTGCAGGTTTATATGGAAGAATATCATCTGCCAGCGCATCCGTTATATGAACGCGGTTATCGCAGCCTCGGCTGTGCGCCATGCACTGTCCCGGTCGGATGGAACGATGATGATCGCGCCGGGCGCTGGGTTGGACGCGGCAAGACCGAATGCGGACTCCACACCGATTTGTTCAAGCACAAGAACCTGGTTGAAGTCAAGGATCAATTTGTATTGAAGCCTGAGGAATCAAAATGAGATCGGCGAAACAGGAAGAATGGGTTTCAACCCACACCATCCGGCCCGAATGGATGGTTCTCGCACGCCAGGCTTTGGATGAAATCCGCAATGGCCGCGCGGTGATGGACGCGCTTCGTCATTATCCGCTCCAGGGCGGCGGTTATCTTGGGAAATACGTTTTGGTCGCCGCATATCACGAGATGGTGCGGAACAACGAAATCAATCCGGATGCGCATTTGCTGGAACGTTTGCGCATGAAACCCATGCGCACGCTCTCGGGCGTGACGACCGTCACGGTTCTGACCAAGCCGTATCCGTGTCCCGGCAAATGTATTTTTTGTCCAACCGATGTGAGGATGCCGAAATCATACCTCGCCGATGAACCCGGTGCGATGCGCGGCCTTGAACATGAATTCGATCCATACCTGCAGGTGAAATCGCGCATCCAGGCGTTGGATTCGCTGGGGCATCCCACTGATAAAATCGAATTGTTGATTCTCGGCGGGACGTGGAGTTCCTATAAACGCGATTACCAGGAATGGTTCGTCCAGCGTTGCTTCGACGCGATGAACGAGGTCAGCCTCACTCCTTTCCCCTCTGCCGGCAGAAGGGAGGTTGAGAGGAGCCGAAACATAGAGGCGGGGGAGTTATCGGAAACTCACAGGCTGAACGAATCCGGGCCGCATC
Organism: Anaerolineales bacterium; assembly: GCA_035516425.1. Classification (GTDB taxonomy): domain Bacteria; phylum Chloroflexota; class Anaerolineae; order Anaerolineales; family Villigracilaceae; genus Fen-1038. The sequence goes on from DATJAH010000015.1 coordinate 51,416, forward strand.
GAAACGTCGGATTGGTCATCGAGACGCGTCCGGACGAAATCACGCCGGACGAAATCCGCTGGCTGAGGCATCTGGGCGTGACGAAGGTGCAAATGGGCGCGCAAAGTTTCGATGATCGCATCCTCGAGATGAACAAGCGCGGTCATGACGTGGAATGTACGCGGCGCGCGACTGCCCTGCTCCGTGCGGCCGGTTTCAAAATCGTGTTGCATTGGATGCCAAATCTGCTCGGCGCGACGCCGGAATCGGATCGAGAGGATTTTGTGCGGCTATGGCAGGGCTTCTGTCCTGATGAAATCAAAATCTATCCGAATCAGTTGCTTGCCAACGCCGAGCTTTACGAATATTGGCAGCGCGGCGAATTCGATCCATACAGCACCGAACAATTAATTGACTTGATCGCTGATATCAAAACCACGATCCCACGGTATTGCCGCGTGAACCGCGTCATTCGCGATATTCCTTCAACCAATGTTGTCGCAGGGAATCGCCGCACGAGCCTGAGACAAGATGTCCACGATGAAATGAAACGACGCGGTACGCGCTGCGAATGCATCCGCTGTCGGGAAGTCAAAGGAAAGCCGGTGGACCCTGCACTGCTCCAATTGGATGATCTAGTTTATAAGGCGGATTGTGCCGAAGAGCATTTCATCTCGTATATCACGTCCGACGATAAACTCGCTGGTTTCATTCGCCTGTCCTTGCCTTCCCCTGATGCGCCGCAGACTCATTTGACCGATTTGGATGGTGCCGCGTTGATCCGCGAAGTGCATGTATATGGACAGTCATTGCCGGTGGGCGAGGAGAAGAACGGCGCGGCACAACATGCCGGATTGGGAACAAAGCTGCTTCAGCGAGCGGAACAGATCGCCAAGGAAAGCGGCTTCAGGCGGATGGCGGTGATTTCCGCAGTGGGGACGCGCCAATATTACATCGAACGCGGCTTCGAACGCGGGGAATTATATTTGGTTAGAAATATCCTGCACGAGAAATAATCAAGATTTGAAAATCGACCAAGGTTAGAAAACGCGGCGCGGGTTGTTTCAAGTGACCCACCGAGGGTTTGAACTCATTGAGGCAGAGTTGCCAGCGGAACTTTTCCACGGCGTATTTTTGGCGCTTTTCTGCCTAGAGCCTATGCCGAAGTCGACTCAGAAACCGTCTATGATCTCTGCATTTTATGCCATATCCATCTCGTAAACTGTCAGAATAGCCGTCAAAGAGTCAAGCGCAGTAACATCTCTTTTGCAAGGAAGTGCACTGTTGGCACCCAAGATCAATTTACGGGATGAGCCCGAAGCGGACCGTCCAACGACACGCCAGCTCCCGGCTTCTTACTGCCATCTATACCGTGGCTGGATATGTATGGTTATCACTGCGTCGTGAAGGATGCGCTGGACCAAGGGCTGGGTCCATTGGAGCCTTTGGTTTGGACGCGCCAGTAGAGCGTCGTGCCGGACGGGAGATTGGTCGCGGGAGTGAAGCTGGTCGTGGTGACGTTGCCCGTCATCAGAACGGGCGAGAAGTTATTGCTTTTCGAGATTTGAACGGTGTACCCCGTCACTCCAATTGTGTTCGGGTTCGTCCAGGTCAACTGCGGCCGCAGTGCGACCCCTGTGGCATTCTCGGCGGGCAACGTCAGGGCGGGTGGCGCGAGCAGGGTGCGGAACGACCAGGTGGCGGACCAGGCGCTGGCT
>DATJAH010000016.1:0-22678 GCA_035516425.1 Anaerolineales bacterium
TTGCATCGTCATCACCGTCACCTGATGTCCGCGTTGGACGAAGGCGCGGGCGAGGCGTTCGGCATAGATGGTCAGGCCGGAGGTGTGAGGGCGATAATATGTGAGGACGGTCAGGATTTTCATGAAGCGCAGCGATTATACTCCAATGGATAAAATGCTTCATGAGCGCCGATACTTACCTTCCCTGCTAGGGATGGTACATTGAGAGGGCCCGTCCGCCAGTCCTTTGGTTGCATTTCTCAGCGTGATTTTTTCAATGCATTATTCTTCCACGCTATACTCCTACACCCAGAAACCAGAAGTCCCGCAAAATAACTTCCCCGCCTTGCGGACCATCCCAGGAGTTTGTATCCTTAAGAAAATCCGAAGCCGCGGAAGACAAATGAAATGTGAGAATGTCTGAAAGCAGCTCCGGATTTTCACGAAGCGCAGCGATTAACCCCCCCGAAATCCGGAAAACGAAGATTGCATCCGGTTGTTTTTGCGCAACTTTGTGAATTTTATGTGTTTATTAATGTGTAGTCGGAATTCAATTCTTTTTGGTCAAAGGAGAAAAATTATGCCAGCAAAGAAAGCAGCACCAGCTCCAAGGGCGCGATCCAGTTCAGGCGCCGAATGGGCGAAATGGGTTTACCTGATCGGCGTTGTCGTGGCAGGATTGGTTGGAGCATTTGCATCCTTCGCCGCACCGGTTCAGCCGTATCTGAATTGGCTCCTGCTTCTCGCCGGGATTCTAGCCGGGGTATTTTTCTTGGATTCGGGTGATGTCGTGAATTTCGGCATCCGCTTCCTCCTGTTAGGAGCGACCGCCAAAGCGCTCGATGCGGTCCCGGCTGTGGGTCCATACTTCTCAGGCTTTTTTGGAGGCGTGTTCAGCTTCCTCACGCCGGTCGGCCTCACTCTGCTTTTCATGTACTTCTGGAAGAAATATTTCGGAAGCATGATGTAGCCATTGAAGAACCGCCGAAATTTCGGCGGTTCGCTCTTTTAAGGCGGCTATGCAGCTGGAGACCGGGTGGAAACGTCGCCGCCTTTGCGCCAAGGCAGGCGGCGGAACAGAACCCACTCATGGCTGTGTGTCGACAGGGAATTCGCCTTGGCCGATCTCAGTCAGCCTCGGGTTGCGTTTCAGACCCCGCTTTAGCGTATCTCATATGGAAGAGGCCATCATGGCCCGTGCGGTCGCATGAAAATAGGCCCGACCGCTGACGTACGGGTTGGCAGCAGATCACCGGCGCCGGCTGAATACGGGAGCGGGACGGATGCTCATTTTTTAATGAAGGCCGCCAGGCAGGCAACAAATCATTGATAGGGCTTGTTCACGTCGTCAAGCTTCTGTTTCAACTCTTGGAGCAATTCCGCGGCGGTATCCGGCTTGGACAGATAAAGGTCGACGAGTTCTTCCGGATCTGATTTTATGTCAAATAGCTGCATGAAGCCGGCCTGGGCGGTCTGCGGATAACCAAAATAATAATGCAACTTATAGTTGTTTTTGATCAAGGCTATGGAAGCTTGAATGAGGGGATCGTATTTTGGATTGTTGCGGGCCTGAACCGTGTATAAGCTTCGATTTGGATCAGAACCGGCCGTTGCGAAGGGCGGTAAAACGGTCCCTTCTGCCCAGCTTGGGGATGCCTGGCCCGTCAGGTACGTCAGAGTAGGAAGCACGTCAATCGCATTTGTGGCCGTGTCGATGGTCATCCCAGTCTCCCGGCCCGGCTCAAAGATCATCAGGGGAATTCGAATGACAGGTTGGTAGAGCACCTCCAGGCCATGGCCCTCGATGCCGCGTTCGAACATCTCTCCATGATCGGAGGTCAAGATCACCCAGGTATTCTCGAGCACGCCGGAGGATTCAAGTTGATTGTAGAGCCTGCCGAACTCCCGGTCGCAATAGAGAATGAATTCATCATATTTCCTGCGTTCATCTGCCAGATCCTTGTGGTTCGCATTCGCAAAGATGCTGATCGGTTTGATCGGCGGTCGATATCCGTCGCCTTGAAATTTGTTGTAGAACTCTACAGGGGCTCGATAGGGCTCATGCGGCGGCATGAAATGAAAATAACCCAAAAAGGGTTTGGGAATGTGCGGAAGTCGCTTGCCAAGGCCGTCAATGGCGGTTTCCAATAGAAACGGATGAACCAGGTCATAGGTTGGAAACCCGCCCGGAAAGCGCGGCTTCAGGTCCTCGACATTCTTTTCCTGAAGATACTCATAAAGATGCGAAAGGTACAAGGAATAAGCGTATCCGTTCTCATTCACCTGCATGTTGCGGGCCCAACTTACCGAGAAGATATCGCTGTCATTTTTGAACAGTTCGGAGAGGAATAGATCGTAGGAGGGTTCCAGATAGTATCTTTCCCTGGGTATCAATTCATCAATATCCGTCCTGAACTGATTGAGCAGGGTGCTTACAATTCCATTGTGTGTGTAGGCGATTCGATAATACTTCTGGAACGCGCGAAAGAGATTCCGTTCCACAAAGGAACCCGTAACGGTTCCATTGAGGTTGATCGCCCGGTGCGTCCATGGCAGGACACCCGTCAGCAGCGATGCCGTTCCTGGACTGGTAAAGTTGCCGGAAGCAAAATGATTGCGATAAACGATGGCACGCTTGGCCAACTGGGCGATCGTAGGGGTTGTCTGGCGCTCGAATCCGTAAACGGGAATATCAAATGCGGAGAATGCATCAAAAACGACCACAAGTACATTCTTGGGATTATTTTGCACTGAGGCCGGGTGGGCCAGCATCTGCAGCAGATGCGGCACCGTCAACCCCAACGGCAGCGCACCGGCCATCCTAAGAAAATCGCGTCGACTAAACGGATGTTTCATTTTTCTCTCCGTTCATGCAAGGTTCCGGACCAGGACAATGATGAACCCCACCAGGTCAAAAAAGAGGTACAACATGCTTAAAGGGCCGACCCGTTCGATGAGATCCTTCATGAACGAAACAACCTTACTCGATCTGATGAATAAAATGACTGGCAACAAGATCGTCGGGACGACCACAACCAGGCTTCCTGCATACAGCGTGCGCAAGGGGTGGGCTGAGTGGGCTAAGCTCTTGAGCAGCCAGGCCGGCAGGGAAAAGTTCCAGATAAAAAACAACTGGGCGAGCATTGCCCAGGCGGCGGTTAACAGGAACAGCAGGCTCAGAAAAGCAATGCCTTTGTCAACGTTCCAGCCGGACGGTAGGATGAATCCCAAGCAGGCCACAACGCAGAACAGGAGGATGCACTCTACCAGGGCATATAACAGGCCATAGGAAGCCAGCCCGATCGCATCCCATGCATTGGTACGCTGTATAGCCCATGACATGTCCCTAAGGACGAGAAGCAAGGTCCAGAAGTGAACAGGGAAGGCACATATTAGAAAGAGCGACAACAGGCCCTGCTTCGAATAGCGTTTTAAGTTCATCTTCTTCCACATTTATCGATAAGGGTTGTACCGGCGATTATACCCCGGGCAATCAAAACAAATCGCGGTTGCCCTTTACCCAGTCGAACAGCCGTTGGATTCCCTGCTGCAAACCGATCTTGGGGCTCCAGCCCAATTCCCGCTTGGCCTTGCTGAAATCTGCATAGAAAACGCGCTGATCGCCTGGGCGCCAATCCGCGCGGGTGACCTCGATCTTCTTTCCCAATAATTTTTCCAGCAGCGGGCCAAACTCCGCCCAGACGGCCAGCACATTGCTCGTTCCGCCGCCCATGTTGTAGACCTGACCCTTGGCAATCTCTGTTCTTTCAATCGCCGCGTCATAGGCGTTGAGCAAATCATCCACATGCAGCACATCGCGCACCTGCTTGCCGTCGCCGTAGATCGTGATCGGGCGTCCCGTGAGGGCTGCGATCGTCAGCCATGCCAGCCAGCCTTGATCTTCGATCCCGAACTGGCGCGGTCCATAAATGCAGGATTGCCGGAAGACCACAGATCGCAAGCCATAAATACGGGCGTAATCGCGAACGTATTGATCACCTGCTCCTTTTGAGCAGCCATAAGGCGAATGAAAATCAAGCGGCTGTGATTCTGGACAGCCGTTGGCCAAGGTCGCATAGCGCCAGCGCGTCGCGTCCTCCACGACCTTCACGTCGTCCATGCCACCGTACACTTTGTTTGTGGAAGCGAAGATAAAAATCGGATTGCGCCCGGAAAGACGCGCGGCTTCCAGAGCATTGAATGTACCAATGGCATTGGATTCAAAGTCATCCCGTGGATTTGTCACCGAGGTCGTGACCGCCACCTGTCCTGCGAGGTGGACGATCACATCGGCTTGGCGAGCAGCTGCCGTTATCGAAGCGGCGTCGCGTACATCTGCGACGATCAAGCTGAACGACTTTTCGCCGCAGCTTTTCTTCAGCCAGTCGAGATTTTTCGACGCGCCGGCGCGGCTGAGATTGTCATAGATGGTCACATTCTCACCCCGTTTCGATACGCGATACACATAGTTCGAACCAATGAAGCCTGCTCCGCCGGTAATCAGGTAATTGCGAGTCATACTTGCTCCTTTTCGAGTTTCATTGCTGCAAATAATGCTTTTGACGCCGCGCAAACAGGCGAACCGTCAGCATCCCGAACAAGAATCCTCCGACATGTGCCCACCAGGCGATGCCGCTTCCACTGGTGCCCTGAAGTGAAAATAAGCCTGAGAACAATTGCAGGATGAACCAAAACATCAAGAAAATCACGGCGGGAATCTCAATGATCGTAAAAATGAAGATGATCGGAACGAGGCTGGCAATGCGAGCACGCGGGAATGAAATCAGATAAGCACCCAATACTCCAGCGATCGCGCCGCTCGCTCCAATGGAAGGAATCGGGCTGTTCTTTAATGCATAGGATTCAAGCAGTCCGGCCGCCGTGCCACTCAACAGGTAGAAGATGAGATAGCGGCTTTTGCCCATGCAGTCTTCAACGTTATCTCCAAAGATGAAGAGCACCCACATGTTGCTGAGGATATGAAACCATCCGCCATGCAGGAACATCGAGGTGAAGATTGTCACCCAATAGGTTTCCGGGTGCATCATCAATTTCACCGGCACGAGACCCCACGCGAGTGTCAATCGATTCAAGGCGGAAGGGCTGAGACTGAGTTCATAGAAAAAGACAATGAAGTTCAACGCGATCAGGAACCAGTTGATAACGGGGAAGCGGCGTGAACGCAGCGTGTCATAAAGCGGGATCATCTTTGCTGGCTTTTGTTCTGAATGCAATCAGCTGCCGATAAATTCCGGAAAGGGACTGTCCGTCGCGGATCAGTGCATAACCGCCCAGGATGATGGCAGTCAGATAGTTGAATAGGTGAGAGGTCAATGCCACGGCCAGGGAGGTCGATCGGTCACCGGAAAGCAAGGTCAAGGCTCCGCCAAGGGCGCCTTCATACGTTCCAACCGCACCGGGCGCGGACGGTACGGCATTGCCAGCCGCACCCGCGCCGAGTCCGAAAAATGCCCATACCCACTGCGCCTGTGGAAAGAAGGCATGCAGCGCCAAATAAAAGGTGGCGATCGACATGGCCCAATTTAACAATATCCAAAACATGAAGCGGGCGAAGAGCCAGCCATCGGTCAGGACGCCGAGGCCGGTGAGGAATGATTCGAGGATGCTGCCTCCGAAGCGCTGAATGGAGGGCCACCGCGCACTTAATCGATGAAACATATCCAGTGCCCATTGATCATTCTTTGCAAGGATGAATAGGAACAGCAATCCCAACACAACGAGGACACCGAGGGCGATGGCGATGCTATCCGCACCTTTTGCGCCAACTACAAATGGCAATGAACTGAGAAAGATCGCGGCGGTGATGGCCAGATCCATCGAGCGCTCGATGACAATGGTTGGCAGGATTTCAACGAACTTCATATCCGATTTCAGACTGAGCACGTAGGCGCGTCCCAATTCACCGAGACGGAACGGCAAAAAGGCGTTGAGCAAATAACCGATGTTCAGACTGTGGAAGACCTCCCAATAGGGTGCGCGCTCGCGAAGCAAGGTACGCCACACCACGGCACGCACATACAACCACGCGAACGCAAAGAAAAGCGCCACCGCCAGGATGCGATAGTCCGCCGAACGAATGGCGGCGACCATTTTGGGCAGGTCCACGAAAGAGAGAATGGCGGCGATCAGAATAATGCTGATCAGCACACCGGGCAGCCAACGTTTGATGTCTTTCATAGTTCTTGAAGTCGATTATTCCTCTTCCAGTTTAAGCACAGCCATGAACGCCTCTTGCGGGATCTCCACATTGCCGACCATCTTGAGGCGCTTCTTACCGCGCTTTTGTTTTTCCAGCAATTTCTTCTTGCGTGTGATGTCACCGCCATAACATTTTGCCAGTACATCCTTGCGCGTGGCCTTGACGTTTGCGCGACTGATGACCCGGCCGCCCGCCGCGGCTTGGATGGCAACATCGAATAATTGGCGCGGGATGATTTCCTTTAACTTCGTAATCATCCGCTGACCCTTGTAATATGCGTCCTTCTTGTGGACTATGGCTGCCAACGCATCCACCGGCTCGCCATTGACGAGGATTTCCAGCTTCTGCAATTCATCGCGGCGATATTCCAGAAATTGATAGTCAAGCGAAGCGTAACCTTTCGTGCGCGATTTCAATTCATCGAAGAAGTCCACGATAATTTCCGATAACGGAATTTCAAAATTGAGTTGAACCCGATGCGGAGCAGGATATTCCTGCGACTTGAAGACGCCGCGTCGCGTCGTGACCAAATCCATGATCGGACCATAATAATCAGTGGGCGTGATGATTTCAATGGTCATCCACGGCTCCCGGATCTCGACAATCTGCGATTCATCCTCCGGCAATTCGGCAGGCGAATCCACCGTGATAATTTCTTCGCTGACCTTCAACACTTCATATTCCACGGACGGCGCGGTAAATAACACATCGAGCAGATATTCGCGCTCGAGGCGCTCTTGAATGATTTCCATGTGGAACAATCCAAGAAAACCAGCGCGGAATCCAAAGCCAAGCGCCTGGGACGTCTCCGGCTGGAACGTCAACGACGCATCGTTGAGCTGTAGTTTATCGAGCGACTCGCGCAATTCGGGATAATCATCCGCTTCCACGGGATAGATGCCGGCGAAGACCATCGGCTTGGGATGGCGGTAACCCGGCAGAGGTTCCGCGGCGCGATGCGCGGCCAGCGTGATCGTATCGCCGACGCGACAATCGTGAACCGTCTTGAGCCCGGTTGCGATGTAACCGACCTCGCCTGCCGTCAGGCTTTGAGTGGGCTTCATATCCGGGGCAAAGATTCCGATCTCGACCGGTTTCAGATCGGCCTGCGTGGCAAACATGTGCAACGCGTCCGCCGGCTTGATCGAGCCCTCGACCACGCGAACGTAGGCGATGACACCTTTATACGAATCGTAATGGGAGTCAAAGATCAAGGCGCGCAGCGGCTTATCGGATTCATCCCTGGGCGGCGGCACACGTGCCACGATGGCTTCCAGCACTTGATCCACGTTCACCCCCTCTTTGGCAGAGATGCGAATCACCTCGTTTGCCTTGACACCGAGCAACGAAGCGATGTCTTCCGCGACTTCATCAGGGCGGGCGGAAACCAAATCAATCTTGTTGATGACGGGAATGATGATCAGGTCGGCCTCGAGCGCCTGATAAAGATTGGCGAGCGTTTGCGCCTCGATGCCTTGTGTGGCGTCCACCACCAGAAGCGCACCTTCACAGGCCTTCAGCGCGCGGCTGACTTCGTAACCGAAGTCCACATGCCCGGGCGTGTCGATCAAGTTGAGTTCATAGGCATTGCCGTCTTTGGCCGTGTAATTCATTCGCACGGCAGAAGCCTTGATGGTCACCCCCTTTTCGCGCTCTAAGTCCATCGAATCCAAGATCTGTTCGGTCGTGTCGCGGTCCGGAACCGTCCCGGTTAAATGCAGCAAGCGATCCGCCAGCGTGGACTTGCCGTGATCCACGTGCGCGATAATGCAGAAGTTGCGAATGTGCGCGGTCATAGAAGCGCCGAAAGTATAACCGATTTAAAGAGCAACGCGCCGTGCGGCACGTTGCTCTTTATGCGTTACATTCCAATTTGCGCCAGCAACTGGCGATAATCCTCGGCATTCGGTGGATTCATCAACAGGATTTGGTTGATGACCTCCACCGCCTCCCTTTTCTTGCCGGCCGTCAGCAGGGACTCGCCCAGCGCATCCAATTGTGAGACCGCTTCATCAGTGCGTCCAAGCCGGTGAAGTTGCTCGGCCAGCGTCCGGCGGAAGACAGGTTGATCCTCATGTTCTTTGATCAAGTCTTCCAGGAAGGGCAGGGCGTCATCTCCTTTGGCGTTGGAATCTAGATAGGACATGAAGCTCTCCAGCTCAGCCATGGCTTGCGTCGGCTGACCCAAGTGCATGTAGAGCTCGATCAGTTGCTTGCGCGAGCCCTGATCGTCCGGTCGCAGGGTACGAATCTGCTCGAAGACGCGCACGGCTTGTTTCCAGTCGAGCCGTTGCATGTCAATGTCCGCCATGCGTTGAAGGATATGAACGTTCCACTGGCGATCCGCATTGGCTTGCTGAACGAGGCGCAACGCGGTGGTATAGGTCTTGCGCGCCATATCCAATTCGGCCAGGCGATAATAGATCTCCGCCAGTTCCAGATATTCGTTGATGGCTTCGTCGATCTGACCGCGCGCCACCAGTTGATCGATGAGACGCGTGCGGGCCGATAGGTCCATCGGCGCAATCTGAATGACGCGGCGCAATAATTTGGTCGCCTGCGCCACTTCGCCGCGCACACTGTAGGCATGCGCCACCACCGAGAATTTGGCAATCGCATCCTGAGGGCGGCCGTCTTGAATCAACAGATCGCCCATCAAAGTGTGGAGCGGCAAATACGTGGGCGCATGTTGAAGTGCGTCGTAGGCTTCATCCATGGCGGAGCGCAGAGTGCCCATGCGGGCCAGTTGATGAACGCGGCTCATCGATTCGATCACCCCGCTGGATTGTGCCTGCAAGACAACTTCCGCCAGCGGAACCGGCGTGTCGGCGCCCTGTGTTTTGTGCAGCTGTTCGCGGGTTTTGTGGATCTGGTCGCGCCAGTCCGCGCGCATTAACATCTTGCTGACGTTTTCGCACAGCCGGCGGTTGACTGTTTCGTCGTTCTGATTCTGCTGGGATTCGATCAACGGCTCGTACAATTGACTGATGGCATCCGACTCCTCCGCGGACACTGTCGTCGAATCAGCCAGACGCAGCGCTTCCAGATATTCCGATGCGGCTTGTTTCACCTGCCCCTTTTTGAACAGGATGTCGCCGAGCAGCAAACGCGATCCAAGAGCATAGTCATGATGCTTGACCGAATGACTTAGATGTCGGACTGCGCTTTCCAGCCGTTCGTTCTTGACGCGTAAATATCCGAGATTGAAGTACAAAGCAGGATGCGTGAAGCCTGCCTCCAGCGCATGATCCAGTTCATCCGCCGCGAGACTGTCCTGGTTCTTAGTCTGTGCGTCGATGGCCTGACCCAGATGCAGTACGACTTTTGTTTGTTCGGCCTGTTGAAGGGACAGCTGCCCGGTTCCTTTCATGATGGCGGAAAGGCCGCGTCGCTCCTGCGCAGACGGATTCTCGTCTGAGTAATCGAAGAGCACTTCTGCCAGCTTGGTTAAGGCCTTTTGCCGCGCCTCCGCAACCGGGTCCATGCCGGAGGCCGTATGTTGCGCGGGTTGAGTTGCCTCCAACTGCTTAACCTTGGCCATGCTGATGGGTGCCGTCCCGCCCTTGGGTCTGATCGGTTTGGGCAGGAGTTGTCCCGATTTCAGCAGCGACTGCGCCTGTTTGGCCTCAGGACTTTGCGGCATCAATTGCAGGGACTTCGCCACGAATTCCTGGGCCTTCTCCGGCTTGCCGGCCCGCTGAAGGATGCTGGCAAGTGCGAGATATTCCGTGACCGCCTGCTGTGCATGTCCGAGCCGTTCGTGAACCATGGCCAAGCGTGAGTGTGCACCCAGATGATCGGGCTGGAGAGCAGTGATGCGTCCCCAGTTTTCAATCGCTTTATCCACCTCGCGTTGGTCGAAGAACTTTTCGGCGGCCTTGGTGAACGAATCCACGGCTGTGCTCAAATCCCCAAGGCGTTCGGAAATTTGGGCGGCCTTCTCGAAGGGTGCCGGATCGTCCGGTGCAAGCTGGGCCACCCGCTGATACATATGCAGGGCTTCGTCCAGTTCGCCGGATTGATATAGGGCCAGCCCCAGGCTGTTGAGTGCTTTCGGCTGGTCCGGGAATTCCTGCAGGGCTTTGCGATATGCGGCGGCGGCTTTTTTCCAATCCTGATCCCAGGCTGCGGAATGCCCCTCATTCATGGCTTTCTGAAAAACGTCATTTCGTCCGGGCATAGGATGATTATAACGGATTGCGGAATCTTTGACTTTGTGGCGACATTACAAGATGATAACCGAATTATGGATTTAGGAAAACACCTTCATCTCGCCCCAATTCGGACCGGAGCGGGCTTCCGTTAAGAGTGGGATATCCAGTGGATAGGCCGATCCCATCACGGCCTGCACGAGCCTGGCCGTTTTCTCCAACTCTTCCTTAGGAACTTCCAGCACCAATTCATCGTGCACCTGCAACAGCATTTGGGCGTGCAGGCCGGCATTTTTCAACGCGGCTGGAATATGCAGCATGGCAATTTTCATGATGTCCGCGGCCGTGCCCTGGATTGGCGCATTGATGGCTTCGCGCTCTTCACGGTTCTTCATGGCCATGTTGATCTTGCTTTGCAATGCCGGGAAATACCGGCGGCGTCCGAGCAGGGTTTCAACGTAGCCATCTTGGGCAGCCTGCTTGCGAATCCCATCGAGATATTTTTTGATGCCAGGAAATTGTGTGAAATAGGCCCTGACAAATTCGTCGGCTTCCGCGAGCGTCAGTTCCGTGGATCGCGTCAAGCCGAAGGCGGACATGCCGTAGATGAGCCCGAAGTTGATGGCCTTGGCATGGCGGCGCATTTCCTTCGTCACTTGTTCGAGCGGAATATTGTAGATCGCCGCAGCAGTGGTCGCATGAATATCCTGTCCGGCATGGAATGCATCCAGCATGGCTTGATCCTGCGCCATGTGTGCCACGATGCGAAGTTCGATTTGCGAATAATCCACGGAGAGGAGCCGATTGCCCTTCGCGGCAATGAACCCATTGCGGACACGGCGGCCTTCTTCTGTGCGAATGGGAATGTTTTGTAAATTCGGATTCGATGAAGACAACCGTCCGGTGACCGCGCCGGTCTGGCTGTATGAGGTGTGCACACGGCCCGTCTTCGAATCCACGGCGGCCGGCAACGCGTCGACGTACGTGGATTTGAGTTTGGATAATTCGCGATGTTCGATCACCCAATCCACCACCGGATGTTTGCCGCTCAGGGCGTCCAGCACATCACCCGAGGTGGAATAATGTCCGCTGGCGGTCTTGCGTCCGCGATCCGGCGGCTCAAGACGCAGACGATTGAATAACACATCGGAGAGCTGCTGCGTCGAGTTGATATTGAACGGCTTGCCGACGGATTCGTAGACTTGTTTTTCAATATCCGCCATACGGCCGGTCAATTCCTCGGATAATTTCTTGAAGAAGGGCAGGTCAATCAGAACGCCAGCCATTTCCATTTCAGCCAGTACCGGGATCAGCGGCATCTCGACTTCCGCCATCAACTTCTCAGCGTTCACGCGCTTGACTTCAGCCTGCAGGAGCGGAAGCAATCGTAGTGTGGTTTCTGCATCCGCGGCGGCATAAGGAGCAGCACCTTCAATTGCCACTTCTGCCATGCTGATTTGTTTCCGGCCTTTGCCAATCAGCTCCTCGATGTGAGTCATCTCATCGCCGAGACGCGCAAAAGCCAGATTCTTGAGGCCGAGGTTGCGCGAGGAAGGATCGACGACAAATTCGGCGATCATGGTGTCGAAGGTAATGGGCGAGACGATGAGTCCGTGACGCGCTAAGATGATGTAATCATATTTGGCGTTGTGGGCAACTTTGGGAATGTGGGGATCCGTCAGTGGAACCTGAAGGGCAGAGATGACCTGGCCCAGCGGAAGATTGGTTCCCGTCAAATGTCCAATGGGAATATAAAATCCTTCGCCTTCCTTGATGGCCAGTGAGATGCCGACGATGTCCGCTTGCGTTTCTTCGGTCGAGGTGGTTTCGGTATCAAATGCAATCACCGCTGCGGCCGAAAGCGCTTGGGCCAGTGCGTTGAGTTTTACAAGGGAGTCAATGATTTTGACATCGAGGGATGAAGGAGCCTGTCTTACAGACACAGGCGTCGATGCCGCTGTAAATAGAGATAGCTGTTGGGTGGCTGGTGCGGAGGAGGTGGAAGAAGCTTCCTTACCGGTCAGTCGCTCGAGGGTCTTGATCAGCGAACGGAATTCCAGTTCCTTAAAGAATTCTTCGACCTGGGCCGCATCAAATTCATGCGCCCTGGCCTCCTCGAGATTCAATTTGATGTCGAGGTCGGTGCGGATCTGGGCGAGGTCGCGGCTGAGATAGGCCGTATTCCTGGCAGCTTCCAGTTTGGTCTTCCAGCGATTTTCAACTTGATCCATATTCTTATAGATGGCATCCAGCGTCCCGAATTTTTCGAGCAGAGCAACGGCTGTCTTTTCGCCCACTCCCGCCACACCGGGGATGTTATCCGACTTGTCGCCGACGATCGCCTTGTAATCCACCACCTGATTCGGTCGAACGCCAAGTTTGCGGATGACATCTTCATCGGTAATGTAATTCTGGTCGTCGCCCGCGAGATAGACGGCGGTTCTCTTATTGACCAGCTGCAGGAGGTCGCGATCCCCCGTAATGATCTTAACGCCCAAGCCCTGTCCGGCGACGAGACGCGCCACGGAGCCCAACACATCGTCGGCTTCGTAACCTTCCATCTCAAGGCGGGGAATATTGAACGCGTCGACCAATTGACGAATGCGCTCGATCTGCGGGCGCAGGTCCTCGGGCATCTTGGCGCGTGTGGCTTTATATTCAGGGAAGAGTTTGTCGCGGAAGGTTTTGCCGGTATCGAAAGCCACCGCCAGGTATTCCGGTTTTTCCTGTTCAAGGATGCGCATGAGTTCACGGGCGAAGCCGTAAATTCCAGCCGTGGGTTCGCCCTTCGAGGTTTGCCAGCGCTGTGCGCTCGAACCGGCGGTCAAGGCAAAGTACATGCGATAGGCCAGCGCGTGGCCGTCAATCAAATATAGAGTTGGAGGCATAATGAATAATTCAAAATGCGAAGCCAGTGACTTCGCATTTTATTTGTGCGTTTTTTCAAGCCCCTGGCGCTGGCGGATTTGGAGAATGTAATCCTTGACGAGTTGGGGCGGATGCGGTTTCGTTCCGCCCATGATGAGATAGCCAGGTGCCCAAAAATCGCCGGAGGGATTTTCCTTCTTCAAGCGCGTGAACTCCGCGAACACCTTCTCTGAAGTCTGTTGACGCACGATACGCATCAAGTAACCCGGCGACGCAGCCGGCGGGACATTCACGACCCATTGCAGATATTCGGGGCGTACGGCCAGATATTCAAGCCGCCAGCCAAATGCCACGCAGATGTTCGGAAGCCATTCCGAAAGACGGTCGGCGATATCTCCGGTCAAATAATGAGCTGAGAATCGGGGTACCAGCAAGCAGGCATAGGTCAGATTGTAGACTCCCGCACTGACCGGTTCAAGGACAATGTGCTCCGCAACTTCATCCATGGAGTGCGGGCGGGTTTCGTCCAATTCACCATGTTGAGGCAGTGGAGTGAGCGGCCGCGGTCGGGACCGCGAGGGCGCCGTAACCTCCAATTCCTCCTCCGCTCTGGCCTGTGACGGAACGGTTTGATCCAAGTCGGCAGGTTGGCGGGCAACCAGCAAATCCTTCAGTGGGATGGGAGGCGATGATTCACGGCTGAAGATCGAACGACGAGTCTGATCCGGCTCAACAGCTACCTGCGGCTGGTCTGGACGTTGTGCTTCCGCGGGAGGAGATTTCGACGGTGGCGTGCGCTTCGGATCCGGCACGGGAACGTCCACAATGATTTCGGAGATGGGCGGAATCTCAATATCCTCGCCCTCCTCATCATCCAGGTCGCTGGTCACGACCTCTTCCGCTTTGTTCGCTTTCGGCCAACTGGGCTCTTCTTCCTTTGTTTCGTCTTGGCTCAGCGAAGTTACCAGTTGTCCCGCTTGGGAGCGGATCGTGCTGAAAGGTGTCTCAGCATCGAAGACCATGGCAAGCAAAACGCCTTCGGCCAGCTGAGTGGCATACAGCATATGTTCCGCCTTGGTGCTTTCGAGGCGAATAAAGCGCAGAAGGTCACTGCCTTTCCCTCCACTCCAGTTACGTGCCAACGCGCTGGAAATTTCATTCGCCGCGCTTTGGGATAACTGCCCGGCATACGCCCATAAAGCGGCGTTGCGGGTGATCAGTGCAGCCTGCGACGATGTTTCCAGGCTCAGGCGCGTTAGGTGCTGTGCGGCTTTTGTGACGTCGCCCAACCAGGGAAGGTCCGTTTCTCCAAATGGAGTGGATGAGGCAGCTGAATTGGATGCCGGCAGTTCAAGCGAACGGTACAGATCTTTCGGCTCGAACGATTTTCGGACGAGGGTCCACGGGCGAATCGAATCAAGCAGAGGCGGAGTCTCGTTATCCGCAAGGATGATCAGTTTAATTTCAGGTGAAACGGTGCGCAGCGACCGGCCAATGTCTTCCACCCATTGGGCCGTCAAATTCAAGTCGAGGAAAGCAGCGCGGCAATTGGCTTCATCCGCCCGCACGACAGCCGAGGCCTTGTTGTTGACAACCGAAACGCCATAGTCTCCACTTTCTTCGAGAGCACGACGCAGGCTTTCCCCAAAACTCGGGCTGGGAGTTACAACAAGCAGATTGGTGGTCATCTCCATACAGTTTATCACGGCCTTTGCCCAATAGCAAGACAATCCGTCCGGGATTTACGGAATCACAAGTCCGGCCCAAAACCATTATATAATCAAACCGCCTATCCTTCCGCGATGGATCTCCTATGCCTATCCTTGTGACAAATGACGACGGCGTTCAAGCGCCCGGTTTGCTCGCCCTCGCGCAGGAAATGCGCAAACTCGGACGCGTGACGGTCTTCGCGCCCGACCACAACTGGTCTGCCTCGGGTCACGTCAAGACGATGGACCGGCCCTTGCGCGTGCATGAAACGACTCTGGCGGACGGTTCGGCCGCGTTCATGTCCGACGGTGCGCCTTCGGATTGCGTGGCGATGTCGCTGCTGGGGATGGTGGAAGAAGAGATCGAGCTCGTGGTTTCGGGCATCAATCCGAATGCCAACATCGGTCACGATGTGACCTATTCCGGCACGGTCACAGCCGCCATGGAGGCGGTCATCGGCGGTGTAAGAGGCATGGCGGTCTCGCTCAATTCTCCGCAGGGCTTCAAAGGTCCGCTCGATTATTCGACCGCGGCCGTCGTTGCCCGACGGGTTGCAGAGAAAGTGATGACGGACGGCTTGCCCACGGGCGTGGTGCTGAATGTCAACGTGCCGTATCTCAAGGAGAAAGAACTCAAAGGTTACATGATCACGCGTCAGGGATTGCGGGTTTATCGCGACGCGATAGATCAACGCGTCGATCCGCGCGGCAAACCTTATTATTGGATCGGCGGCGAAGCGCCCACTGCTGTGGATGAACCCGGCACCGACTTCGGCGCGATCACATCCGGTTATGTCTCCATCACGCCCTTGCAATTGGATTTGACGAATTACAAAGCTATGGATGTGTTGAAGAAGTGGAACTTCCAATAGGTCATGGATGACTGGGAGATAAGATGAATCAACTGAATCCATATCTGCCGGCAAAGACACGCTACGATTCAATGCTTTACAATCGCGTCGGCAGGAGCGGACTTAAGCTTCCAGCCATCTCGCTGGGTTGGTGGTACAACTTCGGCGGACTCGATGTGCTGGAAAACGGTCGCGCCATCGCACGCCGCGCTTTCGACTTGGGCATCACACATTTTGATCTCGCCAACAATTATGGTCCGCCGCCCGGCTCCGCCGAAGAAAACTTTGGAACATTATTCAAACAGGATTTTCATCCCTATCGCGATGAACTCATCATCTCCACCAAAGCCGGTTACGACATGTGGCCCGGTCCGTACGGCGAGTGGGGTTCGCGAAAATATATGCTGGCGAGTCTGGAAGCGTCACTCAAACGCATGGGACTGGAATACGTGGACATTTTCTACAGTCACCGCCCCGACCCGGATACGCCGCTCGAAGAGACCATGGGCGCCCTCGATTCCGCCGTCCGACAGGGCAAAGCTTTATATGCCGGCCTCTCCAGCTACAATCCCGAACAGACGCGGCGCGCCGCGCAAATCTTGAAGAATCTCGGCACGCCTTGTTTGATTCATCAGCCGCTTTACAACATGCTGGATCGCTGGGTCGAAAACGGATTGCTGGATGTGTTGACCGAAGAGGGGATCGGCTGCATCGTCTTCTCGCCTCTGGCGCAGGGACAGTTAACCAACCGTTACCTGAGCGGGATTCCAGCGGGTGCGCGTGCCACTAAGACCGAACGCGTCTGGCTGACAGCGGACGATGTGAAAACGAATCTGCCGAAAGTCCAGAGGCTGAACGAGATCGCAAGACGGCGCGGACAATCTCTGGCGCAGATGGCCATCGCATGGGTGCTTCGTAAACCCTCAGTAACTTCTGCATTGATCGGCGCGAGCAGCGTCAAACAGTTGGAAGATAATCTCGCGGTGTTGCATAACTTGAAGTTTGCACAGGATGAGCTGGATCAGATTGAAAGCGTTCTGAAAGGATAAGGATGGACTTCCTCAAGAAATTCTTCAGCCGCGTGCCCACGGCACAGAGAAAAAGATATTATATTTTTGAAGTGAAGTGCAACCGGTGCGGCGAGATCGTCGAGGGCCGCTTGGACTTACAAAATGACCTGAGCGTTGAATATGAGGGGGACAACGCATCCTATTTTGGTAGAAAAGTATTGATGGGTTCGAGTGGTCAATGTTTCCAGCAGATCGAGGTGGAGTTGAAATTCGACGTCGATAAAAAAGTGTCGGAAAAACGTGTTGCTGGCGGACAATTCGTGAAGGGTGACTGATGCAATTCACATCGCCGCCGAATCCGCAGCAATTTTACGAACGCGTCTGGGCCCTGGTCCGTCAGGTGCCGCGCGGCAAAGTCGCCACGTACGGTCAAATCGCGTTGATGTTGCCCGTGCCGGATGGCGTCGATCTGGAATCGTATAAGGCATTTGGTCCGCGTTGGGTGGGCGGCGCCATGGCGGCTTGTCCGGACGATGTGCCGTGGCAGCGGGTGATCAATGCGCAAGGCAAGGTCAGTCCGCGCCCCGGCGCGGAGAAACAGCGTCACTTATTGGAAGAGGAGGAAATCGAGTTCGTCAAGGACAAGGTGGATTTGAAGAAATTTGGCTGGCACGGCCTCGACGAAGCCGATGAGCCCAAACAACCGAAGCTGATTTGAGTCGCTAGATCTCTACAGTACTAAGGTGTCATTCTAAATGACGGGGAACCTATTTATACTGTCACCCTCAACAGAAAATATCTTTGCGCGTTTTTTTGGAGGAGACCGTGAGTGACTCACAATTGATGAATTATTTTAAATTCGACGAGGCTGACCTGGCGGCGAATCGAAATGGCCAGTTGACAGACCAGCAAAAATCGAGGCTGGTCAAGGAGGACAAGCGTGACAAGACCTGGAGCGTGGTCGGTGGAGGATTCTTGATTCTGATCGGCCTTGTCGGTCTGGTGGTTGCCATCGTCGCAGGGATCGCCGACCCGGATTGGGGATTTCGAATCGGGTTCGGACTCGGCTTTGGTTGCATCTGGCCGCTCGTTTGGGGAGGAATCGGCGTGATGATCCTGACCCGCGCCTTTTCCAGATTTCAGGTGCAACTTGAACGAGCCACGGGACCCGTGAATATCATCAAGGCAGAGCGGACTTCCAGCAGCACTGACTCGGATGGCTTTACTCATACTTCGCACTATTTTGTGTTCGAACTGCACATCGGCGGAAGATCCTTCGATGTCCAATCGAACCTTGCCGACATCATGATGCAGGGCGATACCTACGCGGTATATTTTACAGAGGGCAGTGAGAACGATATTCTCTCGGCTGAACTGATCTCAAAAGCAAAATAACCTTGAGTGGAGGCTGACATGCAAGATCAAAAATTGATGGAGTATCTCAAGTTCGATGAATACGATCTGCAAGCAGACCGTATGGGGCAGCTTACCGAAAAACAGAAGGCGCGGCTAGGCCAGGAAAATCAACGGGAGAAAACGCAGAGCTGGTTTGCAGGAGGATTCTTGCTCCTGGTCGCACTGGGCGGCCTGGTTTTCGCTCCGTACGCATTCGTGATGAATTTCGATTGGGCACTCCGTATTGCATTTGGATGTATTTTGCCGCTCGTGGCGGGTGGATTGGCATACGGCTTCCTGAGCGCTGCGTTAGACAAATCCCGAGTCAAGCTTCAAAAGGTGGAAGGCACTGTGAGGATCGTCAAGGAAAATTATTCGGGTGCTCGTGGACATACGTATCATGAACATGAACTGCCATCGGCCGCAAGAAATTCGATGTGGATGGACATCCGGCTGACGTGATGATGCAGGGAGACACAGATGCCATTGATTACCTTAAAGGCGGCTTGGATGATGACGATGACCTCGGCCAAGAGGACTTCATCTCCGCTGAATTGATCTCAAAAGCAAAATGATCTTGAAGGGAGATGAAAATGGACGACCAAAAACTGATGAATTATTTTAAGTTTGATGCCGTTGACCTGCAGGCAAATCGAAACGGTCAAGTCACGGACAAGCAAAAGGCGCGCATGCTCAAGGAGGCCAAGTCGGGCGGAATCCTGGGGAATCCGTTTGCACTGCTTCTCATCTTTATTGGCCTGATCGGATTTGTCATTGCTATTGCCGCAGGGATCTCGGTTCCGGATTGGACCTTTCGAATCGGATTCGGTCTCGGCTTTGGCTGTATCTGGCCGCTGGCTTGGGGCGGTATCGGGGTCCGGTCTTTGCTCAGTTCGTCCTCTTCCTCGCCCCATCAGTTCACGGTGGCGAGGGTGCAGGGCATGGCCGGCATTGAGAGCAGACAGATCTATGATGGCAGCATGGAGCATACGCTTCACATCGGCAACAAGCGCTTCGAGGCGGAACGGGGCCTGGATCAAGTCCTGACGCCGGGTGCTCAATACATCATTTATTACTACATCAGGGATGATCTGGACGCGCTCGTCAGCACGAAGAATATTCTATCAGCCGAAATAATTTGAAGGCAAGACAAATTGATTGGAGGCTGATAGGCAAGACCCAAGACGGATGGGCATTTTTGAATTCGATGAAGCCGATTTGCAGGCAAATAAGAACGGACAGTTAAGTGAAAAACAGAAGTCCCTTTAGGTTAAAGAAGAAAAGACCGATAAAACGTGGAACATGGTCGGCGGGGCATGCTTTCTCTTTATTGGCTTGATCGGCGTGGCGGGAGCCATCGCCGCCGGAGTGGCTGACCCGAATTTGGGATTCCGCATCGGTTTTGGACCAGGCTTTGGCTGTATCTGGCCCTTGGTGTGGGGCGCCCTTGGTTTCAGCATTCTGCGCAACGCATTCTCCAAACTCCAGTTGAAGTTTCTGAGAGTCATGGGACCGGTCAACATCATCAAAGTCGAGCGGACTGATACCATCCACGCGCGCACCCACCCATATTCTGTGCACGAACTGCATATCGGCGGGCGATCTTTCGATGTTCCCTCGGATCTAGCTGACATCATGATGCAAGGCTTACCTACGCCGTGTATTATACAGAAGGCAGTGAGCGCAGTATCCTCTCCGCCGAATTGATCTCAAAAGCAAAATAATTATGCGGTCAATTCAACCACCAGAGTTTCCATGGCCAGGTCCAGTGCGATCTGGCCGGTTTTTGCCGAATCATCGATTTCCAAAAGTTTGTGATAAATCTTTTCCAAAGACGATAACGAAAAACGTTTGGCTTGCCCCGCCACCTTCTCCGCCACGAACGGACGCACGCCCAAGGCACGGGTCACTTCGTTGACGCCGCCGCGCGCATCCAACACGTCACGCGCCAGCAATAGCAACCGGAACTGCCGCACCACCATGCCCCACACGCTGAGGGCCTCTTCCTCTTCCAATAAACGATGCAATAATTTTTGTGCGGACTTTCCATTGCCCATCGCCAACGCGTCCACCATCGCAAAGACATCCGGCTCGGCGGTGAGGATGCTGACCGCTTCCACGTCCTCGACTTTGATCGGGCGCGCCCAATTGGCGTATGCCAAGAGCTTCGAGATTTCCTGCGCGGCCTGGCGCGTGTCCGTGCCGACCATCTCGACCAATTTCTCCGCCGCAGCTTTTTCGATTTGACCGCTTTGTTTCTTGGCTTCACTGAGAATCCAGCCGCTCATTTCTTTCAGGCGCGGCAGCATGAAGGCTTGTGTCCGCGCAAGTTTGGATTTCTCTGCCCATTTGTTGAGCCAGTGCTTATCCGCGTCGCGTGGATCAATCACTTCATATATCACCAAGCGTGTGCTCTCGGAAATCTTCCCGATGAATTCCAGAAACTTTTTGCGCGCCTCCGGCTTGGCATAGCGTGCCGATGGATTCGCCAGAAATACCAATCGTTGATCTGCTAGAAACGGCATGGCATTGACCGCGTTATTGAGTTCATCTTCATTCATCATACGGGCATCGAGGCGCGCGGTGTTCATGTCGGCGCTGGTGGAATCGGCAAAGTTCGAACCGAATTCCGACAAGCGGCGCGTGATGGCAAATTCGTCGTTGCCGTAGAGGAAGAAGATGTTGGGCATAGATTATTTGGTAATCACGCGATGCGCGGTGAGGCGACCGTGCGAAGATGGGCGCACCTCCACGATTTGCAGATTGCCCAGATCGGCATCGGTGGTGATTCGTTGTTGAATCACCGGTCCTAAGGGCCGGCTGATCAGAACGCCAAGCAAGGCAGACAGGATCGCAAATGGAATGCGGCTGATTTTGCCTAAGGTGGATTTGCCGCCTCGCAGCACAAACCAGGCAAAGGTCCCGGCGAGAAGCATGGTGGTAGCGAAGTTCGTCCCACATCCCGGGTGAATCGCCAGATTGCTTTCGCCGGCGCGCAGGCGCCTGCAGGCTTCCATGGCCGCCGATCGAATGTCGTCCATGGGAAGATCGCCGAGGACGAAGAAACCGGTGGGATTGGAATGTCCCGCCATGGGCCGGGTTGGATATTTCACGGCCAGCACATGCAGCGTGGCATGTTCGAGGGCATGATTGCGGCGTGTTTCGAGGATAAAGGGCAGGTCCAGAACGGGATTCGACATACGGCGATTATACTCTTCGAGGCGATCTCAGCGTGTGGAGGCATGCTCCAGCGATTCGAACGTTTCGAGCAGGTGAAGCAGGACCAGGTCGGTGAAGGCGTTGACCTTGCGCAGGATTTCCCCCCAGGCCTGACCCGATGGGACGTGGGCTTCCTGATAGGCCTGAATGACGGATTGAAGCAGCGCGTCGCGGAAAAACAAGAAGGCGCGCGCCGCGTCCGCGCTGCTGAGTCCGAAGCGATGGGCGCGCGAAGCGTATTCATATCCGATGGAATGCGCTTCCGAGGCTGCCTCCTCGCTCTCCGAGCCAAGATAATTGATCAAACCCTGCAGGAGCGTGCGCGAATTTTGACGATATTGATCGCGCGCCTCCTGGTTCAGTTTTTGATACCAGGACTGCGCTTCGAGGTGTCCTTCTGCAATCTGCAGGCGGATATTGCGAAAAGCTGTTTGGATGACGTTGACCGGCTCGACGGTCCGTCCTGGACGCGCAGCCTGAACCCACAGTTCGACCTCGGCTCGTTTATAGCGGCGGTGTCCGCCCTGGGTGCGATGTACGGGGAGCGCACCTTGATCCGACCACTTCCGCACGGTGCTGGGATGGACGCCGAGCACTTCAGCGGCTTCTGCCAGGGACAACCAGTCGGACTTTGAAGTTATACTCATATCTACAATTTGAAGACAAACATGACTTCATCGAGAGTTTGGCTTTCTGTTTTTCCTCCCATAGATCGATACAAAGCAACAGCCGCAATATTTGATCGATTTGTCAATACCCAGACTTCATCGGCTCCAACTTCTTTTGCCCAAAGTTTAGCTTCTTTGATCAACGCCTTCCCAACACCTTTTTGGCGGAAATTCTCGTGCACTCCAATTTCATAAAGCAAGACTTCTGCACCGCGTTTATCGAAGCGTTGTAGACGGTTCGCGGTTAAGAAGCCAACAGCTTGGTCCTTCAGAAAGGCAACAAAGAGGGCATTGTGTGAGTCGGTGAGAAACTTTTCCCCTTGCTGCGAATTCCATTCCGTGCCTTCGTCCAACAAGCGATTCAGTTGATGAATAAATGCATTATCAGATTTCTTGATCAGTTCCACTCGAATTTCCTGCTCGCTTGCTTCCATAGCTTAGATTATATCAATGGCGGGCACGAATTTCATGCTTTTCACAGAAAATCCAACCCGGGAGCAAAGAAGGGCTTCCAACATATCACGAGCTGGAGGCTGAAATGCAAAGTTTCAAAAGAGACAAGGCGGCTCTCACAGCGGACGCGACGGTTCCTCGAAGGATCGTCGCAG
>DATJAH010000017.1:0-4248 GCA_035516425.1 Anaerolineales bacterium
TCGTTGATAGGCGTGTTCCAACGCCTCAACCCCGGCCAGATCCACTCCCCAGAGCGCCAACCCGGTGGCGTTGATTGCCCCGATGGATGTTCCTACCAACAGGTCCGGTTTCAAGCCGGCTTCGAATAGAGCCCGCAATGCGCCTACTTGCATCGCACCCCGAGCCCCGCCGCCTCCCAATACAAAAGCAAGACATTTTTTCATCGTTTGCCTCTCAAATTGTAGATTGTTTTCCACTCACTCCATCAGCATCATGGATTTTTTGTGAATATTCAGCCGCTTCGTCGCCAGACGTTGTTTTCTTCATTTCGCCGGATGGATTCATACTTTTCGCTGAGCTTCTTACCAAGGTCTCAGCTCCTGGGGCGGAACTTAGATTAGATGAACCGCGGATACCCTTCATAAAACGCTTTAGAAAACGAATGCTGACAAGACCATACATTGATATTGTTCCTATCTTTCGCTTTACTTTCAACTCGCTGGAGAATACCAACGAGCAGGGTTGCCGTCATGAATCCAAAGTGCTGTAAAAGTACTAGCAGGGTCTGCAAATCACTTGCCTTTGACAAGCCAGGCAATGGCTTCCTCAATATTGGTAAATGCTTTTAGGCGAACACCACGGTTCACCGCTACGTTTTCGAAAAATCTCGCGTTCTCCGCTTCGCTTATCGATGTAAGAAGGACAATCTTGCTTCGGCGGAGAGCTGGATAGCTAGCCAGAGATATGCCCAGCTCAAAGAAATCACCCACAGAGGGCATCGTTTCCACCTGGCGGAGATCAATCAATATCCTATACTCACCGGATTGTTCAACTTCAGTTGCGATACCAAAGAGCGCCTGTTTACTCACGGCGAGATCCAGGATGCCGGTAACGGTTGTCTTTATTAAATCTTCTTCATGATTAATCTTGATATTGTCTAACATGGAAGTGCCTAATTCTCATCATCTAACAGTGCCTAGCATACCCTGGATAAAACAAGCTGTCATGAAACCTAAGTGCTATAAAAGTGCCAAATGGCAGGAGCGTAGGGTTATGACCACGCCAAAACAGCAGCTTCGCTCACCGATCGTTCATGGAGCCACTGGCTTTCGGTCATATGCCAGGTTCCTTGCCATTTAATCTTCAAGTGCTTGTAAACTGCGGCGTCTGCGCGATTCGAACAGCCGGCAAACGAGCATACCAAAAATGAATCCGCCGATATGTGCCATGTAAGCCACTCCACTGCTGTCCGCCTGAACCTGCGCAAGCGCTCCCACTTCACTGAAGAGCTGAGTAAGGAACCATAACCCAACCATGACGATGGCAGGCAGGAAGGTTACCCGCGCGAACCAACCCAGCAAAACCACGGTGCGGATTCGATCCCTCGGGTAGGTGATCAGGAATGCTCCCATCACTGCCGCAATCGCCCCACTGGCTCCGAGGTTGGGGATCGTGGATGTGGGATCAATCCACACCTGTGCAACCGTAGCCGTTACGCCGCCCAGTAGATAAGAAATCAGAAATGGTAATGAGCCCATCACATCTTCGATCTCCGGTCCAAAAACCCAGAAAAAGAGCATATTCCCAAGGATATGCTCCCATCCCGCATGCATAAACATGGAAGTAAAAACAGTAATCAGGCCATACGTCGTCATGATATTCGCGGGCACGAGCGACCAGTAGTTAATGAATGCATCGCCTCCCAACAATTCCAGGACAAAAACGAATGCGTTCACGGCGATGATAGCCGCGGTCATGATTGGAAAATTGATCGGACGTCGGCTCGAATCCCCAAGTGGAATCATGGCTGTGCTCCCTAGTCTTCTTTAAACCTGCAAGGAGGTCGGTTCAGGGACTTTTGCAACGAGCGCCTGCTTGACGACTGTGCCATCGACAGTTTCCGTCTTCAGTAATTGTTGCGCGACCGTTTCAAGGGCGGCGCGATGCTCCTGGAGCGACATCTGCGCTCGCTCATATTGTTCCGTGATAATCCGTTGGACCTCTTCATCGATAATCTTGAGAGTTTCCTGACTGGCAGATGCGCTCGAATCGCTGGACAGGAACTGATATTGCTGGGTAGCATAACGCACGGTTCCCAGCTTTTCGCTCATGCCAAATTCCATCACCATCCGGCGAGCCGGATCACTGGCCCGCTGGATATCATCGCTCGCGCCTGTGCTGATCGATCCGAAGACTACCTGTTCGGCTGCCCGTCCGCCGAGCATCACCGCTAGGCGGTCCAGTAGTTCTTCATGGCTTAGCAAATAACGATCCTCCGTGGGCATCTGCATGGTATAGCCCAGAGCACCCCGCCCATGCGGCACGATGCTCACCTTGGCGACCGGGTCAGCATGGGGCACCAGTTCTGCGACCAAGGCGTGACCACTCTCATGATAAGCCACCGTTGTACGTTCCTGCTCATTCATAATTCGTGATTTCTTTTCCAGCCCGGCGACCACCCGCTCGATGGCGGCTTCGAAGTCTTGCAAGGTAACCGCTGGGGCAGCCCGGCGGGCCGCGAGCAGGGCGGCTTCATTCATCACATTAGCTAGATCCGCCCCACTAAAGCCAGGAGTGATTCTTGCCGCGCGTTCGAGATCGAAATCAGGTGCAAGTTTTATATTCTGGCTGTGGATTGACCTGCCCCCACAGAATCAATCCAAAAAATAAGTTAGGATTGAAGAATGGAGACAGGAAGAAATGCCAAGAAAATATTTCACAGCAGAACAGATCACACTTGCACCTGCGTGCAAGTGCAGGTGTCAGTAAATTGAGAGAAGCGGAAGTATTGCTAAGCCAAGGCAAGACCGCCGAAGAAGCGAGTCGCGCACTTGGGATCAGCGAACAAACCTATTACCGCTGGCGGAAAGAATATGGCGGAGTAGGGACGGAACAAGTGTATCGTTTGAAGGAATTGGAAAAAGAGAATGTGCGCTTGAAGCGCTTGGTAGCAGATCTCTCGTTGGATAATGCGATTTTGAAAGAGACGGTCAAGGGAAACTTTTGAGCTCGGACAGACGCAGGCAAGCGGTGCAAGCGGCACAAGAAGTCTTTGCTGTCTCAGAACGAAAAGTCTGCCGGGCACTCGAACAACCGCGATCGACACAACGCTATGTAAGTCGAAGACCAAACGATGAAGATAGCTTGACGTTGCGCGTGGTGGAACTGGCGGGCCAATATGGACGCTACGGCTATCGACGCATTACGGCTTTGCTCCAACAGGAAGGCTGGCGAGTGAACCACAAGCGCGTGGAACGCTTGTGGAGACGAGAAGGCTTGAAAGTATCTGCCAAACAACCCAAACGCGGAAGATGGTGGCTAAACGACGGTTCCTGTTTGCGTCTAAAACCGGAGTTTCCGAATCAGGTCGGGAGGTATGATTTGGTCTTGGAGAGAACCCAGGATGGACGAGCCTTTCGTATCTTGAATGTGATCGATGAATATACGCGCGAAAGTTTGGCGGTGAAAGTGAAACGACATCTGGATCATGAAGATGTGCAAGAATGTCTCACCGAATGATTGTGCGAACGTGGAGTACCGATTCACCTGTGTTCGGACAATGGACCAGAGTTCATCGCGAACGCTTTACGCGATTGGCTCAACCAGCTCAGCGTGAAACCCTTGTTCATCGAGCCCGGCAGTCCTTGGGAGAACGGCTCTGTTGAATCGTTCAACGGCAAGATGCGCGACGAGTTGCTCAACCGCGAGATCTTTTACACACTTCACGAAGCTCAAATATTGATTGAACGTTGGAGGAAGGATTACAATGCCATACGACCACATAGCTCTTTAGGATATCGTCCCCCAGCACCACAAGCCTGGCTGCTCTCCTCGATCATGCAGCCTCGACTAACATAAGAACTGGAACAACAAACTGGGGCAGGCCAGCGGCAGGAAACTTTCAACCTAAAGCGGAATATTGTTTTAGCGTTAGTACAAAAGGTAACGATAGATCGTAACCGCGAATTAACAGTACACTTCAACCTTGATATTTTACGAATATTGCAAGAACAAGCCGATAAAAATTCAGGGGAAACAAACACCCGAGGCGGGATTACTGCTGTACAAACCCAATTGGGCGGAATTTATACCCGTAAACAATGATTCCGCGTTCGTCGCCATCATTCCGCATCTTGCGCGTCACCATCTCAACCGGCATGCCGATTTCAACGGCCCGGTCGCCGAGATCGGTCAGCTGCGCCGTGATCATCGGCCCTTCTTCGAGCTTGACGATCGCCACAGTATAAGGTGCGTTGGTGTCATAGCCG
>DATJAH010000018.1:0-21740 GCA_035516425.1 Anaerolineales bacterium
GAATGCTACAGAGGTAATGGCCCATTTTAAAGTCCTGAAGGACCGATCGAGGTTATAGACAGGAATTCCCCGGCTAACAGTATTTCCGGGAGCATGACGACTCCTTTGAGTGTCGTTTCGTGATCTTGTTGCCGCTCCCCAGAATACAAGAACCCGATTGTAAAGTGGCCCTCCAGGGGCGCCTTTGACTATCGGGTTACTCATTAGAATCCATTTTCTTGAGCAGCCTCTTATTCGCGAAGTGGTTGGGTAATACTGATTACGGGATGCAATACAGACTTTTATGCCAACTCCACCTTCAACTTCTTCCCAAGAGCAGAGGCAGCACGCTCCAATGTAAACAGTGTTATCGAAGCATTTTCGGGGTCAAGTAATCGTTCCAAGGCAGCACGGCTGGTCTTCATTCGGCTTGCCATTTCAGTCTTGGTCAGCTTCTTGCGTTTCATCTCTTCCGCAATTTGATAGGCGACTACACGCTTGATCGCGGCAACTTGCACCTGTTCAAAGAGACCTTCTTCTTTGAGAAAATCATCAAACTTGCTTCCAATGTTCTTTTTATTCATAATCTATTCCTTCTCCAAATTGTTCAGCCTACGGTGCGCAGTATCTAATTCATTAAACGGGGTTTTCTGGGATTTCTTCACAAACCCATGCAAGAGAATCATTGTTGCGCCCTGGACCGTGAATATTACTCTTGCAATTCCTGTACTGACATTAGAACGTACTTCCCAAAGGCCACGCTCCATCTTGCGAATCAAAGGCATTCCTAATGGCCAACCATATTGTGCAGTCTTAATGTCTTCACCAATAGTTCTGCGATCCTCGCGCGGCAGACTCTTAAGCCATTCACGCACAGGTTCGCTTCCCGCATCGGTTTTGTAAAAAACTACGTCCAGGATCGGTTCACTATCTCTTTCTTTCACAAAACAAGTGTATCACAATTGGTACACTTGTCAAGGATTCACTCCCAGCATCGAAAGTTTAAGTCGTCCTTGCGGAGGTGCAATGAATTGGCAATCTGAATCTGGCAGTGTCTTTGTCAGTTTCGATATCCTTGATTTAATTACAGGACAACCTGGACTCTTTGCATTCTCTCGGGGATGCTGGCTACATTAGGCATCTGCATAAAGTATCCTGACTGCAGTGTGATCGACAATCTTCTTCTACGGCTTCAAGAATGTATCAAGTCAACATTTGGTATGCCTACCTCATGGATAAAAATAACCCGATTGTAAAGTGGCCCTCCAGGGGCGCCTGGAAAATTGAGTTGCTCGTCAGAACGCGTTCGGTTACACGGGAGAACTGGAATAAATGTTGAATAAACTTGGAAGATTTGATGTTGCGGATATTATGCCTGTAGAATGTTTTGGTCCACTCGAGTAATGAAGTGGGTTCTGCCAAGCGGGCGGAGATCCTTCACAAATCACCCTAAGGCAAATTCGAAGGCGGCGTGGGTTCCACGGCCATAAGTAGGGGTCGCCCGGGGAGATCGCGCCGTCGACCTATTTAGTCAAGAATGCCTGCGCCGCTTCCAAGAACTCGCGGGCCTGGCTGATCGTATCCGCGACAAGTTCGTTCGTTAAGTTGGTATCGACCTCATAATCCCCCGAAATGCGAAGGTCGAATCCTCTTCTCAAGCCCTTATGAAATTTTGGATCAAGTTCCTTAGTTTTTGCAAATTCCCTTCCATATGCGCCAATGATCTGCCCGTGCGTCTTGAACTCCTATCCTTTTTCGTACAACAAGGCTTCGGCCACATAGAACATGGCGTAGTAGGCGCGTCCGACGGCAATCTCTGGCTTGCCCATATCAAGTATATGCTCGGCCACTTCAATATTATCCAGGGCTTTTTCGAACAATTTACTAGAACGTTCCCTCACGCCGGGACCCCATCCCTATGAATAGTACGGACTACGGGTATATCCGATCGCTGCCACTGAATCTCTTTAACCAGGATATAGCTCACAACCACATCGTATTTGAGTGAAATGTCTCCGGCGTAATCACTGGCCCGCAGGTATTCTTTCCAGTAATTTCGACAATCCTTCAAGAGGACCATTACATCCACATCCGAGCCATCACGATGATCACCGCGCGCGTACGAGCCGTACAGATAAACGGCCTTCAGTCGTTCGCCGTAGATCTTGACGAGGCCCTCTTTAAGCTCTTTCATCAGTTTGCGGATACGCAACGGCACTTTTCTGCTCATATCCTTATTTTACTCGATTTGTTTCTGGGGTATTTATGATGCTGGAAACCCTACGCTTGAGGCTAAAGTGCTTTGCCTGTTATTCGCGATCACTGCCGCCGTCGACGCGCGCAAACTGAGCTTGCTGGTTCGCGTCTCGAACGCATAGCCGCTGCGGATCTTCTCCAAAGCCAACCGCTGCATATTCTGCTTTCCATCGCTGATTTAATTGTACCAACATCATCTCTTCAGAATTGCCGATCACCTTGCTAAACCGAGTGCCATATCACCCTCTGAGCTCGTCAGCAGTAATGGGCTGGGCCGGCATGAAAAAAACTTGATTGTCGGGGGCCCCTCCAGGGTCATCTTGAGATTGGCACAGCGTGGCTAGAGAGGGTGATCATGTTTGAACGGCGATTCCATCCTCGAAAGTGCACCGCGAAGATAGCAAGATGTAACTTTATCCCTAAAAGGGAAAGGTTACACAGGAATCGAAGCTCGTGTCAGAATTAAAGTAGGGCCATGAGAGGGCAGCTTTCCACTGTGAACTCATCCGGGATCCTCTCTTCTCCAGCCTATTGGCTTTTCGATTTCTCGCTTCGGCCCCTAATTACAGTTAGCGTCGGCTTCGTTGTGCACCCAAATATGGGGATCCAAAAAATGTACAACTTTGAATTTTTGAATAGTGTAACGACCATCATTCGCGCTGATTCAGCATCCGCATGTCTGCGATCCAATCTTGTTCAGTTGCCAACAGGGGCGCTCGAACTGACATTGCGCAACCGTCGAAAAGACTTTCATTTTTTCAACCAGATTTGAAAACCGATGCCTTCGACATCGATCCTGCCTTTGCCAAAAGGGGTCCGCATGACCATGGATTCAATCTCCGCGATACTGTAGGCACTCTTCAATAGCATCTGCTTGAAAATCCAACGTACCATCATTTCATTGATTTGATCCAGGTTCATGCCTTTGACTTCCCGCTCAATATCTTCTGCCGACGCGTCGCGGCGCATGTCAACGATGACAGCCGCGCCCCTTGGCTTGAGCACGCGGTACATTTCAGCGATGGCTTTGACCGGCTCGGAAAAGTTCTTGAAAGCCGCCTGACAAAACGTGAAATCAAATGTCTCGTTCTCAAAAGGCAGGTCGGAGGCGTTTCCAAGGCGAAAATCAATCTTCAAACCTGCCTCCATGGCATTCCTGCGTGCGATGCTCACGAAGGATCTGCTGATGTCGAGTCCAGTGATTTGGAAGTTGCCAAGCTTGGCGAGCTCCATGCAGAAGTAACCCGGCCCCGGGGCAATTTCCAGCACTTTCCCGCGAGGAGGTATTTTTTCAGCCAACTGCCTTGCCATCAGCTCATGCCGCTTCAAATCCTTGAGAGTTGTCCTGGCGTACCAACGGGCAATCACGCCTTCCATCGGAAAACCTTTATATGCTTTTTTAGTTGTCATTTTGTTTGCCTTTCGATCATCTTAGGATCCAACAAAGAAGCGCTTCAGCTCTTGCGCCACGCGTTCCGGGCTTCCATCTGGGTTGCGTTGTTTGTCGTAATTCCATGCGGCGGCGTGACCCAGACCAGGCAATTCGACGCGCCCCGCGTTGGACAGGATTTTCTCCAATGCATCCAAATCGTCTCTTAAGAACTTCGGGCTTCGGCTTCCACCGAGCAATAGCACGCTGACACGAATCGCTCCAAAACTTTCCAGCCTGCCGTTCATTTCTGCCACGACTTGAAAATCCTGCCTCAATGTTGGAGCGAGCCTCCTCATGGTGATGTCGCCGCTCGTTGCATTCTTGTCTTCGTTTTCCATCATTTTGCTGGTGAGCGATTCGAGCAACCCGCGCGGGATCGCATTGAACAGCTTCGGTCCCATTTGCGTCGCCTGCATGGCTGTGATCAAAGCCGCAGCCAGACGTCCCTCCGCCATTTCCCTGTCATAGCGTTTCATCAAGGCGACTGGTAAACCATTAACAAACAGCGGAGGTTCGTAGATCGCCGCTTTCCGAATCGCGGGCAAGTGGAGCGCGGCTCGCAGCGTGATCAATGCGCCCGAACTGAGTCCGAAGATATAACTCGTCTTGGTTTTAGCCAGCAAGGCCTCCAGATCTTCGACCTCTTTTTGAACGTTGTAATTAATGCCCAGAGCGCTACTCAGTCCACGGCCGCGTCGATCCGGAATGTGGACCGTGAATGTGTCCCCCAGGGATTGGCCAAGGTCCAGGAAATTTCTGGCAGTTCCCATGGCACCTTGTACCAATACCAATCCGGGGCCATGCCCGATCTGGTAATAGCCGATGCGCGTACCATCTTTTGAGGTTACCGAGTCCGTTGTAAAGGCGCGTGGTTCAGTTGCCGCTGATCGATCGTTGAAGTCTGTTTTTGTTTGCATCTTTTTTATCCTTATTTGTATAAAGTCTCAAGCTAATCCGCTGACGAGAGAACGCGTACGGGCCCATTACTGTTTTGGGGTTTCATCTTTATCGGCCGCATCAACAGGCAGCCCATACTCAGCAGGATCGCTCCCATCCAAAGCGGCGAACCCGCCATGATATGGTCATAGACCACTCCGGCCCACAATGGACCCAGAGCCGCCGCCAGTCCATTGAGAGCTGCGCCTACGCCGGCCAGCTGTCCTTGCTCGCGATCCGTGACGCGATTGGCCGCCAGTGTGCTCAGCGCTGAGAAGATAAAGCTCACCACGGCGCTCTGCAACAAGAGAATCGGGAAAAGCGTCCAGAAAGACGGCGCAAGGAAGATCAATACCGCGCCGATGGCCTCGCCTAAGAGGCTCACAATCGCCAGGCGTTTTTCACCGTATTTCGGAAGCATCGTTCTCACAAGCGTTCCCTGCATGACGGCCGTTGAGATCCCAACGATGACGAACAGGAGCCCAATCTGCCACGGTTGGATGGAGAACTTATCCACGACGAAGACCGGCAACGAGGCATTGATTCCATCGAAGGTGAAGTTGAAGAGCGCCGTAACGATCAAGATGAGCGCGATGCCGGGTTTGCGGGCCATATCTCCGATTGCGGCCAACGGATTGAAGTCCCGGACGTGAAGCGGTTGTTGTTCACGCTGTTCCTGTGTCAATGATTCCGGCAGCATGAAGTAAATCAGGATGACACTGATCAAGGAGATCACGCCTGCCGCAAAGATCGGCGCGTCCACACTGACCTGCCCCAAGGCGCCGCCCAAAGCTGGACCGAGGATAAATCCGACGCCGTACGCCATGCCCAGCAACGTAAAGTTTTTGGCACGTTCTTCGCGGTTGGAAACGTCTGCAATGTAAGCCGCAGCCGTGGATAAGTTGCCACCGGTGATGCCATCCATTAGGCGCGAGAGAAACAAGATCCACAGTGCGCCGCCCAGGCCGAAGACGAAATAGCCAACGGCGGAACCGAACACGCTGATCAGCAGCACGGGTCGGCGTCCGACTCGATCGCTGATCTTGCCCAGCGCGGGGGCAGCAAAGAATTGTGCAAACGCATAGATGGCAAAAAGCAGCGTGACCATCAGTGCGTTATTGCTATAACGCTTAACGATGTAGGGCGCAATCGGTCCTAAAATGGATAAGCCGACGATGTCCATGAGCATGATGAAGAAGATCAGACTGAGGGCGCGTTTGGTTCCCGGTTGGGTGCGTGTCATTGGCATCTTCCCGTGGCGCGGTGATTATTTGTCTCTGTAGCTCGGCGCGCTGTGAGACAGAATCCAGATGCCGGTGCAGAGACATAGAAAGAAAATACCCAGATGGATCGGGTCGAGCCACAGCGAAAGCAAAGTTTCCATTTTTGTTTCTCCTTCTGTTATCAAGATGCAGGGATAATATCTTCGATGGAGTGAAACCACATCACCCAGGTCGGGTGATTGGGAGGGTGATTTGTGCAATGAATGAAGACAAAAACGCCCTGCAGATGCAGAGCGTTTCGCCCAAAAGAATACGGAAGAAATCTCAAGCCGGGGCTGGTTTTTCGATTCTTCCCAAAATATAATTTGGCGGCAGGGGCTCGACCTTTTGGTCGGTGACGAAAGTGACGTCTCCGCCGCATTTGAGATAAACGGACTTTTCTCCTGCACCGATGCGCGCTTCCCAATAGCCCCCGATGTCCTTGACGCGCAAGCGGGCGCTGGTCAAATCGGAAACATGAAAACGCAGATCACTGCCCGCGCCGAACGTCACATCGTTGCCGATCATCGTCTGGCAATCAATGTTCATGGACCAGCCTGCCGAAGCATTTCCCAGACAATAAACGTCTTCCAAGTTCAGTCTAAGTCCTGCATAGGCGTCGACCTGACCCTTTACGCCTCGTACCTCAATGTTCTTGCCCGCGTAGATCTTCAAATTGGATGAGAATGGCACGAGTACTTCCCCGCCTCCGCCCATTTGGACTTCAATGACTTCCTCCGCTTCCGCCTGCTCTTGCAGGCTTGGCATCTTGATGCGCCAATCGAAAAGAACGTGATCTCCGGCAGCCAGCCGGGCCCGGCCAATTTGCGACGCGCTGCGGCGTTCCAAAGTCAAGCCCCACATACCCTTGGTTTCCGCGGTAACCCGTTCGCTTTCGTGGCCTTTCACGGTCACATCGGCTCCAGCCTTGATAAGGATGGTTTGGTTCATGCCTGCAAGAATAGATCGTTGTGTCATTTTGTCATCCTATTTCATAATTGATGACCGCATTCTAGCGTTCGAATCATCTTTTCGCTTCACCCGACGAGGGTGATTGCGCGGGTGATTTGACTTATATCAACTTCAACTCACGCGCAACCTCACCGGCCTCGCTGCGTGATTTGACATCCAGCTTGCGATAAATGCTTTTGACTTGCGTCTTGATCGTATTTGTGGAGACGACCAGTTCCTTGGCCATGTCCGCGTTGGACATGCCTGTCACGAGCAAACGCAGGACGCGTAATTCCTGTTGACTCAACGCTTCCACCGGCGCTGGGGAGCGGCTCGCGGCGAACGGAGCGGTCCTCTTTGGCAGGAAGGAATGGAGCAAAGTCGCGGCCAACAAGCTCAGGGTCCGGTTCGGAAGCGACGGAAGAATCGCTTGTAATAATTCGGCCATGCGCGGACCCTCATCCAGGAATAATCGGCGAAATCCTTTTGCATGTCCAAGCAGGAGCGCTTCAACAGAGCATTGCATGGCTTGAGTCCGATCGGAGAGGGCCTGACGGGCCAATGCTTCGAGGCACAAAGCCACGACTTGACTGCGCACACGCCCATTCCCCGCCGCATCCACTTTCCAGGTTTGCAGCACTGCCAGTGCTTCATCCGGCCTGCCCTCGGCAATGCGCAGGCGCGCCAGCGTAAAGGCCTCCCGCTCCCTGAGCGATGACGAAACATTTTGCCGCGTCTCCGCGATGACTGCCACCCAGCCTTGGAGCAAGTGCAGATCTCCCGCGCGAATCGCGAGCCGCGCTTGAGTTTCCCGAACCTCAGCGAGCAGGCTTGGATTTTGAATTCTGGGGGTCAAGGCTGTAAGCAACTCGCCCGCGCCTGCGAGATCATTTTTAGCAGCATGGATATAAGCGAGGCATATGGTCGTCTGAACCTGAAGCACTTCGTTGGCACGGCGTTGTGCAAAATTCAGGGCCTGCATGGCGAGCGGCTCGGCCCGTTCCAGATCGTTTTGTTCGTAGGCCACGCGCGCCAAGCCCAGGGAAGCAACGCCCTTATCGTCCAACATCTCCTCGCCGCCAATGGATTCAGCCAGGATCTGCTGATTTATTTCGACTCCCTGGTCTGATTCGCCCTGCCAGTAGGCGATGTCGCTTAAGAGCTGGAGGGCGGCCAACACGCCATGGATATTTTGCGCTGCACCCATCTGGGCACGCACTTCAGGCGCAATTTCCTGTGCCTTCAGGATCTGGCCCGCCTGCAAAACATCATTGGCTACGATCAACAAGCTGTTGCCGCGCCACAGGACGTCCTGCTCCGGAATGTAATCGAGGGATTCATAGGCGTATTCCGCTGCTTTGGGAAGATCACCCTGCCACCAGACGACGATCCCACGGAACGAGAGCAGCTCACCAAGTCGTTGATAGTTCTGTTCCGCGCGCCAGGCCGACTCGGCTGCCCGCAGAAACGGCTCCATTCGGGCAGCAGTGGCCGGAGCAAAGCGGTCGGAGGAATACAGGATGACCGCCGCGTAGGTAAAACAAATTGCAGGGCGGAGCAAGGTCGTTCGCTGGGGAATTTGTTCCAGCCAGCGCGCCAGGGTTTGCATCTCGCTCAACTCATGGATCTCAACATACCTTTCCATCAGTCCCAGGGCGCGGTCAAACACTTTGGCATTCAAGGCGGTCTCGATCGCCTCATCCAGTAATCCCTGATATTCATACCAATCACTGGCTTTTTCGAACAATCCCGTGATCTGTGCCTCTTCAAACTTCTGTCCGGCAAGATATTGAATGGATTCGGCAAAGAGCGGGTTATATCGATACCAGATTCGTCCGCCGCTTGAGTCCAGTTGGACCAGGAATAAGTTCTCCCTTTCAAGGTCTTCCAGCCTGATGGCCCCGTCGCTCGTCCCCGCCACCGCGTCGCACAAGGATCCGGTGAGCCGGCCGAGGAAGCAGGTCTTCAACAAGAACAACTGAGTCGATTCAGCCTGGACTTCAAAAACCTCCTGGATAAGGTAATCTGCGATGGAACGCATACCCCCCGAAAAGGAATGGATCAGGCTCTCGATTTCCGCGGGCCCCTTCCTGTTTTTGAGCGACAGCGCAGCCAGCCTCAAGCCCGCAGCCCAGCCCTCCGTCTTTTGAAATAATTGTTGTATGGAGGAGATCGGTACATCGGCCCGCAGAACATCGCCCAAAAATGCCTCGGTTTCCTTTAAATTGAAGCGCAGATCAGCGGCCTGGATCTCGAGGATTTCATCGTGGGCGCGGAGAACAGCCAGCGGCAGACGGGGCTCACTTCGCGTGATCAAGACCAAGTGAAGTGTTTCCGGCAGATGCTGAACGAGAAAAGTCAGGCCTTCGTGAATCTCCGCCGAGTTTATGGTGTGATAATCTTCCAGCACCAAAACGCCTGTGTCCTTAAGCTGCAACAAGTCGTTGAGCAGAGAATTGAGCAGGGCGTCAGAGGACGGCCAAGAGGCCGACATCAGCAGGGAGAGCGCCTTTTTTCCAACCGCCGCATCGAAGGTCCGTATGGCAGAGATCACATAGGTCCAGAAGCGCGCTGGATCATTGTCGTTTTTATCGAGAGTCACCCAGGCCGATGGAAACTCGCGGCTGGCGAGCCACTGGCTGACCAGCGTGGTCTTGCCGAAGCCGGTGGGCGCCGCGACGATGGTCAGCTTTTTGGACAGACCCTCATCCAATTTCGCCAGCAAATCATCGCGCTCGAGAATACCCGTATGCAAGCGCGGCGGCATAAGTTTCGTGAGCAGGACCTCACTGGTAAAACGTGATGGCGCGGTGGCACGATGCATTTGGCTCATCGAAGTAATCATAATATGAACAAATAGGGCGGTCAACTTGATTGTGCCAGAAGAGTTCCATATACTTGGCGCTTGAAGAGGGGCGGCCTCTTGCCTCCTCAATAGTTTTATGTGTGGCGCGTTTTTTTTTGGAGGCCCGTTCGCTGGCATAAATTCCTACTAATGGTAAAATTCGGTCACTTGGTCTGCCGCCTCAAATACTACCAGGCTTCTGGAAGAACGCCACAACGACCACTGTGAAGAGAACCAAGTGAGGAAGAGATGTCTGTCAGAAACAATCGCTTTTTAATTTCATTCGTCCTGTGCATTGTCACAATCCTGACCGCCTGTCAGCCTCAATCCACCAGCCAGCCGTCGCCCGCGACACCGGCGCTGACTGCCACCGTAAAGGAAATTACGGGAACGGTCACCATGAAACAACCGGGCGCGGGCAGTTTTTCTCCCGCCTCCGTTGGGGCGGAATTACAAGTGAGCGGTTCCGTCCAAACTGGCGATGACGGCCGTGCCCGCCTGGATCTTTCTACCGGCACCATCATCCGCGTCGCCCCCTCCTCGCTCTTTACCCTTACCTCCAACCAGCCCAGCAATGGAAGTCTCTCGACTCAACTGAACCTCAATGCGGGCGGCGTCTTCATTATTCTGAACGGCGGCAACGCAAACGTCAACACGCCGTCCGGCGTCGCATCCGTGCGCGGTTCGTATCTTTCCGTCTTTATTGATCCCTCCACAAAGACGATCGTCGTCACATGCTTGGAGGGTCAGTGCGGCGCGGGCAATAGCGCAGGAAATGTCGACTTTGGCACCGGCCAGGCAGTCACATTGTTCTCATGCACGGCCGGTCAATGTACCGTTCCGAGTGTCGGTCCGATGACGCCGGAGGAATTCCAGAATTGGCTGGATAATAATCCTGACATCCAACAAATCCCCGGCTTGTTCGCCACGATGACGGCCCTGGCTGCCACTCAGCCGTCCGCAACCGAGACACCTGCCAACACGCCCACACCCGGTTCCACTGCGACGCCCGTGGCCTGTCTTAATATCAAAAGCCCAAGCAGCAGTTCGAATCAAGACCCGGCGGGACCGATCCACTTCTCGTGGGATCCAAAGGACGGCGCCAGCCAGTATAAGCTCACCATCCATTATCCAGGCGGCGCCACGGCCTCCTTTTACACAGACAAAACGAGCGTCAAGCGCTACCTTGAATCGATGCCGGATGGCGGTACGTATTCGTGGGACATCACTGCGTACGATGGTTCTGGACATGCAATCTGCCAGACTGGTGAAGGCACGTTCACCAAACCGAAGACTGAAACGCCTGTGCCTAACAAACCAATCGTTTGCACCGCTGAAAATGCATCGCAGTATTCGAAGTGCTCTTGTTCATTGCCGCGAAATCTAGGAAAGCCCTGGTGCGAAGAGTAATTCAGTGGTCCTGCAATGAATCAGTCCAACAGCAGCTCTCGCTTCCGCGTGATCATCATTGTCATCACCGCCCTTGTATTGATGGTGCTCGAGTTTGCCTCGAATCTGCCGAATGTCAGCACGCCGCTCAGGAGCCTGGACCTGGGTGCCCGCGATATTCTGATGCGCCTGCGCGGAGTCCGACCGACATCCGGCGATATCGTGATCGTGGCGATTGACGACGCCTCCTTTCAGTGGACGAAATACGAATGGCCCTGGCCGCGTGCCTACCTGGCGCAGATCGTGGATGCCGTCAATAAAGGCGGGGCGCGGGTAGTGGGCATGGATATCTTTTTAACGGAAGCAGGGCGGGATGCCGGCGGAGACGCGGCGCTGGCTGAGGCCCTGAGCCAATCCCCCGCTTCCGTCTCGGACATGGAGGTTCTTCATCCACAGCCGGACATGGTCTCGTTGAGTCTTCCCATCGATCCGATTCGCAGCGCACTCAAGGCGATGGGCATCACCACCATCGTGCAGGACAAGGATGCTGTCACACGCAGCATCCAGGCCTACGATACCTACAATGGACAGACTTATTACAATTGGGCCCTCCAGGTTGCCAGTCAATATCTCAAAGTTCCGCCTCCATCCAACGCCGCTCCGGGCCGTCTGACCTTCGACGGACAGCAGATTCCGCTTGAGAACAGCCTGCTGCTTGTGAATTACAACGGTCCGGCTGGAACCTATCCAACCTATTCAGCGTATCAGGTCGTGCTGGGCGACGTGCTTCAGGAAAACCCGAATGCCTTCAAAGACAAGATCGTTCTGATCGGTGCGACCACCATTACCTTGCACGACGTGTACGCCACGCCGTTTTCGGCACAGCAACCGACGCCGGGCGTGGAGGTCGTTGCCAACGCCGTAGATACCATCCTCGGCGGAAATTATCTACAGGAGACCCCGCCCTGGGTCGCCCTGCTCATGATCATGCTCATGGCGGTGCTTGCAGGCTTGATCTCTCGCATCCAGAGACCCTCCCTAGCCATCGTCATCCTGGCCGGGGGGATGATCCTGTACGCCGTCATCACGTACGCCGTATTCATTGCAAAAGGATTGTACATTCCCACGGTATCTCCGCAACTGATGCTCTTCCTCGGCGTGGTTCTGCCGACGCTGGAACAGTCCGTTTCGCAGGAATTGGAAAAGCGCCGTGTCCGCAATTTGTTCAGCCGGTTCATTTCGCCCGAAATGGTGGATCAGTTGATCGAGACCCAGGATATCAATTCTCTCAACAAACGTGCCAATCTCAGCATTCTCTTTTCCGACATCCGCGGCTTTACCACGCTCTCCGAAAAACTGTCGCCGGAACAGGTGGTATCCGTTCTGAATCCCTATCTGGAGGCGATGACCAAGGTCATCGAAAAATACGGCGGCACCGTGGACAAATATGAAGGGGACGCCATTGTGGCCTTCTTCGGCGAACCGGTGGTTCACGAAGATCATGCCTTGCGCGCGGTGCGTACCGCCGTGGACATGCGTAAGGCGCTGGTGGAGCTTCATCAACTTTGGGCCACACAGGGGCGTCCTTTTCGCATCGAGATTGGCATCGGAATCAATTCCGGCGATGTCTTCGTGGGATTGCTGGGTTCGGCGCAACGCATCAACTACACCGTCATCGGCGACAACGCCAACCTGGCGTCCCGCCTGCAGGATTTGACCAAAACTTACCAATGGCCGATCCTCATCAGCGAAAGCACGTACGAGCAGGTCAAGGATGAATTCGAAGCCGAGCTCGTGGATTCGGTTATGGTCAAGGGAAGAAGCGAAGCCGTTAAAGTGTATAAATTGGTTGGACGGCACGCTGTGCCTGAAGCAGAACGTATCCAACCCTGGGACGTACAAACTATTCCAAGGACCGATTCCAACCAGTCGTGACTTTCGGGCTATTCACCTCTTGAATCCAAAGCTATATAATGATTTTAGAGTCCATCCCTATGGATTCGAGAGGAGAAAAAATGAAATCCCAGCAGTCAAGCCGTTTTGTTTGGGCCGTGTTGATGCTCGTTCTGACCATTGTCGCCTGTACAGCAACGGGCCGGCCAGCTTCGGCCCCCACAGCCAACAGCAGTCCTCCTACATCCGTTGGACCCTCCCCCGCGGCTCAAGGTGTTTCCCCCGCGGATCTGCCATCCGTACGACTCGATCAAGCCAGCGACATAAATTCATCCAGCATGGCCACCGCCAAAGGCGTATCGGGTGGAGATGTATTTGTCCAGGGCCTTTATGAGCGGCCCTTCAACGCCAACACCATGGACACGTATTTTCCTTATATTGATATCATCGACACCCAGGGCTTCAAGGATGATAACTGGGGATATGCTACGATCACCATGGCTGGTACCGACAAGGACGGGCATCTCTCTGCGGAATACGCAGTGGAACTGGACTTGAACAAGGACGGCCGCGGCGATTGGTTGGTGCGCGCCTCCCATCCATCCTCCACAACTTGGACCACGCAGGGTGTGCAGGCCTGGAAAGATAGCAATGGTGATATTGGCGGAGCGATCCCGATGGTTGCAGATAACAAGCCGAGCGGCGGCGATGGGTATGAGACATTGGTCTTTGATGAGGGCAAAGGTAATCTGCCGGACGGAGCATGGGCCCGAATTTCCCCCGACGATCCGAAGACCGTACAAATCGCCTTCAAGCTTTCCATGCTGGGAGATCCGACCTCCTTTGCGATGGGTGCCTGGGCTGGAGCCAACATCGATCCATCCATGTTCGATCACAACGATCACATGACTCATGTTCAGGCTGGCGATCCCAACCAGGGTTATCCACAAGTATACCCAATCAAAGCTTTGGCCGAGATTGATAACACGTGTCGTCTCGCCATCGGCTTCGTGCCCACCGGCACGGTGCCGGGACTGTGCGCAGCTCCCCAGATCCAACACAATGCCAGCCAATGTCCGCCTGGACAGTCGTATACATGTTATACCGGAGCGGCCTTGATCTGCGGCTGCCATTAGTTTGGAAAGAAAGGCGGACGAATCAAATGTTCGCCTTTTTGATTCGTTTTCTCTTTGCAGACATTTTCCGATGATGGTGAAATCACAAAGACCTGGACATCCATGACCTTAGGGCTGTTTTCTTCCTCAGAGCGAATGGATAAAATCACGCAATTCATGAAATCCAAATCGTTGAGGATAGGAAATGAAAAAGGAAAAATTTCATCGTTTCGCGTGGGTCATGGGCATGCCTATCACCGTGATGTTTGCCTGTCAGGGAATTGGGAGTACCTCCGGCATCACCAATTCCAGCGCGCCAGGCAATCCGCCCGGCAGTGTCACCGGCAATCCAAGTCCGGGGGCGGCAAGTTCAGATGTGCCCGCCAGTCTCCCTGCCACGCGACTGGATCAGGCGAGTGATGTCGATTCATCGAGTCAGGCAACCGCGAAAAGCGTTACGGGAGGGGTGCCTTTGTAGCGGGCCTGTATGAGCGGCCCTTCAACGCCAACACCATGGACACGTATTTTCCATACGTTGATATCGTTGATGTCCAGGGATTCAAGGATGACCTGTGGGGTTATCTCACCATCACGCTCGTCGGCACAGATGCGAACGGAAAACTTCCTGCGCAATACGCAGCAGAACTGGACTTGAACAAGGACGGCCGGGGCGATTGGCTGATTCGCGCCTCCAATCCATCGTCAACAACCTGGACAACCCAGGGTGTTCAAGCTTGGAAAGATAGCGATGGCGACGTGGGCGGGAATATTCCGATGGTTGCAGATAACAAGCCGAGCGGCGGCGATGGGTATGAGACATTGGTCTTTGATGAGGGCAAAGGTAATCTGCCGGACGGAGCATGGGCCCGAATTTCCCCCGACGATCCAAAGACAGTTCAAATCGCCTTCAAGCTTTCCATGCTGGGAAGCCCAGCCTCCTTTGCGATGGGCGCATGGGCTGGTGCGAACATTGATCCTGCTCATTTCGATTACAACGATCATATGACGCATGCGGATGCCGGCGATCCGAATCCCGGTTATGGAGTTTACCCGATCAAGGAACTGGCCGAGATTGATAACACTTGTCGCCTCGCGATTGGCTTCGCAGCGAAAGGCACCGAGCCGGGGTTATGCAAAACTTATAAGAACAATCCGCCAGGCGTAGCAGCACCTCCCGGAATAATCTTCCTCCCGGTTTGTACGAACCGTTGTACCTGTGGACGCTTTTTCAGATGGCCCTCTTGTCTTTGCAACGCATGTTAGCCTACCAGGAAGCAATCTGGACCAAGAACAGGCGGGCATTTGTCCGCCTGTTCTAATTCATGCAACCATCTGATTGTGGGGAATTGTACAAAATCCGTTTTTATGGTAGATTTATTTCATTCTAGTAAAGGCGAGGGCCAGAATGAACGCAGATAAAGTTCCTGATATCATTGTCGGACGGCTGCCTGTCTATCTTCGCGCGTTACAACGCATGGCCGAAAAGGGGATGAGGACCACATCATCGCAGGAATTGGGCGAACACGTCGGGATTTCCGCCGCACAAATTCGCAAGGACATTTCCCAGTTCGGTGAGTTTGGAAAACAAGGTACAGGATATTCCATTCCCTATCTGATTAACAAGTTACGTGAAATACTCAAGGTGGACCGCATGTGGGATGTGGCCGTGATCGGCGCGGGCGAGCTTGGGCACGCCTTATCCCACTATCAGGGCTTCGCCAATCGGGGATTTTGCATCGTGATGCTTTTCGATAACGACCAGTCCAAAATCG
This sequence comes from Anaerolineales bacterium, assembly GCA_035516425.1. Taxonomy (GTDB): domain Bacteria; phylum Chloroflexota; class Anaerolineae; order Anaerolineales; family Villigracilaceae; genus Fen-1038. The sequence continues at coordinate 15,831 of DATJAH010000018.1, forward strand.
GGAAAAAAGTCGGCGAATTCACGATCGAGGACTCAAGCTGTATGGTGGAGCGCCTACGCGGCGCCAACGTGAAAGTCGCCATGCTGACCGTTCCCGCCGCCGTCGCACAAGCCGTAGCCAATCAATTGATTCAGGCCGGCGTCAGGGCCATCTTGAATTATGCGCCCATCAGTCTGAATGTACCCGATGGCGTGCATGTCCAATACATTGATCCGGCCACCCACCTTCAGAGAATGACCTATTATTTATAACCAAACGAGACAAAACACAGGGCGCCCGCGCGGGGCGCCCTGTGTTTCTGACTCAGGCTACACCTGAGGCAGGCTGCGTCTCAAGATGTTCATCATCCCCAGTCCTCGTACCGCGCCTTCCACCACGCAAGTCAATGGATTGTCCACCAGGTAAGCCGGGATGCCAAGCGACTTGGTCAATAACTTGTCCACCCCGCGCAGAAGCGCGCCGCCGCCGCATAAGGCCACGCCGCGGTCAATGATGTCAGCGACCAGCTCGGGAGGCGTCTTCTCCAGGACACGGCGGCAAGTCTCTGCCACTTCCTTGAGGGGATCCTGCAGGGCTTCGACGATCTCGCCGGTCACAAGCGTAATCGGGCGCGGCAAACCCGTCACTTGATCCTGTCCCTGGACCTCCATGCTGTTTTCCAAATCTTGCGGAACTGCCGCGCCGATCTTGATCTTCAGCTGTTCGGCCGTAACCTGACCGATCACGACTCCATATTTCCGTCGTACATAACCGATGATCGCCTCATCAAAGTCAATGCCGCCTTTGCGTAGGGTATCCGCGGAGACGATGCTGTACATCGCCATCACCGAGGCCTCCGTGCAGCCGCCGCCAAGGCAAATGACCATGTTGCCGGAGGGCGAACCGATCGGCAGATCAATGCCGAGCGCGGCCGCCAGCGATTGCTGGATCAGGAAAGTTTCGCGCGAACCGGCCTCCATGACGGCCTCATAGACCGCGCGCCGCTCCACGCTCGTCACGCCATAAGGCACGGAAATCATCGTGCGCGGCCGAAAGACCCGCAACGAGCCGCTGACGCGCTGAAGCAGATAGGAAAGCAGTGTCTCAGTGATTTCATAGTCCGCGATCACGCCGTTCCGGAGCGGGCGGGCTACTTCGATACTCTCCGGGACGCGGCCGAACATATCCCGCGCCTCTTGCCCGGCTGCCACCATCTTTTGCTCCTCGACTTCGATGGCAACAATGGTCGGCTCCTGCAAAAGCACTTGCGTGCTGTCCGCAAAGCGGGTGAACACGGTCCCCAAATCAATGCCAAGGTCCTTGGAAAATACAGCCACAGTCCCTACTCTTCCGAAGTTGGCGTATGGACGCTAACTCTGCGATAGCGGCGAACCGCATCCAGCCGTAGATTGGATCGCTTCAACGCCGCTTCAATGTTCAACAGCACATCCGGGTCTTTCGAGGCGCCCTTTTCCAACGCCTCCACGGCGCGTTCCCTGGCCGCGTGGGCACGGGCGACATCGATCTCATCCACGTTCTCAGCCGCGTCCGCCAGCACCGTGACGATGCTGGGCTGAACTTCGGCCACGCCGCCTGAGACAGCGAAGATCTGCTCCTTGCCGCTGCGCCGGACTTTAACCACACCGTACTTGAGAGTCGTCAAGATCGGGGCGTGATGCGGCAGGATCCCCATCTCGCCGGCGGTGCCGGGCAGAACCACGATATCCACCTCGCCCTCAAACACGGTACGGTCTTGCGAAACAATTTCACAACGGATGGTCATAAAACCTGATCAAGCGCCCTTTGCCAGATTGTCCGCCTTCTCGCGGACATCCTCAATTGTACCCGCCATCATGAAAGCCTGCTCAGGCAAATCGTCGCACTTGCCGTCGAGGATTTCGCGGAAGCCGCGCACCGTTTCCTTGAGCGGCACATAGCGGCCGTCGATTCCGGTAAACCGTTCCGCGACGCGGAAAGGCTGTGAGAAGAAGCGTTCGATCTTGCGGGCGCGCGCTACAACCAGTTTATCATCTTCGCTCAACTCGTCAATCCCGAGAATGGCGATGATATCGTTCAAATCCTTATAACGCTGAAGAACGCGCTGAACTTCGCGGGCGGTGTTGTAATGCTCGATGCCGACGATGTTCGGATCGAGGATGCGCGAGGTGGAAGCCAGCGGATCCACCGCGGGATAGATGCCCTTTTCCACGATCGAACGTTCGAGAGCGATCGTCGCATCGAGATGCGTAAACGTCGCGACCGGCGCGGGATCGGAATAATCGTCCGCAGGAACGTACACCGCCTGCATCGAAGTGATCGAGCCGGTCCGCGTCGAGGTGATGCGCTCCTGCAGCTCGCCCATTTCGGTCGCCAACGTCGGTTGATAGCCGACCGCCGAAGGCATTCGTCCGAGAAGGGCGGACACTTCGGAACCGGACATGGAGAAGCGGAAGATATTATCGATGAAAAGTAAAACGTCGCGGCCCTGATCTCGGAAATATTCCGCCATCGAAAGGGCAGCCAGAGCCACGCGCAGGCGCACGCCCGAGGGTTCGTTCATTTGACCATAGACCATGACCGTATCTTTCATCACGCCTGATTCGATCATTTCACGATAAAGCTGCGTGCCTTCGCGTGTCCGTTCGCCCACGCCCGCAAACACGGAGTTGCCTTCATGCTCGGTGGCAACGGAACGAATGAGCTCCATGATGATAACCGTCTTGCCGGTGCCTGCGCCGCCGAAGATCCCGGTCTTGCCGCCCTTGGTAAATGGCGCGATCAGGTCAATTACTTTCACGCCGGTTTCGAACACTTCGACATGCGTCGACTGGTCTGCAAACGACGGCGCGGGGCGGTGGATCGGATAATGGATGGCGGCTTGAACGTCGCCTTTATTATCCACCGGTCTGCCCAAGACATTGAAGATGCGGCCCAGGGTGGTTTGACCCACCGGCACCAGGATCGGCGCACCGGTTGCAGTCGCCGCAACACCGCGCTGAAGCCCGTCGGTGGCATCCATGGCCACGGTGCGAACCCAGTTATCGCCGAGATGTTTTTGGACCTCGAGAATCAGCGGCGCTTTTCCAGCGCGCTCCACCTCGATCGCTTCGAAGAGTTCAGGAATTTGCCCAGCAGGAAATTCTACATCCACCACACCGCCAAGAATTTGTACCACACGGCCTTTGCTGTTTGCCATGAACGTTCCTCCAGATTATTGAGCCAGCGCTTCCGCGCCGCCCACAATGTCCAAAATATCGCTCGTGATCGCCTGCTGCCGGACCTTGTTGTAGGCCAGCTGCAGCGCGTCGACCAATTCCCTTGCATTATCCGTCGCGTTGCGCATGGCCACCATGCGCGCGGCGTGTTCGCTCGCCTGCGATTCGAGGATGGCTTGATAGACCTGCAAGGCGGTGAACTTTGGAATGATCACGTCCAGAATTTCGCGCTGGTCCGGTTCGTATTCATACGCCGGGGCCGCGCCGCTGCGTTGCTCAAAACTCACGACGCGTCCCTCGCCCCCGCCGACCTCCAGGGGCAGAAGTTTTTTCATCGTGGCCGCCTGCCGGCCGATGTTGACAAAGTCCGTATAGACCACGTAGACTTCGTCCGCTTGGCCTTTGGTGAATTCATCCACAGCGAGCCTGCCAATCGCTGAAACATCGGCAAAGGATGGCGCGGCGGGCAAGCCGCTGAAATCCGCGATCACGGTCTTACGACGGCGGATGAGCAGGTCACGACCCTTGCGCCCCACCGCGATGAAGCGAACCGGCAGGCGATACTGATCGAAGTGCGAGGTGACAAAACGAATCACGTTCGTGTTATACGCGCCGGCCAAACCGCGATCAGCGGTGATGACAATGACCAGGGAATTCTTTGGAGCGGGCCGCTCGGTCAACAGCGGATGCAGGCTTTCCCGTCCGGGTTGAGCCGCTACGTGAGTCAGCACCTGCCAGGCTTTGGTCGCGTAGGAACGCGTGGCGGTCACGGCTGCCACGGCTTTGCGGACTTTGGCTGCGCTCACCGCTTCGAGGGCGCGCGTCACCTGCGAGATATTCTTCACGCTCCGAATGCGGAGCCGCATTTCACGCGCAGATGCCATCTACGCCGTCCAGGTGCTGCGGAAGACATCCAGCGCGGTCGTTAGATTCGCACGGAGGTCATCGGTGATGGTTTTCTTATCGGCAATCGCTTTACCGATCTCGGGATACGATGATTCCATGAACCTGAGCAGATCGCTTTGCCACTTCGCCATCTTATCTACCGAGACGAGATCAGCATAACCGTTCGTGCCAGCGAAGATCGCGATCACTTGATCGGAAAGCGACATCGGCGCGTATTGCGGCTGTTTGAGGATCTCCTGCATGCGTTGACCGCGGCCGAGTTGTTGTTGTGTGGCTTTATCGAGATCGGATGCCATCAACGCGAACGCGGCAAGTTCACGATAGGCCGCCATATCGAGGCGCAAGCGACCAGCGACTTGCTTCATCGCTTTGGTCTGAGCATCGCCGCCCACGCGTGACACCGAGATACCGACATTCACTGCGGGACGGATACCGGCGTTGAACAAGTTGGACTCAAGATAAATTTGTCCATCGGTAATTGAAATCACGTTCGTGGGAATATAAGCGGACACATCGCCCAGCAAAGTTTCGATGATGGGCAGTGCGGTCAATGATCCGCCTGTGCCTTTGACTTTGAGAAGCTTATAGTCATCGGCATTCTTCATTTCTTTACGAGCTTCTTCCGCTTGATCTTTGGAAATCGGTCCATCATAGACTTTGCCGTTGGCCGCATCTTTTGCAGTCGCAAGCGAATCTTTGAAATCTTTTTTGACGATCACATATTTGTTGGCGACACGCGCAGCGCGTTCGAGCAGACGCGAGTGAAGATAGAACACATCGCCGGGATACGCTTCACGTCCAGGCGGGCGGCGGAGAAGCAGAGAAACTTGGCGATACGCCCAAGCATGTTTGGAAAGGTCATCGTAGATCACCAACGCATCGCGGCCCGTTTCCAGAAATTCTTCGCCGATGGCGCATCCAGCGTACGGAGCGATGTATTGAATCCCGGCAGATTCATCAGCCGCCGCGACGACCACGATCGTGTGCGCCATTGCGCCGAAGCGTTCGAGGATACCAACGGTGCGCGCAACGGCGGCTTTCTTTTGACCAATCGCGACATAAATACAGATCAGGTCTTTGCCTTTTTGATTGATGATCGTATCAATCGCCAGCGCGGTCTTTCCGGTTTGACGGTCGCCGATGATCAATTCGCGTTGACCGCGTCCAACAGGAATCATCGAGTCGATGGATTTGATTCCGGTTTGAACCGGCGTATCCACATCCTGACGTTGGACCACACCCGGTGCGATTCGTTCAACCGGGCGAAAGCCGGTGGTGGCGATCGGACCTTTGCCGTCAATCGGCGCGCCCAAAGCGTTGACCACGCGTCCGATCATCGCATCCCCCACCGGCACGGAGGCAATGCGTCCCGTGCCGCGCACGGTCATGCCTTCGGTGATCCCGGAGTAATCGCCCATGATGATCACGCCCACGCTGTCCTTCTCGAGGTTGAAGGCTGTGCCCATCACGCCGTTGGAAAACTGCACCAGCTCCTGCGCCTGCACCTTGGCCAAGCCCTCGACGCGGGCGATCCCATCCCCGGCTTCCAGCACCTTGCCGATGTCGCTGATTTCGTATTGCGGTTCGAAACCCTCAATTTGTTTCTGTAAATCGCCGGTGATCTGTTTGATCAAATCCGTCATTTCGTCCGCCTCCAATAATTTGTCGCGCCGCGAGAATGCTCCCCGCCACAACGATCGATCGTGATGACATTCATCCTGCGGATTGTTTTACGTACAATAACCCGGATAAAGTTCTTATCCGGGCCCATGAATTGGTGATAATCGGCGCAATAATACCTGAAAGCACC